>JAZQGI010000016.1:0-19094 GCA_045539955.1 Acutalibacteraceae bacterium | reverse complement strand
AACACAGGCGGTCAGGCTTCTAAGGCTTCTAACATCGGTCAGGTTGCTCAGTTCGCAGCTGCCGGTAAAGCAATCGCTAAGAAGAGCCTTGCTGAAATCGCTATGTCTTACGGCTATGTATATGTAGCACAAATCGCTATGGGCGCTGATATGAACCAAACCTTAAAGGCTATCAAGGAAGCTGAAGCTTATGACGGTCCTTCAATCATCATCGCTTACTCACCTTGCGAAATGCACTCTATTAAGGGTGGTATGGTTAACTGCCAGAACGAAATGAAGAAGGCTGTTGACTGCGGTTATTGGGATCTCTTCCGTTACAACCCCGCACTCAAGGCTCAGGGCAAGAATCCGTTCTCGGTTGACTGCAAGCCTGCTACTGCAGACTATAAGGAATTCATTATGGGCGAAGCTCGTTACTCTTCACTCACACGTTCATTCCCTGAACGCGCAGAAGAATTGTTCGACAAGGCAGCCGAAGCTGCAAAAGAGCGTCGTGCTCATCTTGAAAAATTGGTTGAACTTTACGGTAAATAATATTTAACCAAATAATAAAACTGCCAAGGTTAACGCCTTGGCAGTTTTTTTAATAGCCTATCATTGTTTTATTTTAGTTTTCACTTTTCTTTTTCAAGAAATGATAAGAACCAATAACGCAAATCATACTTAAAACTGCAAGTATAAGCACTATGCTGATATATGCCATATCTTCAGTTACAGGCGACAAGGTTTCTTTCGTAGCTGTGTCAGACTTCTCGGCATTATCTGCTGTGACCACGTTCTTCATATTGAAGAAGTAGCAGATATCCTTTTGTTTAATACCGTCCGATACGGCATCTTTAGGCAATGTCACTCCATTAACTATAACAACCAAATCTTCAGAGAAGACATTACCCTCGTCTGCCAGGATATTAAATTGCGCGCCATAATCATTATCTTTGCTAAAATATCCGTTAAAACTTCTGTGATTTTCAATATCACCAACAAGCCAACCAAGATAATTAATATCATCTCTTACAGTAAAACCTTCTCCGCTTACTATTTCGATTTGGGGCTCGATGCTTGCATGATTACCTACAACGAACTTTTCAACCTTTAATTCGATTTTTTCTATCACCTTTTGATTAGTCCTGTACTCTTTTGTGTACAAAGCAAAAGGTGGATAAATATCAGCATCCTTACTAATCTTACCGTCAATTAAGAATTGAGTTTCATCTTCTGAGAAGCAAAACTCTTCTTTTGGTTGTATATGAAGTCTAAAAGAATACACATTGCCGTTTTCAAAGATACCGTCAAATTCTTCAAAACATTGCCGTTTGTCATTCCAAACTAACCAATTTGCCAACACTTCATATTTTGCATCATTTGGTGTTTTCACATTTGTTATTGCTTTATTTCCTATTTTCATTTCGGGAAGACCGCTTACTTCTATCTTAGCAATTTTCTCTTTGAAAGAAATTTCTTTTGTGAAATATAATTCACTTCCGAAAGCGTCTGCCTGTATTTTTTCTCCATTAAGAAACACTTCTACATTCTCGCTGAATTCATATCCATCTTTTGCTAAAAGCGAAACCTGTAAATGATATAATTTTCCTTTTTCAAAAGTTTCATTTGTACCAAGCGCATTTCCTAAACTGTTCCAAACAGCATTGGCGATTTCATAATTAGCATTAGCCTCTGTTTTAAGACCGTCTGAAACAATTTTATCATTCACCTTTGGCTCTTTAAACCCGCTGATTTCAACCTTTTCTATAACCTTGCGGAAAGAAAAATCTCTGGTATAATGAATATAATCATACGCATTGTAATAAACTCTTTCCCTAATTCCATAGGCTTCTACAATGACATTTTCAGCGAATTCATAACCCTCGCTATTGCTTATATCCACCGAAAGCTGATAAGCCTTACCTTTTTCAAAAGTGCCGTTCTCAACATATTTAGGAATTCCTCCCTCAAATACATACCAACAAGCCTCTGCTTTATATTTAGCGTCGGACGGAACCTTAATATCAAATGGTCCTTTTTTGATTGTAGCCCCAATTTCTGCTTTCTCAAGATCTAAAAGTTTAATCTCTTTTATAACATCGGCAAAAGATGTCCTAATCGAAGATTTTACAGCGACAGGATTGGACGTTTCAACCCAATGATATTCTTCACCAACTATCAGCGAAAAATTTTCTGAAAAAGAATAACCTTCTTTAGCGGTAGCTTCAAGAACAAAATTATAAGCTTTTCCCTTTTCAAAAGTTCCGTTTTTCATTTCGGTACCGTAATCATCAATATAGCACCAATAACCTGAAACTGTATAAGCCTCTGTGTTTTTGATAATCTTTGCATCCGATTCTTTAAATTCTTCGCCAACGACAGCTTTGGGTATTTCTTCCTCCGCTATATCTATCACATCTATCATTTTAGCATAACTCACCGAAATATCAGCCGTTCCCGATGAATTACCGGTATCCATATTATAAAATTCACCATTGATTTCTAAGGATGCATTAGGATCCAACACGTATCCAATATTAGGCTTTATAGAAAGCGCCAACCTATAAACTTGGCCGTTTTCAAACTTTATACCGTCCTGCATATCGGTATATTGCTGAGTTTTATAGTCGTATTTTTGCCAAATGCCCACGGCACTATAATTTTCACCGTTATAAGTATATTTTGAGGCAGCTTCTCCAACTTCACCGTTCGGAACATTATTTAATACAATTTGATAAACTGTGCCAAAAAATTCAGGCGAAATTTTAAAATCAAATATATTCGCAGGTAAATTGTTACCGCCTAACAAATCAACGCTTTCCTGCGAACCGTTAACCTTAACAATTGTATCCGCGCTCAGCTCATACCCTGCCGCCGCAGTCACCTCAAATGTGGCGGCATACTCATCACCCTTTATGAACTCGGTTACGGGGGTAACCATATCCGCTTCTACCCAAGTGCTTTCACTACGAAGTGACACTGTATATCGCGTATCACTTGCAGTAAACTTAACAGTATTATCAGTTTCGCCAACTTTTGGAATTGAAACAGTTACATTAACTTCATCAATTTTTTGAGTTTGAGCCGTAACAATCAAAAAATTGCTTGCCAAAACCATAACCGACAAAGCTACAACCGTGATAATATTTAAAAGCCTCCTGATTTTTTGTTTCATAGTATTACGCCTCCCTATATTTCTTTCATTTTCATTTTATCATATGAAAAATCCCCATACAAGAAACAGTATTGTAACATTTCAAATAAAATAATATGCACCCCAAAAGTATCAAATTGGGGTGCATATTAATAAGAATAATAATAAATTTTTAACTGAATTTACTTATACCAAGTATCAACAGCGGTTTTAATATCAGAATCAGTCGGTCTTACATAGTTCCATTGCATACCGCCGCTTAAAGCAACAAAAGGTAATGCGGAAATCGGGCAAAACCAAGTTGTTTGTAATAATCCTTGAGCATTTTTAGCCTTGTTGGCAATTTCAATCATATGCTTAATAGAGCTTTCATTCATAAACGGCGAATAAACTGTTTTAAAGCCTCTTTCTTCAAAGAATTCAGCGTCAGGCCAATATTCACCTGGGTCGTTATGTGTCCAAACATTCATCAAAATATTATTTGGCAAATAGTCAGCCATCTTTTTATCCATTTTCCAAAACAGCGAATCGGTCGAAGAATAAATCATATCATTCCACATAACAGGGGTTATGCCTTTTTCCTGTAAGAAAGTATTAAGCCAGGTTACATGACTCATAAATAAAACATCGGCAGGGCGTGTCCTGTCAGCCTCGGTTGAGCCGAAACCGAAAGCCTTATCGGTAGAAATATGGAAGTATTTTGGGTTTCTAAAAGCGATAATCAATTCTTCCATAATATCTTTTAAATACTCTTTTGTATCTGGATTTTCGGTAGCAAAACACCAACCGCCAGGAATCCACATTTTGCGCAAGTCGGGGCGCCTATCCAACACAACATGCTTACGGGAATCTATTCTTGACCAACCCGCATGACTTGTAAGGTTTTGGCAAGGAAATGCTTCCATATATAAATCGTCCTTAATAAAGGAAACCAATGCTTTAACCTGCTCCATTGTATATGCCTTTGGCCAATATGCGTACTCTCTTCTCGGATTTGGGAACATTCCCCAAAATTCCACACAAACAGTGTTATAACCTGTCATAGCGGCAGTTCTAACGACATTCATTGTAGATTCGAAGCCTGTATCTTCCTTTTCGGTGCCATCATCGGGATTAAAAATACACAAATGAACTCCCCTGAAGGCCAAATTGGGATAATCGGTAATAACCGCTTGAGGAATTTCCTCGCCCAATTCATTTAACTTTATTAAAGTTTTAAGGCCAAAAGCAATGCCCTCTTTAGTATTGGCAGTGATTTCTGCGCCATTCTCACACAGTGTTAGGGTATAACCCTCCTTATTATCGGGCGCTGTGGTGCCTGTAATAGAGCACGCCCCTATAACCATTTTCAAATAATCCGATTTGCATTCACAAGTTTGTGCCATTGGAAGACCAAGTTCACCTAAAAGATATTTAAAATCTTTGGTTGCGTCAAAATTAGTCTTAACGGTTTTTTCTTTTAACTTATATGTACCGTCTTTAAGTTGAACCTTTTGCGGAATGGGGATAAGCCTATTAAATACTGACATTTTTCATTTACTCCTTAGATATAAATTCATTCAGCAATGTCGAACAAAAACGCTCTTTTTTTGCCGTGGAGATTATATATTAAGGTCGGTTGCTTGTCAAGTGTTTTTTTGTTAAAAATATTGACATTTTCGAATATTTATGATATTATTACGACATTATCGAACAAATGAGGTTTTTTTATGATAAAAGTCTTGCATAAAGCACTCAATATACTTGAAATTATGTCACAAAGCAACAAAGAAATTTTCACTCTTAATGAACTCTCCCAACTTTGTGATATTCCAAAATCCACTATTGCAGGTATTTTAAAAGAACTATGTGATACAAAATACTTAGAAAAAGATACTGTACGAGGTTACAAGCTTGGTGTAATGAGCTACGCCCTATCAAACCGACTTAATATTGACAATGCGGTTATTGATATCCTTATTAAAAAAGCCAAAGAAATACACAAAAAAACAAAAGCGCATGTAGCAATATCAACCTTAAAAAATTATGTGCGCCACTCTATTATAGAAATTGGTGCTGACGGTTCTAACCGTTCGGTTTTAGGTGCAAATGCAGGTGCTGTCGGTTCGGCTACTGGTCTTATGTTGCTTTCGCATTTAGAAGATTACCGCCGAGAAGCATATTTAGAATATTATAATTTGCCCAAAAGATTTTCAGGTATCAGTGAATTTAATGCTTACCTAAATAAAATCAAGGATGACGGATATGTCATTTATAGTGTTCCTGGAAAAAAATATGCCTTTGCCGTTCCTGTTTTTATAAACGGCAAGGCAAAATTTGCGCTTGGTCTTTATTACACACAGCCAACAACCGATATTTTAGACGAGCTTAAAAATTTCGCCAATGAATTAGAATCCGAACTTAAAGAAATATAAAAAACACCCGTTATAACCTTTTGGAAGTTATAATGGGTGTTTTAAATTGAAACTAATCCACATTTACACCTTTTTTAAAGAGCTTGATATTAACATAGCACAGTATAACCGACACTACGGTATAAACTGCAATAGCAATATATATCACAGACTTTAGAGTGTCAATACTTATCATATCGTTTGTCACAAATAAATTCATAAAATTTTCGTTAAAAAGTGCAACAAAAAACATTACTACAAGCACAAAGCTTTGGGTTATACCAAAGGCTATAAACCCAAACAGTACCGAAAGTCCTGTTTTGGCGTTATTCATTTTATGGCCTATTATAATTCCTGTGAAACCGCATTGAAGTATATTGAGGAATTCCAAAAACAGTATAAACAAAAGCACCAGTAAAATTGTTAAAACCGAACTATCATAAAGCTCTGCCACAGGCAGTAAAAGATTTTTTACAAACAGTAAATTTTCCTTTGAATAGTACGCTATAAGAAGCACTGCGCCTATAACCGAAAAGCTTGTAAAAAGGGTGATTGCCGAGGTCAAAATCTTTGAAAAATAGTGCGTGTGTTTTTCTACAGGGAGTGTATGGGTAAGATATGACTCATCGCCGTAAAAATTATGTTTAAAGCGCACCCACATTCTCATAAGATTGTTTATCAAAGTGCTGCACAGCATTGAAATTGTGGCACCTGTTGTAATTTGACCTAAGATATCAAGCACAAAGGAATTTTCGAAACTGAAAAATATTCTCGTGAGCAGTCCGAAAAATGCCGCAAGGCTATAAAAAATTATCAAAAACTTAAATATATATTGCAAATCATATTTCATTAACTTTTTCAGCATTTGAACATCCTCCTGAAAATTTCGTCAATAGAGCCGTTTTCTTTTACTCGCAGTTCATCGGTAGCTGACTGCAACACAATCTCACCGTCATTTATAAAAATAACCTCATCTAAAATACGCTCGATATCGCTTATCAAGTGAGTTGAAATTATAACCGAAGCGCCATCCGCAAAATTAGTTAAAATAGTATCCAAAATATAGTCACGGGTTGCGGGGTCAACACCGCCCAAAGGCTCATCAAGAATATAAAGCTCGGCTTTTCTGCTCATAACAAGCACCAATTGAAGCTTCTCTTGCATACCTTTGCTCATTTTTGAAATCTTTAAATCTGGCGAAAGTCCCAAGTCTTCGAGAAGTTTTCTCGCCTTTTCGGGATCGAAATTATCATAAAATTCCTCGAAATATTTTATAACCTTTTCGATTGTCATACTCCTATCAAGGTATGTGCGCTCAGGCAAGTAAGATATAACCGCTTTACTGTCAACTCCCACCTTTTTACCGTTTACAAGCACTTCGCCCGAAGTTGCGGTCAAAAGGTCATTTATAAGCTTTATAAGAGTGGTTTTACCTGTTCCGTTTTTGCCGAGAAGACCGATAATCTTTCCTCTGGGTATTGTTAAATTGATATTTTTTAAAACTTTTTTTCTTCCGTAATTTTTACACAAATCAACGCATTTAAGCAATTCCATTATTCATTTCCTCCCATATTCTCAAGATATTTAATTGCTGACATACCATCAAAACCGATATTGCCCATCGCCTCAATAAATCTTTTCGACAGTGCATCGGCATATTCTTTTTTATACTTTTCAATAAGCGCTTGATTTTCTGTGACAAATTTTCCGTTTGTGCGCTCGGTGAAAATAAGCCCCATTTCTTCAAGCTCTATAAGGGCTTTTTGCATTGTGTTTGGGTTAACCTTGGTTTGCAAAGCTAATTCTCTTACCGATGGCAAACGTTCCCCCGCCGAAAGCCGACCTGAGATTATATGTATTTTTATTTGTTCAACAAGCTGAACATAAATCGGTATGTTATTGTCAAATACAAATGTCACTTTACCACCTCACGCTGTATTATTCGATTAATACAATGATACAGTATTTATATAAATTTGTCAAGAGGGATTTTTTGTTTCCTTGTTCGAATCCATTTCTCCATTATACAAAATCAAAAAGGAACCAGTCCTTTGGACCGATTCCTTTCTAATTGGCACGCTGAAAGGGATTTTGTCTCGGCGCTCCCGCGCCTATCGCCTCGCTACCGCTCGTTGCCACGTCGGCGAAAACAACCATTTAGGTTGTTTTCTTCCGCTTCGCTCCCTCCTTGTTCGAATCCCTTTCTCCATATAAAAATTTAAAGAGAGAAATACCTTCGGTATTTCTCTCTTTAAATTGGCACGCTGAAAGGGATTCGAACCCCCGACCCTCTGCTTAGAAGGCAGATAAGGTTTACTCTAAGAATGGCTTAACTAAGCCAAAAATAAAGGGTCTAAATTTTATAATACACACATTATACACACATTTACATTAAAATTTGTTTTCCTTGATTCATTTTCAACCAATGTAAAAGTGCAGTTTTTTCAACTATAAGTTTTGAATTTAATCTTATACTTGGAAAACCTTTAGTATTCATAAGTTGATATGCTTGCTGTTTCCCGCACTTAAAAATTCGTTGTATATCACTTGTATTATAAATTATAGGTTCATTGTTGTCAATATCCTTCAGCGTTTCATTGAACGCATTTTTCATTTAATTTTATTTAACTCCTCGATTAATTTTACTATTTCGTCCCAATTATGAACTCTATGAATAATATCAGTCAACTTGCTCTTGTCCACGTTCCTATTCCAAGGCTTATCAAATAACACTTTTATATAACTTCCCTTATATAAATTATGAAGTCCGTCGTCTACGAGAATATCACCTTTTATAAGAGATTTATTATTAGCTACAATAACGTGTGACCAAGGAATTTCGGGCAATTCTCTTTGTAACCATTCTGCTTTCCATTTAATTGTATCGGGATGTGCAGAAGTAACTATGTATATTTCGTGACCTTCAGATAAAATCCTCTGTATTCCCTCTTTAGCACCGGACATTATTTCGACACCGTTCCAAAATGTCTGAAGGTGTAGTGGATTATAAATTTCATCCTCTGTTAGAGTAGGAAATGCTTTTTGCATATCCCACTCATTAACATCTTCAAATTCTACAGAAGTTCCATACACGCAGTTTAAAGTATGAACCCAATGATGTGTCATCGTATTTATTACTTCGTCAAAATCAAGTAAAATTTTCATTTTATTCACCATAATTTTCAAGCGAAGATATAACACTTTTTAACAAACTTACTGCTCTTTTTTTGTTTTTTGTTTTCTATAACAAAATTAACTTTGTTTTTACAATAAGCAAACACCTGACTGTCGATGCTTATTTTGTTTAATGCTTGTTTTAAACCGTCTCCTCGTTTTAACATCCTATGTAACCGAGTATACCAAGGACAATCAATATAAATAATACATACCTTTTTATTACCAGTATAATGTTTTTTAAAATATTCTATACCGTCTGGGTCAATTACATATAAGGTTGAATTATTAACTTGTTCTGAAGTAGCACAATATCTATAACCATTATATTTTACATAAGCGCACATATCTTTTAATTGGTCAAATTCTTCTTCAGTTACGAATGTATGACCTGTTTCATTTTCAAAACGCTTAGGTCTTGTAGTATAACTTTCTATTGAACTATATCCATATTTTTTAAGTGCTTCAACAAGCGTAGTTTTTCCCGAACCCGACTTACCGACTATTAAATATATTCCTTTAGTTTTCTGCATTTAATTCTCCTTCATATCATTATAATTATGATAATCTTCAAATATTTCTTCTAACCGAGGATGTCTACCACAACTACGAGATTTCGATTCATTACAAAATCCAAACTGTTTACCATATTTTTCACACTTAGGTACAAGGTAGTCTGCGAGTAAAGGAATTTCCTTAATGACCACATCTCTCATTTTAGTCGCCATTTCACGTATTTCAGTTTGTGCGCAAGAACACAAGCGCTCGTTCATAAAGTTCATAAGTGCTCTTAGATTCATCTTAACTTCAATACAGGTAGTGCAAGCATTGGGTAATACCATACGAGCATCTTCATTAGGGATACCCATTTCTTGTAACAGTCTATATATATCAGTTACAGTATACATCAACTCTGTGTACTCCTCAAAAGCACCTTTATTACTTTTGATTGAATTGGGTACAACATAGTCAAAGTTACCTTCATTACAATACCTTTGACTTCTTTGAGCATAACTTGCAAGACGATGCCTTACTAATTGATGACTTAGTGCTCTACTGATTCCTTCAATATGGAAAGTAAAGTCACAAAATTCAGTAACACTTGTGTGTCCTGATTTAATGCAATGCTTCATAATCTTTCCGTCGCCAGTTGCTTCACTATTATAACAATTGCTTGCTGCTTCTTCAATTGCAAGAATTGGCTCTTTTGTAATTCTTGTTAATTCAACTTTCAATAATTCATCTCCTTAATTCCATAAAAGTCTATTGCACAATCTTTAGAACAAAATCGACTTCCATTGTCATCAGTCCAAATTTCACATTCCTCATATAAATCTTCTCCGCATTTACCACAAGTCCCTGTTTTATGATATTTATAATTAGGACACTGCGGATGGCAACTGGATTGTCGGCAAATATCACACATCTTCTAATACCACCCATACATTTAATTTTTGTTTATTATACGGCATAGGAGAATTGTGACAATCAGGAATATAAATATCAAGCTTTTTGTCCTTGATTGCCCCACCTCTATCTTGAACGGTTCTCCAACCTATTCCTTCTATGTATATTTTACTTCCCATTGGAATTACCGAGGTATCTGCTGCCACAGTAACACCCTCTTGAACTTTTGCTCCGCTTGCGGTTATTCCATTAGTTTTGCCGCAACACTCATAACAACTGTCGTAATATGTAATTTCAAATTCACCGCAATAGCCAAATAGATATGCTTTTAATACTTCCAAATCACCATTAAGACGAGCAACTTCTTTAGTTAGTTTATTTATCTCTATTGCTTGGTCTACAATATTATCTTGTGCAATGCTTAATTCTTTAGAATTATCTATACATAATTGACCAAATATTATTGATGTAAGCAAAGTAATAACTATAATTATTGTTTTAATTTTTGAAATACTGATATAATCATCCTTTCATCTTTTCAAACTCTTCTTCATTAATTATCTTAATACCGAGTTCTACGGCTTTCTTATATTTACTTGAGCCAGACTCCTCGTTTGTTAAGAGGTAATCAGTCTTTTTACTCACTGAACTACCCATATTTGCACCAAGTCGTTCAAGTTCTTCTTGAATAGTTGTTCGAGTATAGTAGTTTAATGCACCTGTAACCACAATGGTTTTGCCTGTAAACGGAGAATTTATAATCTCTTTTTGTTCATTAGCAATGTTTAATTCGTATATAAGTGCTGATATTTCTATATGGTTATTAAAGTTCTTTCTATATGTTTTAAGAGAACCTGTGACAGCAGGTGTAAAAACGGATAAATTACTTGTATCTATTTCTAATTCACCAAAATCGCTAATCTTGCAATACTTGGCAATTTCTTTAGCGGTATTCTTCCCTACTAACGGAATTCCAAGAGCACAAATAAATTTAGCCATTGTTGTATTACGACTATCTTGAATACTCTGCCACAATCTCTCCCAAGACTTTAAACCAAAGCCCTCTAAGTCTATAATTTCTTTTTTGTATTGACTTAAACGATATATGTCAGAGAACTTATTTATCCAACCCTTTGAAATAAACTTTTCAAGAGTAGCTTCTGATAGACCTTGTATGTCCATTCCGTCCTTTGAAACAAAATGAACAAACTTATCAAGTATCTTTGCAGGGCATGCTTCGTTAAAACAATGTAAGGTTTCAGAACCGTTAGTATTACATATTTTCAATTCTGCTCCACAAGATTTGCATAAAAGTGGTCTTTTATACGAATTTGTACGAGTTAAGTTATTAGCAACTTTAGGTATAATGTCATTGGCCTTATATATCTCTATTTCATCGCCAATGCCTAATTCTAATGATTTAATATAGGAAAGATTGTGTAAAGTAGCCTTTGAGATTGTACTACCGCTAATATCAACTTCATCAAAAATTGCAATGGGATTTACAAGACCGGAACGGCTTGTATTCCATTCAATATCTCTTAGAATAGTTGTAGCAGTTTCGTCGTAGAATTTGAAAGCTAATTGGCCTCTTAAGTGATGGCTTGTTGCGCCGAGCGATTCAAGATAGTTCACGTCATCAAAAGAAACTACAAGTCCGTCAATAGGGTAACTATACTTATCTGCAATTATCTTAAGGAAGTTAATACTTCTTTCGTCAAATCTATCAAGACGAGGAACAACCGTGAAACCAAGTGTTTCTAACCAATTAAGTCTTTCGCTGAAGGAGTTGTTATCATATCCGCTAACAAGTTTCCAAGCAATAAACTGAATGTGTCGCTGTGCAGCAATTCCACTATCAAGCTGACGTACAGAACCACTTACGAGATTGCGAGGATTTTTATATTTCTCACCTTCAGGAAGATTTGCATTTATCTTTTCAAAATCTTCGTATGTAATGATTGCTTCGCCGTCAACTACCAAATCACCTCTATATGAAATGTTTTGTGGCAAGTTTGTGAAAACCAAAGCATTATGAGTTACATCTTCTCCTTCAGTTCCATTACCACGTGTTTCGGCAGATACCAACTTACCCTCAGAATACTTAACACTGATAGTTAGTCCGTCCATTTTGAGCATTGTGAGGATATGTTTGTCTCCAATAAACTTTTGCACTTCATCAATGCTTTTAGTCTTATCAAGCGAAAGCATTGGGTGATTGTGTTTTACTTTATTTAATTTATCTACAACGTCAAATCCAACTGTCATTGTCGGAGAGTTAGCCAACTTAAAGTTGGTTTCACTCTCCAATTTTTTTAGCTCGTCAAAAAGTTCATCGTATTCGTAGTCGCTCATAGGTGAATTTGAGTTATTGTAATATTCATTACGAGCATTATTTAAAAGCTCGGTTAATTCTTTTATTCTGTTAATCTTTTCCGTATTTTAATCTCCTAACTGTTTAAGCAATGATTTAATTGGTTCTTTATTCATATTCTCTTTAGCCCAAGCAATATAAGACGGGTCTGATTCTGCAATCTGCACCAATGTTTCGCCTTTGTGCTTTCCAAAAGGAAGTGTATATGTGTTTATATCAATAGGCGGAGCCTGTTCTTCGTCGTCAAATAAAACTTCGATGTCCTTTCGACTTGCAAGATAGTCGCACATATGTACAAACTTTCCTATTTTATCGCTTGGTTTCGGTAGAGTTGTTGAACTTCTTTTATTTGTATTCCATTCGCCCATATGTGAAGCGATTGCATTAGAAACCATATTTAATTCATCTTCGTTTATGAAGCCCTTTAATGTTTCTGCATTCTTAACCCACTCCGCACAAACTACAGGATGCTCAAATGTCGTAAAAGCTCCACCATTTTCTCCATGTTTCCAACCATCATGAAGGATAATTGCAACAATAATTAAATCTCTTTCTCTGTCAGTAAACTGATTTTTAAACTGCTCAATGCCCAGTAGATGGTTTGCGAATCTTGCGGCTGCTTTAGTGTGTCGTACTAACCCACCGTCACCCAAAGCATACTGGGGATGATATTTACCCGTACTTGAGGCCGCCACCTCAAAGAAGTAGTCTGGTAAATTATTTATTGCAAGTGCAAGAAAACTTTTAATATCGTCGTTTTGTATGTATTCAATTTCTTTTGCAAAGATTTCAGTCTTTGTCATTAAATTCTCCTTATCTTAAATAATCTTTTAAATAGTAAGTGAAGTATCCTCTTATAAAAACACCTGAGTATTTATTGTCCGGCATAAACATTATTGGCAAATTGTATTTGAAGTGAAATGAGTGAAGAGAAGCCCAATAAGATTTTTTGTTATACTGTGAATTATAGTTCCCACTTACCACATCGGCATAATTGCCATTTTCAATCAATAAAACCTTAGTTTGTGGAGCAAGAGATAATTCCTTTTCTAGCCTATCTCGCTCTTTAGTTAAGTTCCCTGAAAGTTCTTCAAGACTTCCCTTTCGTTCAACAACACATTCTTTATCAAAATACAAATCTCTTGGTATATTCAATGCTTCGTTTTCTGGAATCATAAATGAGTAGTCTGCATACTCTAAAGCTCTTTTCTTGTATTTGATACCTTTTTTATCAAAATAATCTAATATGTGTTGATTTTCCTTTTCTCTTGTATCTACAAGCACAACAATAGATTTCACTAATTCATCAATTTCTTTATCAGTATATTTGAATTTATTTAGCAATAAATCACCTCACAAAAGTCCATTTTTTAAGTATTGTTTCAAGGTCGTTTTTATCTTGTTTCCAAATATCTTTACCGTTCTCGTCCTTACCCTCATGTCGCCAAATTCCTTCGTTGGAACATTCAATGGTTTTTATGATGTCACCTACTTCAATTGGTGATGCATCATATTGTGCTCGTTTAACTTTTACAACGTCAATATCACCATTACAAATACGATAAAGGGTTAATTTGGGATTTTTGAATTTACACTCATAGCCCTGTACGAAAGCATACTCTGGTTTAATGTTACCGTTTACAGTCTTAACATATCCTAAGCAATCAAGTTCGTATTTAAGTCTTTTGTTTAATGGAACTTCTTCGTCATCTAAATCGTTCCAAATTTCCTTCAGTGCAGATTCATAATCAAAGCGTGTAAATTGTTTTTCGGTTTGGTCAGAATATTTTTCTATATATTTTTTATAAGTACTGTCTACTTTTGTTTTAGAAAACTGAGACCTTCCCTCTAAATCGTCACAGCATTTTAAGAATTTCTCAATTTTACCGATACTTCCAAAGTCTTTGAAATATCCAATTTGAACTAAGGTTGAAATTTTACCAGAATTAATACTTTTCACTTTTTTCAAGTCTTTAAATAATCCATAAAAATTATCATATGTTTTCTTTTGAGAAAGAGCATATAAATCATCTGCACTTTTTTGACTTAATCCTTTTAATGAAAGCAACGAAGGATAGATTACAGATTTTTCTTTATCTGCTACAAATCTACGGTTATCGTTACCCCATTTAAACTCGCCTTCTTGTATACCAAAGGCTTTTGTCATTTCCTGTTTTAACAAAGCAACTTTATCTTTGTTGCCTTTATCAGAATAGTGCTGTAAAACTACTTCGTAAAATTCAAACGGATAATTAGCTTTTTGCCAAGCTTGATATAAAGAGTCAAGCGCCATACAGTAAGCGTGTGCTGAGTTGAATCCATAAGCACAGTTATCGTTTATGATTGTCCAAACTTTTTGTGATGCTTCGTATGCAGAATCTTTATCCATTCCGTCATCTTCGATAATGCGCTTCGCAAAACCGTCGATGAATTGAGATTTTAAAGGTCTAACTTTTTCTGGATGTTTTTTAGCAATCGCTTTAATAATTCCATAACATTGGTCAATTGGGAAACCAGCATAGTTTAATGTGTTCATAACTTGCTCTTGGAAAATCATATATGAGTAAGGAAGTTCTTCAGTTCGCAAAATGTTATCAAAAGCAGGAATGTCGTAACTAAAATCAACTCTGCTTTCAAATGTTTTATACATTGATTTAAAGCCGGGACGAATGGCTGCTATAAACGCCGATAACTCTGAAACGTTGTGTGGCTTATATTTTTTTACTTTCTTTGTTGTAGATTCTTTTTCCACCTGATTTAAACAAAGAGTATGGCCATTTGCATATAAGTCCCAAACTTTATTGTCTGTTTTAATCAACTGTAAGAGTTTATTAACATTAAAATGTTCAATACCAATGCGGTCAAAAACTTTGGCAATCAATAATACAACATCAACTTTCAGCAAGTCATTCTTAAGAAATTTATAGTTTTCTGCAACTGCTCCGTCCATAACAGTTGTTATGACTTCTTTCTTTGTTGATTCACTTTTACATTTAACTAATCCTATTTCTTTACGAATGTTGCCTTGATATAGCAAGTACGCTGAAGGTGCTTTTTTCTTATCGGACACAATACCCCAATAAGGCTCTGACTCTTCCAAATACGAATGATATTTTTCATCAACATAGTCTTTAATATCAATGTCGTCTTTTTCATCATCATCGGCATACTTTAATGCTTCGTCGTACTTACCTATCTGGTCTGAAATTTCATTCGCTAATTCGAAGTCCATTCCTTTAGCTTTAGCATAAAGTTTAAAAGCAGATTTTTTCTTCAGAGTGCCAAACGCTATCATAGGAGCAGTGTGTTCTTCTCCCATAATTTCTGCTTGTGCCTCTTCAAAGATTTCTACATTGCCTACATTTAAGTCAATATCAGGGAGACTATTAGATTCGAGTATTCGACTTGTACTAATAAATCTTTCTGGGTATAGTTTTATGGCTGAGGTAAATCTATCTACTTTTGAAAAACCACAAAGAGTATTTGTAAAATAACCAACCGCCGAACCTCTTCCTGTATCGGTAATTAGGCCACCTTTTTCAACTGCTCTCTTAACGATTTCGTAGTCAATTAAAGGATAATCAACCATTCCAGTATCCTTGTAGGTTTGAACTTCGCTTTTTACCCCTTCAAAATATTTATCATATTCTTCTTTAGGAATATCTTTCATATATTCTTTGAATTTCGAAGTGATGAAACGACTATAAATTTTATCCTTTTCTTCCTTTGTTTTGTCTGGATATAATGTCGGAAGTTTAATCACCGGCTGAAATATAATGTTATCGTCATAATCTTCAAATTCGAGACAAACATCCGTATTATCCATTGCTCTTTGAATTTGTTCTTTGGTAAATACACCTTGCTCTAAAAATCTCTGCATTACAGTTTCATCATCAGGATAATCCATAAACCAACCATCTTCGTCTTCGTAATGAAGACCTTTAGCGGCGAGAATATAATCTCTTAAAGCAGAATCTTCAGGATATATATAATGAGAGTCAAGACCAACAATCATCTCTATGCCATGTTTTTGCGATAATTCAAGCAAATGTTTATTCCAATTGACTTGCTCTTCTGTTAAATGGTTTTGAATTTCAAGCATAAAGTTATCGCCAAAATGTTCGTGTAATTTTAAAATTACGTCATCTGCATCTTCTTTGCCTCGAAACGCTATACAAGCAGTTGTAATAAATACATCATTTGCTGGGAGAGACAACAGTAGTTCTAAATCAACACGAGGCCTAAAATAATAACCAGTAATATTTGCTTCTGAAAGAATATCGTTGATTGCTTGTCTTCCGTTCTCGTTTCTTGCCAATATTACGATATGTCGATTCTGTCTATCCCTTACGGTTTTTATAGAACCGTCTTTATTTGTTTTTTGATTGCCGTCTTTATCAAGTTCTGGATATTCTTTAATTCTATCCCTAACCCAATATGCCTCTGTTCCAAAAACAAACTTTAAGTTGTGTTTTTTGGCAGCTTCGTATGCTCTCCAATAATTTGATTGCCAACCATGCTCAACTGAAGATATTATTTTATGACCAAGCTCTACCGCCCTTTTTGCGTAATCTTCATAGGTTGCCGCACTATCGGGGACGAATATGTTGGAAAAACAAGTATGTTTATGATAATTTTGCATTTAACATCTCCTAAAATAAATCTGAATCTTCAGTTTTTGTCTTATCTTTCTTTTCGTTAAAATCTTTTATAAACTTACACTTCTTTCTATAGTTGCAGAGCGTGTTACAATAGAAAGTATCCTCAGACTCTTTTCCTGTTTTAGTTAATCTTGTAAACTCTCTCGGTTTCCATTCTTCTTCGCTTTCAAATTTATCTGCTATCTTATTTATGTATTCAAGTGTTTCGTCAATGTTCTCTTGTGTTAAATCATATTTTCTTACATACGGTTTAATTGTGTATTTATCTTTAACCTCTTGTGGTATTTCGTTATTCTTTAAGGCAGTGTCTAACATGATTTCAATGTCAACTTCATCGTAACCTAAGTCAGTTAAATCTTGTTCGATATATGATTTTAATTCTTTAACTATTTTGCCTCTATTAACTACTTTAGTTAAGGTTGTCTTTTCTTTTGAGGTTTTACGTGCTTTACCTAAAAAAGTGATTTCGCAATACTTTAACATTATCCAAGCAACTTCTTTTACTTGAAATCCTTCTTGCTGTTTTGCGAGTGCATAAAAAACCAATTGTCGTCCATGGTGTTGCAAATCAGCATTTGAAAACTGCGAGCTTGTTTTCCAGTCATAAATAGAAATTGTTCCGTCTGCATTCTTACGAATTAAGTCAATAAATCCTTGAACATATCTATCGTCATTAACCTTATATAAAACAAATTGTTCAGTTTCAAACTTACCTTTCGGCGGAGTAAAGTTGCTACAAAAATGACTCATATCAGCAACCCAACTATCTCTTATAGAATCTCCACCCTGTCTGTCTTTAGGGAAGTTTAAATCAAGCATTTCTAAATCTTCAAGTTCTGATTTAAGAACGCCCGGCAAAACATCTGTTGTATTTTTGCCGTTTACAATCTCCTCAAGCGTATCATGTATTTTAGTTCCTAATACGCCATAAATATTATTATCGCCTTTGAGGTGTTCTTTGTATGTTAAAAATGCTTCATAAGAACAGTTGTTTATTGTATTTAATTTTGAAATACTGTAAACATTTACGCCTTTATCAAATAATTCTTTTAATCTTGGGTCTAATTCTCTTTGTCCGATATTTACTTCCTCCTATCAAATGGTTATTTTATTCGAATGTATTTTCCAATTCTTGAAGTAACAAAACATCGTTTGGAATATCTAATTGTGCGTGACATTCTGGACATTCCTCTGTTAGTTCAAGATTGCCTCTTTCGCACAAACAAAGAGAGCAATAATACATTCCTAATCCAGCACCTTTCCAACGACCAGATTTACCTTTATTCATAATATCCAAACCTTTCTTCCATAACCTGTCTTTCATACTCTTTTGCATTCTCGTAATATTCTTTGGTTGTACAAGGTGTATGAGTAAATGGGTCGTCACACAATTCGTACTTCTCTTCCATTTCTTTAACAATTTTAATAACTTCATCAATATCGTTTACAAAATATAATCTCGTAAGAATATCCGCGGCAACTTGTTGCATTTTATCTGTAATCTTTAAAGCCAAACAACGCACTCCTTTACTAGTTTGGAAAATACTTCTTTACCTAAATCTGAAGGACTTGCTTTGCTACCTTCAGGCAGATATTTATGTTCTCGGTCATATATGTAACCAACTTGGTTTTTATATATTTGATTATCCATTTTTAATTTCTCGGCTTCAGCAATAATATCTTCTTCGCTCAAACCCTCGTCATAAGCAAGAATTATTTTTGGAAGAAACATCGACTTGATGTGTTTGGCCTGAGTATCAGAAATATGACAACCCGATGTAGCGAGAGCAATATGACAGCCAAAACTGTTGCATTGCATTACTGATTTTTCGCTTTCAAAGATGACCGCCATGCCTTTTTCTTCTATTGACTGATAATTCTCATTGAAGCCATATATTGTCAAACTTCTTGAGCAAGGGATAATGGGGAGCCAGCGTTCTTCTTTTTCG
>JAZQGI010000015.1:0-69585 GCA_045539955.1 Acutalibacteraceae bacterium | reverse complement strand
TACATTTTCAAACTCAGTAGGTCCGCCTAACGCAAGGTCGTTATTACCCTCATTAGTATAGGTTTTAATGGTTGCTTTTTGATTGCTATCATTTGAAGTAATAACAAGAGTAAACTCGTGACTTTCAGGATGGCAAAGTGTTCCATACTTAGGCGCCCACTTAACAGTGTCGGTTCCAATAATTTTTACTGTAACCTTATCGCCTGCTTTATAGCCATTATCAATAGCTGCAGCAGCAGCGCCGTTAATGGTTGCATACGGCTTAGATTTTGTACCGTTTCCATTAGTGTCATCACCGCTGGCACTTACGTAATATTCAGGCTTTCTTTCAAATTCAACAGTATATGTGCCTGATGTTGTAAGTGTAATCAAACCGTCGGCATAAGCATCGGCTACTTTGTTTTCCTCACTGTCTTTAACAATAACATCATACGCAGAGGTATCTACATTTACATTATATTTACCTTTATCACCTGTGAATTTAAGGGCATCGGCATTGCCTGTGTTATTGTTAATAATCCACAAATCAGTTTTACTTGCAAGGAAATCTGTATTACTTGCAGTTGCACCCTCTGCCTTAATAATCTGAACAGCTGCATCAGCACCAAATGTAGGTGTGGAGAAGCCTTCAGTAGTAAAGGTTATACCACCTGATTTAACATTAAAGTTAACATTGCCATTAAAGGTTTGTGGTGCGCCACCAGATCGACCAAACGCAAATTTCTGCTCGGTTGCGCTTTCACTGCCGTAGGTAATGTTAATATCCTTATATGTGGAACTTCCGCTGAAGCTTGCAAGCTGAATATTGCTATTTGCTTTGAATCCGTTTTCAAATTCAATATTCAAAGCATTTGTTAACTCTTGCTCAGCTGCACCGATCATAACCTGACCTATTGCAGCATTAATCGCAGTACCTTTGCCGAACTTTACATCCTTATGGTTCCATCTGAAAGTCTTGTTTTGTGCATTTATTGTTACGTTTCCAAACTCTGTAGGTCCGCCTAAAATAATGTCGTTTTTAGGTGTTCCATCATCGTTTTGGGCAGGTACAACTGTAGCACCTGTTTCAGAAGTTATAACAACCTTAAATTTATGACCTGTAGTACCGTTGAGAGTAGCATTTGAAGGTGCCCAAGCAACAGTTTCACCATTTGTTACATTAGCTATAATGGTGTCTTCTTCGCCGTAGCCATCCTCAATAGCTTCAACTACTACACCTTCAATAGTCTTAAGTGCTGTAGCCTCGGTTTCACCGTTGTTTGTATCTGAACCTTCACTGTCGCTTACATAATATTCAACTGTTTCGGGTTTTGTAATGGTAAGATTATATGTACCTGCTCCTGCAGTTTCGCCAGTAAGGTCAAGAATCATTTGACCTTCATCCTCTGTGTTACCAAAGGTTATGTTATCTTTAGTTGCAGTAACGCTGTAACCAGGATTTACAACATATTTACCTGCAGTTTCTGTAAATGAAAGGGCATCTTTATATTGTGTTGTTGTGTTGTTTAAAATCCACTTAGTCGCATTGTAAGCCTCAGTACCGTTATCATTATTCCATACGAGAGCATTGCCTGAAGAATTGATAATTTGAATCGCGCTCTCGTCAGTGAAGACAGGATTGCTATAAGAACGGAATTCTGCCTTACCAGCTTTGATATCAAAGTTTACATTATTATTAAAGGTTGAAACATTACTACTATAGCGACCGAATGCGAATTCTTGATTTTCAGCTGCATCAGCATTATTATAGGTAATATAAATATCACCATTATATGTCTTAGTGTTGGGACCACCAATATATAAGTTTTCACCAGGTATTACGGTGTTAAGTTCAATATACTGATCCGTATCCATTGTGCCCTCACCGCTACTTGTTGTAACAGAGTAAATATTGCTAAACTTGGTATTTTCACCAAATTTTATATCATAATCATAGAATCTAAAATCTATGTTAGTACCTGCTGGAGCAATTGTTACATTTCCAAACTCGGTAGGACCATTTAATAACAAATTTTTACCTGAGGTAGTAGTGATTGTAGCACTAGCTACATCAGAGGTTACAACCAAGTTGAATTTGTAATTATTACCTATTGTCCCGTCGCCGTTATCCCAGCAAACTGTGTCATTCGCGTCTCTTACTTTGACAACAACAGTATTATTGGGGTCATTCGTTATTCCGCCTTTTTGAATAGCATAATCAACCGCACCTTCGATAGTTTCTAACGGACTATCGGAGGAGGTGGGGTCATTACTGTCATCATCACCAACCGAAGCGACATAGTAAACTGGATTAGAACTTGTTTCAGCAGCAAAAACTGTTCCAAATGCACAAATGCATGTGGAAAAAACAATTGCTACTGTAAGCAAAATACTAAGCAGTTTGTAGATTTTTGTTTTCATAAAATCTCCCTTTCCAAAAACAAAATTATTTAAAATATTACAAAATCAACTCATGTCGATTAATTGCCAAAAGTATTATTTTATTGCTTATATGATAAGCAATAAAAAGAGCATGCTCTTTTTAAAACGGATATAAAATGAGCGATTTTAATACATAATAAATTATAAAGCAATTTTACTCATTTGTCAAAAGTTTTTAATGTTTTTTAACCATTTTGTAACTTTTGTGCAAAAGATTTATAAGTTATTGGTAAAAATGCCAAGCGCTACTAATT
Source organism: Acutalibacteraceae bacterium (assembly GCA_045539955.1). Lineage (GTDB taxonomy): Bacteria > Bacillota > Clostridia > Oscillospirales > Acutalibacteraceae > UBA737. The sequence continues at coordinate 66,910 of JAZQGI010000015.1, read as the reverse complement.
TTTCAGAATTTAAAACTTAAAATCACAAACTGCTTTTTATTTTAAAAAAACAAGCAGTCGCTTTAAGCGACTGCTTGCATACGTTTAATTAATTAAATTTTATGCGGCTCTTTTCTTTTTGATAACAAGGAAGAAAACCAAGCCTGCAACGACAACCAAAGCTACAACTGAAGCAACAATTACCCAGATAATCCAGCCATTGTTTACTTCGTCAGTACCGCTCTGCTTTGGCGGGTCGTACTTAAGTTTAACCTTTAAGTCGACATTTTCCTGAATGTCAACCTCTCTGAATACATATTCAGAGCCGTCTTCTAATACAGTATAAAGCTTATATTTACCAACAGGAACATCTGCAAATGCAAAGTTACCGTTTTCGTCGGTAGTAACTTCACCAATACCCTCTAAATAGAGCTTTAAATTAGCTACTGTTTCAAGGTAAGGTGTGTAAACTGTACCTGAAAGGTTTCCGCTTGGTAAGATTTCTTCAACATTATCACCAGGCTCAATCGTTTCATAATCGAGAGCACTTGTAAGGTCTGAGGTTACATTGAATGTTACCTCGTCATCCTCTGCAATATATTGACTAAATCCTGTGAAGATTTTTTCACTGCCATTCAAAACATAAAGCTCATAGAAACCGGTAACAATTTTACCGAAATTAAATTCGCCCTTTGAATTTGTAGTAGCAGTATATTCATTCTCCTCAGATATCAATAACATCTTAACATTCTTAACAGCTTTACCGGTGTTGTCCTTGAAGACACCCTTCGCCGAAGCATAAGTTATAATTTCCTCTTCTTCAACGATATCTTCAACCTTCCACCATTCACCGTCGTTGGGGTTAGAAAGTCTGATAAGCTCTGCAATAGCTTCTTCACTGAAGTTTACAACCTCTAACACTTGCACGTTATTACTCCATTTAACAAGACCTTTTGGGAAAGTCCAATTGCCACCCCATACTCCCGTTTTACTATCGTCAAGCAAAACTTCATCAAGGCCGTCTTGGAAGTTTTGGTTAGCTTTAATCAAATCTGTCTTTGTGGTATCATCTACCTCATAAACAGTGCGGTCAAATAAATAACCTTCAGAAAACGCGCTTAATTTAACACCAAAGAATGCCCAGTCACCCGGTCGATAGCCTTTTGTTGCAGTATCCTCCACCTTATAATCTTCAGGGATTGTAGCCTTACATTTTATTCTGTAGTAGTTACCAATCTTCTCTTCAGAAATGATTTCTGGATCTGCAATCTTTTTAATATTACTGTCCTTATGAGAGATAAATGGAGTACTGTCTTCATATTGTGAGCAATAAATACTATACTCAAAAATATAGGTTTTTCCGGTTTGCACCTTCGAAAGAGAGGTAAGTATATGTCCACCGCCCGATGTGCGATAATAAAGCATTTTATGAGAGGCTTCAGGCTCAAAGAACGGAATTGCAGAGTCAGAAACTCTATACTCTCCACTTGGCAATACTGCAAAGCCTTCATTTGTTACGGCAAAATGTTCCTCTGCTCCCGGCTGACGAATATAAGCTGTCTTGCCACTGGTAAAATTAAATCCACCTGTAACATCAGTAAACTTAACAAACTCATCTTCAGAAGCGTCATTTATGATATACCATCCCTTATCGCCTGCAAGGTTTACAAAATTAGACTTCACAGAATAAGGTAACAGCAAATCATTGTCAATTAAGAATTGCATTGAACCGTTTATATTAACGGTATGTTTATCAGCAGATTTTGCAAAGCTAACAGTTTTAGCTTTTAAAATTTGAATGTTAACATTACCGTTATATGTAAAGGTTCGCGGAGAATCATCTTCTTTTGAACCTAACACAAAAATAGCGTTAGCATCGTTATTGTTGATATAAAGAGTAATATTGCCGTTATAATTTGCGGGAGCGCCACTTGATGTACCGTACTGAGAAGAAAGTCGTATTAATTTAGCATTAAACTGTCCATCTATAGTAATTTGAATATCCTCATCAATTGTGTCGGGAGAGTTGCCTCTGAGACCAATAGTCGCATAAGGAACATTCATTACTGAGTTTTCATCAAACTCAACATTGTGATGGTTGAAAAACAGATAAGCATCAGCATACTTTGCTGATAACGTAACGTTTTTAACAATTATATCACCAGGTAATTCGATGTGTGTTCCATTTGAAAGTGTAGCTGACGTACCAGCGCTTGTAGAATCTATAATTACCTCACAAGTATAAGGTATAAGAGAATCTTTATTTGTTTCAATAGGAGTTTTGAAAGCGCTATTATCAGGGAACTCAAAATTAGTATTGCACCAATAATTTTCTTTGCCAGCCTCAAAATATACCTTTGCAGTATCCTTCGCCGACAGTCTGTCGCGCGCAATCAATCTTGTTACGTCCGCAAAAGACCTAACAGGATTTTCCTTTGTGCCTAAATCGTCAGAACCCTTGCCTTCTTCGACGATTTCGCCGTCAGGACTTACATAATAAGAAACTTCTCTGGCATGTCTATTAATTTCTACATTGTATACACCAGCGCCAACTTTAAGATAATTGCCGTCAAGAGAAATCTTTTGTCCGTTTTCGTCAGTTACGATTACCTTGTCAAGCTCGCTGTAATTTATCAGAAATTCTCCCTTGGTTTCAGTAGCCTCTATAAGATTTGCTTCGCGAGAAAAGTCGTTAATGATAATCTTACTCTCATTAGGGATTTCGGCAAGAGCATCACTATCAGCTTTTAAAGCCTTAGCTGAAGAGTTAATGATCTGAATTGCAAAATCAGAACCAAAACTGTATGCTTTATTTTTATTTGAAGATGCAAATGTAACCTGCGTAGCAGCTTTGATATTTACATTTATTAAATTATTATATACAGTCTTTGTTGCTGAGCCTGCCGGAGAGCCGAAATAAAATGTTGGAGAAGACGGTGAATGATCGAAAGTTATGTTTATACCCTTAGTATAGGTTTTAGCAGTATCATTATAATTAGACATAAATAATTTTAATAACTTAGTATTAATTATAATATCCTGACTCTCTGAAAGCACTTCCGAATTGAGACCTAAAGTAATGTTTCCGCCGTTTTTAATATTAACAACTGTATCTTTACTAAAGGTTACATCATTATCGTTAAGGCGTAAATCCTTACCGTATTCATTATCACCATTTTTAAACGTGCAAGTTTCTAATATGATATTCCCAAACTCAGTAGGACCGCCTAATGTCATATTTCTGGGGTTTGGATTACCATCTTTATCTTTATCATAAGTAGTAACCACTGCACCGTTTTCTGAGGTTACCCTAAGAGTGAATTTGTGTGATTCCATTGCCTCTTTATCATCAGCAGACCAAAAAACAGACTCAGTGCCAAGAATATTAACTTGAACCGTATCTTTTGGTATTATACCACTTTGCTTATTAGCGGCTTTTACAGCCTCTTTAACGGTTGCATAAAGCTGATGACCTTCCGGCGCAGTCACACCGTCACCTGTACCTACATAATATTGGTGTGTTAAAGGTCCTCTCTCTAAAGAAACGGTGTATTCACCGTCCTCAGAAAGTGTGAACTCTTTATGACCGTATACTAATTCTTTAACGATTGCGTTACTGCTATCCTTTATAATTATTTTATGCGATACATCGGCAATATTAACAGTAAATTTACCTGTTTCTTCAGTAAAGCCAAGTAAGTTATTATATCCTGACTCGTTATTAAGAATATACTTTTTAGGTGCGTTAATATCGTTAATACCCGTGGGTGTTGTGCCAGATGAGTTGATAATCTGAACTGCACTATCTTTTCCAAAGGTGTAACTATATCCTTTACCGTTAAATGCAGTCTTGTATTTGAGATTAAAATTGACATTCTTATTATAGGTTGCTTTTTTACCACCACCAAAAGCAAAGGTTTGCGTTCTGGTATTATCGGTACCATTGTCTGAATATGTAATATTAATATCCGCATTATATGTTTTTTCTGCATTTATATTGCCAAGGAAAACAGTTTTGCCGACAAACAAGCGGTTTATTTCAACACTTTGAGCGGTGTTTGTAGTGGTACCATTATCACCTAAAACAATCCATCCGCCTGTATTCTCAACAACAGTATCAACACTTGTCTTAACATCAAAATCATTAAATCTAAAACCATTATCTGTTTTAATTGTCACTTTGCCAAACTCGGTAGGTCCGCCCAAAGTCAAACTCTTGCCAGAAGCTGATTTTACAACCGTTTTACGATCGCCCGATGTTACAACAAGTTTAAATTTATGAGCTGTAACTGCATCATTTGCAGACCATAAAGCCTCTTTACTTGCTATATTAACAGTAACAGTTTTATCAGATGAATCGTGTCCGTCACTAATAGCCTTTATTATTGCATCGTCAATAGTAACAAGAGGATCTCCTGCTCCACCAACACTGTATGCTGGTTGCTTTGCAGCTGCAGCCACTGTTCCTAAAACACAGGCGCATGCCGAGAAAACAACCATTAACGCAAGCAAAATACTAAGCGCTTTGTAAATTCTTGTTTTCATAAAAATCTCCTTTTCGCATTATTATAGTAAAAATATAAGAAATATCTAATTGATATTTATTCCCACTTTTTAATGCAGAAACGCTGATATAAAATGTATACTGTTCCTATTAAAACTAATACTATCAGGAAGTAAATCCAAAGCATTGCCGAGCTGTTGCCGAAATCGTTAGAAAGCATCTTATCATAAGCAGTAGCTACAAGCGCATTATCCATACTGACGAATAATTCAATCATTGTGTAAATCATTACAAGTGAAATGATGTGACGAAGACTCGGAACAGTTATAAGCCAGAATTCTTCCCACTTATTAGCGCCCTCAATTTTTGAAACCTCATACATTGAAGCAGAAATACTTTGAAGACCTGCAAGGAACAAAATTGTCTGTACGCCACACTTCCAGATAAGATTAATAGTATTTGAAAGCAAGAAAGTTAAAATCGGGGAAATCTGTTCGGGAATACCAAGTCCTGAAATAATTTCAGCATAGTTTATAATGCTATCTCCGCCTGTACCCGAAGAGAACAAAGGCAATGTTACAATTTCACTGTTAAGCTGAGTCATTACAACCGAGTTTGCAATAATAATTGGCAGGAAGAATATTATTCTAAAAACGGTTCTTCCCTTAAACTTCTGATTAAGCAAAACTGCTAAAATAAGACTCAATGCGATGATAATCGGGAGTGAATAAAACATCATACCGATTGAATCACGAAGATTATTTACATAATCAGGATCAACTGTAATCAAATTTTTGAAATAATCTAAACCGACAAAATCTGTTACAATTTTTCCAGGCTCGATTGTAACCTTATTAAATGCATACCAAATAGAACTGCAGAGCGGGACAATAAAGAACAAGAGCAAACCTATTGCCCAGTGTGCCACGAAGGTATAACCTGCACGGTTGCGCACACTTTCCAAGCTTTTAATGCGTTTCTTTGCCATATTGTCCCTCCTAACCTATTATATATTCGTAAGGCTTAAGCTCGCCCACAGGGCTCTGTGCTGCCTTAGAAGAAAGATTTGTGTAAATTACAACGCCATTTTCAAATACAGACTTTGCAACAGCACCGTCGATAAGCTCATAATCAACCAAAGCCGCATCTGCAACTGCAGAATACTGTTTCATAAAGCCGTCTTGTACCAATGTGTTATTAATTTTCTCTGCGTTGTCTTCATAAATTGTGGCATAAAGCTTATATTCGTCCAAATCATCTGATTTATCAACATAACCGTCAGTCAAATAATAGCTCACACCCATACCGTATGCAACTGCTTTTGCAACCGATTTTTCATAGCTACTTGAGGTGTTAACAGCCTCAGAATACATCGGCTTATATGAATGGAAAATCATTTGATACAAGGGAATATCATATTCAAACGCATCGTAATCGCCCGAGGTTGATGTTATGTCGAACAAGATATCGGCCGCACACGCAGCATATGAATTGGCATCTGCCACAGCTGTTACATAACCGTCTTTTTTAGCCGAAGAGATGATTTTTGAAGCGTCTTCTTCAATGCCATTACGGTTAATGTATTTATTATCATTATAATCAGAATAAGCATTTGCACCCAAAGAAGAGAAGCTTACAGCCTTTGCAGAATACTTGTCAGCCTTTTTAAGAGCCTTAGCGCCTGCTTTTACAAGGCTATCTCTTCCGAGGATATAATACGCGTTACTCTCATCATTTTTTCTGGTAGGTGTTGTCGGGAAGTTTTCTGCATCATACATAATAGCAGTCTTCGCAACATCTGAACTTAAAGAAAATCCATTGCCAGATTTTGTATAATTTACAATATCAAAATCAAGGAAAAGGTTTGTATCCTTACATAATTCGCTTAAAGCTTTAAGCTCCTTTTTACTACCGTAAACTGAAGAATACTTGCTTCCGCCTGCAATAGAACCAGCTCGCAAACCATTATCACTATAACCTAAAAGTCTTACCTCAGGTAAAATACCGTTATCAGCTTTAAGCTGTTCAAGTATTGTCTTAGCCTGTGAGAAGGTTGTAAGGGCGTCGATTCTTTGATACGGAATACCAAAGAAGGACTGAGTGGTATTTGTACCGCCTAAAAACGTTACGCTATAGGGCGATGTATTGGTGTCACTCTTCTTAAGCTCGCCCTTTTCTATAAGGTAAGAACGGTATTTTTTTGCCATACCGCTATAATCAGCATCTTCACCATACAAAGGATAATATGCTACAGAAAGCTTTTGGCCTGAAATATCGTCGTTAACACGCTTGGTTACTTTCCATTCATTCTGACCATAATATTCATACATAAATGAATCATAACCGCGAACATACATATCAACATATACATTGGAATAACCAGATCTGTTATTAGCAGCCTCTGCTTTAATAACTGCGGAGCCTTCACCCTCTTCAATTATTCCAAGCATACCTTTTGAGCTGTTATATGAACCGAAGATAGGAAGACGTGCTTCCTGATCCTCTTTGCGTGACATAGGAACTCGTGATGCAACATCTCTGCCATAAACAGGAGCTTCATAAGACAAGGTTCCCTTAGCAGTTTCCTTAGCGCTCATCAAAGCACCGTTACCTGAAGGAACAACCAAAAATGCGTTTTCATCTGTATTCTTAAGACCACAAATGTTTTGCGCCAATGAAACCGAAACCAACTTATAATCGGTGCCATCTTCCAAAATCTTAGAAGTGTCGATGCTCACATTAATATGGTCGTCTTTGAGGATATAATCAATGGGAACTGCAATCTTATATGTGTCAAAGAAATATGTAACACGGATACCACCGTCAATCTTCTTACAAACAATATTGCCAGCTGTGCCCATTTCCGCATCACTGTTAATTATAGTCCAGTCAAGTGTTTTTGTGTCAAAAACAGTAATCGAAATCGGACTTTTACCGCCTGTTCCAATACTGCCGTCTAAATAAGCTTGATAAAATATATCAGACCAATATGTGCCGTCTATATTTTTATACAAAACCGCTTTAGCGTCACTGTCCCACTGTAATTCATAATTCGAATTTGAAGCCAGTACTTGAGACTCTATATTAACCTCGCCAATACTTCTGTACGCATTTTTAACTGCTGTTTCACCGCATCCGGTAAAACTAACACATATCAGGCAAAGTGCCATAACAAAAGCTAAAACGCGAAGTATTTGCTTTTTGCTAATCTTCATTTGCATCACCAATCCTTTAAATTAAGAGTACCAAATACCCGTTATCTATAAACAACTTCTTCATAAATATCTGCAATAAAGGAAATAAACTGCTCTGCAAGGATACCGCACATTAAGATTACGAATACAACCAAAATCATAAAGAACAGAATAACAATACCTGTCAAAAGGAATTTGAAGAAATCATAATCGTGTACCTTAATCATTGCAATAGCCAACATAAAGAAGGTGTAGATTAAAATTACAGTTTCAATACCGCCAATAAGTCCTGCGGTTGCCAATGGTAAGAAGTTTGTTAAAACAACCTTTAAGAAAAGGAAAATAATCCAAGGTAACAAACAATAAGTGGTAGAAACATAAACATCCTTGAATGAACCCTTACCGTCGAACATTGAGCATACAAGCCAGTTGCATACCGACCAAAGTAAAACCAAGCCAATCGTAGCAAAAAGCGTAAATAACGAATTGTAATTTCTAAGTAATGTATTAGAGAACAAGAAACCGGTTGAAGTTACATTAAGAACCGAAGCTATGTAGAATAAAACCGTTAATACAATAGCTATCTTCCAAGAGCCCATCTTCTTATACTTCAATTCATCGAAGCTATTAAACGGATGGAACGGAGCCTGGAACAAAAGCTTCAATTTCGGATTTGTAATCAACTTCTTATCGTTCTTTTTGAAATAGCGCACAAGGAAAATGATTCCCACAACTATTAAAACTACAACGAGTGCTATCCAAGCAAAATATTTTGCAATAAACTGTGATATTATCTTATTCCAAGCTAAATCGTAAACTGCATAGTCGCAAGCTATTTCGGCCATTTCTAAAGCCTTATCAAGATCGCCCTTATTATAATAAACCATTGCAAGACCACGATATGCAAGCTGGCAGTTTCTGTTTTCGGAAAGTACTTCTTTCCACATTTCTCCTGCTTGATCATAGTCGCCCTTTAAATAGAGGGACTGTGCCTTGCGGATAAGGTTACCGTATTCAGTAGACTCGAAAACAGTAAACGAGTTGCTGTCAATATCTGCAACCAACAAATCCGTACCGTTTAGTGTAATTGAAACGGGGTTATTAAAGATGCCTAACTGGTCACCGGCAGCAATACCGCCACCAAAAGCAGACATCAGGTTACATTCTGCATCATAAATATAAATTCTGCCGTGTCCTGTATCAAGCGCGAAGATATAACCGTCGTCACTTGTTGCAATAGAGTCAATACTTTGACCTGCTGCACCATAGAGAACATCAGGCTCTAAAAAGTTAATAGTAGATGAAGATTCTGTTTCACCCTGTAAAGTTCTTTTATAAAGGATGTTAGCACCGTTATGGCTGATTTTTTTAAGCTGTCCAACCTCGTCAACGGCACCAAATGTACCACCGTTCGTAGCAGAAGTTGTGGTTACCATAAATCCATTTGTATCAAACGAAAAGTCACTAAATGAATAAGGTAATGTTTTAACCGAATAATCCTTCTTTTCATCTGTGCCTGTTAATCTGTCCCACAAATATGAAAGTGTATCTAAAGCAGAGCTTTTAACTGTGTTAGGACCGTAAAAGCCCATAAATTCATATTCGGGCGTATAGGTTAATGCACCATAGTAACAACCTAAAGATAAGATATACGTATAACCGTGTTGGTCTTTAGCTATGGATGTAGGCTGGAAGTGGAAATCCTCAGGCAATAAATCAGATTTTGGGGTTTCAATAACATTTGTTACAATACCATCCATTCCCAAAATCAAAATTCTGGAATTTATTGTATCTGAAATATAAATTCCGCCATTACCGTCAGAATAAATACCGCGTGCGCCTGTGAAATCATACGGCTCACCCGCTGCATTAACAACAGCAATTTCTTCAGCCGTTTTATAATCTTTACTTATTTTAATAAGTCTTGAATTATCGCCGCATAAGAGCAATATTCCGCTGTTTTCGGTATAATAAATATCAGTAATACCTTTAAAAGCTTTATCCATGCCAAAAGTATTGGCATTAATTTCAGCAACAGCAGTATACATTTCTTTTGAAAGACGCTGTTCCTGTACACCGCCGGGAATATCTACCTTTATATAGCTTTCAGACTCAGCAGATGCTACAAAGGTTGCTCCGAATACAACAAAAATTAGAACAATACTCGCTATGATTTTCTTTAACAATCTGTTTAACCTTCCTCTCATAGTCAGTTTATTCCTTAATACCGGAACTACCCATAGTTTCTAAAACGTTACTTTGTGTAACAACGAATACCAAAATAGGCGGAAGCATCAAAATAACGGTGATCGCCATTGAGCTACCAGAACGTGCAATACCGCCTGCAGCAACTGAACTCATAACATACGGTAATGTTTTCAGTTCTTCGCTGAATATAGTACCGCCCGGTACTACCGACCACATTGCCTGGAACGAGAACAGTAAAACTGTCATTATAGCAGGCTTCATAATCGGCATAACTATCTTCCAATACATGCTGAATACGCCAGCGCCGTCAATACGAGCTGCTTCAAGCAATGAATCATTAACACTCGCATCCATAAACTGTTTCATAAGGAAGCAGTTTACTGTGCCTGCCAATGAAGGAAGAATATATACCCAATATGTATCAATGATGCCCAATATTGAGAAAATAAGATACTGCGGAACAGCAAGTGTTGCTGCGTTATAAAGCATCATTGTGGTAATTAAACTAAAGCTGAACTTTGCACCCTTAATTTTTGATTTTGAAAATGTAAAGGCTGCCATTGAACCTACAATAATTGAAGCAACCGTTGTAGCAATCGCAATAAGCAAGCTGTTGAAAACATATCTTGAAAGCGGAATTTCCAAGTTACTTAATAATGCAGGTAAAACTCTATAGTTATCAAATGTAGGACGTGCAACCCAGAATCTTGGAGGGAATATAAGCAATTCGTCCAAAGGTTTTAATGAAGTAATAATACAATAGAATAACGGGAACACCGTAAACAAGCCAAACAATATGAGTATTGTAAAATATCCGATATTACCGGCAGTTGAACGGGTAAATTTTCTATACTGCGCACCCTTAGCCAATATTTACAACTCCTAACTTTTCAATTTAAAACAGTACTACGCAAATTAATGATCACTCTTACCTACAAGATTAAGCAAAGCACTAATCAAGTAACGGAAGACAATAATAAGCGCAAATAGGAATACTGATAATGCTGCAGCATAACCCATTTCATAACGGGTGGTACCAACGTCACCAATATACTGTACCAATGTATCAAGTGAGTTATTAACACTGGGGTAACCCGCAAGTGTTGTCTGTAAAGCACCCATTGAGAATGCTGTTTGAATCTGCATAACTGCACTGAACAAAAGGATTGTCTTCATAGAAGGCATTGTGATGTACCACAATTCATGCCATCTTGTTCTGATACCGTCAATCGCACCTGCTTCATAAAGCTCAGAATTAACATTTTGAAGACCTGCGATATTAGCAAGGAACGAAACACCCATACTCATCCAAAGCTGAATACCAACAATGAGTACGAAGTTATATGTTGGGTCTTGGAACCATTGAATAGGTTCGGTTATGAAACCAAAGCTTATAAGTAGGTTATTGATATAAGCATAGCTGTCACCAGAGAACATAACCTGGAATATATAAAGTGCGTTACCAACAAGCGAAGGAACGTAGAATATAAAGGTTAAAAGAACTCGAATAGCACGCGGAAATTCATTAATCATCCACGCAAGCAGGAATGCCAACAAGTAACCGCCCGGACCTACTAAAATACCGAACTTCAAAGAGTTAGCAAGAACCTTAAAGAAAAGTTCATCAGCGGTAAACATTCTTATGTAATTTTCTAAACCAATCCAAATGGGAGTTGAAACCATATCATAGTCAAAGAAGCTAAGTACCATTGACGAAACTATGGGTACAACTGTGAACAACAGAAAAGCGAGCATAAAGGGTGCCATAAACACATAAAAGGCAAAGTCATCGCTCTTCAGTTTTTCCTTAATTAAGTTCGGGCTTTTTTTCAAAGTTTTCGCCTCATTCCAAATTTAATAAATTATCCTCTATTAGTGTATTGCTTCCACTTTCTTGCAATTTCATTGTTAGCTTCGGTACCGAACTTCATCATCATATCTTTTGTGTTCTTACCGTTTTCAACAATATTCCAATATGCTTGATAAATGGAACGCTGAACATAATAGCTACCAGGGTACTCAGGAATTTCAGTAACAGTGTTACGGGCATCTTCTAAAGCTTCTAAAGCGCCGTCATCCCAAGTTAGATTTGCTAAAGCATTTTTATTAGAAACAGCTACACGGCCTGCAGGACCCAAGATTGTTTCAACATCATTTGAGTACTGAAGTTGTGTATCATCATCAGTCCACCATTTAAGGAATTCCCAAGCTTCGTCTTCCCTACCGTTATCAGCAGCCATTTTCAAAATTGAACAAGCTGTACCGTTACCAACGGATGCATGAGAAATCGTACCATCTTCCCTAATGGTACCTGGGATTTTTGTCATACCCCATAAACCGTCAATTTCAGGTGCCGCAACCTTTAAGGTTGTGTAAAGGTTATATGTGCTAATACCTAAAGGTGTTGTACCTGTGCGGAAACGGTTGTAGAAATCCATAGTCTTCGGTACTTTAAGTTTAGTATAATAATCTGTCCACTTTTCGAATACTTCGGCCGAGCCCGAACCCAACATAGTAGTTGAACTACCATCTTCGGTATATAAATCTAATCCATGTTGTAATAACAAGGACGGGAATAAGCCTGCAGTAGTAACACCGCTTGCCAAAGCAGCGTTGGGATTAGAAGCACTTGGCATACAAACATTCATATTATTACGCATAAGTAATTTTGCTGCCAAATCAAATTCTTCCCATGTTTTTGGAACTTCTATTCCAAACTCTTCAAGTATATCCTTGCGGTAGAAGAGAACATAGAAGGATTGAGTATCGGGCAATCCGTAAAGACCGCCTTTATACCAATAGGGAATATCTGCGCCTTCTTGGAATCTCTCCAACACTTGCTCATAATCATCAAATTTTGTCAAGTCATATAATACACCACGCATTGCAAGATTTACAGGCTCAGTTCTTGCGTGCTGTAATACGCAGTCAGGACCCTTACCTGATAGCACTGCCTGAATAATAGTTGCGTTAACGAGTTTTAAGTTAACCTTAATTCCAGTCTTAGGTGTAAATTTTCTTTCAATCAAAGCTTGTAAAACTTGTGCCTGGTCGCGTCCCCAGTTAACCCAAATTGTAAGTGAATTATCATCTTCGTTGTCGTCACCAACAATAGTGTCCTGACCGTAATCATCAACGAAAGACCAGAAGAAACGCTTTGTTGAGAATGCTAATTTCTTAAAGAAAGAATTTTTTTGGAATGCTTCGGTTTCAGGCGCGGAAAGCACAAATCTATCAATCTGCAAAGGCATTGAACGTAGATCCATAAGAACAGAAGAAACTGAGCAATAGTTTGTATAATATGTACCTTTATATCTATGTGCTTCATACTTATTATCGAGCATAAGGTTTACAGTCTGAAGCATATTCATAATAACCGAATAGTTAGAACCGGTGGTTTCGCCTGTTACTTCAAGCAATGTATTTGCCGACTCTTCCAAAAGTGACTTAATGTTTTCCAAACGAGGAAGCATATCACCAATTTGTCTAAACAAATCATAATCACGGTAAATATCAACTGTTTCGCCTGTGATTTTTGTGATATCAACATAAAGGTCGCCCATTTCTGCAACAGCTTGTGTAAGCTTTGTACGAACAACAGACATATCCGAAGCTGTTACTGTCATGGCAATTTCATGTTTGCCTTCAGAAAGATAAATAAGGTAAGGTTTTTCATTATCATCAGCGAAAATGCCCTTTTGCCAGTTATCACCGTATTTGAAACCGATATTTTCTGCTTCTAAGAAAGGTGATTTACCATCAATTTTCAAGGTGCGGTAACTCTTTGCACCAATAACTGCGTTCTGGCGGAAAGAGAAACCTAACTGATAATAACCTGCTTTAAGTTCAGGTGTTTCCCAAACAATTGTGTCACCAACCTGTGCCCAGTTATTACCTATATAGTTAATAAGTCGCTTTTCAATACTATTTGGTGTAACTTCCAAAGAGCCTTGTTCTGCATTTCCAACAAGGAAATAACTGGATTTTATAATAGCATCCTCACCCTCAATGATTATAGCGTCACCTTTATAATACTGGCTATCATCTTTGGGAGCTTGATATTTTTCAGTCTGAGCAGTAGCTGCGAACTTAAAATATTGTATAGCGCACTTGCCTTTTTTAGGCATAATAGTTACAGTATGCTCACCTGCAGTAAGATTTACCAAGAATTTTTCAGTAGCTTCTAAAGCATCGTCATATGCTTCATAGTAATAATAATCACTGTACAAAACTTGTTCGGGAACATATTCGTTACCTAAAGCATCGGCATTAATGCCATCTTTATCACACCACATACGCGGGAAATTCAAATCTTCCATATTAGAGAATAAGAATTCACCATCTATTTTAAGACCTATAGCAATATCGTCCATAGCACTGTCCAAAGACTTGTATGACATACCGATAGCATATAAGCCGTCATTTTCAATGTTAATATTAAATTCGATCGGTTCTGCTTCCAAAACCGTGCCGCCTAAATCATAAATTACGTCTTTTGAAGAATATTCAGATTTTGAATATTTTGATAAGTATGACGAATATGAGTTTATATCTTTTGAAGTTTCTATAGCAATGTCAGCATCACCTTCTGAAGCGACTGCAGTTTCTGCGCTCGCTATAAAAAGGCTTGAAGTAATACAACTTATCGCTACTAATGTCGCTATTAAACTACGTATTGCTTTTCTTTTCAAAATCATCATATCCTTAATTAAAATAAAGTTAAAAATAATTTTTAAAATCAGGGGTATGGGAGAAAATGCAGTTGCACTTTCTCCCTAAATTTTGTTTTAATGAATAAATCTAATTATTCGTACCAATTAACTGTTGCGTTAGTATCAATTGATTTAATTGCTTCAATTGTTTTTTCTTTATTCGAAGCATTTAATTCTAAACTTTCACCTATGTCTTTGAATCCTAAAATATACATTTGAGCGTTTCTTCTCATACTGTGGTCAATATAATAGGTATTACCATTTCTCTCCCAAGCATCAAAGTCTGCTTTAGCAAACTTATTAAAGCTCAAAATCTTCCAACCTGGGCAATCAATTATATTATTATTCCAACTGAAATGGCCGCCAAATTGACCGCCGTCCATAAGCTCAGAGTGTCCGTAAATTACGCCGTCAATACCGCGAAGACCGCCGTCATCTGCACGGGTACCCCAGCCAAGAGATGTAAAGCGATGAATATTATTATCCATATAATAATTATACATTTTTGAAGGACCGGCATAATCTTTTGGTAATGTATCTGGTATCTGTTCCCAAATTTCAATATCGGCATTATTATATTCAAATAAGTTATTAGACATTGAAATGTCATGGTAATCATATAATTTTTTACCTACATTACCCTGAGGTGACATACCTGAGTCAAAGGTCTGATAAACCCAGTTGTGATTCCAATAGAGGTATTCGCCGCCAACCCAAGTGCCGATACCGTTACCAAAACGAACAGTGCCATTATCCACACCGCCGGTATAACCGATTTCACAGTTCGTTACAGTCCAGTTGTTATTATTGTAATGACCGTTAACACCGCCATCTCCCATATATCTCAAGCATAAATTATCAACAATAACATCATTAACACCTGTCGAAAGAATTAAACCAACGCCTTGCGAAATTTCAATAGATTTCCAAACATTAGCTGGGTTACCTTTATCACAGTAAAGATAAAGGGTTGCGGTTGTTTCATCTAAGTAAAAGTCAGTATTCTTCTCCAAGAAACGCAAGGAGGTCTTCAAATAACCACACTCATCGCCTTCATTAAAGAAAGCACCGCAGGGGTAAGAATACATATAGTTGATTTGCCAAACATTCTTCTTCTTAGAAGGCTGCCATGCTTCTGTTGCAAAGTTCTTAGCAGAACCTATAATCATAGGTTTTCTACCTTCGCCGTAAGAACCGTATCTAATACCTGTTTTAAGATTAAAATCATCATTCAAACGGAATATAGAATTTCTTTCAAATAATACGAAATCACCTTTATTAAGGTCAAATCCAGCAACCGCATCAACAGTCTTTATAGCCGTTTCAGGCGAAAGACCATCATTTGCATTGTTACCACCGGGAGATACATAATAAATTTTAGCGTCCTTTGCGGGTTTGTAATACTCAAGAGTATTCTTGGTATTAAGAATTTCATCACGCAAAGCGTTTCTTTCTTTTTGTGCATAACCCGCAAAATTATAGTTGGAGCTTGCGATGTCAACAGTAGGAGTTATTTCTTCCGCATCTGTTCTGATATTTGCAGATTTTATATCAGCATCAACAGTTATATCACCTTTTAGGGGGTTAATATAGCTTGAAGTGCTTGCTGGAACTGAAGAACTCGCCGAAGCATCACTTGAAGGGTTATCAGACTCAACCTTAGACGGCTCGGAAGAGCCGCCTTCGGACGAGGTTGCAGGATCGGATTTACAGCCTGCAAATGTAAGTAACATTAAAGCCATCATTAAAGCAACCGCGCGTCTTACACTTGCACCGCTTAAAATTTCAGAAAGCTTAATCTTTTTCATTTTTGCTCTCCTTTAGGATTATTTAAGGCTTGCAAGTATATCGTTGTATTCTTTAACTGCCTTATCGGTCACACCGTAATTAGCATCAATATAAGATTTCATTTGCGCGCCTGTCTGAGCTTCGATAGAACCTTCAGCATCAGCAGCACCCATACCTGACGGATAACCGTAACTCATAACCTTATTTTTCTGGTTCATACACCAGTTATAAACCTCGAGGTTCTGCTCATTACCAAAGTAATTAGAAAGCTGATAGTTAGAACCGTCAAGGAAGTAACGCAAGAAGTAAGGAACAGCTTCAGGATTAGAAGCACCCTTAGCAACACCGTAAGCTTCTGCTTCGCCAAGGCCTTGATAATATGTGCCCTGTCCGGTTATTTCCGGAAGCGGAACTGCCATCAAGGTATTAGCACTCTTAAGGTTACCGAAGTAAGAATTCTTTCTTCTTAAGTGGATAGCTGAACCAATTGAGAAGAGTGATGTGCCGTCGTTGAATTTGGTTTGACCGCCGAATTCAAAGAGCTTTTCTTTATTGTATAAATCACCGAGTTTCTGGTGAACTTCCAAGAAGTTTGCATCCTTCATAGCATTGTAGAAGCTCTGGCCATTATAAGCAATAGCGCCCTGTAAGCCATAGCAACTACCATAAACTTTAAAGTGACCTTCACCGTTAGATGCTACAGCGCCGTCGCCTGCAACTTCTTTAAATTCTCTACACATTTCAATGTATTTATCCCAGTTCCATTTACCAGCTTTCCATAACTGATAAGGATCTTCAAGGTCATACTTTTTAATAAGTGAGCTGTTGTAGAAAAGCATATTTACACAACCGATATGTGTGTTCTGCAATGATGTAGCATAAGTGTTGTTACCATAGGTGTACAAGCCCATTAATCCCTGATCCCAAGCTTGATCAGAAAAATCATAGCCTGTTTTAGAAAGAGGTTGTAAGTTCTGCAACATAGTATATTCATCAGCACGTAATCTTACAACGTCAGGAATATTTTTACCAGATGCCACAAGTGCTGTAAGCTTTGTGAAATAGTTATCAGATGTTACATTTTGCCATGTAACCTTGATACCTGTTTCTTTTGTGAACTTTTCAATAACTTCAGGTGCGCCTGTATATTCGGAAGCGGTGTTCCAGTTATACATAACAAGGCTTGAACCGCGAAGTTTCTTGGGCATAGAAGCTAAAACATCCTTCCAAGATTTACCGCCGATAGTGTTTTCCTGCGGAACGGTAGTTGTATCGCCGTTATTGGAAGCTGTATTATCGTTAGGTGTTGTGCTGTCAGAAGGAGTGTCTTTTTCAGTTTGAGTAGCTTCATCTGTAAAGAAATCATCACCGGCAGCAACCTGCTGATCTGAATTAACTTTCTCTTTTTCGCCACAGCCTACAACTGTAAAGAGCATACAAAGGATCATTGCAATTGCAAGAATTGATTTAATAGTTTGTTTCATAATTTTCTTCCTTTCGTTATTATATTTAAAACCGCGCTTAGCGGGGGTTTCAAAAATTAACCTACTATACCGCTGGTTGCAATACTTGCAACAAATTTTCTTTGAATAAGTAAGTAGAAAATCATAATAGGTAATATAAATAGTAAGCAACCCGATAAAAGTATCGGAACTTCAATGAGTGAAGCCATATCACCGTCAACATTAAGCATATTAACAACAGTTGTCTGGTTGAATGCGCTTAACGCAGCCGAGAAGGTCTGCTCATTCATATACATTTCTGCGAGGAATAAATCGTTCCAATGCCAAATTATTGAGAAAAGCAATACCGTTATCATCGCTGACCCCGAAGACGGAAGAACGATTGTCAGGAAGGTTTTCCACGGTCCTGCGCCGTCTATCCAAGCAGCCTCTTCAAGTTCCTTTGGAAGTCCTTTGAAGAACTGTGAATATATGTAAATAAACAAACCACCTTTTAAGCCAACACCCATAAGACCCGGAAGATAAAAAACAAGTGGTGTGCCAATCAGGTTAGGCTTTCCGCAACCGAAAATCATATCAATCAGGCTTGATATGCCAAACGGGTCAAAATTACTGAACTGTACGAATGAAGGAATAATTATCATCATTGAAGGGACAAGTATGTTAAGTATCATCAGTCCGCTTAAAATTCCCTGACCCTTAAGCTTAAATCTTGCTAAGCCGTAAGCTGCAACAGCACAAGTTATAAATTGTATGAGTGCTGTTACGATTTCATATATTAAGGTTCTCGGAAGTGTGTTGCCGATATCAAATACCGTCCAGGCGTTCGCAAGGTTTTCAAAGGTCGGTTCTTTTGGAACCCACTTTACCGTGACATCATAAGAGTCAGCAATACCCATAAAAGAGTTTACCAACATATATATAAAGGGATATATTAAAACATAACTCAAAGAGAGAAAAAATACATACCTAAATATATTGGCAACTACACCTGGCGCATGCTTCTTTATTAATACATTGCTTTTCTTATAATCAATGTTCTTAAAATTCACAGCGCAACACCTCCTGTTTTAAAATTTTCGGTGAAATCACAAACAATAAGTTTGTTATTCAGTTTTACAGTCATTATTTTGTTTTTAGGGTTTGACCGCACATTAACACCGCCTATTTAATCGTATAAGGCAATATTCCCTCAGGATAGAATATTACATTATTATTTACTATAACATTATAAACCATTCGACAAAATAATTCAATAGCAAATTGTTGCAAATTTATTTAATTTTGTTGCGATTTTATATAAAATGTTGAAATTGTTTCAAACTTGGTAGTAATAATTATTCATTATTTAGCATATTAACAAAAGTTATTTTACATTTTTTGGCATTTATGAGGGTGAAAAAGCAAAAATAACACTGTTTTTTATATTTGAGATGCCTAAAACATAAAAAATACATTTTTTATTCTGGGTGTTTTAGTTGTGTACATTTAACAAATAACTATATTATATATTATATAATAAGGTAGGCGGTAGTTTAAAACTCTTGAAAAACCGACATGATTATGTTATTCTATAATTAACTTCTAGACGAGGTGTTTTAATGAAAAGTTCGAAATTACCAAGCTTTTACAGCCATACGGTTTCTTTTAGTCAAAATGATTTTTTAAATCTGCTACAATTTGGTAGAGATTTAAGTTCCCCGGGTTTTTCCTATCCGCAATTTAATAATTTGTATGCGATATACTACATAAAATCAGGTAAAGGAACTCTTGAAACCCAAGGAAAAAAGTATTCACTATCTGAAAATGATGCATTTTTAATACGCCCTAATGAATTAGCAATCCAGACTTCCGATGTCCAAAACCCTTGGGAACTTTACTTTTTCACCTTTAACGGCTCACTTGCACACGAGATTTTAAAGCGAACCGTTTTTAAAAACGGCGCTGTTACAGTTTCTCTTAAAGAAAATCACTTGCCCGAAGATATACTTAATGCTACTGATTTTCTTAATAATAACTCCCACAGCGAGCTCGTTACTTTTGAATATTTGTTTAAGTTCATTTCTTACTTTGATATCTACAAATCAATTCCCGAACTTCAAAAAGAACAAAGTGAACAGAAATATGTTACCGAAATTAAAAAGTACATTCAATCAAATTATTTAAAACAAATAAAAATCGCTGATATTGCAAATAAACTTAATATCAACCGTTCTCACCTGTACCGCATCTTTAAAAAAGAAATGGGTATGGGAGTGGAGGACTATATAATAAATATTCGTATAACCCATGCAAAACTGCTTTTAACCGATACACTGCTGCCTGTCGCCCAGATTTCAGGTCTTGTTGGATATAAAAATTACACAACATTTTTTAAAATGTTCAAACAAACAACTGGAATAACTCCTATCGAATACAGAAAACAACATAAAGGTAAAAAATGACACTTCCCTGGAAGTGTCATTTTTTCATTCTTTATAAACTACTTTTTAAGGGTTGCAATAGTAACTCCGTTTTCCCCTTCTCCAAAAGTGCCTAAGCGGAAGAATTCAATATTTTTGTGATGGCGAAGGTGCGCTTGAATATTTTTACGTAAAACACCTGTACCCTTGCCGTGAATAATACGTATCGTTTCAAGCCCTGACAAAATTGCATTATCAATATAATTATCCAATTCCATAATCGCTTCGTCAGAAGCCTGACCGCGAAGGTCAATTTCGCCCGAAGTTACACGGTCTTTTCGCGAAGTAAGACCTGTAACATTACGTGTTTTCTTAACCTCGGTTGTTGGTGAAAATTTTGATTTTAAGCGTAAATTCTCAAAATCAGCCCACATTTTTATTGAACCAGACATAACATAAGCCTGCTTTTTATCGGGTTTTATGTCAATAACAGTAGCATCACGATTTATATCGGCAATAAGCACAATATCGCCTTTTTCGAGCGTTGTTACCGCTTCACCCAATGCCTTTCGGCTCATAACAGGGTTGGCTTCGTCTTCCATTTCCCTTAAAGACGATTTGTACACGCCACGAGCCTTTTCTGCCAGCTTTGCAGAATTTTCAGCACTCATTTTCTTTTTCATTTCTTCAAGCTCGTTTAATAAAAGCGAAGCTTTATATCGTGCATTTTCAATTATTGTATTAGCCTTTTCGCGCGTTTGTTCCATTAGTTTTTCGCTTTTTGCCGCAAGCTCGCTCTCACGCAAATCACTTTTACGTTTACTTTCTGCCATTTCTATGCGGAGTTTTCTTGCAATTTCACGTTCATTTTCAGCTTCTTTACGGGCTTTTTCCAAAGAGGCTACAACCCTCTCAAACCGCAAATCCTCTTCTTTTACCTGCGCCTTTGCTGTTTCTATGACCAAACCGTCAAGACCAAGTTTTCCCGAAATTGCAAACGCATTTGAACGTCCCGGCATACCTGTTATAAGACGGTATGTAGGTTTAAGAGTTTCCACATCAAATTCACAGGACGCATTTTCCACACCCTCAGTGTCAATCGCATAAGATTTAAGCTCAGGGTAATGGGTGGTTGCAACAACCTTACTGCCAAGAGCACGAAGCCTCATCAAAATAGCTTTTGCTAAAGCAGCGCCCTCTATTGGATCAGTGCCTGCGCACAATTCATCAAAAAGCACCAAAGAATTGTCATCTGCCGATTTTAAAATAGAAATAATATTAACCATGTGCGAAGAAAAGGTAGAAAGCGACTGTTCAATGCTCTGCTCATCGCCAATATCAGCAAAAACCTTACCGTAAATTGCAATACGGCTGCCATCATCAGCAGGAATCATAAGTCCGCACATTGTCATAAGGGTTAAAAGTCCCACTGTTTTTAGAGTTACTGTCTTACCGCCCGTATTAGGTCCCGTAATAACCAAGGTGCTGTAATCCTTGCCAAGTTCAACCGTTATTGGCACTACCCTTTTGTGATTTATAAGCGGATGTCTTGCGCGTTTAAGGTAAGTAACACCCGAAGTGTTAATTTCAGGCACAGATGCATTCATTTTATAAGCAAGTTTTGCTTTGGCAAACACGAGATTGATTTTAACAAGCGCATTAAACGAAGAAATAATTCCGTCGCAAAAATTACCTGCCTCTGCCGAGAGTTCAGCTAAAATACGCTCAATTTCCTCCCTCTCGCGAAGGCGCAAAACCCGTATTTCATTATTGGTTTCAACCACCGTCATAGGTTCTATGAAAAGGGTTGAGCCTGTAGACGAGGTGTCGTGCAGAATACCACTAATCTGGCCCTTATGCTCAGCTTTAAGAGGCACAACAAATCTACCGTCACGCTGGGTTATTATTGCCTCTTGCAGATATTTCGCACTCGGTCCTTTTATGATTTTTTCGAGATTTTCACGCAGTTTTGCCGTTTTACCGCTGATTTTTCGCCTTATATCGTAAAGCTCAGGTGAAGCATTGTCGTTAAGCTCTTCCTCATTCTTTATCGCAAAATTGATTTTATCTTCAAGATATTTGTTTGGAATAAGCGATAAAAAATAATCTTCAAGTGAAGTATTTTCCATACTAAGACAGTTTGACCGCCACTCGCTTACTGTTCTTATAACCCTCAACGTATCTGCTATATCAATAAGCTCACGAATTGAAAGCACCGCCGATGACTGCGCACGGCGAAGGCTGTTTGCAACATTGCGAGCTCCCGCAAATGTAGGCGCAGAATATTTCGCCATAAAAATATATGCATCCTGCGTTTCTTTAAGCAACATTTTAACCTTTTCAAAATCGGTTTCAGGCACAATTTTCAGTGCCTCGTGTGAAGCGTCCTCAAGTGCGGTTTCATTAGCTAATAATTCTAAAATTTTATCAAGCTCTAAGGTTTTTAAACTCTTACTTATACCCGTCATTGTTACTCCTTAATACTGTTGTAAAAATCTAATGTAGTGAATTTATGATCGGTCTGCACTGTTATGTATTCACCTGTAATTTCAGACAGTAGTTTCGCCTTTTCTTCAGGAATTTCAAAAGAATAGAGATTTTTAAACTGTGAATAAACAATATGTCTCATCGCGCTTAGAATAGTGCGGTCAATAGGTTTATAACCAGAGTCTTTCGGACAATCCTTACAGCGAAGATTTCCGCCGTTTATGTTGAAAAATATAACATTATCCTCAAATTTACCGCACCCGTCACACGCTACAAGGTCTGGCGCGTAACCTGAAATCGCCGCTACTCGAAGTTCAGTAATAGCCTTAATAAGCGGCGGGAATCTTTTTTCTTTTGTTAAAAAATGAAGCGAATTGAGTATAAGCCGCAAAAACTCTTCATTTGAAGTACCGCTTATTGCAAATTCATTTGCTAATTCGCAAAAATACTGCGAAAGCGATAATACCTCAATATCACTTCCTGCACCGAAAAAAACGCTTATCGGTGTTGCCTCGTAAATTCTGAGACTTCCGTTTTTATTTTTGATAGTAAAGCTTGCGTATGTAAGAAGTGAGGTGGCGCTCGCCTTTTTAGATTTTATATTTACAGCGCCGCTTGCAAAGGCCTTTATAATGCCGTATTCACGACTGAAGAGAGTGACTAAACGGTCACTCTCCCCTATTTTCATTTCCTTTATTACCAAGGCTTCGGTTGTAAAACGGTTGTCCTGCTCTGCCACTTTCTTCACCGCCTTTTCGGGAATTTAAAAAATATAAATAATCAGTAACTTTTCCGCTTTTTTCAAAGCGTGTCCACAAATTTTCTTTTTCCATATTATCACCTGAAATTATTTTCAGATGAATTTCAAAGAATATTAAAGGTAAATATTAGTCCAAACCGAAGGTATGTATAAGACCCTGTCTGTTACGCCAATCTTCCTTAACCTTCACCCATAATTTTACAGTAGCCTTAATACCGAAAAATGCCTCAATTTCTTTTCTTGCCATTATGCCTATTCGTTTGAGCATTGCACCGTTTTTACCGATAATGATGCCCTTATGAGAGTCCTTTTCACAAATAATTGTAGCCTCAACCTCAACAATCGGTTCGCCCTGTGCGGTGTCACGCTCGAAAAAGCGCTCTAAATCAACCGCAATTCCATGCGGCACTTCCTTATCAAGTGTACGAAGTAATTTTTCGCGTATCATTTCAGCTACCATTACCTTTTCGGGCTGGTCAGTTATATCATCATCAGGAAAATAATGAACCGAAGGCTTTGAAAACTTTTTAAGTTCAGATAAAAGTATCTCCACCCCGTCGCCCGTTTTAGCTGAAAGCGGTATTACGGTTTCAAACTGAAAAGCCTTTGAATAGGCCGTTATAAGAGTTAAAAGCTCGTCCTTTTTTTCAAGCAAATCAATCTTATTAATAACAAGCAAAGCCTTTAATTTGCGCCTTTTAAGTTCATTTATAAGTTCTACTTCGGCAGGGGGTAAATTATCAGAATCAAACTTAAATTTCGGGTTTGCTTCAACCACTAAAACCGCTGCGTCAACATCACTCATACCGTCACTCACGGCTTTATTCATATTCTTATCAAGTTCATTTCTCGCGCGGTGAAAACCAGGTGTATCAATAAATACCAACTGATTTTCGTTTTCGGTTTTTATACCCATAATCTTGGTGCGTGTTGTCTGGGGCTTGTCCGATACAATAGCAACCTTTTGCCCTAAAATCTTATTCATAAGCGAAGATTTGCCCACGTTCGGACGCCCTATAATTGTTATAAAAGCAGAAGTTTGTTTCATAAATTACACCTTGTTAATAGCTAAACCCAATAAATCGAGTATAGCCTCTTCCTTTTCACGCATAATAGTCTGCTCAAGCCCGCCGTTTACATGGTCATAGCCTAACAAATGAAGCATTGAATGCACTGTCAGAAAAGCTATTTCTCTTTCAAGAGAATGCCCATACAACTCCGCCTGTCTTTTGGCATGTTCAAAGGATATCACAATATCTCCGAGCATAAATGCATCTGTAGCAGGGTTTTTATCATAAACGCCGTTTTCACCAAGAGGAAATGATAAAACATCGGTTGAAGAATCTATATTTCTAAACTCTCGGTTCATTTCCTTTATCATATCATCATCAACTATTGTAACATCAACTTCCGAATTACCCTCAAAATTTTCATAATTCAAAGTTGCATTGCAAGCCTTTCTTATCAAAAGTCTTGCTCCAATAGGCAATTTTACTTTCTTTTGTTTTACAGTTATATTAACCTTTACGCTCATTTTTCTCTCCGTTTCTTTCGTAAGCCTTTATAATTTCCTGTACTAATCTATGTCGCACAACATCTCTTTCCGACAATTTGCAAATAGCAATATCTTCAATGCCTTTAAGTATCTTCACAGCATCTTTAAGACCGGATTTTTTACCGTCGGGCAAATCTATCTGAGTTATATCTCCCGTTACAACCGCTTTTGAATTAAATCCTAAGCGGGTTAAAAACATCTTCATTTGCTCACTTGTAGTATTCTGTGCTTCATCAAGAATAATAAAGCTGTCGTCAAGTGTTCGTCCTCTCATATAAGCTAAAGGCGCAACCTCAATATCTCCGCGTTCAACACAGCGCGCAAAATTTTCAGCACCAAGCATATCAAAAAGCGCATCATAAAGCGGGCGAAGATAAGGGTCAATTTTCTGTTGCAGATCACCTGGCAAGAAGCCAAGACGCTCTCCCGCTTCAACTGCGGGACGGGTTAAAATTATACGGTCAACCTGCTTGGCTCTGAAAGCTGAAACCGCCTGTGCCACAGCCAAATAAGTTTTACCTGTACCTGCAGGTCCAACCCCAATAGTTATAGTGTTATTCTTTATAGCTTCAATATATTTTCTCTGACCTAAAGTTTTAGCTTTTATAGGTTTACCTTTTGCTGTAATACAAACGCAATCGGCTGATAATAAGCTGTCAATTTTGCCGTCTTCACCGTCTTCTACAAGACTGCTTGCGTAATCTACATTTTGTTTGGTTATCTGCTCGCCCTTGTTTATCATAGTGAGTAAGCATTCAATCGTCCTGACTGCACCCATCACATCATCAGGCTCACCTTTTACTTTTATACCGCTTCCGTAAGAGGTTATGCTCACCGAATACTTTTTTTCTATTTCTTTAATATTTTCATCAAAATTCCCGAACAAATTTACAAGCTGTTCAATTCTTTCGGTATCTACTGTTTTTTCAAACATATTTCTCTCCGCTATTATAAATCTATATTTTATATTATACCATAATTTTCACTAATTTCCAATACTGAATATCAAATTTTCGCTTTTAGCTATATTCTTTCTGTCAACTATTACAGCCGACAGCTGCGCATAGTCTTCCGTCTGCGTTAACTCTTGTGTTTTGACAGAACCTTTGTATTCCGTCTTAAGCCTTTCTTCAAGCTTTTCCTGTGCCGTTTGCGGTGAAATTTTTACCGTATGTTCAGTTTTAAAATTAAATTTTTTAGTATATATTTTTATCGGTAAATTTTGTCCGAAAAGTTTAAACTGCCAAACCGAATTTTCAGTTTCATATAAACCTTTTTCTGCCCCTAAATACAAAGGAATTTTAAGTGTAAAAAACTCAATCACCCTTTTTGTTTTTACCTTTCCGTTTGGCAAAGCTTCTTTCTTCACAAAGCGTTCTTCAAGCGTTATTTCAGTTTCAGTCTCAGCTATAATTTCTCCTCTCGACTGCACAAAACGAGTACCGCTAAGGTTTTCAATTATTCCCGAAACCAAAACATCACCTTTTCTAACAATATCTCCCACCTTAACAATGCAGTTGCCGGATTTTACGTCAATATGCTTTATTACCCCGTCCTGTGTCGCTACAAGATTTGTAGCAGTAGCGGAATTAACAGCTTTTTCAGTGATTTCTGTGACGTTCACAGTCAGTCTGCAGCCCTCTATATTAAGACTTCCCCAAGCCAATTTATCATTTTTAAGCAACAGCTCCTGTGCGTCAGCCTTAGGACTTATTTTGCTTTTTCGGGTTCCTTGCTTTATGCCTATTTCTTCGCAAGCGGAAATAATTTCACTATCATTTACAGCCTCGTTTCCTACAACATCAATTATCCATATATAGCCTGACATTATCTGCAAAAATGAGAAAAATACAATAAGCCCAACTAAAATTCCGAAGCGCTTATTATATTTTTTAATAAAAAACGGAAAACCTCTTTTTTCAAGTATATTTACCCTGATACCGCTTTTTCTCAAGATTTTACGAAGCCGTAAAAAATCACCTGCAATTATTTTGCAACGGATTTTTTGTTTTTTATACTTTGCCGACCACATATTTATCCCATTTTTAGCGCACAAATTAAGAACTTTTTCAGGATAAATACCGTAAAATTCAACCTTTAAAAACCCGCAAAAAAACCTATATAAAAATAACATTTAATCCCTCTATACACAAAATTCTAAGGAAGAAAACTTGCCCCGCACAGTAATTGTTTTTTCTTCAAAGGATACAATATCAAAATCCTCTCCCACGATCACTAATGCGCCGTGCAAAAGTCTTAATTTAAGGTAATTATCGTTGTATTCGTATATACCTGCACACCCTTCAAGAACCATCTGATTATTAGAGAAAAGTTCAATACGAGGTCCTGTGAGCAGTGTTTTGGAAAGACCGTCCGCCGAACCGAAAATATTCCATTTTTCTTTTTTATTAGATTTCTCAATCTTAAGTTTTTTAGCCACCGAGTCCCACTCCCTTGTAATATGAGTATGTAATTACAAATAAAATAATTCATAGGTGAGGCTATGAAAAAACTTATTTCTACAATCAGTGTTATAACCATTTTGTTTTTAGGATATCTGATACTGAAAAACCCGAAAATTTGTGCCGAAAATGCAGTTTCAGGGCTTATTTTATGCGGAAGAGTGATTATTCCGTCTCTTTTCCCCTTTACGTTTTGTGTTCTGTTTATTTTAAAATCAGGTGTATTGGAATTTTTGAAAATACCGAAAACCTTATGCATATTCCTGCTTTCATTAATTGGCGGATACCCTTTAGGCGCCAAAATGTTAAACAACGCAGATATAGACCGCAAAACAGCAGAAATTATGCTCTATTATTGTGTAAATGCAGGGCCGGCATTTATAATTTTAGCGGTGGGTGACGGCATTTTTCACTCCCAGAAAATAGGGATTATTTTGTTCATCGCTCATATTTTCCCATCAATTTTTCTGGCTCTTTTCTCAATAAAAAAAATAGCTCCTCAGAAAATCAATAAAAGCCAAAGAACTATGAATATAATAGATAATTTTGTTTCTTCTGCAAGTGACAGTGCTGCCACGCTTATAAATATTTCAGGTTTTGTAATTCTTTTCTCAGTTTTTAGCGCTTATATCACCACTTTTTCACAAAATATGCCCTTTCTAAAGTATTTAGGAATGATTTTAGAGGTCACAAACGGTATAAATCAGACTAATAATATTTACACTATTTCATTACTTTTAGGATTTGGCGGAATTTGTATCTGGTGTCAGGTATTTTCACTTTCAAAAAATATTAAAATTAGCTATCTTAAATTCGCTTTATGCCGAATTTTTCAGGCTGTGACAAGCTGTGCTTTAACTTTTATTTTAATAAAAGTTTTTAAAATTTCTCTGCCGTCACTTTCAAATAACAGCGCCTTAAGTTTTTCTGCTTTTCAAAGCACTGCCGCAGTAGGAATTTCACTTGTAATTATGGGAATTATATTTATAATTTCAATAACAGGTAAAAATTTTGCTGGCAATATACTTGAAGATATAGTATAATACATAAAAAGGATGTGTAAAAATGAGTAAAATCGGGTTTAATAAAGATTTACCAAAATCCTGTGCTTATTGTGTTCACGGTAAAGTTTTAGAGTTTACAAACGAAACACTTTGTAAAAAACGCGGTGTTATACAAACGCGTGATTATTGCCGCAGTTATAAATACGACCCACTTAAAAGAATACCCCAAAAGCTAAAAATTGCTGATAATTATTCGGCAGAAGATTTTAAATTATAAAAAAACTCTCGCATCTCTGCGAGAGTTTTTTACTTATTGAAATTCAATTGTGTTTACAACCTTACCGCTAACAGTGATTTTCACACTCTGTCCTTGACTTGCAAAGGGTAATAAATCAGATTTTGTAATTAACGCAGTATATACATTCTGGTCTTCTGCAAGCTTAATATAATAAACTGTATTTCCGTCAACAACGGCGGAATTTATATTTTCAATAACACCCGTAATTTCATTTGCTTGCGTTTCGGGAACATCGCTTACATTTTCGGTTTTTAATTTTGAAATATAGTCCGCTCTTGCGCTTTCAACCGAGTTACCCGTACCTACTATCTGGTACTGATTAACATCAACAAAAGCGTACATTTTAACAAGTCCCGCGCCATCCTTTAAGGACATAAAATAAGTCGGTCTGTCAGAAACATTAAGGAGTAACGGGAAAGTTGCATTATAGTTTAGATGCTGTACCTGACCTTCGGCAGAGCTCATCGCAGAATATTCTTCCGCACCGGGTATTGTGTAAAATTTAGTTGCTTTTGTACGCAAATTCACAAGCACAAAGCCAACGTTTGATTCGTCGCTTGTGACAGATGTCATACCTGTATAAAGGAATACATCGTCTTTGAGCGCTAAATAATTATATCCGTCTGTAGGCTGTAAAACTCCGCGCTGTCCGAATATGGAGTTCCAAAAGCCTGAGCGGTATTTTCCATTATAGGTGAGCTGTTCAACCACCATATATGAATCAAAAACCTGATCAACCCAAGTAGGAACCTCACTGAGCTTATAATAAGTGCTTTCGCCTGTCTGAGCATTCATAAGAACCGCACCGTCAATGTCGCTTCCGCTCCAGAAACCGATTTTAAAATCAATGGTGGAAGCCACCCAATAAGGTGTTCCGTTATCGTCAATTTCAAACGAAATATTATCAAAAATCTTGGTGGGATATCTAAACCTGAGCGCACGGTTAAGATCTCTTAAAAAATACTCACTGTCAGAATATTTAATGCCCTCTTTAAGTCTTACAAGTTGTGTTTCCTGTGTAGTCATATCAACCGTAACATATGCAGGTATCCCCTCAGACTGATTATTAAGCCACTTAATAACATCACCGTACATAAGAGGAGTAACTCTAACAGGTCTGCCCTTGAAGTTGATTTGGGTATAGATATCTTCAATTTCAAACTGTGACACCAAATCTGCCATTTCTCCAAGCTTTCGCTGACCAAGTCGCGAAGCGGTATCACGGTCAACTACAGGAATTTGCTCCTGACTGATTTCCGCAACATCGGCTGTAAAATCCCCTTCTTGAATACTTATAAGGTCTCTATATCCCTTTGCGTTGAAAACCTGTGCACCGATAACCGAAGCTAAGCCGCTTAAAACGATTATAGAAAGAACAATAATCAAAGCAAACTTTATTGGTTTCCCAAGACCTTTAAGGCTGATTTTAGGAATCCCTGCAACCTTCACCGGATTGCGATTTTCCTTTATGACAGCCACAATCTGAGAAAAAGCATTAATAACAACTATTGCAATTACGCCAAAACTCACAAAGCTCCAAAATTCACGGCTTTGAAGATTTATCGGCGGTAATATTAACCAATAATACCCACCTAAAACCACAAGAGTTATAAGCCACTTACAAAGCATAAAGGGAATACTTTTTTTCATAAAAATCCTCCTAAAAATTGCTAATTTAAAAATAGCATATTTTTATCTATAAGTCAAATATAAATGATTGCAAAACAGCATATTTTATAGTATAATACCATTATTGGAGAGTGGAAATTATGTTTAAAGAAATAAGCCCGAAAGAAATTGACGGCAATCTTATAAAACTGATCGCAGACGAATGGATGCTCATATCCGCAGGCAGCAAAGAAAAATATAATATGATGACGGCTTCCTGGGGCTTTATGGGCGAAATGTGGGGTAAAGACTGCGCCATGGCAGTGATCCGTCCGCAAAGATATACAATGGAATTTGTTCAAAACAGCAATTACTATGCCCTTAGTTTTTACGGTGACAAAAAAGATATTCACAAGGTTTGCGGAAGTATGTCGGGAAGAGATGTCAACAAAACTGACCTTGCAGGCCTTACACCCATTTTCAGCGATGATACGGTGTATTTTGAAGAGGCAAGACTGGTTCTTATCTGTAAAAAACAGTATGTACAGGCAATGGAAGAAAAATGTTTTACTGATAAGGAACCGCTTAAATGGTATAAAGAAAACGATTATCACAATATGATTTTCGGCGAAATTATAAAGGTTTTAGTAAAGGAATAGGATTATGAAATTTTTAATTGCTTCTGATATTCACGGCTCTTTAAAATACTGTGAAATGCTTTTAAAGGCCTTTGAAAACCAAAAGGCAGATAAAATGCTTTTACTGGGCGACATTCTTTATCACGGTCCGCGAAACGATTTACCCGAAAATTATGCCCCGAAAAAAATAATCGAAATGTTAAACCCATTAAAAGATAAGCTTCTTTGTGTGCGGGGCAACTGTGATACTGAGGTTGACCAGATGGTACTTGAATTCCCGATTCTTGCCGATTATGCGGTAATCCCCATTGGCAACAGGCTTTTATATGCAACTCACGGTCACAAATTCGGCGCCACAACTCCCCCACCGCTTTCGAAAGGCGATATACTTATAAACGGGCACACGCATATTCCGAAATGTGAAGATATGGGTGATTTCACATACCTAAACTGTGGTTCTGTGTCAATACCAAAAGAAAACTCACCACACAGCTATATGATTTTGGAAGATAACAAATTTCAATGGCTCGACCTTGAAACAGGCAAAGTTTACAACGAATATACAGCATAAAATTAACGGTGTTTTGCAAAAAGCAAAACACCGTTTTCTTTATACCGCTTTATCTAAAATCGCGCACATAACAGTAATATCATCTTGGCGTTTTTCACTCCTGCGTCGTTTAGCACAAAGGCAAAGATGATCAGCCAAATCCTGTGCAGAGCCTTCCCGCCAGGACTCTATTTCAGCCCGTATCCAATCAGTTCCCTCACTTACAGCTCCGTCAGAAAGCAATACAACAATATCCCCTGTCTTGCATTTTATAGAAGCTTTATCAAACCCGATTTCTCGCAGAATACCCGCCGGCAACGAGGTGCTTTCCGCCTTTCCCGTTTTACCTGAACGCCGAACAATAGTAGGCGCGGCTCCCGCTTTGTAAAGTTCGGTAACGCCTGTATACAAATCAATGCTTGCAATATCAACCGTCGCCAAAGACTCATCGGTAGATTTAAAAAGCATTGAAGAATTTAAGATTTTCAGCGAACAGTTAAAGCCAAACCCTGCTTTTATAAGCCTTGCCATCAGCCCTGAAGCCATCGCACCGTCAACTGCCGCTCTGCCGCCTGTACCCATTCCGTCACTTAATATCATAACAAAATGTCCTTTTTGGTCGGTGAAAATCTTATACGCATCGCCGCAAAGCGCATTATTATTTGCGCTTGACTGACTCGCACCAAAGTCTATCTTAATTTCCGCTCTTTCATTAAGAACGATATATATTTCACCGCCAACCTCATTTACAGTCGGTATATCAAAATCGCGTTCACAGGCAATGGACACCAGCTTCATCACCTGAGCTTTATTTATAACAAGTTCAGGTGTTTTTTTGAGCTTTAATTCAACTGTCATTCTGCCGTACCTATCAATACGGCTGCTGCATTCATCAATGTGAATGTTGATGTTCTTAAGCGCCGCGGCGGCATTTTCCGCAGAAGAATTATCAAATCTTTCCTGAAGCTCAAAATCATAAGCCAACTCGTTAAGCATTGAAGAAATACCTTCAAATTGGTCAGATACAACTGAGCGCACCTCGTCAATACGGTTTTCGGCGGAAATTTTAGAGGCATAATCTGTATACCGTCTATAAGCCGCGTTTCCCACACTTCCCACACGTAAGCATCTACCCTTGAATTCTTCGGGTGCGGCAATTTCAGGACTAATTTCTCCCTGCTTAACTGCCTTAGTCATCTGCAGTACCGCCTCAACTGTATCATTCCTTTTCTTTTCCCAACAGTGTATTCTAAGCTTGCAACCCGCACAGGCATCTTGCTCTATAGAATTTATAACTGTGGAAAAATCAGGTGAATTAATTTTAGAAAGTTCATTTGAAACCTGCTCTACCGTCTGAGAAACATCCTTAAGTGCGTTTGATGCTAACTGAAGCCGCATAGTAATCGACTTTTTAAAGCCTGTAGGTACTGATATTCTCGGATAAGCAGAGAAGATTTTACCAAGATACACCCCTGCGCTTCTCGGAAGAACTATAAATAGAATTGCCCCTATAACCGTTTCGGCAACAGTCACTGAAATGAGTGCTGTTTCACCGGTTGATACGGAACCAATAAAGCTTAAAATCACTGCAATAAACACCTGTGCATATTTGCCAAGTGCAGAAAATACACCGCAAAACAAACCTGATACAGCAAAAATCACACCAATATTACCCGAAACACCGCTTAATGCCATCGTAAATGCCACAGTGATTCCGCTTATAGCACCCGATATTATACCGCCGTATTTTGAAGAAACCAAAATAAGCATTACGCTTAAAATTCTGCCTAAAGATAGGCCGAAAGGATTGGTATTGTTAAGCCCTAAAAGCAGAATATTTATAACAATCAAAACACTTGCTAATTCATCTGGTGAAAGCCCCGCATTCTGCTTTGAAAGTATTTTAAAACTTCGGCATATAAAATATGCCCCCACTGTTGCAAGCACAGATTCACTTATAACATCAATAATACTTCCGCCTGCAATTTTAAGCGAAGCGGCAGAGGTGAAAAAGCTTGATAGCAAGGTGATAAAGCTTAAAAACACTTCATTTGTAACAAGTTTTTTATAATTACTCAAAAGTAATTTTATAGAAAGTATAGCGAACATAGCTGCCAGATATTTAAAAGCTCCGTTACCCACCGCAGGTATAAAATATCCAATAAACACACCAATTGCGCCTGCGGGCGTATATGTAAGCGAAGCACCTGCCACAAAAGACAATCCGAAAGGCAAAAGCTTGTCCATAACCACCCCTTTTGTTGAAATAAACCCACACAGCCCCACAAGAAAATGTGAAAGCGCAGCAATTAAAATTTCCTTTGGTTTTAACTTCTCGGTACTGTTTGAAACTTTTACAATTTCTCTCATTGTTTCACCCTCGAAAAAATTTTTGTCACAATAAATTATAACTTTAAAGACAGAAATATTTTGTCAAAGCACGGTGTAAAAGAATGTGACTTTTTGCGATATTAGGACAGTTTGTAATAAAAAATACCAAAAAGGCAAAAATACAACCGAAGGTGGTAATATTATGAAAAAAATTATTAAATTTTCACTTAGTTTTCTTGTTATATTATCTGTCTGTGCAACAAGCGCATTTGCACTTTCAAAAATCGGTTCACGCGGTGAAGAGGTTAAAAAAATTCAGACTGCTTTGCGTGATAAAGGCTATTTTAACAGCAATATTGACGGGATTTTCGGTACCATTACCAAAAAAGCAATAGAAAGATTCCAAAGCGACTACGGGCTGACAGTTGACGGCATAGCAGGCAAAAACACCCTCAAAGCATTAGGCATTACTGATGGCGATAACGATTATTACAGCGGTTATTCTTCGGCCGATTTCGATCTTTTAGCACGCATAATCTCTGCAGAGTCCCGCGGTGAACCATATTTAGGACAGGTTGCTGTAGGGGCTGTAGTACTAAACCGCATTGAGCACCCATCTTTTCCGGACACACTTTCAGGCGTGGTATACCAAAAAGGCGCTTTTTCCTGTCTTGATGACGGTCAGTTTTACGAACCCATAGCAGATAGCTGCTATTCTGCCGCGCGCGATGCAATAAATGGACTCGACCCATCAGGCGGAGCCATCTATTACTACAATCCAATAACGGCTACAAATAAATGGATACAAAGCCGTCCGATTATTACAACGATTGGCAAACACAGATTTTGCGAATAGCGAATAAAAACCTCCTTTATGCTTATTTTATTTGAGTGACTTTTGTTAAAAAATAGTTATCCTTGACTTTAAGGTGAAATAATTATATAATAGATTTTATTGTAATGGTTATTGTTGGTCGAGGCGGAAAATAGCTTCGACCAAACAATTTAAATTCATTACAAAACTATTTAGGCAAGTCACAGGTAAAAAATATTAAAAGGTGGTTTTTTTGAATGGCAAAAACTATTAAAGTTACCGAAGACGGATTACTAAAACTCAAGAGTGAGTTAGAAACTCTTAAGACTCAAGGAAGAGCAGATATTGCTGAAAAAATTAAAATTGCGCGTGGCTACGGCGACCTTTCGGAAAACAGCGAATACGACGAAGCTAAAAACGAACAGGCAAAGATTGAAGCAAGAATTGCTGAAATTGAAGCTATGCTCAAAAACGTTGAAATAATAGAGAATGTTAAAGGCGATTCAAAAACAGTCGTTATCGGCGTAAATGTTAAAGCACTTGATATGGAATTTGACGAAGAATGCGAATACCGTGTTGTAGGTTCTACCGAAGCTGATCCTATGAACGGCAAAATTTCCGATGAATCACCCTTGGGCAAGGCGCTTTTAGGCAAAAAAATCGGCGACGAGGTTATTGTTGATGCTCCCGCAGGTGAATTAAGATTTAAAATTTTGGAAATAGGAAAGAATTAGATTACCCTTTAGGAAGTGACATTATGGAACAGAATAATCAAAAGAAGAATAATCAGGCTCCTGAACAGGATTTTAACGAAATAGTGAAAATCCGCCGCGAAAAGCTTGCCGCTTTAAAAGAATCAGGTAATGACCCATTTGTTATTACAAAGTTCGATTTTGATAACGATTCAGCTAATATTAAAGCTAATTTTGAGGATTTCGAAAATAAGACTGTTAAAATCGCAGGCAGAATTGTTGCCCGTCGCATAATGGGTAAAGCAAGCTTCGTCGGTCTTTCGGATACAAGTGGCAAAATTCAGCTTTATGTCCGCCGTGACGATGTAGGTGAAGATGTCTACGCAGGCTTTAAAAAATGGGATATCGGCGATATTGTTGGTGTTGAAGGCTTTGTTTTTAAAACCCAAACCGGTGAAATTTCGGTTCATGCGCAATCGATAAAGCTTCTTTCAAAATCGCTTTTGCCACTGCCTGAAAAGTTCCACGGACTTACTAATAACGACCTTCGTTTCCGTCAGAGATATGTTGACCTTATTATGAACGAAAATGTTAAGCGTAACTTTATTATCCGCTCACAGTTCATAAAGTTTATGCGCAAATATCTTGACGATATGAATTACATTGAGGTTGAAACCCCTGTACTTAACACTATAGTAGGCGGTG
This sequence comes from Acutalibacteraceae bacterium, assembly GCA_045539955.1. GTDB lineage: Bacteria > Bacillota > Clostridia > Oscillospirales > Acutalibacteraceae > UBA737. The sequence continues at coordinate 30,756 of JAZQGI010000015.1, read as the reverse complement.
CGGCTGCCCGTCCGTTTATTACACATCATAATACCCTTAATATCCCTATGTATATGCGCATCGCGACTGAGCTTCCGTTAAAGCGTCTTATCGTAGGCGGTATGGACCGTGTTTATGAAATTGGCAGAATTTTCCGTAACGAAGGCATGGACCCTAAGCACAACCCCGAATTTACAACGGTTGAACTTTATCAGGCTTATGCCGACTTCCACGATATGATGGATATTGCCGAGGGTATAATCTCTGGTGCTGCAAAAGAAATTCACGGCACTTATGAGGTTGAGTGGCAAGGCGAAAAAATCGACCTTACACCAGGCTGGCGCAGACTTACTATGGTTGACGCAGTTAAAGAATATGCAGGTGTTGACTTCGGCGCTATTACAGACGATGCCGAAGCAGTAGCCGCAGCAGAGGCCATCGGCGTAGAATTAGCAGAAACCGCAGACAAAACTTGGGGTAATGCTTTATATGCTTGCTTCGACCAAAGGGTAGAAGAAAAACTCATTCAGCCAACATTCATTACAATGTACCCTGTTGAAGTTTCTCCTTTAACCAAAGCTTCGCCCGAAGACCCACGCCTTACCGAGCGTTTCGAATTATTTATATGCCACAGTGAGCTTGCAAACGCTTATTCCGAGCTTAACGACCCCATCGTTCAGCGTGAGCGCTTTATGAAACAGTTAGAGCTTCGCGAACGCGGTGACGACGAGGCAGAAATGCTTGACGAAGATTTCTTAACCGCTATGGAATACGGTATGCCTCCAACAGGCGGTATGGGTATCGGCATTGACAGAGCAGTAATGCTCCTCACAAATTCCGACACTATACGAGAAGTAATCCTCTTCCCCACAATGAAACCTTTAGACTAATAAAATTTAAGGACTATGACACCAAAATGTCATAGTCCTTTTTTATATTTTTTGATTTTTACAGGCTTGCTAAGTCCTTTTGCAAATTCTATCATCGATTTTGTTCCTCTGCTTTGTCCGTCCCAAAAACAAATGATATAATCACCTATCTCTGCCATATGTTTATTCCTTTTTGGACCTGCACTCTTGCCATACTTATCCCAATCTGCTAAGTATCGTTCAACTTTAAAACCGTTTTCTTTTGCATACCTTTCACCGAGCATATCCGCTCCCCTGCAACCACCTGAAACAAAAACTAAACTATATTGCCTTCTTATATTTTCTATACAAAAATCAATAAATTTTTTTGCTTCTTTATAGTTTTCATAATCTCTACCACCTGCTACAACAACTCGCTTTATCATTTTCAAACTCCCTTAAGGTGATTTTTACATTATTTTAACCTGTTTTAGATTAAAAATCAATAACCTTAATCAGATTAACATAAAATTGTAAACAATAATTTTATGGAGGTTGAGATTATGTTTTCAAGAATACGCGACTTAAGAGAAGACCGTGACCTTAACCAAACAGAAATGGCTAAAATTTTAGGAATGTCACAGACTGGGTACTCAAAATATGAAACTGGCGAAAATGATATTCCAACATCTGTGCTAATAAAACTCGCCAAATTTCATAACACAAGCATAGATTATTTGCTTGGTGAAACCGATAATCCAAAAAGATATTAATATAAAGCTACCTAAAACGAACCAAGGACTATGACACCAAAATGTCATAGTCCTTTTTAATTACTCATTTATTTCATTTTCAATAACAAATAAGCGGTTATATTTAGCTGTACGGTCACTTCGGCAAGGTGCGCCTGTCTTAATCTGCCCTGCATTCAACGCCACCGCCAAATCAGCTATTGTGGTGTCCTCACTTTCACCTGAACGGTGTGAAATTATCGCCTTATAACCGTTTTGCTGTGCCAAGCGCACAACGTCGAGCGTTTCACTCAAGGTGCCGATTTGATTAAGCTTTACAAGTATTGCATTACCGCATTTTTCTTCAATTCCCTTTTGCAAACGGCTCACATTTGTAACAAACAAATCGTCCCCCACAAGCTGAATTTTATTACCCAACTCTTGTGTGAGTTTTCCCCAAGACTGCCAGTCGTCTTCGGCAACGCCGTCTTCAATAGAAATTATTGGGTATTTTTGTATTAAGTCCTTATAATAAGCAATTAAATCTTGCCCTGACATCTTGCGGTTTCGTTTAGGCATTAAATATTGTCCGTCTTTATACCATTCGCTTGAAGCTACATCAAGCGCTATTTTTATTTGCTCGGTTGTATACCCAGCCTTTTTTATAGCCTCCACAATAACCTCAATCGCCTTTTCGTCACTTTCAAGATCAGGCGCAAAACCGCCCTCATCACCAACACCCGTTGCCTTACCCATTTCCTTTAAAATTTTACCGAGTGTATGATATATTTCCGTGCATTGACGCAAACCCTCCGCAAAGGTTTTTGCAGTATATGGAATTATCATAAATTCCTGAATGTCGATATTGTTTTTTGCATGCGCACCGCCGTTTAAGATATTGAGCATCGGTCTTGGCAAATCCATAGCATTTATACCGCCCAAATACTTGTACAAAGGCATTTTATAATGCTTTGCCGCAGCTTTTGCCACAGCTAAGGATACTGCCAAAATGGCATTAGCACCTAAACGAGATTTATTTTCTGTACCGTCAAGCTTTATTAAAAACTCATCGATTTTTCTTTGATTTAAAGTGTTTAAACCAATAATTCCTTGCGCAATTTCACCGTTTACAGCATCAACACATTGCCGCACACCCTTACCGCCGAAACGCTCACCGCCGTCACGCTTCTCGTGAGCTTCAAACATACCCGTCGAGGCGCCAGACGGTGAAATCGCAAACCCCACACTTCCGTCACAAAGCGTAACCTTAGCTGCTACAGTGGGGTTTCCGCGAGAGTCCAAAACTTCAAACCCACGAAGAGATTTTATAATATTTTCTTGCATTTTTACCACCCTTTATTTCTTTTTAATAATTTTTCCAAAAAAAACCTTAATATTATAAAATTTACTATTTTATTTTTTTCTTAGTTATGATATAATCTATAGTGTATAAATATGTTTAAAGGTGTTTTTTCACATGGAAGATAAAAAAGAACAAGGCTATAACATTATCTGCGGACGTAACCCCGTGCTTGAGGCAGTGCGTTCGGGAAGAGAAATTGACCGCTTGCTTGTTGCTCACGGTGTGAGCGGCGGCTCGGTTACTGCAATTATTGCCAAATGTAAGCAAAAGGGTATTTTAATTAAAGAAGTCAGCCCGCAGAAGTTGGATTATTACTGTTCCGGTGCAAATCACCAAGGCGTCGCGGTACTGTTTGCAGAGCAAGAATACTGCTCTGTTGAGGATATTCTCGATTTTGCAAAAGAAAAAGAAGAAAAACCTTTTATTATCGTTTGTGACGAAATTGAAGACCCACATAATTTAGGAGCAATTATCCGCACGGCAGAATGTTGCGGCGTTCACGGAATTATCATCCCCAAACGCAGAAGCGCTTCGCTAAATGCAACTGTTGCAAAAAGTGCCAGCGGTGCGCTCGAATATATGCGTGTCGCACGTGTTACCAATATTTCCAACACCATCGACTTGCTAAAAGAAAACGGTGTATGGGTTTTTGGTGCTGATATGGACGGAACCGATTTCGAAAAGGTGGATCTTGACTGTCCTGTAGCACTAGTTATCGGTAATGAAGGCAAAGGGATAGGTACTCTCACCGCCAAAAAATGTGACCAGATTATAAGTCTGCCGATGTTTGGTAAAATTAACTCCCTTAACGCATCTGTTGCGGCAGGCGTATTAATGTACGAAGTAGTACGAAAAAGAAGAAGTTAAAATAAAACGGAGAACATAATGAAATTCTTTTCAAAAAACAAGGAAAACGATGAACTTCTTATCGAAGAAGATAATAATAGCATTATTAAAGCGGCAGCTGATATGCCTACCCCCTCGCACAAGCTGACTGCTCAAGAGGTTTTGTCTTCAGGAAAGCAATCTGATTTCAGATATGACGGTAAATCTGCCTTGGAATCACTTAAAAAGCGAGTACAACAAATAAGTGACCCTCATACAAATGATAATCAGGTTGCCGAACCGCAAGAAATTTCTGTTAAGACTCAAATAACAAAATCTCCCTCAAATCCGACGCAACCTAAAACTTTGCTTGAAAAATGCAAACCATATATCACTGACGATGACGGAAAGGATGCTTCCATACCTTCTACACCGCTTTATAAGTTAGAAAGTGTTGCCGAAATCCTTAAAAATGATAGCCAAAAAGCAATCGACGCTTTGGCGCAAAAATATGATATCACAGTTGATTATTTGGGTAAATACGTGGAGGAAAAGGCCGAAGAAGAAGCTGCTAAAGTTTCTCCCGTCCCCGAAAAAGAACCTGAAGAAATTAAAATTGAGGCTGTTTTTGAAAATGTACAGTCAAGTGTTCCGCTTGCCGTTTCCGAAATTGAAAGTACTATACCAGATTTAAAAAACGACACCACGGATTTTTCAAATACTGCAACTATTACTTTTACCCCTATTAAAAATTCTAATAACAGACCTGAAATTTTTGTTTCAAGTAACACCCAAAGCATAGATTTAACTGGTGAAATCGCACCGGTTGAAAGCCAAACACAAAGCTTTAAGTCCGAGCAAGTAACACTCGAAAAGGACGAATTTCAGGATTTCGCTCCGCAAGATGAAATCAAAACCGAAGCTGATGCTAAAAAATACATAAGAAAATTTTCAATTTCTAAGCGGAGAAGCTTCTTATGTGTTTCATTTTCGGTTATATTAACATTAATCCTCGCTTTTATGAAATTCCCCTTTATGTCAGGCCTTATTTTAGGACAAACTAAAGCAGTAATGATTATTTTAACTGCACTTGCGGGTATTGTTACTTTGCTAAATCTGGATATGTTCTGCTCATTTACAAAAATTTTCAGAAAATCCTCCTCGCCTGATATATGTATATCTCTCGCTTCGCTGTTCACACTCACCTATGCAGTTTTAGGCATTTTAGCGGGCGAAATAGTGCTTGATATGCTTCTGCTTTTGTGTATTTTGATCTCTATAAGATCTTTAAGCAAATTCAGAAAAGATTCTTATATGCTATCAAACCTAAAGCAAATCACAACTAACGCTTCAAAAACTGCCGTAAAGCTTATTGACGATACCGCAGTAACCTTTGCTATGGCCAAAAACTCTATTGAGGGAGATGCCCTTATTGCCGCACCTCAAAAATGCGGAAAAATCAGTGATTTCATTAAATATTCCACCTTCGGAACATTTTTAGGCGGTAAATTACCGATAATCACAGTTCTAAGCTTGATTTTTTCTCTCTTCACAGGCCTTGCCGCCGCAAACTATTATGGAGCGGTTTTTCACGGTCTTTATGCTGCAGCAGTAGTTCAGTGCTTTTCGGCGCTGCCCTGTGTTTTCTTTATAAAAGACTTCCCCCTCTATTCTGCCTCTAAAAAGCTTAATAAAGCAGGCGGTATGATTGCAGGTCAGGCAGGTGCCGCACACCTTGAAGCCGCAAATGCCCTTGTGCTTAATTCTGCAGATATTTTCCCTGCCGGAACCGTTACTCTTCATCAAATGAAGGTGCTTTCGGAAAACAATCTGGATGAAACTATTCTGCGGGCTGCCTCTTTAACAGAATGCCTAAAAAGCCCCTTGGCGCCTATATTCAAAAAAATTGCAGGCGAAAGTAATATTGTATCTCTCCCCGATTCAGATACTATCAAGTATGAGGAACGAATGGGTATTTCGGGCTGGGTTGATGATAAACTGTTGTTTATCGGCAACAGAACCCTTATGGAAGCGCACGGAATAAAGGTTCCTGATGTTGAAGTTGACCGTAAAATACTAAGAAGCGGCTACTTCCCGATTTATGTTGCCAGTGCCGATAAAATCTGTGCTTTGCTTGTAGTTCAGTACTCAGTAGATCCCGACGTTGCATACCATCTTCGCAGACTCACGAAAATCGGTGTGACTGTTCTTGTAAATAATACCGACCCTAATATCACAAACGAAATGATTTGTGATTACTTAGGTCTTTATGATGACTCGGTTATGATAATGTCTAATGCGGGTTATCATATGTACAAAAACGCAACCACCCCAAAGGATTCCTGCTCGGCTCCTGCCTGCTTTAGAGGAAGTCCAATTGCTATTGCAAAAATTATGAACTATGCAAACAAAATCAAGCGTTCAAATAATTTACTTACCATTCTTTACATTATTTGCGCCATACTCGGCATAATGATTTTCGCCTACTCTTCGTTTGCAGGGTCTGGTACTATTATCGACAGCGCTACCGTTCTTCTATACTCGCTTATATGTACCGCAATATCATATTTACTCTACTTAACACAAAAACCTTAAAGGAGGATCCTTTATGTCTAATAATAAAAAATTCTACATCACAACCGCCATTGCTTACGCTTCAAGCAAGCCTCATATCGGCAACGCTTACGATATTGTTCTTGCAGATATGATTGCGCGTTATAAAAAGCAACAGGGATTTGATGTATTCTTAATGACAGGCTCTGACGAGCATGGACAGAAAATCGAGGAATATGCTAAGAAAGCAGGTATTTCTCCTAAAGAATATGTTGACAATGCTGCTGCTGTTATCAAGGATGTGTGGGATAGTCTTAACACAAGCTTTGATAAATTCATAAGAACTACTGACGCCGACCACGAAAAAGCAGTTCAGAAGATTTTCACAAAGCTTTACGAACAGGGCGACATTTACAAAGGTCACTACGAGGGCAAATACTGTGTTCCGTGCGAGTCTTTCTTTACACCATCGCAGTTAGTTGACGGTAAATGCCCCGACTGTGGCAGAGAGGTTATTGACTCCAAGGAAGAAGCATACTTTTTAAAACTCAGCAAGTATCAGGATAAATTGCTCGAATACTACGAGCAAAACCCAGATTTTATCAAGCCTGACTCACGTAAAAACGAAATGATTAACAATTTTCTAAAACCAGGCCTTTCCGACCTTTGTGTTTCCCGTTCTTCGTTCACATGGGGTGTTCCTGTTGAGTTCGACAAAAAACACGTAACTTATGTTTGGCTTGATGCCCTTTCAAACTACATTACAGGTATAGGCTACAACCCCGAAGGCTCTACCGAACAATTTGATAAATTATGGCCTGCCGATTTACATGTTATAGGCAAGGATATTGTACGCTTCCATACAATTTACTGGCCGATAATCCTTATGGCTTTAGGTCTTCCTCTTCCGAAACAAGTTTTAGGTCACCCTTGGGTGCTTGTTGGCGAAGACAAAATGAGTAAATCGAAGGGTAATGTTATCTATGCTGACGAATTAGCAAAACGCTTCGGTATAGACGCTGTTCGTTACTATCTCTTGTCCGAAATTCCCTTTACTCAGGACGGCACCATCACCTACGAAAGCTTTATTACAAAATTCAATTCCGACCTTGCTAATACTCTCGGTAACCTTGTAAACCGCTCTATAGCAATGACCCATAAATATTTCGGCGGTACTGTCGAAAAGGGCCAAATATTTGATGATTTCGATAAAGAACTTATTGCCACTGCAAAAGAGTCTATCGAAAAATATCATAAATTGATGGACATTTACCACAATGCCGAAGCAGTTGATGCAGTAATGGCACTTGCAAAGCGTTGCAATAAGTATATTGATGAAACTGCACCTTGGGCTTTGGCTAAAGATGAAGCACAAAAAGAACGCCTTAACACCGTTCTTTACAACTTGCTCGAATGTATACGACTTCTCTCTATTATGCTTTCTCCCATTATGCCTGACTCAAGCGACAGCATCAAGGCACAGATTTGCAATAATGATACCTCTTTAGAGTTCGGTGTCACCGACAAATTCACTGTGGGTAGCGCTTCTCCCCTTTTCGCAAGAATTGATATGGAAAAAACTTTAGCAGAAATTGCTGAAGAGCAGGCAAAGAAACAGGCCGAAAAAGAAAAAGCACAAAATGTTGCAACTATAGCCCAAATCGGCATTGAAGACTTTGCAAAGGTAGAGCTCACAGCAGGTAAAATTGTTGACTGTGAACCTGTACCAAAAGCTAAAAAGCTTTTAAAGCTCACTATTTTTGACGGCAATAAAAACCGCACTGTAGCATCAGGCATTGCTAAATTCTACTCTCCAGAAGAACTAAAGGGCAAAACTGTTATTTTAGTTTCAAACCTTAAACCTGCAACCCTTTGCGGCATTGAATCGCAAGGTATGATACTCGCTGCTGACTGCGGTGAAGATGTTAAGGTTATATTCCTCGAAGAAGTGCCAGCAGGTAGCAAAATAAGATAATGCAATTTTCAAATATAACACCATTAAACAATGCTAAAATCTTCGATTCCCACGCTCATTATGACGACGAACGGTTTGACGGTATAATAGACGAACTATTGCCTAAAATTCACGCTATGGGCGTAGAAAGAATTATAAACTGCGGTTGCGATACTGTTACAAATAACAAATGCTTAGCGCTCGCTGATAAATTTGACTTTATCTATTCGGCAGTGGGCATTCACCCTTGCAATATTGAATCTGGAGCCACAATAGAAGATATCCGTAATTTCGCACGCCATAAAAAATGTGTGGCTATCGGCGAAATCGGACTTGATTACTATTGGGAGCCTGAAAAAAAGGAAAAGCAAAAGACAATTTTTAAACAGCAACTTCTTTTAGCAAACGAATTAGCTTTACCTGTTATAGTCCACGACCGAGACGCTCACGGCGATGTTCTCGAAATACTAAAGGAATATAAACCAAAAGGTGTTGTTCACAGTTTTTCGGGAAGCGTTGAGATGGCAAACGAAATACTAAAGCTTGGAATGTATATAGGCATCGGCGGTGTTATTACTTTCAATAATGCGAAAAAACTTCCCGATGTTGTGAAAATGCTACCTCTTGACCGCCTTTTACTCGAAACTGATGCGCCGTACTTAACCCCTGTGCCCTTTAGGGGCAAAACAAATCATTCCGAAATGATTTATCTTACTGCGCAAAAAATTGCAGAAATTAAAAATTTAACTTTGGAAAAAATTTTGAAAGTTTCTTACAGTAATGCTAATAAACTTTTCGGAATATAAAAGAATAATCACCCCGTTTTCACAGATAATAAACGTGAAAGAGGGGTGATTTTTAATGGATAACTTGAGCAATAAAAATCAAAATAATAATCAGAACAAAAACCGTAACGACCAGAATCGTAACGACCAGAATAAAAACAACCAGAATAAGAACGATAACAAACAAAATAACAATAACAATAGATAACAAAAAAACTCCGCAAAAGCGGAGTTTTTTTATCGGAATTATTTATTAAATTTATACTTCATTCTGCTAACTCTTCCCACTCACTGTAAGCAGCTTCAAGTTCTTGTTGTAAGACTTCGAGCTTTTCACCAATTTCGGCAAGTTTTACATAGTCCGAAATATTTTCTTCCCGTATTTGCTCGCTTTCCAAAAGCGATATTTCGTCTTCCAACCGAGCAATTTTTTCTTCGGCTTTTTTTATGGCCTTTTCACGTTTTGCTTTTTCTTTGAGCGGCGTAGTGTAAGTTTTCTTTTCTTTTGGTTTATTTGCCTCTAAAACAACTTCTACGGGCATTTTAGCCTTAGATAGATATTCTTCATATCCGAAAGGATAAAATGCCGTTTCACCCTTTTTAAAGTCAAGAAGCGATGTGGAAATTTCTTTTATAAAATATCTGTCGTGGGATACAAATATAACCGTTCCCGAAAAACCTTTTAAAATTTCTTCCAAAGTTTCTTTGCCAACTATATCAAGGTGGTTCGTTGGCTCATCTAAAATCAATAAATTAGGCTTTCTTTTGAAAATTTTACAAAGTGCAAGCCTTACACGCTCTCCGCCAGAAAGCATATCAACTGTTTTAAAAACATCCTCACCGCTAAACAAAAATGCGCCAAGGGATGAGCGTGCCTCAAACTCTGTTGAATTTGGAAATTTGCGCAAAAAGTCTCCTAAAACTGTATCGTGTGAAGAATACTGCGCTAACTGTTGGTCAAAGTAGCCGATATTCACTCGCGGTCCGAATTTATATTCGCCACAAAGCGCCTTTACCTGTCCCATAAGAGTTTTAACAAATGTCGATTTTCCGAGTCCGTTACCGCCGATAATGCCAATCTTATCGCCACGCTTAACTTCGAGATTGACAGTCGATAAAACGCTATCGTAACCAACCTTTAAGTCCTTAACTGATAGCACATCCTTAACCCCTATATCAGAAGGCTCGAAATCACCGTGAAAGGTTTTTAAATTCTCACATTGAGGCTCAAATTTTGTTTCCATTCTATCAATTTGTTTGAGTTTGCTTTGTACCATCGCCGCCTTTGTAGCTTTATAACGAAAACGCTCTGCCAAATCTTCCAGTCGGTCTATTTCCTTTTGCTGTGCTAAATAATCTTTTCTTTGTTGCTCTCTTAAAATCTTTTTTTGCTTTGCAAACTGTGAATAATTACCGTTATATTTATATGTTTTTCCATACTCAATTTCATAAACCGTATTTACGGTATTATCCAAAAACATACGGTCGTGAGACACCACAACAAATGCTTTTTTATAATTCTTAAGGTAATCTTCCAACCATTCTACCGCTTCAATATCAAGGTGGTTTGTCGGTTCGTCCAAAAGCAATATATCAGGTTTTGATAACAGTAATTTCAAAAATGCGATTTTTGTCTGCTGCCCGCCCGAAAACTCTGACAATGGACGGTTTTTACAATCTGCAAACCCAAATTTTTTAATTGCATTTTCATACTCACGCTCAAAATAAAATCCGCCTAAATTTGTAAATGTATCCAGCAGGTTTGTATAATTCTTTATATCTTCGCTATCCTGCGTTTCTTCCATTCTATTTTGTGCTTTTTCAAGCTCTGCTTTAAGTGATAAAATTTCACTGTAAGCCGAACGTACCTCTTCAAGTAATGTTTTACTATAATCATCAAAAGTAATCTGTGATAAAAAACCAATTTGTACTTTCCCCGAAACAGCAAAAAAAGTATCAATATCACTATCAAGTTTTGCAAGACTGTATTCACCGGATATAAGCTTCAAAAGGGTTGTTTTTCCGCAACCGTTACGGCCTACAATTGCAATTTTGCTTTGGTCATTTATTTCAATATTTACTGATTTTAAAATAGGCTCTCCCGACAGTTCAACAACACCGTTTGCTATCTTCAGTTGCACAAAAACCCTCCTTTTTCAAAATTTTAGGCGGACAAAAGCCCGCCTCTTATTATGAAATTACCGCATTCTTTTCGACAAATTCGAAGACCTTATCACTCACGACAAGCATTTCAATATAATACTCACCCATCTGTTCTATAACATCTGTGCGATCTATACTACTGTCGCCATTTTGCGCAATTATTGCTTTTATCTTGTTATCCGTATCTTCCTGCGTAAGTTGCATATCTTCATTATCAAAAATTGCATACCAAACCATTTGCATATCCATAAGCGGTTTGATCTCTTCTGTAATAATAGACTCCTTAAACTCTTCTTCTGTAATTCCTTGCGTACTCAAAAAATTTTCCACGCTCATTTGGTAATAACTTTGTAATTGCTCTTCATAGCCTGAATAATAATCCTGATAAAGCAAATCCATATCTTTTTTGGGATAGTCTAAAACTTTTGAATTTTCAATTATTTCTTTTTGGAGAATAGCACTTATTGTTTTTTGCTTAACAACATCGTAATACTCTTCAACACTTGCATAACCAAGCGTTCCATAAAATTCTTCCGGAGTTTTTGCCGGTTTTGCAGAATTGATGGTAACTGTAAATACAACTTTAGCGCCTTGCAATTCAGCTTTCTGATAATTTTCGGGGAAAGTAAGATTAAGGTCTACTGTACTGCCAATTTCCTTACCAATAAGTCCATCCTCAAAGCCCTCAATAAATGCGCCCGAACCGATTGTAAGGTCATAACCTTGGGCAGTTCCGCCCTCGAATGCAACACCGTCTTTTTTACCGACATAGTCAATATTTACGGTGTCACCCATCGCAACCTTGCCTTCTTTTATACTTTCGGTACTTTGAAGGTTGTTTTGTAAAACATCATTTAAAATATAAGATGTGCCATATTCTTCAAATTCTTTAGAATTAGTATCAACCTTTATGCCCTTATAATCACCCAATTTAACATATTTTTCAAGATTAACATTATAAAGCTCTCTACCCTTGTCCTGTTTACAGCTAACAAAGCAAACGCACAAAGCCAAGGCAAGTACCACGCTTAAAATTCTTTTCATTTTTATTCTCCTTTAATTAAATCGCCCGAAGACGAAGACTTTAAATAAGCATTGATAAACCCGTCAAGCTCGCCGTCCATAACGGCATTTATATTGCCTGACTCGAAACCTGTTCTATGGTCCTTAGCCAAAGTGTATGGCATAAACACATAAGAACGGATCTGTGAACCCCAAGCGATTTCCTTTTGAACTCCCTTAATATCTTCAATTTTTTCAAGATGTTCGCGTTCTTTAATTTCAAGAAGTTTGGATTTAAGCATTTTTAAAGCTCGGTCGCGGTTTTGGAACTGGCTTCGCTCGGTTTGACAGGCAACCACAATACCCGTAGGAATATGGGTTAAACGCACTGCAGATGAAGTCTTATTAATATGCTGTCCGCCCGCACCTGATGAGCGGAAAACATCCATTTTCAAGTCTTCTTCCCTGACTTCGATGTTCATATCATCAGTAATTTCAGGCATAACCTCGAGTGAAGCAAAAGAAGTATGTCTTCTGCCCGAAGCATCAAACGGAGATACACGCACAAGGCGGTGTACACCCGATTCACTTTTTAAATATCCGTAAGCGTTCTCACCCTCTATTAAAAGCGTAGCGCTTTTAAGACCTGCCTCATCGCCGTCAAGGAAGTCGAGCATCTGGGTTTTAAAGCCGTGTCGCTCGGTCCAACGCGAATACATACGCACAAGCATTGAAACCCAGTCCATAGCCTCCGTACCGCCTGCTCCTGCGTGGAAGGTGAGAATTGCGTTATTTTTATCATATTCACCTGTGAGAAGCGTTTGAAGACGAAGCGACGCCAAACCCTTTTCAAATCCGTCGATGGTAGTTTCAATTTCCTCAATCAAGGACAAATCTTCTTCCTCGTCTCCCATCTCAATAAGCACCTGTAAATCTTCAAAAGACGAACATAGATTATCATAGCTTTCCACAGTGTTTTTAAGCTTGCCTGTTTTTTGCAAGATTTTTTGCGAATTTTCCATATCGTCCCAAAAATCAGGTGCGCTCGCCTTGGTTTCAAGCTCTTCTATCTCTCTTTTAAGGCCATCATATCCTAAAGCGCTCTTAAGATCCCTAAGCTCAGCTTCCGAACCCGAAAGCCTTAATGCAAGTTGTTCAAATTCAAGCATAAATTATCTCCTAAATACAAATGCGCACCAGTTATCCTTGTAGCATTCCTCTGCTACTGAAAATCCCATTTCATTTGCCTTTTTAAGCACATCGTCTTTTCTAATATCAATAATACCAGATGTTATAAAAACTCCGCCGTCAGCTAAAAACTGCCCAACATTATCAAAAAGTTTTATTATGACATCGGCTACAATATTTGCGCAAATAACATTATATTTTCCGCTTATTTTATCTGCCAAATCTCCCACAATAAACTCGCATTTATCAGCAATTTTATTGATTTCGGCATTTTCTTTTGCAGTTTTTACCGACTGGGCATCAATATCCACACCAATAGCTTTGGGTGCGCCCAAAAGTACCGAAGCGATACTCAAAATCCCGCTTCCCGTTCCAATATCAAGCATTTTTGTATCGGGTGTTATATAATTCTCTAATAATGCCAAACAAAGAGAGGTAGTAGCGTGGGTACCTGTACCAAAAGCAGCGCCAGGGTCAATATTTAACACTGTTCTACCGTTTTTATTATCATATTTTTCCCAGCTGGGAACAATTACAAGCTTTTCCCCAATTTCTGAAGTATGAAAATACTTCTTCCAGTTTTCGTTCCAATCTGTATCATCAACACCGATAGAATCCACTTGGAAGCTTATATTTTCGGCCTTAAAGCGCTCTTTCAAGAATTCAACCGCCTCTAAAGCGTTATCACATTCCGAAATGTAGATATGAATAATTGAAATTTCGCGATCCTTTGCCAACAATTCTTCATCTATAAGATTTATGTGCGCAATTTCTTCCGCTTTTTGCTCCAAATCGGAATAATCTTCAATATAAATTCCGTAAGGCACTGTCATATTAGCAATGGCTGCCGCAAGTTCTGTATCCTTATTCGCAACTCTTATTTTGATTTCAGTCCAGTTCATTTATTACTCCTAAAATTTCTTGTTTACTACTTAGTACAGTTCCCTGCACCAATCCGTTTCGACCGCCACCGCGGACATTAAGCTTTGACTTAAATTCTTTAAACCAATTATCAAGCATTTGCGTATCACCGCAAATTGCAAAAGAATATTCGCTGTCACTACCACTGAATACCGCAATCAGACTATGTGTTTTCTTATGTAAAGCATCTGCCAAAAGCTGAAGTTCCTTAATATCAAAACCATCTTGAAAAACAACCGACATTTCGGTTGAAGCTTTGAAATTCTCTGTAATTTCTGCTATAAGTCTTCTTTTAAGACCACCTATTTGATATTTTAAAGCCTCGATATTTTCAAGTGTTTTTTCCACACCTTGCGCTATTTCGGTTTGTGGAACACACAAAAGCGAGGATATTTCCAAATCATTTTGGTAACGGTTATTATAGTCTGAAAGCGCTCTGTTTCCGCATACCGCCCAGATCCTCACTCCATTTTTATTCTTGCAAAAATCAAGAATTTTTATTATTCCTATTTCACAAGCGCTGTTAACATGTGGCGCACAGCACGCGCATCTATCACAGCCCTCTATTTCAACTATTCTTACATCCTCTGTCAAATCAAGCTTACTGCGGTATTCGAGATTTTCGAGGTCTTGCGGATAGTAACAATTAAATTTTGCATTTCGGTAAATAACCTCATTTGCAAGGATTTCAACCTTTAATAAATCTTCACGAGAGAGCATACCGTCAAAATCCATTGTCATCTCACGCTCGCTTAAATGAAATCCCACATTATCATATCCAAAAAGCGAGTGTACAATACCCGAAATGATATGCTCGCCCGAATGGTTTTGCATCTTATCGAAACGCTTTTCCCAGTCAAGCTTGCATTGTACAGTTTTGCCTTTTTCTATATCAGATTCTAAAAAATGGTAAATTATACCGTTTTCTATCTGCACATCTAAAACCCGAACACCGTCAATAAATCCCGTATCACCGGTTTGTCCGCCGCCCTCAGCAAAAAATGCGGTTTTATCAAGAACTGCTTTTTTATCTTCACAGGACAAAACCGTGGCGGAAAACTCCCTTATATGAGAATCTATATCATATAATTTTTCGGTCATTGTAATTTTTCCTTTACTATATAAGCCGCTTTATATATATCGCCGCCGCCCATAGTGATAACAATGTCATTTTCTTTTGCAGTTTCGATAATCTTGTCTGCGATATTTTCAAATCCGTCAACTATAACCGCGTCGGGAAGTCCCTTTGCAATATCTTCGGAAGAAATTCCGTAGGTATTGACCTCACGGGAACCCATAATAGGTGTCAAAATAACCTTATCTGCAATAGAGAGTGCCTTTATAAACTCGTCCTTTAAAAGAGCAGTGCGTGAAAATGTAAAGGGCTGGAACACTGCTATAACATTGTTATAAGAAAGATTTTTAGCGGCAGTTAATGTGGCTGTAATTTCTGTCGGGTGATGGGCATAATCGTCTGCTAAACAAAAGCCGTTATACTCACCCAAAAATTCAAAACGTCTACCCGCTCCCGTAAACTTTTCCAAAGCTTCCTTAATGCCTTTTGCATCAACACCCATATCAAATGCAACAGCAAAGGCTGATAAAGCATTCAAAATGTTGTGATGACCGGGTATATGAAGTTGTATATTTATTAAAGTCTCATCACCTTTACAAACATCAAAAGAAAAACCAAATTTACCCTTTTGAATATTAGAAGCATAATAATCGTTAGTATTTTCTAAACCGAAGGTTACCTTTTTTACATTTGCATTATCACAAGCCTTAACGGAAAGCTCGTCATCTCCGTTTACATAGCATAGCTTACCCATACTGATAAACTTTGTAAAAGAGGCCACAAGATTATCCATTGTCTTGAAATAATCAAGATGGTCGTTATCAATATTAAGCAGTACTGTAATATCGGGAGATAGCTGTAAAAAGGTATCAACAAACTCACACGACTCACAAACCATAGTTTCGCTATTTCCTGCAATTCCGTTGGAATTTATAAGAGGAAGCTTACCGCCTATAACTGCTGTAGGATCGCACTTGTTTAAAATAAGGATTTGTGTTATCATAGAAGTAACAGAGGTTTTGCCGTGCGTACCGCATACACCTATTACATTATCAAATTTTCTTGTAATCGCGCCTAATAAATGGCTTCTTTCCATTGTAGGAATGCCGAGTTCCTCTGCCCTTACAAGTTCGGGGTTCTCTTTAGAAATTGCAGCAGAATATACCACAAGCTCGGCACCCTCCACATTCTCAGAATTATGCCCCATAAAAACCTTTATTCCAAGATTTTTAACCCTTTTCAAAGGGTCGCTTTCGTTATTGTCGGAGCCTGTGAGAATATAACCCTTGCTATGCAAAATCTCAGCAAGCGGACACATACCGCTTCCGCCAATACCAATCATATGAATTCGTTTTACATTATCGATTATCTTATCTTCCAGGCGTTGTTGTTTCATAAAAAAGCTCCCCTCATCGCGATATTATATATATTATACTACTATTTACATAAAAAATAAACCATTTTTTGAAAGGCAATTAAAGAAATGTTTGAAATTCCGCAAAACATAGAATATATTATCCAAAAATTAACCGAAAACGGTCACAAGGCATATATTGTAGGCGGCTGTGTCCGTGATATTTTACTCGGCAAGACACCAGACGACTATGATGTAACAACCTCTGCCACACCGAAAGAAGTTATTTCACTCTTTGAAAAAACAATACCTACAGGCATAAAACACGGAACTGTCACTGTTATAATTGACAACACTTCTGTAGAGGTGACTACATTCCGCACCGAAAACGGCTATGCAGATAACCGCCGTCCCGACAGTGTTGCGTTTGTAACAGACATTAAGGACGACCTTTCACGAAGAGATTTTACGGTTAATGCTTTAGCTTACAATCATACCGAGGGTTTAATTGACTATTTTAACGGCAAAGCTGACCTTAAAAATAAAATCCTACGCACCGTCGGTGACAGTGAAACCCGTTTCCGTGAGGATGCGCTTCGCATTTTGAGGCTTTTTCGCTTTGCTTCAACCCTTAATTTCCATATCGAAGAAAACACTTTGAACTCTGCCTTAGAATGTTCTTATTTGCTCGAAAACATAAGCCGAGAGCGTATATTTTCCGAACTTAAAAAAGCGGTTATAGGCGAAAACTTTGAGATTTTTTCCGAACTTATAATCAGCGGTGCGCTCGAATTTCTCGGCGTCAATAAAATACCAAATTTCGAAAAAATAAAAAAACACCGCGATAATCTAAATTTATGCCTTTATATGTGCATTGACAGTAAATGCCTTGATAAATTAAAGCCTTCAAACAAAGAGCGTGAATTTTTCACTGTCTTTGACAAGCTTATGTGCTTGCCCGACCCCGAATGCACAGCAGATATTAAAGAAATGCTAAACCTTTCAAATCCCCATATGTTAAATGCGTTTTTCGACTATAAGGGATGGGACCGCGGGGAAATTGACAAAATTTTACAGACCAATGAGCCTTACAAAATAACCCATCTTGCTATAAACGGAAAAACTCTTACAGAGCTTGGCTACAAAGGAAAGGATGTCGGCAAAATTTTAGAATATTTAAGAAAGATAGTAGTTAAAGAACCGCAAAAAAACCGTAAAGAAATTTTATTGAACGAAATACCGTAACACAAAAAAAGTAAGTGCCATAAACTGTATTAGGCACTTACTTTTTTTGGAGGGACAGTATGAAAAAAATATGTATAATCGGCGGGGATGCACGCCTTAAAACCGTAAAACACTATTTAGAAAATCAGAACTTTTTTGTGAACACTTTAGGTCTTTATCCCGACGATAAAGGTGACATCTCTTTAAGTGATATTGTAATACTTCCCGTTCCCACCACACGCGACGGCGAAACCATTTTTGCGCCTTTGACAAACCGCATTATCCCACTTTCCGAAATTGAAGCTCAGACAAAGGACCAGTTAATCCTTTGCTGTAACTATAACTTTGAAAAGCGTAGGTGTATTGATTATAATACGCTTGACAGCTATGCACTTCTTAATGCTGTTCCCACTGCTGAAGGCGCAATTAAAATTGCTATTGAAAATACCGATTTTACTATTTGGCAAAGCAATATTTTAGTTATCGGCTACGGCAGAGTTGGAAAAATCTTGGCTAACAGACTTAAAAATCTTGGTGCCAATGTCACTGTAAGCGCACGAAAGCCCAAAGATTTTGCCGAGCTTGAAGCACTCGGGTTTAATTACATAAATACCGAAAAGCTTCCCTCTATTTACCTCGGCTACGACATCATTTTCAACACCGTCGATGCACCTGTATTGCCTGACAGCACACTCAGAAATCTTCCTGCTAAACTTTTATTAGACCTTTCTTCCAAAGGCGGATTTAACCTTGAATACGCAGTATCTCTTGGCATCAACGCGCAAAAGGCACCCGCTCTCCCTGGAAAAACAGCCCCAAAAACCGCAGGAAAAATACTGGCAAAAACTGTAAGTGAACTCATTCGTTTTTACAACTAAAAGGAGAATATTATGCAAAACATCACGTTAGGCTATGCTATAACGGGTTCCTTTTGCACAATAAAGGAATCTGTCAAAGCACTTAAAGCTCTGAGCAAATACGATATTAAAATACTGCCCATTTTATCAGAAACTGTTTGTTGTACCGATACACGCTTCGGCAAAGCGGCAGATTTAATAAATGAAGTCGAAGAAATCTGTAATAATAAGATAATCAACAGCATTGTTTCCGCAGAACCCATAGGCCCTAAAAATTTGCTTGATATTTTAGTTGTAGCACCCGCTACAGGTAACACTCTTGCGAAAAACGCGCTCGGCATTACCGACAGTGCCGTAACAATGGCAATAAAGGCCCATCTTCGCAACAATAAGCCTGTTGTTTTTGGTGTTGCTACTAACGACGCTTTGGGTGCAAGCGCTAAAAACATCGGCCTTTTGCACAATACGAAAAATATCTATTTTGTGCCCTACCGTCAGGACGATGCCCTTAACAAAAACAATTCGATGATATGTGACTTTTCGCTTATACCCGAAACGGTAGAACAAGCACTTAAGGGTAAACAAATACAACCGATAATAATTTGACATTTGTTCCCTTTTGGTATATAATTACACCTTGTAGCATATATACCGAAAGTGAATGATTAAATGGGAATAATTGAACTCTTTATTTTAGCCATAGGTCTTTCAATGGATGCCTTCGCGGTAGCTATTTGCAAAGGCCTTGCTACATACAAATTAAAAAAGCGCCATATGATAATCACAGGCGCTTGGTTCGGCAGTTTTCAGGCTTTAATGCCCCTTTTGGGATATTTTTTGGGTACAGCCTTTGAAAAATATGTAACAGCAGTCGACCACTATATCGCTTTTATTCTCCTTGGCGGTATAGGTGCAAATATGATAAAGGAAGCCTTTTCTAAAGAGGAAAACGAAGCCGATTGCTCTTTTTCTTTTAAAACAATGCTTGTAATGGCAATCGCTACAAGTATTGATGCTTTGGCAGTGGGAATAACCTTCGCGCTACTGCCTGATGTAAATATTCTCGCTGCAGTTTTATTTATAGGAATAATTACCTTTATTCTTTCTGCTTTAGGCGTCAAAATCGGAAATGTTTTCGGTGCTAAATGGAAATCCAAAGCTGAAATTGCAGGCGGTGTTATTCTGATAATTTTAGGAACAAAAATTTTAATAGAGCATTTATTCTTGGGCTAAAAGAGTATCACCCTCACGGCCTGTAATCTTAACACTTAAAATCTCTCCTGTGCTTAGTAGGGGAGATTTTATTTTTACACGGCAGTAATTTTTAGTGTAGCCTTCAAAAAAGCCGTCACTTTCAGTCTCAATAAGCACCTCTTGATTTGTGCCTATAAATTTATCCAAAAACTGTATTTCCGTATCTAAAGTAGCTTCTATCATCCGCTTTGAACGTTCTGCTTTTTGGGCATTGCTTACTTGGTTAGGAAGACCGTAAGCCACCGTACCCTCACGGCGTGAATATGCAAAAATGTGAGCCTTTGCGAAACCAATTTCTCTTGCAAAGGCAAGGCTTTCGGCGAATTCCTCTTCCGTTTCGCCCGCAAAGCCGACCATAATATCAGTTGTAATAGCGCTATCGGGAAACATTTTTCTGATACGCACACTCAAATCACGGTAAAACGCAGTATCATAATGTCGGTTCATACGCGCGAGTGTTTTATCACAACCTGACTGCAAGGATAGATGGAATTGCGGACAAAATTTATCCTGTGCTTTAAAACGCGCGAGCATCTCGTCAGTAATATGGTCAGGCTCGAGCGAACCTAAACGGACTCGTTTTATACCCTGTACCGAGCAAACTGCATCAACCGCGTCACAAAGGTTCATATCTTCACCTTTGCCATAAGAAGTAAGGTTAATACCAACCAAAACAATCTCCACAAAACCGTTTGAAGCTAGCCTTTCGGCTTCTTTTTTTATGTCATCAACCGGCTTTGAGCGAACCCAACCGCGAGCAGTGGGGATTATACAATAAGTGCAAAAACGGTCACAGCCGTCTTCGATTTTCATATATGCGCGCGTGCGCTCCGCAAACTGAGTAATAGACGGTGTGTTAAAGCGTTCGGTACGCTTATGCTCACCCACCTCAAAAACAGGTTTACCGTCACGCAAAAAGGCTTCAACACTTTCTACAACCCGCAAAACATCAGTGTTGCCGATAATAATATCCGCGCTGTCAAGTTCCTTAGATTTTTTGGAAAATGCTTGTACCATACAACCTGTAAGTGCTATACAAGCATTAGGATTATTTTTGCGAAAACGGTGAAGCGCCTGTCTTGTTTTTCGGTCACTTTCAGCCGTTACGGTACAGGAATTTATAATAAGCGCATCAAACGGTGCCGATATAGGCACCGCTTTATGTCCCCTATTTATAAAAGCTTCGCGCATAACTTGTGTTTCGTACTGATTAACCTTGCAACCCAAGGTGTAAAAGGCTATGTTCATAAATTCTCCTGTAACTTTTTGTAAAAATCAACCGCTAAACAGTCACAACGCTCATTTTCAGGGTGTCCTGCGTGACCTTTAACCCAATCTATTGTAACATCGTGCTCGGCTATTAAATCTAAAAGCTTTTCCCACAAATCAGGGTTTAATGCAGGTTTTTTATCCGCTTTTCGCCAATTATTTTTTCGCCACGATTCTGCCCAGCCTTTTGTAATGCCGTCAGCCACATACTTGGAATCGGTTACGAGCCTTACTTTACAAGGCTCCTTTAAAGCCTTAAGACCTTCAATTACGGCGGTAAGCTCCATACGGTTATTAGTGGTATTTATTTCTCCGCCAGAGAGTTCTTTTTCGTGGCCGTTATAACGAAGCACAACACCCCAACCACCAGGGCCTGGGTTGCCTGAGCAGGCACCGTCAGTAAAAAGTTCAATATATTTCATAATCCACCTTAATACTTTCTGTAACTGCCGACAACCTTCCCAAGCACTGTCGGGTTTTCTGGGTAAATCGGCTCGAAATCCTCATTTTCAGGCATAAATATAACAACCTTATCCTTAATAATAAGGCGCTTTACAGTAGCTTCTTCCCCGTCCATACCTACGACAATATCACCGTTACGGCAGGGACAGTTTTTATCTGCCACAATAATATCCCCGTCCATAATACCAACATTTTTCATACTGTAGCCCACAACCTTTAAAGCAAAAAGACCGTCTGCGTCTTTACTGGGGTACGGTATATAATCTTCTATTTCTTCAACTGCCAAAATAGGCTTACCTGCAGTAATTCTGCCAACTAACGGCACCATCGAAGAAGAACCCATATCGAGCTTTATAGCACGCGAATATTTGGCATCGCGCACAATATATCCCTCTTCCTCTAAAACACCCAAAATCGCGTGAACGGTCGAGGTGGACTTTATTCCTGTATTATTGCAAATCTCACGCACTGTCGGCGGAAAACCGCCTGACATCTGCTTTACTATAAAATTATAAACGCTTTGCTGTTTAACGGTCAACGGTCGTTTAGACATAAAAAATCTCCAATCGAACATTTATTCGTTTTCAGTATAACATTACTTTTGAAATTTTTCAAGAGCAAAAGTAAAAACGGCGTAGAAAACGCCGTTTTTATCACTTATTAACCTTTCTGCGTTTGAGCCAACTACTCGGTGAAAACAATAAAATCATCGGATAAATTTCAAGTCTGCCAAGCAGCATCGCAAACGAAAGAACAATCTTTGAAAAATATGAATATATGTCGTAATTACCACTAGGACCCACCTTAGAAAGACCGGGACCAACATTATTAAAACAAGCTGCTACAGCAGAAATACTTGTCTCAAAATCAACTTTAGATTCAAAAAGCAACAATAAAAACATCGCTGTAAAGCAGAAAAAGTAGATTGCAAAATATACAAGCACACTATTAAGTGTATCATTTTCTACCTTTTTCCCTTCAAATCTTACCGCCTCAGCACTGCGGGGATGAAGCATATGCTTTAGTCCTGCAGATATTCTTTTAAATAAAAGCACAATTCTGGACACCTTAATTCCACCCGCGGTAGAACCGGCGCAAGCGCCTATAAACATAAGCAAGAACAAGATACCTTTAGACAGTCCTGGCCACAAATTAAAGTCGTTTGTAGCATAACCTGTTGTTGAAATAATCGAAGCCACCTGAAACGCTGACTGACGAAGCGCTTCCCAGAAGCCGTCAAACAAATGATATATGTTATGGGTTATAAGTATCACCGAGGCAAGCACTATACCCACATAGCACCAAAGTTCTTCGCTTTTGAAAGCTGTACGAAGTCTGCCCACAATAATGAGGTAAAAAACATTAAAATTTATACCAAAGACCAGCATAAATACAGTAATAACCCATTGTAAATAAGGGCTGTACGAGCCAATACTATCTCCTCTTACACCAAATCCGCCCGTTCCCGCTGTACCAAAAGAATGTACGAGTGACTCAAATAGATTCATTCCTCCGCAAAGAAGAAGTACAACTTCCAATGCCGTAAGACAAATATAAATTAAATAGAGTATTTTAGCGGTAGTTTTAAGCTTAGGAACAAGCTTACCAACAATGGGGCCTGGCATTTCTGCACGGATAATATGAATAGAACGTCCTGAATCGGTAGGAACAATAGCCATAACAAGAACGAGTATTCCCATACCGCCTATCCAATGTGTGAAGCTTCGCCAGAAAAGAAGTCCCTTGGACATAATCTCTATTTCACTGCCGTTTAAGATTGTCGCTCCTGTTGTTGTAAAACCACTGACAGTTTCAAAAAAAGCATCGAAAAAATTTGGGATTTCACCGCTTATAACAAACGGTAATGCTCCAGCAACAGATAAAACAATCCACGAAAGAGCAACTATAACAAACCCCTCTTTCGCAAAAAAGGTTTTATCCTTAGGCTTATTAACAGCAGTCAATAAAAATCCAAAGCACAACGATAAGGCTATAGTCACAATAAAGGAAAATCCGCTCTCTTCACCATAAATAACCGAACATACAAGCGGCAATGTCATAAGCGCCGCCTCGACCTTTAAAATCTGACCGAGCATATAAAAAACAATTCTACGATTCATAATTTATCCCCTTATAATATCGGAAAGTTTATTTATTCGCTGGTTAGCAGCCAATATAATAACCTTATCCAAAGGCTTGAACATATCATCGCCTGTAGGGATTATCGTTTTTCGGTTGCGAACAATACCTGCAACCAAGGTGTTAGGCTTTAAAGATAAATCCTTAAACGGAATTTCTACCAATTTGGAATCTTCTTTTACAATAAATTCTAAAACCTCAACCTTATCGTCCATCAGCTTATAAAGGGTTTCCACACTGCTACCCTGAGAGTTTTCAAGCGCTCTTGCATACTGGACCAAAACATCCGAAACTATTTTCTTGGGTGTTATTATCGTATCAAGCCCCCAGCTCTCAGACATCGGCATAAGCGCACTGCGGTTAATTTTGGTAATAACCTTTGGAACTCCCCTATTTTGAGCATAAGCGGACATAAGTATATTCTGCTCGTCCATACCTGTAATGGATACAAGCGCGTCTATAATACCGATACCCTCTTCTATCAAAACCTCCTGATTGGTACCATCGCCATTAACTACTACGGCTTTTGGGAATGCTTCACAAAGTTTCAAACAAACTTCCCGATTTTTTTCAATTATAGTTATTGAATTATTGAGATTAGAAAACTGCTTCGCTAAATAATAGGCAGTACTTCCGCCGCCCAAAATCATAATTTTTTTAGCAGGATTTTGTTGGACACCCAATTCTTTCATCAGCTTTAAAATTTCGCTCGGTGTAGCACAGATGCCGATTTTATCACCGCTCTTAAGTACAAAATTACCGTCAGGAATATATGCATTTTCCCCGCGCTGTACAGCGCAAATCAAATATTTAGACTTATGTTTACCACGCAAATCACCAATTTTTACGTTATCTAAAGCCGAATTCGGTTTAAGCTTTAGCTCTATCATCTCAAAATTGCGCACACTGAAGGTTTCAACATTAACTGCCGACGGAAGCTGTAAAATATTAAAAATTTCACGAGCCGCCATAAGCTCAGGATTAACGGTAAAAGAAATTTCCAACTGCTGCTTCATAAACGCGAGGCTTTTATCGTTATATTCGGGATTGCGAATACGCGCGACCGTATGGGACGCGCCCAATTTTTTTGCCAAATAGCAGGTTAACATATTAAGCTCGTCCGAATTTGTAAAAGAAGCCACAAGCTGAGCGTCCGAAACACCCGCTTCTTGCAAAACATCGATATCAGCGCCGTTACCGCAAACTCCCATTACATCATAAATATTAGTAAGTTCAGTTATGACATCAGGATTAGTATCAATTGCTACAATATCGTGTCCTTCATTAGCCAAACTTCTAAGAATAGTTCTTCCTATCTTACCGCAACCGTTAATAATTATTTTCATATAAAGCTTCCTCTACCTCAAAAACAATAAACATATATGAATTTATTTTAACACTTTACTCTCAATATTACAATATTTTTTTATATGTTGAATTTATTTTAAAAGTGTAGTATAATAACCGCAGGTGATTTTATGAAAAGAAAAGGTCTTTCACATATACAAATTATCGCACTCGGTTATTTTTGTATAGTAGTTTTAGGCACACTTTTACTAATGCTGCCTATCTCTTCACAAAGTGGACAGTCCGTTCCGTTTTTTACCGCGCTTTTTACATCGGTTTCGGCTTCCTGTGTAACAGGACTTGTAGTGCAAAACACCGTTACCTATTGGTCACTCTTCGGTGAGCTTGTTATTTTATTCTTAATACAAATCGGCGGTCTTGGATATATGACCATAGCCACCGTTTTTTATAGATTGATTATACGAAAACACGGGCTTCGCGAAAAAGTCATTATGGCAGAAAGCATCAATACCACCCGTATGAACAATTTTTCAAGCCTTATTAAAAAAATCTTTTGGGGCACGCTTATTATCGAAGGCTTAGGTGCAATTTTGCTTTCAATTCGCTTCATTTCACTATTTGGCTTAACAAAAGGTATTTATTACAGCGTTTTCCATTCAGTTTCAGCATTTTGTAATGCAGGCTTCGACCTTTTAGGAAGCCCCACACCTTTTAACTCGCTTGTGAGCTTTAATAATGACCCATTGGTTATACTTGTTGTTTCCGCTCTTGTTATCTTAGGTGGTTTAGGTTTTCTTGTCTGGGATGACCTTACAATTAAGCATTTCCGTTTTAAGAAATTAAATTTGCACAGCAAAATAGTACTAACTGTAACCTCTATTCTTTTGACTGTCAGCACACTTTTATTCTTTATTTTTGAACACAATAAACTTTTCGCCGATATGAACTTTTGCACAAAACTTCTTAACAGCTTTTTCAGTGCGGTAACCCCCAGAACTGCGGGCTTTAACAGTGTAGACACTGCCTCGCTTTCAGAAGCATCAAAGCTTTTAACCGTTTTTCTGATGTTTATAGGCGGCAGTTCAGGCTCTACAGCAGGCGGTATTAAAACCTCTTCACTTTTTGTTATGCTCGCCTTTGTCATTTCCTCTATCAGAGGAAGAGACAGCATATACGCCTTCAACAAAAGCATTAAGAACGAGTTTTTAAATAAAGCTTTACTTGTCACTTTTATAAATTTATCGCTCGCTTTGGGAGGCACCTTTATAATTTGCGCTACCGAACCGATATCCCTTTCTAATGCTTTGATAGAAACCTTTTCAGCTATAAGCACAGTAGGTCTTACCGCTGGGGTTACAACCTCACTTGGAACCGTCTCGCAAATAGTGTTGATATTACTTATGTACTGCGGTAGGGTTGGCAGTGTTTCCTTTGCGGCGGCATTGTTTGAGAAAAGACATTCCGCGCCGATTACCTATCCTGCCGAACCTATTACTGTAGGTTAATTTAAAATAAGGAGTTTTATTATGAAATCTTTTTTAATTATAGGTATGGGTTCGCTTGGCAACCATCTTTGTGAGGAACTCAGCAAAAATCACTGTGAAATAATGATAGCAGATATAAATCCCGTCAAGGTAGAAAAAACTTATTCTTCTGTCGTAACAGCGCGTGTATGCGACTGCACTAACCGTGAAGTTCTTGAAAGCTTTGGTATAGAAGATTTCGATGTTTGCTTCATTTGTATTGAAGATTACTTCCAAGCTTGCCTTGAAATCACCGATTTGCTTAAAGAATTAGGAGCCAAAAAAATTTATAGCACCGCCAACCGACAAATTGAAGAAAAATTCTTACTCAGAAGCGGTGCAGACCGCATTATCTATCCTGAAAGAGATATTTGCCGAAGAATTGCAGGTATTGAATGTGCACAGCATATTTTCGACTATATAAACGTGGCTGATGATTACTCGATTTTTGAAATTGAACCGCTTAAAAAATGGATCGGAAAAACACCCATTGAGTTGAATTTTAGAAACAAGTATAATCTAAATATTATTGCCTATAAAAAAGATGGCATAGTTGTACCTCTCTTCAATGCCGATTATATCTTTACCGAGGGTGAGCATTTACTTGTTTTAGGCAGTGTTAAAGAAATTGAAAAAATAGTAAAATAAAATTTAAAAGCATAATGCAGAAAATACTGCATTATGCTTTTTTTAATCAAAAAAATCTTTAACCTTATCCATAAAGCTTTTTTGCTTTTTATAGTTTTTACTATCGGTCGCCTTGTCAAATTCCTTAAGCTTTTCTTTTTGGGCTTTAGAAAGGTCTTTTGGAACTTCAACCACAATTTTTACATATTGGTCGCCCTTGCCCGAATAGTTAAGCCTTTGAACACCCTTACCGCGAAGTTTAAATTCATCACCAGGCTGTGTGCCCTCGTGAATAGTAAACTTAACCTTGCCGTCAAGAGTGGGAACGGTAATTTCTGCGCCCAAAGCCGCTTGTGTAAAGGTTATCGGAATTTCACAGTAAATATCATAGCCGTCACGCTCGAAAATCGGGTGAGGACGTACATTGACATTGATGCGAAGGTCACCAGAAGGACCACCGTTCACACCGCTGTCACCGCCACCGCGTATGTTAATTACCTGACCGTCATCAATACCCGCAGGAATTTCGACAGTTTTTTCGACAGTATGTCTTATTCTGCCCTTGCCGTTACAGGTCGAGCAAGGAGTTTCAATAATCTTACCACTACCGTGACATTGGTTACAAACCTGTTGAGTTTGAATTACACCAAAAGGTGTACGCTGTGTAGCCGCAACCTGACCGCTACCGTGACAAACAGGACAGGTCTTAACCGTTGTTCCCTTTTTAGCGCCTGTACCGTTACAATCAGAACAGGTATCAATCTTGGTAACCTTAACTGCCTTTTTACAGCCCTTTGCCGCCTCTTCAAATGATATTACAACCGAAGCTGCAGTATCATTACCGCGCCTTGGAGCGTTGGGGTTTGAGCGTCTTGAACCGCCGCCGAAACCTCCGCCAAAGAAGGAACTGAAAATATCACCTAAATCGCCAAAGTCACCAAAGCCTCCACCGAATCCGCCACCGCCGTAGCCACCGCCTGCGCCAAAGTTGGGGTCAACTCCTGCGTGACCGAATTGGTCATAACGTGCGCGCTTATCCTTATCGGACAAAACCTCATAAGCTTCGTTAACTTCTTTAAATGCTTTTTCCGCCGCTTCATCGCCCGGGTTTAGGTCAGGGTGATATTTTTTGGCTGCTTTTCTATATGCTTTTTTCAATTCGTCTTCTGAAGCCGCCTTGTCAACTCCCAAGACTTCATAATAATCTCTTTTATCCGCCAAAATAATTCTCCTACTTTAATGTATGTGCGAGCCTCTTCGCGTGGCGAAGAAGCTCTAATTACGCATTACGAATTACACATTACGAATTATTTATTGTCATCAACATCTGTAAAGTCTGCTTCGTAAACATTGGGGTCAGCATTATTAGCATCCGCATTCTGAGCACCCTCAGCACCCTGAGGATTTGCAGCCTTATAAAGCTTTTCGCTTACAGCGAAAATTTCCTTTTGGAGTTCTTCCTGACGAGCCTTGATAGCTTCGATATCTTCGCCCTTTAACGCTTCCTTTAACGCTTCCTTAGCAGTCTCAATCTTACCCTTTTCTTCTTCGGTAATCTTATCACCAAGGTCAGTTAAGGTTTTTTCTGTTGTGTAAATCATTTGGTCTGCATTGTTGCGAATATCAACTGCTTCTCTGCGTTTCTTGTCCTCTGCAGCGTATTCTTCAGCTTCTTTTACAGCCTTATCAATATCGTCCTTGGACATATTGGTATTAGAAGTGATTGTAATATCGTTTTCCTTACCTGTGCCTAAGTCTTTTGCAGATACGTGAACAATACCGTTAGCATCGATATCGAAAGTAACTTCAATTTGAGGTACTCCACGGGGAGCAGATGCGATACCGTCAAGATGGAATACACCTAAAGTTTTGTTGTCGCGTGCGAATTCGCGTTCACCCTGTAACACGTGTACTTCAACCGAGGTCTGACCGTCAGCCGCAGTAGAGAAAATCTGGCTCTTCTTTGCGGGGATGGTTGTATTTCTATCGATAATCTTTGTAGAAACACCGCCCATTGTTTCGATACCCAATGAAAGAGGAGTTACGTCTAAGAGAAGAAGTCCTTTAACATCACCGCCGAGAACACCTGCTTGTAGAGATGCACCTAAAGCTACGCATTCATCAGGGTTAATACCCTTGAAAGGCTCTTTGCCCATAAATGATTTAACGGCTTCCTGAACAGCGGGAATTCTTGAAGAACCGCCAACCATCAAAACCTTATTGATTTCGTTCTTGTCAAGACCAGAGTCAGCGATAGCCTGACGAACAGGTGCCATTGTAGCCTCTACCAAATCAGCAGTAAGCTCGTTGAACTTAGCTCGGGTGAGAGTTGTTTCAAAGTGCTTAGGACCTGTGGAATCAGCAGTAATAAAGGGTAGGTTAATGTCGGTTGTAGTCATACCGGAAAGGTCAATTTTAGCCTTTTCAGCCGCTTCCTTAACACGTTGCATAGCCATCTTATCGCCTGACAAATCAATGCCCTGTTCAGCCTTAAAGGTTGCTACGATATAATCCATAACGCGTTTATCGAAGTCATCACCGCCGAGCTTGTTGTTACCTGCAGTAGCGAGTACTTCCTGTACGCCGTCGCCCATTTCGATGATAGATACGTCAAAAGTACCGCCGCCAAGGTCATAAACCATAACCTTTTGGTCATCTTCCTTATCGATACTGTAAGCTAAAGCTGCAGCAGTCGGCTCGTTGATAATTCTCTTAACTTCCAAACCTGCAATCTTACCTGCATCCTTAGTAGCCTGACGCTGAGCATCGGTAAAGTAAGCAGGAACTGTGATAACAGCTTCAGTCACAGTCTGACCGAGGTAAGCTTCTGCATCAGCCTTTAACTTCTGCAAAATAATTGCAGAGATTTCTTGAGGTGTGTATTTTTTGCCGTCAATTTCAACTGTGTTAGCAGTACCCATATCACGCTTGATAGAGCTTATGGTTCTGTCAGGGTTGGTGATAGCCTGACGCTTTGCAACCTGACCTACCATTCTTTCTCCTGTTTTTGAAAAAGCAACAACAGAGGGTGTTGTTCTTCCGCCTTCAGCGTTAGCGATTACAACAGGCTCGCCGCCTTCCATAACAGCTACGCAAGAGTTTGTTGTACCTAAGTCAATACCAATAATTTTTCCCATTTTAATTTCTCCTTAATTTATAAATGTTTTAATTAGCAACTTTAACCATAGCGGCACGGATAACCGTATCCCCTATTTTGTATCCCTTTTGCAAAACCTCAGCGATAACATTCTCACCTAAAGTTTCGTCTTCAATGTGCATCACAGCCTCGTGCATTTCGGGATTGAATGTATCTCCAACCTGTGCCACCTCGGTAATAAGTCGGAGGCCAAGC
>JAZQGI010000014.1:0-36024 GCA_045539955.1 Acutalibacteraceae bacterium | reverse complement strand
GGCCTTGCAAATTGCGAATATGGGTGTTTTGGTTGATTTAATTGAAATGAAGCCCTTAAAACGCACCCCCGCCCATAAAAGCGATAATTTCGCCGAGCTTGTTTGCTCGAATTCTTTAAAAGCCAGTCGTATTGATTCGGCGGCAGGGCTTTTGAAAGAAGAAATGAGAACCTTTGGTTCTATTTGTATGCAAGCGGCCGAGACTTGTTCGGTGGCGGCAGGCGGCGCATTGGCGGTTGACCGTGATATCTTTTCGGATATGATAACAAAAATTGTGAAATCCCACCCTAATATTACGGTGATAAATGATGTTGTCACAAATCTTCCTGATGACAGCGTAACCGTTGTGGCTACAGGTCCTTTAACCGACGGTGGATTAGCCGAGTCAATTGCTGAGCTATGTCAAAGCGAAAATTTAAGCTTTTATGATGCGGCGGCGCCAATAGTGACAAAGGAAAGCGTTGATTTTTCATCTGCTTTTTATGCTTCGCGTTACGGCAAAGGGACAGACGATTATATTAACTGCCCGATGAATAAGGAAGAATATGAGCTTTTCCATAAAGAACTTATAAATGCCGAAAGTGCTTTGCTTTCAGAATTTGATAAGCCTGTTACAGTTTACGAGGGATGTATGCCGATCGAGATTTTGGCAAAGCGCGGAGAAGATTCTATACGCTTTGGTCCTTTGAAGCCTGTGGGACTTCGAGACCCTAAGACAGGTCACAGACCTTGGGCTGTGGTACAGCTTCGGCGCGAGAATGCCAAGGGTACACTTTACAACCTTGTCGGTTTTCAGACTAATTTAAAATTCCCTGAGCAAAAGAGAGTATTCTCTCTTATTCCTGCTTTAAAAAATGCTGAATTTATGCGTTACGGCGTTATGCACCGTAATAGTTTTATAAATTCGCCAAAACTCTTAAATCCCGATTTATCATTAAAGAAAAACCCGAATATTTTCTTTGCGGGTCAGCTTTCAGGGGTTGAGGGATATATGGAATCGGCTTCAAGCGGAATTATTGCAGGCATAAATGCAGTAAAGCGATTAAAGGGTGAAGAACCCCTCATTTTACCAAAATTTACAATGGTTGGCGCTTTGCTCGGCTATATTACTGATAATACGGTTGTGAATTTTCAGCCTATGGGCGCAAATTTCGGCATATTACCCCCACTTGATGAAAAAATAAAGGACAAACGAGAGCGTTATATGGCGTTTGCTAAACGCTCACTTGATTGGTTTGATAAGGAGTAGAAAAATGCGAGTTGTAGTAGATGCCTTTGGCGGTGATAATGCACCTTTAGAGATTATAAAGGGTGCTTCTATCGCTTCAAATGAGCTTAAGACTCAAATCACTCTTACGGGTGACCAAGAAAAAATTGAACAAATAATTAGTGATAATAATTTAAGCTTTTACGGTGACTTAAAGATCGTTCACACAACCGATGTCATTGATATGCACGACGACCCGACAACTCTTTTAAAAGCACATAAAGAGTCTTCAATGGCTTTAGCTTTTAAAGAACTTGCCGAAGACCGCGCTGATGCTTTTGTTTCGGCAGGCTCTACAGGTGCTATTGTTGTTGGCGGAACGCTTATTGTAAAGCGTATTAAGGGAATAAAGCGTCCCGCTTTGGCAGGTATGATACCTGCACCTAAAGGTCACTATATGCTTATGGATATGGGTGCTAATGCAGAGTGCAGACCTGAAATGCTATGTCAGTTCGGTATAATGGCAAGCGCTTATTTAGAGGGTGTCGAGGGCAAGAAAAATGCTACAATCGGTCTTTTAAATATCGGTACAGAGGATACCAAGGGCGGCGAGCTTCAGAAAGAGGCTTATGCAATGCTTAAAGAAGCGCCGATAAACTTTGTGGGAAATATCGAATCACGCGAAATGCCTAAGGGTGTTTGCGATGCTGTTATTACTGACGGTTTTACAGGCAATATTGCCTTAAAGCTTATTGAGGGTACAGCTTCAACATTTTTTAAATTAGTTAAAAACGCTTTATATAAGAGCCTTAAAAATAAATTGGCAGCTTTGGTTATTAAAAAAGATTTGTACTCCTTAAAGAGTATGATGGATAGCTCAGAAGTGGGCGGCGCACCCCTTTTAGGTGTTAAGAAAACTGTAATTAAAGCTCACGGAAATTCTGATGCAAAGGCTATCAAAAATGCTATCAGACAAGCGGTCGCATTCACCGAAACGGGTGTAATTGAAAATATAACCGCAACTCTTTCACAGATTAAAGAATAAGGATTAAATTATAATGGAAGTTTTACAAAAAAAACTTGGTTACAAATTTAATAATATAAAATTACTTAATAATGCTTTAACTCATTCGTCTTATGCTAATGAGGTTCGCAACGGTATTACTTCAAACGAGCGTCTTGAGTTTTTGGGCGACTCGGTTTTGTCGGTTATTGTTGCGGACTACCTTTTCTCTAATTTTAAAAGTATTCCTGAAGGAGAGCTTACAAAACTTAGGGCTTCGCTTGTTTGCGAAAAGTCGCTTTGTGCATTTTCGCGTGAGTTATCTTTGGGTGATTTTTTGCTTTTAGGTAAGGGTGAAGAAAAGGGCGGCGGAAGAGAACGAGATTCTATTTTGGCTGATGCTTTTGAAGCAGTGCTTGCCGCAATTTATCTTGACGGCGGTATGGAAGCGGCAAGGGAATATGTATTGCGTTTTATTTTAGCTGAACTTGAAAATAAGGACGATGAAGTATTTAAGGATTATAAAACTGCTTTACAGGAAATAATTCAGCGTAATCCTGAAGAATCGGTTACTTATATTTTGAAGAGTGAAAGCGGACCTGACCATAATAAAGTTTTTGAGGTAGAGGTTCACCTTAATTCTAATGTAATCGGCAAAGGAAAAGGTAAAAATAAAAAACAGGCAGAGCAGATGGCGGCAAAACAGGCGCTTGAGCTGATGGGTGCTAAAATATGAGCGAAAAGCATTCTAATATTTCAATTTTTGTGCCACATATTGGTTGTCCTAATAAGTGTAGTTTTTGCAATCAAAGATATATTACAGGTACCTGCAAAGCCCCCAATGCTGATGATGTGGAAAAAGCGGTAATAACTGCGGTTAAATCAAAAAAATATAATCCAAAAACGACCGAAATCGCCTTTTTTGGAGGTAGTTTTACTGCTATTAACCGCACATATATGCTCTCTTTGTTGGAAGCGGCATCATCATTTGTAAAAATCGGTCTTGTTAAGGGAATTCGAATTTCTACCCGTCCTGATGCTATTGATGATGAGATTTTAATGCTTTTAAAAGAGTATAATGTAACTGCCATTGAACTTGGTGCGCAGTCCTTTAATAACTATGTTTTAAAAATGAACAACCGAGGACATACTGCGAAAGATATCGAAACCGCATCTATGCTTATAAAAAAACACGGTTTTGAGTTGGGGCTTCAGATAATGACAGGCCTTTATGCTGATGATAATGAATCCTTGGAGCGTACTGCTAAAAAAATTATTGAAATTAAGCCAAATACAGTTCGCATTTATCCCACAATAGTTTTAGAGGATACGGATTTGGCGGCACTTTATATTGACGGAAAATATAAACCGCAAACCCTTGCGGATGCTGTAAAAATTTGCACAAAGCTCTATTTAATGCTTACTAAAGAGGGGATAAATGTTATAAGGCTGGGGCTTCATTCTATTGAAGACGGCGCATATTTAGCAGGTCCTTGGCATCCCGCTTTCAGTGAACTGTGCCAGTCCCAGATAATGCTCACAAAGGTTCTAACCCGTCTTTTTGATAAGGGTGAATATATAATCTTTGTCGGTAAAAGTGATGTTTCAAAAATGACAGGTCAGAAGAAGTCGAATATTAAGTACCTTAAATCACGCGGTTTTGACTGTAAGGTTAAGGTTGATGATAGTTTGCACGATTTGGAATTTAGAATAGAAAGGAAAGTGTTATAATTGCTTTTAAGTTCAATTGAAATTCAAGGCTTTAAATCCTTTGCGGATAAAACGGTTTTGAAGTTTGGCAAGGGTATCACTGCGGTTGTAGGCCCTAACGGAAGCGGTAAAAGTAATATTTCAGACGCTGTGCGTTGGGTTCTGGGCGAACAGTCCACAAAAAGCCTTCGCGGTCAGTCGATGGAAGATGTTATTTTCGGCGGTACTGAAACACGCCGTCCGCACGGCTTTTGCGAAGTTACGCTTAACATAAATAACACCGACCGTTCTTTAAATTTTGATAACGATTTTGTTGCTATTACCCGTAGGTATTACCGCTCACACGAAAGTGAATATGCTATAAATAACGTATCTGTACGACTTAAGGACATTCACGAGTTGTTTATGGATACAGGTCTTGGCCGTGACGGTTATTCAATGATAGGTCAGGGTAAGATTGATAATATTATAAGTTCAAAATCTGGTGAACGACGTGACATTTTTGAGGAAGCTGCGGGTATTTCGAAATACCGTTACCGCAAATTAGAGGCGGAAAGAAAACTTACCGCTGCGGAAGATAATCTTTTGCGTCTTCACGATATTGTAGATGAATTGGAGTCACGCGTTGGTCCTTTGGCAGAACAGAGTAAAAAGGCGGAAAAATTCTTGGAACTCGCTGCTAATAAAAAGGAACTTGAAATTGGTCTCTGGCTTTATACACTTAATAATTCTAAAGAACTTTTGCGTGCACAGGAAAGCAAGATTGCAGCCGCTCAGCTATCCTACCGTGAAATCGAACAGGCTCTCGAAGAGTTTGACCGCAAGACCGAGCAAAATACATCACTCTTTGCAAAACTCACCTCTAATATTGAGGGTGAGCGTCTTAGCATTTCTTCTTTTAATGAAGAAATTGTTAAGGCTGAGGGTGTTATAACCGTTTTAAATAACGATATTGCACATAATAACGAATCAATTGAAAGACTGACTGAGGAAAAGAATTCTTTAACCATTTCAGATAGTTCTGCTTTGGCAGAAATTGAAAGCCTTAAGGCATTGTCGGTTGAAAAGGGAAATGAAAAGGCAGCGCTTGAAGAAAAACTTCACGCACTCGAAACCGAGCTTTCGGAGTTGCTTACCGATTCTGACAGTATAAGCCGTAAGATAGAGGGTCAGATAAGAGAGCTTAATCTTTTATCGGCGAACAGCGCTGATATGAGGGTTAAGCTTGTAACTGCTGATACTTCTATAGAAGAAATTACCGCGCGTGATACCGCTTTGGTAGAGCTTATAACTGCGCGTGAAGGTGAAATTTCAGCACTGGATAAAGAATATAGCGATACTGACTTATTACTTAAAAATCTTGAAGAAAATGCAGAAAGTATTCAAAATTCTTTAAAGGGATATGAACTTCGCCTTTCGGGTAAGCGCGAGGTGGCAGAAAAGCTTAAAGCTGAGCTTGACAGTATGAAGCTTGACATTGAGGCTAAAAAACGCCGTATTCAGATATTGCGTGACCTTGAAAATAATATGGAGGGTTTTGCACATTCTGTAAAATTCGTGATGGCTAAGGCAGAAACAGGGATTTTGCGCGGTATATGTGGCCCTGTATCAAAGCTTATAAATGTTGAAAGTAAGTACAGCACAGCAATTGAAGCGGCGCTTTCAAATGCTATTCAGAATATTATTACCGATACCGAAAGCGATGCAAAACAGGCAATCAATTTCCTTAAAAGCAATAAGGGTGGCAGAGCAACCTTTTTGCCTGTCTCAACAATTAAATCGCGTGAATTTAAAGAACACGGCTTTGAAAATATGGCAGGGTATATCGGTATTGCGAGTGACCTTATAAAATGCGATAAGAAATATAAAGAAATTGTTAAATATCTATTGGGCGCAGTTGTTGTGGCAGAGGATATTGACTATGCAACCGCTATTGCTAAAAAGCAAGGCTATCGCGTAAAGGTTGTAACTCTTGACGGTCAGGTTGTAAATCCTGGCGGTTCGCTTACGGGTGGTTCTGTTACCAAAAACGCAGGGCTTTTAAGCCGTGCTAACGACATCAAAGAAATTGAAGATGAAGTTAAATCTTTGGAAGAAAAAATCATCAATAAGGAAAGTAAACTATCCGAAGCGGAGGGTATTGTAAACGAGGTCTTGGCTGATATTACAGCTTTACAGGCAGATCTTACTACCGCTAACGAGGATAAAATCAGGGCTATTGCAGAGGTTCGCCGTATAGAAGATTTGCGCCTTAACGCAAAGAATTCTCTTAAGGATTTAATAGAAGAGCAAGCAGTCAACAAGCAAAAAGTTGAACAGCTTAAAACGTCTTCGGTGCAATTTGCAAAGGAAATTGCTGAAATTGAGGCTAAAAAGAGCGCAATTCAATTAGAAATTGATAAAATGACTGGCGGCAGAGAAGATTTAAATGCTACAAGAGAAAGCTTGGCTTCTGATATTACTTCTTTAAAACTTTCTGTTATCGAAATTGGAAAGGATATTGAGTCAATTCTCAGTAATGCCGAAAATCTTAACAAAACGATATCTGACCGAGCTGACCGCAGTACTTCTATAGATAGTCAAATCGCAGCATTACAGTTTAAAAATGAAAATTTAAAAACTGAAATTGCTACTGTTAGTGATGGCATCGAGGATTTGAAAAATAAAATTGAAGAAAGCGAGAAAAATATCGCTGACTTTATTGAAAAACGTAATCAGACTGAAAAATCGGGTGTAGAGCTTCGCAACAGCGAACGCGAAAACACCTTACAGCGTGAAAAAATCGGTGGGGAATTAGCAAGACTCACTGAGCGTAAGGAAGTTATGATGCGTGAATATGACGATGTAATCCGTCGCCTTTACGATGAATATGAGCTTACAAGAAGTGAAGCTGAAAAAATTGGCATTGAGATTGAAAATCCAACTGCGGCTAAAAAGGAATTGACTGAGGTTAAGAACAAAATCCGTGGTCTTGGCAATGTTAATGTTTCTGCTATTGAGGAATATAAAGAAGTAAGCGAGCGATATAATTTCTTATCTGAACAAATAAATGATGTTGAGGCTTCTCGTACTCAACTTCATAAGCTTATTAATCAGTTAACCTCTCAGATGCAGGAAATCTTTACCGAGGGCTTCCAAAAAATCAGTCAGAACTTTTCTAAGACATTTACCGAGCTTTTTGGAGGCGGTACTGCTTCATTAAGTCTTAGCGACCCTGATAACATACTTGAAAGCGGTATTGATATCAATGTAAAGCTCCCTGGTAAGAATGTACCGAGTCTTGACGGTCTTTCAGGTGGTGAAAAGGCGCTTATTGCTCTTTCAATCTATTTTGCAATTATGCGTGTAAATGCTCCGCCTTTCTGCTTCTTGGATGAGGTTGATACTGCGCTTGATGACATAAATGTTGAACGCTTTGCGGAATATATGCGTTCTTCCGAATTTGCAACACAGTTTATTTGCGTAACACACCGCCGTGGCACAATGGAGGCGGCAGATATGCTATACGGTGTTACAATGCAGGAAAAAGGTATTACAAAGCTTTTGGAACTTAATGTCAGCGAGCTTGAAAAGAAATTACTTGAAAACTAATTAGGTGATTTAATGGGATTTTTCAGTAAAATAAGGCTTGGCCTTAAAAAAACAAGAGATTCCGTATCAAACGGTGTTACAAGCATCATCAATTCTTTCACTAAAATTGATGAAGAACTGTTTGAGGAACTTGAAGAAATACTTGTTATGGCAGATATCGGTGTTAATACAGCCACCGAAATTTGCGATATTTTGCGTAAGAAAATCAAGGAACAGGGCATAAAAGACCCACAGGAAATAAAAGGTATACTTAAAGAAATTATCGCCGAAATGTTGGGATGCGACTGTGGATTAAAGCTTGATACCAAGCCGTCAATTATATTAGTTATCGGTGTAAACGGTGTTGGTAAAACTACAACTATAGGTAAGCTGTCAGCACAGTTAAAGGCACAGGGCAAAAAAGTGGTTTTAGGTGCGGCAGATACTTTCCGTGCAGCCGCTATTGACCAATTGGGCATTTGGGCTGAGCGTGCAGATGTTACGATGGTTAAGAGTGTTGAGGGCACAGACCCTGCATCTGTGGTGTTTGATACTATTGCTTCGGCGAAATCAAAGG
Source organism: Acutalibacteraceae bacterium (assembly GCA_045539955.1). GTDB lineage: Bacteria > Bacillota > Clostridia > Oscillospirales > Acutalibacteraceae > UBA737. Next base: position 27,957 of record JAZQGI010000014.1, on the reverse strand, counting down.
GTGCGGATGTTATTATTTGTGACACTGCAGGCAGACTTCATAATAAGAAAAACCTTATGGATGAGCTTGCTAAGATTTACCGCGTAATTTCCCGTGAGTTGCCTGACGCTTCACTTGAAACCTTGTTGGTGCTTGATGCTGCAACAGGACAAAATGCTGTAAATCAGGCACGCGAATTTAAAAATGTTGCTGATATTACGGGTATTGTGCTTACAAAGCTTGACGGTACAGCAAAGGGCGGTATTGTTATTCCTATCCATAATGAGCTTTCAATTCCTGTAAAATATATTGGCGTGGGCGAGGGTATTGACGATTTACAGCCGTTTGACGCAAAGGAATTTGTTGAAGGAATTTTTGAAAACGGTGAAGAGTAATGAAGATATTTATTGCAACAAAGAATGCTAAAAAATTAAAAGAATTAAAGCGTATTTTAGAACCAATGGGTTTTGAAGTTTTGTGCGAAAAGGATTTGGACAAGCCTTTTTCTGACGCAATAGAAGATGGTACCACCTTTGAAGAAAATGCGCTTATAAAAGCTAAAAGCGGACTTTCGCAAACGGGACTTATAAGCGTTGCTGACGATTCTGGAATTTGTGTTGATTATTTAAACGGTGCGCCTGGCATATTCTCGGCGAGATATTCAGGTGGTAGTGACCAAGATAATAACAACAAATTGTTAAAAGAACTTGAAAACGTTCCTATGGAAAAGCGTACGGCTTATTATGTTGCAGCAATTGCTTGTGTTTTCCCTGACGGCAGAGAGTTTACGGTTCGCGGCGAATGTCACGGACATATTGCATTTTCTGAACAAAAAGGAACGGGCGGATTCGGTTATGACCCACTGTTCATTAGTGAAATAGGACCTTTTTCTCAGGTTACTGATGAACAAAAGGATGCGGTAAGCCACCGTGGAAAAGCACTAAAAAAATTCAAACAAGAACTTGAAAAGTATATAGAGGTAAAATAATGTTAAACAGCAGACAAAGAGCACAACTTCGAGGCTTGGCAAACGATTATGAAACTATTTTACAGGTTGGTAAAATGGGGATTAGTGAAAATACTATAAAACAAGTAGATGACGCCTTAGAAGCAAGAGAGCTTATAAAGATGTCGGTATTGGAAACCTGCCCCTTATCTTCGCGTGAGGCGGCTGATGAGTTGGCGGCAAAGGTCAAAGCTGATGTGGTTCAGGTTATCGGCAGAAAATTCATTCTCTATCGCGAAAGTAAGGATAATAAAACTATAAAATTGGTGAAGTAATATGGGCTTTACGGCGATTTTCGGCGGCACCTTTAATCCGTTTCATAAAGGACATTATGAAATGCTTGAGGCGTTACAGAACGACGGTAAAATTGACGAAATATGGATTATGCCAGATAGAATACCTCCGCACAAGGTTTGCGTTTTTTTGGCTAAAGACTCTGACCGTATTAAAATGTGTGAAATCGCGGCAAGCGAGTTTTCAAAAGCCAGCGTTTGCCTTATCGAATTTGAGCGTGAGGGCAAGAGCTATACTTATGATACGGTATTAGAACTTTCTAAACTTTATCCGGATAAAAAATTTATCTTTGTTTGTGGCGGGGATATGTTTGTTTATTTTCCTAAGTGGTACCGATATGAAGATTTAATGAGGCTTTTACCGTTTTATGTTTTCTCACGAGTTGGTACAAGCAAGGCTGAATTTCAGGAATGTATTGAAAAATTTGCAAATATGGGTATGGAAATAGTTCTTAACAACACCGAAATTTCTGATATATCCTCAACTGCGTTCAGAAATACACCTTCACCCGAACTTTTACCCCAAAAAATTTACGAATATATTAAAGAAAGGGGTATTTACAATGTATGAAAACTTTAAAAAGATTTTAAAAAGCCGACTGAATGAAAAAAGATATTTTCATTCATTATGTGTAGCTGATGAGGCCAAGCGTTTAGCCGAAAAAATTGGTACTGATGCGCAAAAGGCATATCTTGCGGGCTTGCTTCATGATATTACCAAGAATGCAAGTGAAGAAGAACACTTGCAAATATTCGCTCAGTTTGGTATAATTTTAAGCGATATTGAAAAAAACACATTAAAGCTTTGGCATGCAATATCAGGCGCGGCTTATATAGAGCATATTTTAGGCGTCAGTGATCCTGAAATTATTGATGCGGTTCGTTATCATACAACTGCCAAGGCTGATATGTCGCCCTTATGTTTAGTGCTTTATCTTGCAGATTTCACTTCGCGTGACCGTGACTATCCAGATGTGGAAGTTATGAGAAAACTTGTTGATATTTCATTCGCCGAAGCGCTTGTGTATGCTTTGCAATATACTATTAAGGATTTGGCAGAGCGAAAAAAAACAATACATTTTGATACATTGTCAGCTTTTAATGAGGCTGTATATAATCTGGAGGGAAAGAATTGAATTCGTTCGAAATTTTAAAAGTTGCCGCAAATGCTTTAAACGGTAAAAAGGCAAGAGATATTAATGCTGTAAAGGTTAGTGACCTTACAGTTTTGTGCGAATATTTTCTTATTTGTACTGCAAATTCCAGTACTCAAATTCGTGCTTTAACAGATGAGGTTGAAGAAAAATTAGAACAAGCAGGGGTGCGTCCACATCATATCGAGGGTAAGGCTTCGGGTTGGATTGTGCTTGACTATGGCTCGGTTGTGGTTCATATCTTTGGAAGAAACGAGCGTGAGTTTTACGCACTTGATAAAATGTGGGCTGATGCTGAAAGCATCGACCTTGAAAATATTTTAGAAGAAGCAATGGGTGACTAATATGCAAAAAAATTATAACTTTACTGAAATTGAAAAGAAATGGCAAAAGATTTGGGATGATAATCATACATTTGAAGCAAAGAATGATTACACACTTCCTAAATTCTTCGGTCTTGTTGAATTCCCGTATCCTTCGGGACAGGGTCTTCACGTAGGACATCCGCGTTCATACACTGCTATTGACATTGTATCACGTAAAAAGCGTTTGCAAGGCTTCAATGTGCTTTATCCGATGGGTTGGGACGCTTTCGGTCTTCCCACTGAAAACTTTGCTATAAAGAATCATATTCACCCGTCTATTGTTACTGAAAACAATATTGCTAACTTCAAGCGTCAGTTAAAGTCTTTGGGATTTTCTTTTGACTGGAGCCGTGAAATTAATACTACCGACCCATCTTATTATAAGTGGACTCAGTGGATTTTCTTGCAGCTCTTCAAAGAGGGCTTGGCTTATAAAAAAGAAATGTCGGTTAACTGGTGCACCTCTTGTAAATGCGTTCTTGCAAACGAAGAGGTTGTAAACGGCGTTTGTGAGCGTTGCGGAAGTGAAGTTGTTCAAAAAGAAAAAAGCCAGTGGATGCTTAAAATTACTGAATATGCTGAAAAATTGCTTGAAGGTCTTAATGATGTTGACTTTATCGAACGTGTAAAGACACAGCAGAGAAACTGGATTGGCCGTTCTTACGGTACACAGGTTACCTTTAACACCACTTTGGGTGATAGTTTTGAAATCTTCACCACCCGTGCGGATACACTTTTTGGCGCTACATATATGGTAATGTCACCTGAGCATCCGTTACTTACAAAATGGAAAGATAATATTAAGAATTATAATGAAGTTGTAGCTTATCAGGAACAGTCTGCCAAGAAATCTGATTTTGAGCGTACTGAACTTGCAAAAGATAAAACAGGTGTAAAGCTCGACGGTGTTATGGCTATTAACCCTGTTAATAACAAAGAAATACCGATTTTCATTTCGGACTATGTGCTTATTTCCTACGGTACAGGTGCTATTATGGCAGTTCCCGCTCACGATACACGCGACTGGGAATTTGCTAAGAAGTTCGATTTGCCGATTATTGAGGTTGTTTCGGGCGGGGAAGACGTACAAAAGTGCGCTTTCACCGACTGCGCAACAGGTGTGCTTGTAAATTCTGACTTCCTTGACGGTTTATCTGTGGAAGATGCGAAAAAGGCTATTCAGAAATGGTTGAGTGACAAAGGAATCGGTTCGGTTAAAACCAATTATAAGCTTCGTGACTGGGTATTCTCGCGTCAAAGATATTGGGGTGAGCCAATCCCAATGGTTTACTGTGAAAAGTGCGGTTGGGTACCGCTTGACGAGAGCGAGCTTCCGCTTGTTCTTCCTAATGTTGAGTCATACGAGCCTACCGATAACGGCGAATCACCTTTAGCTAAGATGACTGATTGGGTTAACACCACATGTCCGCATTGCGGTGCGCCTGCTAAACGTGAAACAGATACAATGCCTCAGTGGGCAGGCTCCTCGTGGTATTTCCTTAGATATTGCGACCCTCATAACGATAAGGAATTCGCATCAAAAGAAGCACTCCAATACTGGTGCCCTGTTGACTGGTACAACGGCGGTATGGAGCATACCACACTTCATTTGCTGTACAGCCGTTTCTGGCATAAATTCCTTTATGATATAGATGCTGTTCCTAATGCTGAACCTTACGCTAAGCGCACAAGCCACGGTATGATTTTGGGTGAAAACGGCGAAAAGATGTCAAAGTCTCGCGGAAATGTTGTAAACCCAGATGAGATTATCAACGATTACGGCGCAGACACAATGCGTGTTTATGAAATGTTTATCGGCGACTTCGAAAAAGCAGCACCTTGGAGCCAGTCTTCAATTAAAGGCAGTAAGCGTTTCCTTGATAAAGTTTGGGCTCTCGGTGATATTATGACTGATGAAGAGGGTTACAGACCTGTTTTGGAGGCGGATTTCCACCGCACTATTAAAAAGGTTACCGAGGATATCGAAACCCTTAAAATGAATACCGCTATAGCCGCTTTGATGGCTCTTATGAATTCTATTCAAGGTACAGGTAAGATTACAAAGGATGAATACAAGACATTTATCACTTTGCTTAATCCTTTTGCACCTCATATTACTGAAGAAATTTGGGAAATGTGCGGATTTGAGGGTATGCTCAACCAGACTAAATGGCCTGAATACGATGAAGCTAAGTGTGTTGATGCTACAGTTGAAATCGTTGTTCAAATTAACGGAAAAATCAGAGCGCGTCTTAATGTACCTGCTGATATTTCAGCCGCTGATGCTATTGCTCTTGCAAAGGAACAGGATCCCATTATGGCAGAAATTTCTGCTAAAACTGTAATCAAAGAGCTTTATGTACCTAAAAAATTAGTAAACATTGTAGTTAAATAAAAATTATAAAAATTTTTGTTGCAAATTTTTAATAGGTATGTTATTATATACTTTGGTTATGTATGTTATTACTTATCGGAGGTGAAACAGGTGAGCGCAGTAGAAATTATTTTAGGAATTTTGGTAATACTCGTTTCGCTTGCTATTATAATTGCTGTTCTCTTCCAGCAGGGTCGCCGCGCAGGTATCAACGGTGCGATTTCGGGCGGCGCTGATACTTTTCTTTCTAAAAACAAAGCAAGAACAGTTGATGCTATATTAGCGCGTTGGACAAAGTATATTGCTATACTTTTCTTTATACTCGCAGTTGTTGCGAATGTTATTTCTTTAAAGGGTTAAATCCTTTAAATATGGGGCAAGTCCTCAAAAAATACTTAATAAAACCCCTGCATTTTTGCGGAGGGAGGGAATATAATGAGCCAAGTTAGAATTAAAGAAAACGAATCTCTCGATAATGCTTTGCGTCGTTTCAAAAGACAGACTGCAAAAGATGGCGTTATTCAGGAAGTTCGCAAAAGAGAGCACTATGAAAAGCCCTCTGTAAAGCGTAAAAAGAAGTCGGAAGCTGCTCGTAAAAGAAAGTTCCGCTAATATTTTCGTGTAAAAAGCGGTTGCATGCAACCGCTTTTTTATTTGAGGTATATTTATGTTTAGACCAAATATTAAATTAGACAGGGTAACAGATATCACTGTTGATATTTTAAATAGATACGGTATTAATTCGCTTATTTTAGATGTTGATAATACTTTGTCTACACATCACGGACAAGTTTTAACAAAAGGACTTGCCGAGTGGTTGTCACTAATGAAAGAAAACGGCATTAAGATGACAGTTTTATCCAATTCTACAGCTAAGCGTTTAGAACCGTTTGCGAAAAAAATCGGTCTTGATTATATAAGCTTAGGTTTAAAGCCGTTACCGTTTGGGTATTTGCGCGCTTTAAAAAGGCTTGGCAGTAGAAAAAGAGAAATTGCCATTGTCGGTGACCAGATTTTTACCGATGTTTTGGGCGGTAATGCAGTAGGTATTAATACAATTTTGCTTACTCCTATAAAACCCGAAACTTCTTTGCGTTTTAGAATGAAACGAAGAGTAGAAGCAAAACTTATAAAATGGCTTAAAATCACCAATACGGAGGTTTAACATGGCGGCAAAATTTGGTCCGGCGGGGACAAGTGACAGCTTTAAAGAAATGGGATATAAGCACAGTTTACAGGTTCCTGAATATGTAGTAAAAATGGGGCTTGACTGCTTTGAATACCAATGCGGCAGAGGTGTCAACATAGGACTCGATAAAGCAAAGCAACTCGGCGAAATTGCAAAGGAAAAAGGGATAACTCTGTCTTTGCATGCACCCTATTATATTTCGATGTCTTCTGTTGAAGAGGAAAAGCGTCTTAATTCGGTTAATTATATTTTGGCATCTGCCCGTGCAGTTAATGCAATGGGCGGTGACAGAATTATAGTTCACACGGGTTCTTGCGGTAAAATTTCGCGCGAAGATGCGCTTGCGCTTGCAAAAGATACTATGCGCTTATCTTTAGAAGCTTTAGACCGTGAAGGGCTTTCGCATATTCATATCTGCCCTGAAACTATGGGCAAGGTTAATCAGTTGGGAACATTACAAGAGGTGTTAGAGCTTTGCAAGCTTGATGAAAGACTAATTCCTTGTATAGATTTCGGTCATCTGAATGCGAGAGATTTGGGTATTCTTAAAACAAAAGAAGATTTTGAAAAGATTTTTACAGATATTAGTGATAATTTAGGTACTGACCGCCTAAAAACATTTCATTCGCATTTTTCGAAGATTGAATATTCAAACGGCGGTGAAAAACGCCATCTCACATTCAGCGATACTGTTTTCGGTCCCGATTTTGAGCCTGTAATGGATTTAACCGTAAAATACGGCTGTTCACCGATATTTATTTGCGAATCGGCTGGCACTCAGGCAGAGGATGCAAAACAAATGAAAGACTATTATAAAGGGGTGTTAGTATGATTTGGCACAGTGCAACAATTGATGAGGTTTTATCAGAACTTTCCACAGATAGCAGCACAGGTCTTGCTAACGGTATTGCCGAGCAAAGATTTGAAGAATACGGCAGTAATGAAATTAATAATAGTGAAAAAATATCGCTTATACAAAGATTTTTATTGCAATTTAAGAGTAAAACCGTTATTTTTCTTATTATTGTCAGCCTTATTTCTTTTGCGGTATCTCTTGTATATAGTCAACCATACGCATATATGTCGCTATTACTTATAGCAATTGTAATTGTGAATGCAGTTATTAGCGCATTTCATTTATACAGCTGTGACAATACTCTTGATGATATTAAAAGCCGTACGCATCCCACAGTAAAGGTGTTGCGAGAGGGTATAGAAAGGGTTATTACCGCAGACAAGCTTGTCAAGGGAGATATAATTCTCTTGAATGAGGGAGATTATGTTTCGGCTGACGCAAGGCTTATAGAGTCTGTTGAGCTTCGTTGTAATGAAGCCGCTTTAACGGGAGAAGAGGTGCCTGTTGAAAAAGATTCTAATGTTGTTTTAGAGGATATTGTCTCTTTTGAAAACCGCGCAAATATGGTCTTTTCGGGAACTACCGTTGTTCACGGCAGTGCGAAAGCAGTTGTTGTGGCAACAGGTTTTGAAACTGAAAATGGAAAAACAACCGCTATAAGTGAGCAAATAGGCGCAAAACAATTTCCTATTGAGGCAGAGCTTGATGTTATAGGTAAATTTGTAAACGCTTCGGTTCTGGTTATTTGCGGCTTGGTATTTTTAATCAACATTATAACGAATTTTTCCTCAACTCAGCCTTTTGCGGTGATTTCAGTAAATGCAGTGCTCAATGCGTTGGCTTTGGCTGTGGCTGCAATACCTAAGGGCTTGCCGGCTATTGCGACTATTGTTATTGCTATTGGCTTGGGTCGAATTCTTAAGGATAAAATTATCATAAAAGAAAATAATGCATTTGAAACTATTGGTAAAACAAATGTTATTATTGCCGATAAAACGGGAATTTTTACCCATAAGGATATGGTTCTCAAAAAGGTTTATGACGGCAAAGAATTGCTCGAGTTAGAAGAGGACTCCCTTACAGAAAGCGCATCAATTTTGCTTCGTTTAGGTGCGGTATGTTCAACACTTAATAACGATGCTACAGAAAAGGCGATTAAAAAGGCTTGTCTTAAATATAATTCAATGAGCGAGAGCGATCTTCTTAATTTAATGCCTAAAATCAATCAAATACCGTTTGATGCGTCAAGAAAATCAATGACGGTTATCACAATGATAAATGAACGCCCGTTTGCTATTGTAAAAGGCGCACCTGAAATGATTGTGCCAAAGTGTATAAATTGCAATGCACAAGAGGTTCTCAAGGTTAATGAGGAATTGGCTGATTGCTCATATAGAAATGTTTGCATTGCCATTAAGCCGCTGGGTGAAATTCCTGCAAATCCGCAGGTAGATGAGATTGAAAATAACCTTTCGTTTGTTGGACTTTTAGCATTAGAGGAACCTATTCGTAAAAGTGCACTTGAAGATATAAAGCTGTGCGATAAGGCAAATATTAAGGTTGTAATGGTAACCGGTGACGGACTCAGCACCGCTAAGGCTATAGCTACTAAAATGGGAATTTTAAAAGAAGATTCAGAAGCTTTAACAGGCGCTGAGCTTAACGCTATGACCGATGAAGAATTGGCAGAAAATATAGATAAATATCGAGTTTTTGCCCGTGTTTCTCCCAATGATAAACTGCGTATAGTTAAAGCATGGCAGTCTAAAAAAGCGATTGTTACCATAACTGGTGACAGTCTTAATGATGCCGAAAGTTTGGCTTGCGCTGATGTTGGCTGTGCTATCGGACAGTATGGAACTGATGTTGCTAAAGGTAACGCAGATATAATAATACTTAAAAACAATTTCGGTTCTGTGGTGACTGCAATTAAGGAAAGCCGAGGATTTTTCAGCAATATAAAAAAGGCGGTTTACTATCTATGTAGCTGTAATTTTGCCGAACTGATATTAATGTTTCTTGGCACTTGTTTTTTCAAATCACCCGTTTTAGTGCCTGCTCAGTTATTGCTTATTAATCTTTTAACCGACTGCGCGCCCGCAATTTCCTTTAGTATGGAAAAGGCGGAAAATTCGGTTATGCAGAAAAAATCTTTTAAAAAGCTTAGAAAAATCATCGATACAAAGTCCTTAGCTTCGCTTTTAATTCAAAGCTTATTTATAGCAGTGGCTACTATTGTATCATTCAGCATAGGAAGTATTTATTCTTACGAGGTTGCTATGACAATGGCATTTGCAACACTTGGTATCTCACAGGGTGTGCATTGCTTCAATAATAAGTTTGAAGGCACTGTATTCAATAAGAATATTTTTTCAAACACCTTTATGAATAAATCGGTGTTTGCTTGTGTATTTATTGTGATTTTCCTTGTGTTTACACCTATAGGCTTTACTTTTGGACTTACAATTCTTAACATTTGGCAGTTCCTTATAGCGTTGGGATTAAGTCTTGTAATACTTCCTGTAAGCGAACTTCTGAAATTTCTTAAAACAAAGGTATAGGCTATGGAAAATCACCGTTTAGAGAAGCAAATAAAGTTTATTTTAGAAGCGGATAAAGAAAAAAATATTCTTCGCCAGACTCATATCACAGGCTACGGCAGGCAAGAAAACGATGCCGAACACGCCTGGCATATGGCTCTTATGGTCTATTTGCTTAAAGAATATTCTAATGAAGAGTTTGATGTAGCAAAGGCAATGATGATGGCGCTAATTCACGACGTTGTGGAAATAGATGCTGGCGATGCCTATGCTTATGACAGCGAGGCGCTCAAGCATCAAAAGGAAAGAGAAGAAGCCGCAGCACAGCGTATTTTTTCCCTTTTGCCCGAGGAACAGGGAGAGGAATTAAAGGCTTTGTTTTATGAGTTTGAGGCTAACGAAACGGCTGAAGCAAAATTTGTACACGCTATGGATAATTTCCAGCCGCTTTTGCTTAACGACTCTAATGACGGTGGCGACTGGCGCGCGCATAATGTTCGCTTGGAGCAAATTATGAACCGTCAAAAGTCTACCGCGCTCGGTTCACAAATAATTTGGAAGCAAACCCAAAAAATCATTGAACAAAATGTAAAAAAAGGCAATATAAAAAATCCTGACTGAAAAGTCAGGATTTTTGTTGTTTGGAAGAACTTTTTCTTGATTTTTACTGAAATTATCAGATAACATAACCGCCGTTAACGCCTAAAATCTGACCAGTGATATAATCGGCGTTTTCACTTGCTAAAAAGTAAACTGCCTGCGCTATTTCGTCTGCGGTACCCATTCGTCCTAAGGGGATTGATTCCACAAAATCCGCAAGCTCTTCAACTGTGAGGTTTGAATTCATTGAAGTTTCAATAATACCCGGTGTTACGGCGTTTACTGTAATGCCGCTTGGCGCTAATTCCTTAGCCAGTGCTTTTGTAAGGCCGATAACACCTGCTTTTGAAGCGGAATATGCCACTTCACAGGAAGCGCCTGTTTCACCCCACATGGAAGAAATATTTATAATCTTGCCCGATTGCTGATTAACCATAACCTGTGCGGCGGCTTTGCAGCAATTAAAGGTGCCTTTTAAGTTTATATCCATAATTCGATCATAATCAACCTCATCGGTTTGGGTAATAAGTCCCTCGAAAGCGACACCTGCATTATTGACAAGCACATCAATTCTGCCGAACTTGTAAAGTGTTTCTTTTATAAGAAGCTCAGCTTCCAAACGGTTTGCAACATTTGCTTTTTGTGTTGTCACCGAAAAACCGTTTTCTACAAGCGAACGGGCGAGTAAGGTGGCCGATTCGTATGAGTCATTATAGTTTATAACAACATTATATCCTTTTTGTGCAAAGAGTATTGCAGTTGCTGCGCCGATGCCTTTTGAAGAACCTGTAATTATTGCAGTTTTTTTCATAAAATCATCTCCAAAAGAAGTATATCATATTTTGATTTGAAATAAAAGACTAAATTTGACAAATTTTCCCCTAAAAAAAGCATTTTGGCTTATGAAAAACGCATTTTGCGGTTGAAAAATTCGTAAAAATATGGTATCATATATTGAATAATCTTTTAAGGAGTTGGTTTCGTGGCAGATAAGCGTCCAATCGGTGTTTTTGATTCAGGACTCGGCGGACTGACAGTTGTAAAGGAAATTATTAAAGAATTACCGAATGAAGATATAATATATTTTGGTGATACAGGCCGTGTGCCTTATGGTACGCGAAGTGTTGATACTATAAAAAAATACGCAAGACAGGATGAACGTTTTTTACTAACTCACGATGTAAAGCTTATTATTGCCGCCTGCGGCACAGTATCTGCAGTAGCTAAAGATACCGCAGAAGAACTGCCTGTTCCTTTTTTTGAAGTGGTATCACACGCTTGTGCAGAGGCTGTAAGGGTAACCGAAAACGGAAAAATTGCAGTTATTGGAACAAACGCCACTGTAAAAAGCGGTCAGCATAAGGCGGAAATTTTGAAATTAAAACCTGATGCTCAGGTTATAAATTGCGCTTGCCCATTGTTTGTACCTCTTGTAGAAGAGGGTTGGTACAAAAAAGATGATGCAATCGTTCTTGAAACTGTTAAGCGTTATTTACAACCGATTATAGATTTCGGTGCAGATACCTTGATTTTGGGTTGTACCCATTACCCTGTATTGAGTGAAGCTATAGGTTTTGTATTAGGAAAAGATGTAAAACTTATAAATGCAGGTACTACAACGGCAAAAGCAGTGGCTGATTATTTGATGGAAAACTCTCTTCAAAATGAATGCGGAGGAACACATAAATTTTTTGTAAGCGATAAGCCTGACTTTTTTAAAGAACAGGCAAGTGTTTTGCTACAGCGCGAAATTGATGAGCGCAAGGTCGAAAAGGTGGATATAAATAATTTATGATAAAGGAAGTTATAATTGATATTAAAACCGAGCAGACGGTTGACTGTAATACCGATTCGATTGAATTTACAACCGACGGTAAGTTCGGTTTTAGGGATGGAAGTTATTTTATTTCCTACGATGAAAGCCAACTTTTAGAGGTTGACGGGGAAATTAAAACGACAGTATTCATAAAGCCGGATAATTCAGTTGTTATGCAACGAAACGGAGCTTATAACAGCCGTATGGTTATTGAAAAAGGTGTTAGAAATAACTGTTTTTATGCAACACCGATGGGTGAGCTTTCTCTTGGAATTTTCGGAGAAAAGGTTAAGACTGATTTAACCGATAACGGCGGAAATATCAGTATGAATTATACAATAGACACAAATTTGCAGCTAATAAGCCGCAATCGAGTAAATATATCTATTAAAGAGGTAAATTAAAAATGTCAGTAATAGTAAAAAAAGCAAAGGAAGAAATTAAAAATATAATCATAGCTGCGACCAAAAGTGCTATTGCAGACGGCGCGCTTTGCGAAGCAGAACTTACAGATTTCATTGTCGAGGTTCCCGCTAACCGTTCTCACGGCGACTATGCAATAAATGCTGCGATGGTTTGGTCACGTCTTTTTAAGTGTGCACCGCGCGTTATTGCTGAGGCTATAATTTCTCATACGAGCTTTGAGGGAAGTTATATAGAAAAGGCTGAAATCGCAGGTCCTGGGTTTATAAATTTGTTTCTTTCTCAAAAATATTATGCTGATATAGTAGCTGACGTGGAAGAAAAAGGCGAGGAATACGGCAAGAGTAACTATGGCGAGGGTAAGCGTGTTTTGGTTGAGTTTGTATCAGCAAACCCGACAGGCCCTATGCATATCGGAAATGCTCGCGGCGGCGCGTTGGGTGACTGTTTGGCGGCAGTTATGTCGGCTGCAGGTTTTTACACCGAAAGAGAATTTTATATCAACGATGCGGGTAACCAGATAAATAAATTTGGACTTTCACTTGATTTAAGATATTTACAGCTTTATAAAGACGGTATAGAAATGCCTGAAGACTCCTATCACGGCGAAGATATTATTACTCACGCAAAAAACTTTGCCGAAATTCACGGGGACAGCTTTGTTGAAAAGCCAGCGGAAGAGAGAAGAAAGGCTTTAGTGGAATTTGCGTTACCTAAGAATATTGAAGGGCTTGAGCGTGACCTTTTAAAATACCGCATTAAGTATGATACTTGGTTTTGCGAGAGTACACTTCATAATAACGGTGAGGCAAAGAGAATTATTGAGCTTTTAAAGGAAAGCGGACATACCTATACACAGGAAGATGCTCTGTGGTTCAAGGCGACGGATTTCGGCTGTGATAAGGACTTCGTTTTGGTTCGTGCAAACGGGGTTCCAACTTATGTAGTACCTGATATTGCTTATCACTATAATAAGCTTGTAACCCGTAAGTTTGATAAGGCGATTGATATCCTCGGTGCTGACCACCACGGATATGTTCCGCGTCTTAAGGCGGCTTTAACCGCTTTGGGAGTTGACGCTTCACGCCTTGATGTTGTTCTTATGCAGATGGTACGCCTTGTGCGTGACGGCGAGGTTATAAAGGCTTCTAAGCGTTCAGGAAAAGCGATTACTCTTGTGACACTTCTTGATGAGGTACCGATAGATGCGGCAAGATTTTTCTTCAACTTAAGAGAACCAAATAGCCACTTCGATTTTGATTTAGATTTGGCTGTTAATGAGTCTAACAGCAACCCTGTTTATTATGTACAATACGCATATGCTCGTATTTGCAGTATTATCCGAAATCTCGAAGCAGAGGGTATTGTGAATGAGGCTTGCAACGCTTCTCAGTTGTCACTCCTCACAGCACCTGAAGAAAAAGAGCTTATTCTTCATATTGCCGCATTAACTGATGAAATTGTGGCATCAGCTAAAGCTTATGACCCTGCAAAAATTACTCACTATGTGCAGGAACTTGCTACTAAATTCCACAAGTTCTATGCCGCTTGCAGAGTAAAAGGAATTGACCAAGATTTAATGCAGGCAAGACTTTCCTTATGCAAAGCGACTGCAACAGTAATTAAGAATGTTTTAACACTTCTTAAAATAAATGCCCCGGAAAAAATGTAATAGGTGAAGAAAATGAAAAAGAATAAGATGAATCTCACAATGTTGATGGACCTTTATGAGCTGACAATGGCTAACGGCATATTTACAAGTGATATGCGTGACAGTATAACTTATTTTGATATGTTTTTCCGTCGCGTGCCTGATAACGGCGGTTTCGCAATTATGGCAGGTCTTCAGCAGTTAATCGAATATATGCAGGATTTGCATTTTGATGATGAGGATATTGAATATTTTAAAAGTCTCAACTTATTTTCAGATGAATTTATTGACTATTTAAAAGATTTTAAGTTCGATTGTGATGTCTGGGCTGTCCCTGAGGGTACACCTATTTTTCCGCAGGAGCCCATTGTGACTGTTCGCGGTACTGCAATGCAGGCTTTGATGCTTGAAACGATGGTTTTACTTACAATAAACCATCAATCCCTAATTGCTACTAAGGCAAACCGTATTGTCCGTGCGGCAGAGGGTAGACCTGTTATGGAATTTGGTGCCAGACGAGCTCACGGTAACGGTGCAGCATATTACGGTGCGAGAGCGGCAATTATAGGTGGATGTACAGGAACCTCTTGTGTGCTTACCGCTAAGGATTTTGGTGTTAAGGCAAGCGGCACTATGGCTCATAGCTGGGTACAGCTTTTCCCGGATGAATATACCGCATTTAAAACCTATGCCGAAAAATATCCTGAAAGTTGCCTTTTGCTTGTGGACACTTACAATGTTTTAAAATCGGGTATTCCTAATGCTATTAAAGTTTTCGATGAAGTATTAAAACCGTTGGGCAAGCGCCCTGTGGGTATTCGTATCGACAGCGGTGATATTACTTATCTTACTAAAAAAGCCCGCAAAATGCTTGACGATGCAGGCTATCCCGATTGTAAAATCTGCATTTCAAACTCTTTGGATGAATATCTTATCCGTGATATGATATTACAAGGAGCAAAGGTTGATACCTACGGTGTGGGCGAAAGGTTGATAACTGCTCGTAGCGAGGCGGTTTTCGGCGGTGTTTATAAGCTTTCTGCCGTTGAAAAGAACGGTGAAATTATTCCGAAGATTAAAATTAGCGAAAACACTGCAAAAATAACACTCCCGGGGGTTAAAATCCCGTGGCGCCTTTATGACAGAAAAACAGGTAAGGCTATTGCAGATGTTATAACATTAGGCAACGAAAAGATTGATAGTAGCGAGCCTTATGAAATTTTTGATCCGGTTCACACCTGGAAACGCAAGGTTGTAACCGATTTTGTTGCTAAAAAGCTTCAGGTAAAGGTGTTCCAGCAAGGTAAGCTCGTTTATGAAAATCCCTCTGTTCAGGAAATTTCGGACTATAGACAGCAACAGGTTGCATCATTATGGGATGAGGTTAAGCGTTTTGAAAATCCGCATACTTATTATGTGGATTTATCGGAAGATTTGTGGAATTTACGTCATCAAATGCTCACAAAACTCAATAAAAATAATTTAAAGGATAAATAAAATGAAAAAGATAATTTCAGCTTTTTTAGTTTTAGTGTTGCTGTTTTCTTTTACTGCTTGTTCTAAAAACGGTAGCAAGAAAGAAAATACTGTTGACCTTAAGTATTATGCAAGTTTAGGTCAGATGCCTGAAGCGAAATACACCTTGGGTGAGGATCCTGATATTGTGATAGATGGTCTTAATAAATTGAAAGAACAGACCGAGGCAGAACACGAAGAGGATCCTAATCACAACCACGGCCACGATGAACAGGAATTCTTTTTTGAAATAGTACAGGGTGAAAAGAATGTTTTGTTAGATAACGGCAACATCTGTTATTATTTTAATAAAGAGAATAAAGACAAGGGAATTTCATATATTGTAAATTATGATACTGCATTTGGTTTCCCGTTAGGTACAGTGATTCTTGAGGTAAAAAATGCTCTTGCTGACACAGAGTTTACTGAGGAAGCTATAACTGAAGAAAATGCGTTTTTTGCAAGCTATGTATTAGATGGTACTGTCTTAAAGGCAGAATTCCCGAATGCAACAATAGTTTTTGTTTTTCAGGAAAATGAGCTTTTCGCTACGGCAATTTACAACAGCAATTGGAAAAATTAAGGAGAAATTATGCCCGCTTTAACAGATGTCACAGCCACCCAAATGCCTTTGTTGGCACTTCGTGGTGTGGTTGTTTTCCCAAATACTGTCGTATCATTTGATGTTGGCAGAAAAAAATCAATTAACGCTCTTAAATATGCTATGGAGAAAAATCAGCTAATTTTTCTCGTAACACAAAAGGATAGTTTTATTGATGAGCCAGAAAATACAGATTTGTATAAAATCGGTTGTGTTGCAAAAATTAAGCAGGTTTTACGCGTAAGCGATAATTTAACTAAGGTTTTAGTGCAAGGGCTTTACAGAGCAAGCTATTCTGATTTTTATGTTTTGCCTGATTTTTACACGGCAAAGGTTACAAAAATTGAAGAAAAGGCTGTAAACAACCGTGAAATTTATAAGGAAACCTTACTTCGCCGTGTGAAAGTACAGTTTGCAAAGTATATGTCGTTGATGCCTAAGCCTTCCCCTGATATTGAAATGACGGTTGCAAACTGCGAGGATTTAGGCTATTTATGCGATTATATAACCTTTAATATAAATGCGCCGTTTGATGATAAACAGTATATTCTCGAACAGCTGTCCCCTGTAAAGCGTGCTAAAATTCTTGTAGAGTTACTTGAAAAAGAACACGAAATAAACCAAATTGATAAGCGTATAGCAGAAAAAACTCGCTTTTCTATTGATGAAAACCAGAAAGAGTATTATCTCAGAGAGCAGTTAAAAGCAATTTCAAGCGAACTTTACGGCGATGAAACTGCTGATGAAATTGATAGCTATCACACTAAAATTGAATCACTTTCAGCAGATAAATCTGTTAAGGAACAATTACATAGTCATGTAAATAAATTAGCTAAAATGCCACAAGGCTCTCACGAAGGTACGGTGGAGAGAAATTATCTCGATACTTGTATTGAACTTCCGTGGAATGCGTATACTAAAACCTCAACCGATATTTTTAAGGCACAAAAGATTCTTAACCGTGATATTTACGGTCTTTCAAAGGTTAAAGAACGCATTGTGGAGCTTTTGGCGGTTTATGCTCTTACACCTGATATTAAAGGACAGATTATTTGCCTTGTAGGTCCTCCTGGTGTGGGTAAAACCTCAATAGGCAAGAGTGTTGCCGAATGTATGGGCAGAAAGTTCTCGCGTGTGGCATTGGGAGGCGTCCACGATGAATCTGAAATTCGCGGGCACCGTAAGACATATATTGGCGCAATGCCTGGTAAAATTATTACAGCCTTAAAGCAGTCGGGTAGTGGAAATCCCGTTATTCTACTTGACGAGGTTGATAAATTAGGCAAAGATTATAAGGGAGACCCAGCGTCTGCTTTGCTTGAAGTATTAGATCCTGAACAAAACAATACTTTCGTGGATCACTTTATTGAAATACCTTATGATTTGAGTAGGGTAGTGTTTTTGGCAACAGCTAATTCGATTGATACCATTCCTGCTCCTTTGCTTGACAGAATGGAAGTTATTGAGGTTTCAAGCTATACAAGGGAAGAGAAGTTCCAGATTGCTAAAAAGCATTTGGTATCTAAGCAGATTTCCCGTCACGGAATGCTTAAAAATCAGATTAAAATTACTGACGAAGCATTGTATTCACTTATAGATTTCTATACTCGTGAAGCTGGTGTGCGTAAGCTTGAGCGTAATATAGCGTCTCTTTGCCGCAAGAGTGCTAAAATAATAGCAAGCGGTCTTAAAAAGCGTGTTACTATAACCGAAAAAACAGTTATAGAAATGCTTGGCAGACATAAATATTCTCCAGAAGTTATTTTGGAAAATGATGAGGTAGGAATAATTAACGGTCTTGCCTGGACTAGTGTTGGCGGAGAGATAATGCAGCTTGAAGTATCTGTAATGGACGGTACCGGTAAGGTTGAGCTTACAGGCTCTTTGGGTGAAATTATGAAGGAATCTGCTATGACCGCCGTAAGCTTTGTTCGTAGCAATGCCGCTAAGCACGGGATTGACAGTATGTTCTATAAGAATAAGGACATTCATATTCATGCAACAGAAGCTGCCGTTCCAAAAGACGGTCCGTCAGCGGGTGTTACAATGGTTACTGGGTTGATTTCCGCTCTAACAGGTAAAAAGATACGACGCGATATTGCTATGACAGGTGAGGTAACCTTACGCGGCCGTGTGCTTAAAATCGGAGGACTTCGTGAAAAGTCGATGGCGGCATACCGCGGAGGTGTAAAAACTGTATTTATACCTAAGGATAATCTTTCGGATTTAGAAGAGATAGATGATGTAGTCAAGGAAAATGTGCGTTTTATCCCTGTATCTTTTGTAGAAGAAATTTTGGAATATGCCTTTAGGGAGGAAGAAAACAATCAGAAGATACAACCCCATGTTTTTGAGGACTTAAGTGCGGTTTCGCACAACACAGTAAGCCAATAGGAAGTGAAGAAATGAATTTTAATAATGCACAGTTTGAAAAGGCTTTTGGCACATTCTCGCAACTTGAAGCCTCAACTCTTCCTGAGGTTTGCTTTTGCGGTAGGTCTAACGTTGGTAAATCTTCGCTTATAAACAAAATTCTAAACCGCAAGTCGATTGCGCGCGTTAGCTCTAAACCAGGAAAAACTGTTACAATAAATTTTTACAAGGTGGATAATATCCGCCTTGTAGATCTTCCTGGTTACGGCTATGCAAAGGTTAATTTCAGCGAGCGTGAGCGGTGGAGTGAGTTGATGGAAGGATATTTTAAATCCCAAAGAGATATACGAATGGCTTTTCAGCTTATAGATATGCGTCATCCCGCTACAGATTTTGACCTTACAATGCTTGATTTTTTGAGTCAGATGGGAATACCTTTCACCGTAGTTTTAACAAAGGCAGATAAGCTTAATAAATCTGAAACTGAAAAGCGTTTAGCTTTAATCAGAGAGGAATTAGGTGAATTCTCAGAAAACACGCAAATTATTCCGTTTTCTGTGCAGAATAATACAGGAGCAGAAAAGTTGCGAGAGATAATTGAAGCTGTCATTTCTTGACAGTTGACATTTTGTGAATTTAATGATAGAATAGTTATGTTAAATGCAAAGATGAAGAGAAGTAGTATTATAGAAGGTTTTCAGAGAGCCGCAGACGGTGGAAAAGCGGTGACCGTGTAATATGAATAACACTTCGGAGCAGCAAACCCAAAGGTTTTCTTAGTAGGGGCGACGTATTTGATGCGTTAAATCAAAACAACTGTCAGGTTGAAAGTGACCTTTTTTAAGGTAATTTAGGTGGCACCGCGGATAATGCGTCTATTCGTCCTAAAATAAATAGGACTAATAGGCGCTATTTTTATTTTTGGAGTGATATTATGAAACATATCGACATTTACAAAATTTTTGAAGATAAGGAATTATTAAATACTTCAGTTACGGTTTGCGGATGGGTTAGAACCTCACGTGATTCCAAAAATATGGCTTTTATTGAGCTTAATGACGGTACTACCTTAAAGCATTTGCAGATAGTTATAGATAAATCAGTGATGAGTGATATTGCTGAATTTATGAAGCTTGGCACTTCCTTAAAGGTAGTAGGCACCTTGGTTAAATCGGCAGTTGCTGTTGATTCGGTTGAAATTAATGCTGAAAATATCGTGGTTTTGGGTGCTTGTCCGCCTGAATATCCATTACAGAAAAAGCGTCATACACTTGAATATTTGCGTACAATTCCGCATTTGCGTGTTAGAACTAACACATTTAATGCAGTGCTTCGCGTTCGCTCAGTTGTATCGGCTTGTATTCACGAGTTTTTTCAAGCCCGCCGTTTTACCTATATCCATACGCCTTTAATCACCGCAAGTGACTGTGAGGGCGCAGGTGAAATGTTTAAAGTTACAACTATCGGCTATAGCAATGATTATAAGACCGAAGAAGATTATAACGCTGACGACTTTTTCGGCAAGCGCGCAGCTCTAAGCGTTTCGGGACAGCTTGAGGGCGAGGTTGCGGCAATGGCGCTCGGCAAGATTTATACATTTGGTCCTTCTTTCCGTGCAGAAAAGAGTAATACCCCACGTCACGTTGCAGAATTCTGGCATGTTGAACCTGAGGTAGCATTTGCCGAACTTCCCGATATTATTGAAATTGCCGAAGATTTGATTAAGCATATTATAAATTCGGTTTTAGATAAATGCCCAAGCGAGCTTGAATTTTTCGACCGCCTTTTCGAAAAAGGACTTATTGAAAAATTAAAATCGGTTGTAGCAAACGATTTCGCTGTGATGACTTATACCGAGGCTATTGATATTTTAAAAAAGTCAGGTAAGGAATTCCAATATCCTGTTGAATGGGGTTGCGATTTACAGACCGAGCATGAGAGATATATTTCCGAAGAGGTGTGCAAACGCCCTGTTTTCTTAACCGATTATCCAAAAGAAATCAAGTCTTTTTATATGAAACAAAACTCAGATGGTAAAACTGTAGCCGCAACCGACCTTTTAGTGCCGGGTGTTGGAGAAATTATCGGTTGCAGTGAGCGTGAGGCAGATTTGGATAAGCTTCTTGATGCAATGCAAAAACGCGGTATGAATCTCGAAGATTATGAGCATTATATCGCTCTTCGCCGTTTTGGTTCTGTGCCGCACAGTGGTTTTGGCCTTGGACTTGAGCGTATAATAATGTATGTTACAGGTGTTCAGAATATACGTGATGTTATCCTTTATCCCAGAACTGTTGGAAATATTTCTTAAAAGGAGTATTTAATGGAAAAATATATATCAAAGCTTAATGAATTTGATACTCAAAATGCGATAGCACTTGTTAAAGAAAAGTTTGCGAGTGAGCTTTGTGCAAGTCTTAATTTATCCCGAGTATCTGCTCCTTTGTTTGTAAAGCAGGGAAGTGGACTAAATGATGACCTTAACGGAGTGGAGCGTCCTGTTTCTTTTGATATATTGGAAACAGGGGAAATGGCAGAGGTTGTTCACAGTCTCGCAAAATGGAAGCGTATGGCACTTTTGAAATACGGTTTTCCAATGCACACAGGTCTTTACACCGATATGAATGCCATAAGACGCGACGAGGAATGCGATAATATTCATTCAATTTATGTTGACCAGTGGGATTGGGAAAAGATTATTACCGCTAATGACCGTAATGAAGATTATTTAAAAGAAACTGTAAAAGGTATATATGGCGCGCTTTTACAAACTGCAAAAGCAGTTGAAGAAAAGTATCCGTGTCTTGAAAGTTATTTACCTCGGGAAATTTCGTTTATAACAACGCAAGAACTTGAAGACCGCTATCCAGATTTAAGCGGCAAACAACGCGAATATGAGGCTGCAAAAGAATATGGCGCTGTGTTCATTATGAAGATTGGCGGTAGACTCAAAAGCGGCAAAAAGCATGACGGCAGAGCCCCTGATTATGACGATTGGGAATTAAATGGCGATATTATCCTATATAACCGTGTGCTTGATATTCCGTTTGAAATTTCTTCAATGGGTATCCGTGTTGACCGTGATAGCCTTTTGAAACAATTAAAGGCAGAAAATAAAGAAGATAGAGTTAAATATGAATTCCATAAAATGCTGTTATCAGGTGCATTACCGCTCACAATTGGCGGCGGTATAGGTCAATCAAGACTTTGTATGTACCTTTTACATAAAGCCCATGTCGGTGAAGTTCAGGTTTCAATTTGGCCTGAAAAAGAAATTCACAAATGTAGGAAAAATGGCATAAACTTGCTTTAATGGGAGGAAAGTTATGAAAAGCAATAGAATTTTAAATATATTTTCTTATGTAATTTATGACTTTATAATCGCGTTCATTTCCACTATAGCTTCTTTTTGGTTAACAGGACAAAAAATCAGTTTTATTTGGCCTGATGTATTTGTTTTGGTTTTAGTTTCTTGGTGTATAACAACCGTTTTAGGCCTTTATATTGTAAAAATTTATAACATTCTGTGGCGTTTTTCAGGCTTTAATGAAATAGTGCGTATTTTTGTCGGCTGTTTAATACCCTTGGGTGTGACTGCTATTGCGCAAAAAAGTGTGTTTTCTGGCGAAGATGTAAAAACTTCACTTTATCTTTTAAACTATTTTTTAACGATATTTGCAATTTTAGTGCAAAGATTTGTTGTAAGAAAATATGAAATCAAACAAGCTGAAAGGACATCCAATACACCTAAATCTAAAATAACAGGTAATGTTATGATTATAGGTGCAGGTGCTGCAGGCGAAGCTATCATTAAAGAACTAACCAATAATTATAGAAATGTAAAAATTAAATGTGTAATAGATGACGATCCTTCAAAAATCGGTCAGTATTTGGGCGGAGTACATATTGTCGGTGGTATTGGTACAATAGTTAATAATGCAGAAAAATATGATATTGATACTATAATTTTTGCTATTCCTACCTGTAGTGTTGCAAGAAGAACCGAAATTCTTAATATTTGTCATTTGACAAAATGTGATTTGAAGATTTTGCCTCAGCTTTATCAAATTGAAAATGTTAACGAGTTTGTACCCTCAATTCGCAAGGTTGAAATTGAGGACTTGTTGGGCAGAGAAGCGATAAAGGTAAATCTTGATTCGGTTATGAGTTATGTTCAAGGTCAGGTTGTTTTGGTAACCGGCGGCGGCGGTACAATCGGAAGTGAGCTTTGCCGTCAAATTGCTTCTCACAACCCGAAACAATTAGTTATTTTTGATATTTATGAGAATAATGCTTATGAAATTCAAAATGAACTTAAACATAGCTATCCTGATTTGGATTTGGTAACCTTAATCGGTTCTGTTCGTGACAGTAAGAGAATTGATTATGTTTTTCGTACATATAAGCCGCAGATTGTGTATCACGCGGCGGCTCATAAGCATGTTCCTCTTATGGAAGAAAGTCCGAATGAATCAATTAAGAATAATGTATTTGGAACCTATAAAACCGCAGAATGCGCCGACAGATACGGTGTTAAAAGATTTGTTTTAATTTCTACTGATAAGGCTGTTAACCCAACAAACATTATGGGTGCGAGTAAGCGTATTTGTGAAATGATAGTGCAGACTTTTAACGATAGTTCAAAAACAGAGTTTGTGGCAGTTCGTTTCGGTAACGTTTTAGGCTCTAACGGAAGTGTTATTCCACTATTTAAAAAACAGCTTGAACAAGGCGGACCGCTGACCGTTACTGACCCGAATATAATTAGATACTTTATGACTATTCCTGAGGCGGTTTCACTTGTGTTACAAGCAGGCGCCAATGCAAAGGGCGGCGAAATCTTCGTTCTTGATATGGGACAGCCTGTAAAAATTTTAACCTTGGCAGAAAACCTTATCAGACTTTCCGGTTTTGTACCGTATAAGGATATCGGGATCGAGTTTACCGGTCTTCGTCCAGGTGAAAAGCTTTATGAAGAATTGCTTATGTCTGAAGAGGGTCTTACTGCGACTGAGAATGAGCTTATTCATATCGGCAGACCAATTGAAATTGATAAGGAGGTTCTCTTAAGTACCCTTGATGAAATGCGTGAGGTTATGTATGATGAAAAGGCAGATATTAGAGGACTTGTAAAACGAATTGTTCCTACATATCAAATACCTAAATCCACACAGGAAAAGCAAACAGTAAACGTATAGAAAAAGAGCAGAAACAATTAAGTTTCTGCTCTTTTAATTATATCTGTTATTACCTCATTTGCTATCAGAAGTCCCGCAACAGCGGGGCAGGTTGCAATGCTTGCAGGTGTGCGTGAATTTGTTTTAATTGGCGTTTCTTTTGAATATAATACCTTTAGTTTTTTTATATTTCTTTTTTTGAGTTCATATCGAATAACCTTTGCAAGTGGGCAAACGCTGGTTTTATAAATATCTGTGATTTCAAATTTCGTTGGGTCAAGCTTATTTCCGGTGCCCATACAGGAAATGATAGGTATCTGTAATTCGTGCGCTTTGGTTATAAGCTCAATTTTAGCGGTAACGGTATCGACAGCGTCGATAATATAATCATACTGTGAAAGGTTAAAATCCGAAGAATTTTCGGGCAAATAAAAAACATTATAAGCATTCACTTTTGTATTGGGGTTAATGTCAATTATGCGTTCTTTCATAACATCTGTTTTAAATCTTCCAATATTTGAATGAGTTGCAATAATTTGTCTGTTGATATTGGAGAGAGATATAGTATCGTTATCGATGATGTCAATACAACCTATACCAGAGCGAGCAAGCGCTTCGACAACATAACCGCCAACTCCGCCAATTCCGAAAACCGCAATATGAGAATTTTTTAATTTTTCTAAATTATGTGTTCCTATTAAACTTTCGGTGCGAGTAAACTGATTTTCCATAAGAAACTCCTTAACGATATGTTACTATTTTAATTTGACAGTCGAATTTTGTCAAGTGACTTTGACGAAAAAGGTAAAAATGACAAAAAATACCACATAATTTGTAATAATAATGTTTTTTTTCCTAAAAAGCTTGCAAAATAACAAATTCTATGGTATTATATGTAAAACAAATCAAATTAAGGAGTATTGTTATGGAAAAGAATCTAAAAATAGTTATTGCTGATGACTCTACGGAGTTTTCGAAGAATTGTGCAAAAATATTAAAAAGTTACGGTATGCAGGTAGTTTTAACCGAAAAAGACGGTCTTAAAGCAATTTCAAAGGTGAAAACCGAAAAACCTGATGTATTAATAGCAGATGTTTTTATGCCAAACATAGATATTTTAGGTGTTATTGACGAAATAAATAAAATCGAGCAGAAGCAAAGACCGCTTGTTATGGCAATGTCAAGCTATGCAAATCCACGCCTTGAAAAAGAAATTTTAGAAGCGGGCGCTACTTATTATTTTATCAAGCCAATTGACATTAATATTATGGCGGAGCGTATTATTAAAATATCAGGTTGGAAAAATGAAACCTCTCCCTTAAAGGTTGCACAAACTGTAATTACCGATACCGACCTTGAATTTATGATTACAGAAATAATACATCAAATCGGCGTACCAGCACATATTAAAGGTTACCATTATCTGCGAGAGGCAATAATTCTTTCCATAAAGAATACTGATATAATAAACTCGGTCACAAAATTACTGTATCCAACAGTTGCTAAAAAATACGGGACGACTCCCTCGCGTGTTGAACGAGCAATCCGTCACGCTATTGAGGTTGCTTGGGACAGGGGAGATATAGATGTGCTAAACAGTTATTTCGGATATACTATTCAAAATGAACGCGGAAAGCCCACTAACAGTGAGTTTATTGCGATGATTAGTGATAAATTACGACTGAAACTTAAGATTGGGTAACAGAAAAAGAAAGACACGATTTTTAATCGTGTCTTTCTTTTTGGAGCTGCTAACCAGAGTCGAACTGGTGACCTCATCCTTACCAAGGATGCGCTCTACCTCCTGAGCCATAGCAGCGTAGTCGTTTATGCGACTTTAATATTATATCTAAAACAGGGTATAAAGTCAAGCATTATTTTGAAATTTGCGCCCGAAAGTTTCGGGCGCAGTTTTTATGCTTTATTTTGTAAGTAAATCAATAATTGCCGAATAAATTTCGGTGGGATTATTTAAAAACTTTTCCTTTATATGAATTGCCTGTTCTTCGTCAGAAACGAGCAATTTAACACTCATAAAAGGGGAGTCATTATCAAATGCAGAGCAGGTGATAAAGGTTTTATCTTCCTCACGCGAAATTTTAATATCGGTTTCTTTTGCGTTTTTAAAGCGCGAATACATTTTGAGTGCGGCATTATATGCGCGTTCTTTTACAACAACCGAAAGGGAGGACTTAAGAGTTTCTGCAACACTTTTTCCGTTTTCTGTGATAATGTATGTATCATCATCACGGCTTACAAGTTCTAACTGTCCGTTTTTGCATAGATAGTCAATAGAATCATTAACTTCAAAGCAGTTGGCAATACCCTCATAATGAAGTGTATTGGCGAGTAAATTGCCAGGTACGGCTTGGTCTATAGTAGAAAAAATATAGCAAATTAAAACGCGGATTTCTGCTGTTGTGAAAAGCCCGCCAATTTCTGAAACACCGGCTGTTAAAGCATCTTTTTCCAAGGAAATAATCTCCTTTTTATTAGTTTACAAATTTATCGTGAACTGCAATTACTGCGGCATCTGCAGATTTTTCATCAATAAGAACCGAAACCTTAATCTCGCTTGTGGAAATCATACGGATATTGATACCTGCATCAAATAAGGCTTCAAACATTTTTGCTGCAACACCGGGATTGCTTTCCATACCAGCGCCTACTATTGATACCTTTGAAACACCTTCATCAAAGGTTACTTCCTTGAAAGCGAGGCTGTCTTTTAAGCCTTCAATAACCTTTACGGCATCTGCACGGTTATCCTGAGAAACAGTGAAGGTGATATCCTTAGAGTTATCTCTGCCGATAGACTGCAGAATAATATCAACATTAATTTTAGCTTGTGCTAATTTATTAAAGATTTTGAAAGCGATACCAGGGGTGTCATTAAGACCTACAATAGAAATGCTTGCAACGTTATTATCCTTAGCAACGCCTTTAATTAAAGTTTTTTCCATTTTAACTATCTCCTTTACGATTGTACCTGATTTATGTGGTTCAAGGCTTGAGCGAACCTCAAGCTCAACATTGTATTTTTTAGCCATTTCTACCGAACGGTTGTTAAGAACCTGTGCGCCGAGGGTTGCAAGCTCTAACATTTCGTCGTAACAGATTTCATCCATTTTCTGAGCGTTAGGAACTTTGCGAGGGTCTGCTGTATAGACACCGTCAACATCGGTATAAATCTGGCACAAATCTGCCTTTAATGCAGCGGCGATAGCAACAGCGCTTGTGTCGGAACCGCCTCTTCCCAAAGTGGTTACGTCATCGTATTTATTAAGACCTTGGAAGCCTGCCACAATAACGATTTTTTTCTTTTCTATCTCACTTTTAAGCCTTTCACCGTTAATATTTTTGATACGGGCGATAGTGTGGTGAGAGTCGGTATTAAAGCCTGCCTGCCAACCTAAAAGTGAAATAACAGGGCAGCCCATTGTTTCAATCGCCATTGCAAGCAAGGAAATTGAAATCTGCTCGCCAGCAGATAAAAGCATATCCATTTCGCGTTTAGATGGGTTTTGGGGGTTGATTTCTTTAGCCTTTGCGATAAGGTCATCAGTAGTGTCGCCTTGAGCGGAAACTACAACAATAACATCGTTACCTTTTTTGTAGTCTTCAACTATCAAGTTGGCAACATTAAAAACCTTTTTTGCATCTGCGACAGAAGAACCGCCGAACTTTTTAACTATTAACATTTAATTACCTCCGATTAGAGCATAGTTTTAAGTGTTTTAACTGAGATACCGTTTTTAAAGAGTGAAAGCTTTTCTTGGGTTTTTGTTAAGGTTTCTTTTTCGGTTACAAAAGCAATTTCACCCAAAGACTCGCATTTTACCGCTTTAATATCCTTGCCGAAAATAACTTCAAACTGAGAAACTAAGCCGTCAAAATCATCTGATTTAATTAAAACAAACAAGCGGCCTTCGGGATCGTAAGCGGTATCAACATAATCGTTGTCGCCGTCTACCCAGTGAAGATTTTTGCGGTTGTCTATATGCTTAATACAGTCCATTATATCGGCCACAACAGCGCTTGCAGT
>JAZQGI010000013.1:0-45975 GCA_045539955.1 Acutalibacteraceae bacterium | reverse complement strand
TGAGTTGCCAATTTGTCTTCCTAAGACCGCTTGGCCTCCGACTTACTGTGATAACAGCTTCTGTTACTTTTTCTCCTAAATAAGCTTCTGCGTCTGCTTTTAATTTTTGAAGAATCATAGCTGAAATTTCTTGTGGAGAGTATTTCTTGTCATCGATTGCTACTTTGTAATCTGAACCCATTTCTCTCTTGATTGAAGAAATTGTCTTTTCAGCGTTTGTTACTGCCTGACGTTTTGCAGGTTCACCTACTAAACGTTCTCCTGTCTTTGTGAATGCAACTACAGATGGAGTTGTTCTAGCACCTTCTGTGTTAGCGATAACTGTTGGCTGTCCACCTTCCATAACGGCTACACAGCTATTTGTTGTACCTAAGTCAATACCAATAATTTTTCCCATTTTAATTTCTCCTTCAATTTATAAATGTTTTTAATTAGCAACCTTAACCATAGCGGCACGGATAACCGTATCCCCTATTTTATAGCCTTTTTGCAAAACTTCGGCGATAACATTTTCGCCAAATGCTTCGTCTTCAATGTGCATTACAGCCTCGTGCATTTCGGGATTGAAAACATCTCCAACCTGTGCAACTTCAGTAATACCGAGATTTTCCGCAATGCTCTCAAACTGTTTTACAATCATTTCAATACCTTTAATATAGTCAGGCGTATCCTTTTCTACCAACGCTGCGCGATCTATATTATCAAGTATTGGCAAAAGCTGTTTTATTAGTCCTGCCTTTGCAAATTCGGCAACTGTCATTTTTTCACGCTCGGTGCGTTTTTTGAAGTTGTCAAATTCAGCCGCAGTTCGCAAGAGCAAATCATTCTTTGCTTCAAGCTCTGCTTTCAAAGACTCAATTTCCAAATCCTTTTTATTCTTTTTCTTTTCGGGTTTAGCCTTTTCTTCAGTTTCTTGTACCTTTGTTTCTTCAGCCACTCGGCATCAATCCTCCATATCCTTTTGTGCGGCGGTTATAACTTCGGTCAATCTTTTCGCCGTATATTCTATACTTGGGATAATCTGCTCATAAGACAATCTGTTAGGTCCGATAAGAGCTATATACCCCTTATATTTTTCATTTCCAAATCTTGCCGCTATAAGCGTATCGCTTTGAAATTCACTAAAGCCTGTATCTTTGCCAAACACAACGCCGTCACCTACTCGTTCAAAAAGGGAGATTATCGGGTCACGGCTTTCAACAAGTGAAATTATTCTTCGGCTTCGTTCCTCATTGCCGCAGAAGTTATAAAGGCGGGATACTCCGCTTAAATCAACCATCATACTTTCAATTTCGTTGGCAGTTTCAAATACCGCAGCTATAAGGGGCATTAACTTAAACGAATCTATTCCGAGTGATGCTACAAGGCTTTGCATATAACCAACGCTCAGTTCCTCCAATGCCTTGCCCTTGATTTTAGTTGCAACAATGTCTTTAAACCGCTCTAATAACTGTGGCGTATGTTCAGCGCCGAGTCTTAAAATTCGGTTTCTCGTCCGTGAGTCATTAGTCACAACCAGAAGCATTACTGTATTACGGCTTATATTCATAAGCTCAACCTTTTTAATAACAGTTGTGCTTGGTGTTATAAGACAGGCAATAACGGGCAGATGTGTAAGATCCGAAAGTATTTCACCCGCCTTTGCAGGTATTTTTTCGGGCATTTCCGTCACTGCTTTAAAACGTTCATCAATAAAACTCTTATGCTCTGCAGAAATTTCGGTTTTAGGCATAAGATTGTTAATATATAGCTTTAATCCGTCGCTTGTAGGTATTCGCCCAGCCGAAGTGTGAGGCTGTTCCAAAAGCCCCATACTCACAAGCTCACTCATTTCATTTCGAAGCGTTGCCGAAGATGGTGCATTTTCGATAAGGCTTGTCAGAATCTTAGAGCCTATTGGCTCGCCCGTTTCGATGTATGCTTTAACTATCGCTTTCAAAACCGCTTGTTTTCTTGGAGTTAACTCTATTTTTGTCACCCCGTTTCGTTTTTAGCACTCTTGCCTTGCGAGTGCTAACAATTACTATTATATGCCAATTTTCGCATTTGTCAATAGTTTTTTGAAATTTTCTTTGACTTTCTCTGACTATTAACAAAAAGTTCATAAACAGGACACATTTCCCCCATTCGACGAGATAAACATTTTCCTCTTTTTACCACGAAATAAATTTCTTGACAAACACCTAAATATATTATATATTTGTAATGTTATATAATATAAATATGTCGGTTTTAGTCGACAAAGCATCTTGTGTAGAGTGCTGTTTCAGATTTTGTGCCGTAGTTTCCGCCATTGCGAGAAAACTATGAAAAACCCTTTGTTCAGGGCATATTACGAGGAAACAGCGGGTATCGAGCAAGAGACCAAGTAAGAAATGTGGCTCTATCATTTTCTTACTGTCAAATTTTTATCTTGTTTCGACACTTATGTGTTGAACAAAGGGGGATGCTTTTTATGCAAAAAGAAAATATAATACAGCTTAAAGACATTTCGGTAGCATTCGGCGGTGAAACTGTCCTCGATAATCTTAACCTTGAAATTAAGGATAAAGAATTTATCACATTTTTGGGACCGTCCGGTTGCGGCAAAACCACCACTCTTCGTTTAATAGCCGGTTTTTTGGAACCCGACGAGGGCGATGTTGTCTTTGGGGGTAAAAAAATCAATGGTGTTCCTGCTTTTAAACGACAGGTTAACACCATTTTTCAGCGTTACGCCCTTTTCCCACACCTTAACGTGTATGAAAATGTAGCATTCGGTCTTCGCATAAAGAAAATGCGAGAAGTTGAAATTAAAGAAAAAGTAACCGAGATGTTAAAACTCGTAAACCTTTCAGGCTTTGAAAAACGCAGTATCGATACACTTTCAGGCGGTCAACAGCAACGCGTGGCAATAGCGCGCGCTATTGCAAATCATCCAAAGGTATTATTACTTGATGAGCCATTAGCCGCTCTCGACTTAAAGCTTCGTAAAGATATGCAAAAGGAACTTAAAAAAATCCAACAGCAGTTGGGCATTACCTTTATTTTCGTAACACACGACCAAGAGGAAGCACTTACCATGTCTGACCGTGTTGTCGTTATGGACGGCGGCAAAATTCAGCAAGTGGGTACCCCTCAAGACATCTATAACGAGCCCGAAAACGCCTTTGTAGCAGACTTTATCGGCGAATCAAACATCGTGGACGGCGTAATGCTCAAAGACTACTATGTTGAATTTTCAGGCGCAAAGTTCGACTGCCTTGATAAAGGTTTCGAAGAAAACGAAGCAGTAGATGTTGTAGTCCGCCCAGAAGATGTGGATATAGTTCCCATCGAAAAAGGAATGCTCACAGGTGTTGTAACTTCGGTTTCATTCTTAGGTGTTCATTATGAAATAATCGTCGATATTGGCGGTTTTAAGTGGATGATACAGACCACCGACGAGCATTTTGTTGATGATAAGGTTGGTCTTTTTATAGAACCTGATGCTATTCATATTATGAAAAAGAGCGAATATTCCGGACTTTACGGTGACTATTCTTCTTACAGTGAGGAAATTGACCTTCTGAGCGAACCGCAGGAGGTGGAATAGTGAACAAAAAATCCTTTGGCAATAAGCTTATCGCCTGCCCTTATATTGTGTGGGCGGCAATCTTTATAATAGTACCGCTTATTATAATGGTTTATTTTGCACTCACCGATGCAAACGGTGTTTTCACGCTCGCCAATATCGCCTCTTTGGGAAGATATAAAAAAGCTTTTGCAATTTCAATTGTATATGCCATAATTGCAACTGCAATAACCCTTTTGCTCGCTTATCCAATGGCTTATTTTATGACCAAGCTTAAAATCAGCTCACAAAAGATGATTATGATGATTGTAATGCTGCCAATGTGGATGAACTTCCTTATCCGCACATATTCGTGGATTACAATTTTAGCTAACACAGGTATTATAAATACTCTTTTAGGTAAATTAGGAATCGGTCCTTTAAAGCTTATCAATACCCCTGGAGCTGTAATTTTAGGTATGGTATATGACTTTATACCTTATATGATTTTGCCGATTTATTCAGTTATGAGCAAAATTGATAATTCCTTGCTTGAAGCGTGTGATGACCTTGGCGCCAATGCCTTTAACAAGTTTAAAAGGGTAATCTTCCCCTTAAGCCGTCCAGGTGTGATTTCTGGTATTACAATGGTTTTCGTGCCCAGTGTCAGCACATTCTACATTTCCCAAAAGCTCGGCGGTAACAAAACAATGCTTGTGGGCGACGCTATTGAATACTTCTTCAATTTAGGCCCTGATTATTATAATATAGCCTCTGCAATCTCTCTCATACTAATGGTGCTTATAATGATAAGCCTACTTGTTATGAACAGGTTTTCGGATGATGACGACGGAGGTGTGGTAATATGAAATTTTTATCACGCCTTTATATAGGGCTTATTCTCTTTTTCCTTTATGCGCCTGTACTTGTTATGATTGTATTTTCATTCAACTCTTCAGGAAGCGTATGGGTTTTTGAAGGCTTTTCAACCCAATGGTATTTAGGTCTTCTGTCCGACAGTACAATGCTCGGGGCATTAAAGCACACCCTTATTATCGCCGTGCTTTCAGCCCTTATTTCAACCGTTTTAGGCACTGCTGCAGCAGTTGGTATTATGGCAATCCGTAATAAAGCGGCAAACAAGCTTATTATGGGCGCTACTAATATCCCAATGATGAACGCCGATATCGTAACAGGTATCTCGCTGATGCTTTTGTTTATCTTTATCGGCAAGCTTATCGGTCTTTCCGAATCTTTAGGATTTGCAACGGTGCTTATAGCACATATAACCTTTAACCTGCCTTATGTAATACTTTCGGTTATGCCAAAGCTTAAACAGACCGATGCAAATTTGCACGAAGCGGCGCTTGACCTTGGCTGCACACCTGTAAAAGCATTTTTTAAGGTTATTTTGCCCTCTATTTCAACCGGAATTGCCACAGGTATGATAATGGCTTTTACCCTATCTTTAGACGATTTTGTTATAAGCTACTTTACTTGCGGGCATTATCAAACCTTGCCGATTATCATTTACAATATGACTAAAAAATCGGTAACTCCCGATACTTATGCACTCTCAACCCTTATATTCATTGTTATTTTTGTTCTGCTTATATGCTATAACGCTTTAAGTAATAAAGCCGAAAGCAAAGCAATTAAAAGGAGGGTTTAGTATGAAAAAGATTATAACTCTTCTTTTAAGCTTATCGATTTTGCTCTCACTTTGCGGTTGTAATTACGCTTATAAGTATTTCGACCTTGAATTAAAAGCAAAATATTCAAACGAGCTTGAGGGTACATCTCTTACAGTTTACAACTGGGGCGAATACATCTCTGACGGAAGCGACGATATGATAGACGTCAACGCCGAGTTTGAGCGACTTACGGGCATTAAGGTAAATTACCTGACCTTTGAAAGTAACGAAACAATGTATTCTCAGATAAAAAGCGGCGGCGTGACTTACGATATAATAATTCCGTCTGATTATATGGTTGAAAGACTTATAAAAGAAAATGAATTATTAGAAATTGATACTGAAAAGATTTCTAATTACAGTCTTATTGAAGAAAAATACAAAAATGTATATTTCGACCCTGAAAATAAATACAGTGTTCCATATAGTGTTGGTATGGTGGGTATTATCTACAACACCACTCAGGTTGGCACCGATATCCAACATTCGTGGAATGTTTTATGGGACAAAAAGTATAAAGATATGGCGCTTAACTTCAACAATCCGCGTGACGCTTTTATGACTGCTCAAATGTATCTAGGGCAAGATCTGAATTCCACCAATAAAGCGGACTGGGATAAAGCTGCAGACCTTTTAAAAAAAGGCAAGGATAATCTTCAGTCCTATGTTATGGACGAGGTTTACGGCAAAATGGAAACAGGAGAAGCTGCCATTGCCCCCTACTATGCGGGCGATTTCCTTACTATGTACGATACAAACGAGGATTTGGCTTTCTTCTACCCACAAGAAGGCACCAACATCTTTATTGACTCTGTTTGCATTCCAAAGTCTTGCAAAAACTATGACGCGGCACTTATGTATATAAACTTCCTTTTAGAGCCGCAAATAGCTACCGCTAATGCTGAATATATCGGCTATGCTTCACCAAATACTGCCGTAATCAATAACCCCGATTATTATTACTATCAAAACAAAATCCTATATCCAGACGAAGAGGATATACCAAAGGTTCAGTATTACCACGATATCCCCGACGAAATCCGAATGCATTACGAAATGCTTTGGTGTGATGTAAAGCTGTATTAAAAAAAATGCACTATCCTATTTACAGGATAGTGCATTTTTTATAATCAATTTTGTTGCTTTCTTTGCATTCTTCGCCAATTTATAAAACTGTAACTGTCATTTACAAGAAACATAGCGAAGCATATCACAACCGAAAAGTAATAAATATCCGAAAAAGTCGCCAAAAGCCACATAATTATAAGCACAATATCATTAACAGCGTACGCCAAAGCAAAATAAGGGCTTCTGCGAAAAGAAAAATAAGCCGCAATAAAGCTGGTGGTTACAGAAAAAGTGCTTATTCCCAGATTATTTGTACCAAAATATTTCAAAATATAATAAAGAATAAAAGTAACTGCAACCGAGCCCAAAAGCATAAATAAAATTTCTTTTTTGCTTATGCTGTTTATAGTAACCTGTGACTTTTTATTTTTATAAGGATTTTTAAGCCACGAAACCACGGATAACACCGCCATCGGCCAGCTCATACCAAGGTAGGTTATCATTTCACCGTAATATGAAAAGGTGTATGAAATATAACCGTAAATCATACAAAAGACCATCATTAAAGCAGGACCTACAGGATTGCCCTTTGCATTAAAAATAAGAGCCGTGGCGCCAACAAGCGAAGCAAAAAAAGCGAGGTCTATACTTCGTCCGAAGCCTACGTAGGAAACAACCACAATACCTATAGAACAAGCCCAAAGTATAAGCTCGAATTTTGTAAAATAATTTAATAATTTTTTCATCTTTACCTCAAAAAAACATTCGTCGGCAACCGCCAAACGAATGTTTATAAACTATTTAATGTCTACCCCACCAAATATACATACGGCATTTATGTAAAGGGTATTGGTTTCACCATCAAACGAGCTTGTTTTATTTGAAACACCGCCAAAAATAGATGTGGAATTAACCTTGACATTTATACCTGCGGGCACAATTACATCAACACCGCCGAATATAGCATTAACATTTACCACAGCACCATCTTCTATGATTGCAGTTTTTAAATTACAGTCAATTCCGCCAAAAATTGCAGTGAATTTTCCACCTGTGAAATTTTCACCTGAAAAATCAAGTTCACTTCCAGAAAAAACAACAGTCACAGTTTTATTATCATTATTACGCCTTAATGAAATCAAAATCATAAACATTGCCAAAATAAGCAAAATCGGCACAATAATTTTTACAAAAAATTTAAAAACAGTAATTGCCAAAACAAAACATATCGCAAGAACTGCTATACTTAATGCAATACGAAAAACTTTTTTCATAATTTTATTCCTTTCTGTTTCCATCATTATCAAAATTTTCTTTAAGTGCTTTTTCAACGGGAACAATAGTCAACAAAAGTAACAAAAGCTGTGCAAAGGTTATAGCAAGCCCTATGTTACCTATTGTATCTTTGCTTTTCCCAAAAACAAAAAGCATAGGTACAAATGAAAACACAAGCGTTACCAAACCGCATCTTGTCCAGATTTTGCCTAAAAGACAATGCGCAAATTTCCAAGTTTCCTCATTTTTCATAGAACGCGATGTTCTATATCCAAAAAGATAATTTATTTCCTTTGGTGCAGTTTTAGAAAAAACAATGCCAAAAATCAGCATTATTACAGGGATTAGCCAAACTGTTAATAGCATAAAAATCCAAAATCTCATACTATTTACCAAGCTCCCTTGTACGCTTATACGAAGCCGCCAAAGCGTCGTTTACCGTTTTTTCAAAATCAGAGTTTTGCAACGACATTACACCCTCAATAGTTGATCCTTTAGGACTGCAAACCTCTTGTCTTAAGGTTTCGGGGGATTTGCCGCTTGTCTGCATAAGCTTTGCCGAACCTAAAAGTGTCTGAGCGGCATAATCTATCGCTTTTTGTTTATCAAGCCCGAACTTTGCTCCCGCGTTTGCCATACTTTCTGCAAACATATACACAAATGCAGGTCCGCAACCCGAAACAACACAACCCGCATCAATGAGCTCTTCGGGAAGTCTATCAAGTTTGCCCGAAAATTCGAGAATTTTCAAAAACTCGTTTTCCTCAGCCTCGGTTATAGCCTTACAAAGCGAGTAAAGTATCATACCCTCACCCACAGCAACAGGAGTGTTAGGCATAATGCGGATAATCGGCAACTTTGAGTCAAGCATTTCATTAAAACGCGAAATTTTAATTCCCGCCGCCATTGTTATCAATATAAACCTATCGGTACGGCTTTTAAGTATGGGGGCAATACTATCGATAAGCTCTGCCATCATCTGCGGCTTTACACCCAAAAAGATGTATTTCGCCTGTAATGCAATATCTTTTGCGCTGGCTACGCTACCACCTGTAGCAATAGCCAATTCCCTTGCCTTATCCTCGTTCACATCAGCGAGTAAAAGCTCACAAAGTCCGGATTTTGCGACTGCCTTTGCCAACGCGCCTCCCATATTACCGCAACCGATAAAGCCAACCTTTGTTTTTTCCATCATCTCACCTGTCCGTTACCGTTAATTATATACTTATAGGTATTAAGCTCGCAAAGTCCCATGGGGCCTCTTGCGTGTAGCTTTTGGGTGGAAATACCCATTTCACAGCCGAGACCAAACTCACCGCCGTCGGTAAAGCGGGTTGAAGCATTTACATAAACCGCCGCAGAATCCACTAATGAAGTAAAGACTTGTGCTGTTTTATCATCACTTGTAATAATGCTTTCGCTATGGTGTGTAGAATGTTCTGCAATATGGTTTACAGCCTCTGCAACTCCGCCAACCACCTTAACTGCCATAACATAATCTAAAAACTCAGTGTCAAAATCGGCAGCAGTAGCCGGAACTGCATCTATAATCTCACATACAGTCTCATCACCGCGAATTTCCACGCGGCCGCCCAACACACCGTAAAGCTTCGGCAAAAATTCTTCTGCTATTTCTCTGTCAACAAGGCAAACCTCTGCGGCATTACAAACCGAAGGTCTGCTTGTCTTAGCATTATCAATAATTTTTAGCGCCATATCAATATCAGCCGTTTTTTCTACGAATATATGGCATATACCCGTGCCCGTTTCAACACAAGGAACGGTTGCATTCTCAGTACAAGCCTTGATAAGTCCCTTGCCACCGCGTGGGATAAGCAAATCAACATAACCTACCGCCGTCATAAGCTCATTAGCGCTTTGTCTGGTAGTATCTTCAACAAGATTTACATAATCCTCACTTACACCGCATTCACGAAGCCCAATTTTCAATGCGTCTACTATCGCTTTCGAAGAATTATAAGCTTCCTTTCCGCCGCGAAGCACACATACATTCCCACTTTTGAAGCTAAGAGCCGCCGCGTCTGAAGTAACATTCGGTCGGCTTTCATAAATAATAGCAACTACACCAAACGGAACAGACACTTTATTAACAATAAGTCCGTTTTCGAGCGTTATGGAAGACAACACATTTCCAACATTGTCAGGCAAAGTCGCAACATCAGTAATGCCTTTTGCCATACTTTCAATACGCTCTACATTCAGAGTCAGGCGGTCAATCATAACCTCACTGATTTTATTCTTTGCGTTTTCTATATCAATTTTATTAGCATTCAAAATATTATCCGTATTTTCAAGTAAAGCCTTTGACATGCAAATAA
Organism: Acutalibacteraceae bacterium; assembly: GCA_045539955.1. Taxonomy (GTDB): domain Bacteria; phylum Bacillota; class Clostridia; order Oscillospirales; family Acutalibacteraceae; genus UBA737. Next base: position 36,067 of record JAZQGI010000013.1, on the reverse strand, counting down.
GGGCTTTATTTTTTTCTGCTGTAGTAAGCATTGAACTACGGGATAATTTTTTGGCTTTTTGTAAAATTTCGAGGGTAGTCATTTTATCAAGCCTTTCCTAAAAAGCGGGTGCCGACATCTTTACCTGCAACAATATCGTAAAGCAAAAGCGGATTTTCACCGTTAGCGATAACCATATCTATACCCTTTTCGGTCACAATTTTAGCCGCTTTAAGCTTAGTGACCATACCACCTGTACCAAGATTGCTGCCTGCCCCACCAACCATATTTTCAATTTCGGGGGTGATTTCGCTTACAATATGTAAAAACTCAGCATCTTGGTTCTTTTTGGGGTCTGCGGTATAAAGACCGTCGATATCAGATAAAATTATAAGTAAATCAGCATCAACTGCAGTTGCCACAATAGCGCCTAAGGTATCATTATCACCGATTTCAATTTCATTGGTAGAAATTGAGTCATTTTCATTGATAATCGGTATTGCCGAAAGCTCTAAAAGACGGCGCATAGTGTTTATAAAATTATCTTTACGGTCCGTATGCTCAATATCGTCACCTGTAATAAGTATTTGAGCTACGGTATGGTTATATTCCGCAAATAAACGGTCATAAGTATACATAAGCTCACACTGACCTACCGCCGCTGCCGCCTGTTTTGTTGGAATATCCTTAGGCTTTTCAGAAAGACTTAATTTCCCAACCCCCATACCAATCGCACCGGAGGATACCAAGATTACTTCATTTCCTGCATTTTTAAGGTCGCTCATAACCTTGCAAAGTTCTTCGACACGCAAAATGTTGAGAAGCCCTGTCTTGTGCGCCAAGGTTGAAGTTCCAATTTTTATTACTACACGCATTTTTTATACTTCCTTATGCTAAAGTTGCCGCCATAACAGCCTTTATAGTGTGCATACGATTTTCAGCTTCTTGGAATACAATTGACTGTTCACTTTCGAAAACCTCGTTTGTAACTTCCATTTCACTTATACCGAACTTTTCGCCAACCTGTTTTCCAAGTGTTGTATCAAGGTTATGGAAAGATGGTAAGCAGTGCATAAATACCGCATTTTTACCTGCGTTTTCCATTATTTTTTTATTAACCTGATAAGGCGTTAAATCGCGAATTCTCTCTTCCCAAACAATATCAGGTTCTCCCATAGAAACCCATACATCAGTAGCAATTACATCGGCATTTTTTGTAGCTTTCATAGGGTCGGTTTCAAATGTTATAGTACCGCCGTTTTCTGCGGCAATTTTCTCGCATTCTTCTATTAAATCTTTATGGGGGAAATACTTTTCGGGTGCGCAGACTGTGAAATTCATTCCCATTTTAGCGCAACCGACCATATAGGAATTGCCCATATTATAACGCGCATCACCCATATAAACAAAATTTATTCCCTCAAGCTTTCCAAAATGCTCTTTAATGGTCAAAAAGTCTGCCAAGATCTGTGTTGGATGAAACTCATTAGTAAGCCCGTTCCATACAGGAACACCCGCATATTTAGAAAGTTCTTCAACTATCTCCTGTCCGTAGCCACGGTATTCTATACCGTCGTAAATTCTGCCTAACACCCTTGCAGTGTCGGCAATACTTTCTTTCTTGCCGATTTGTGAACCCTGAGGGTCAAGGTAGGTAACATTCATTCCAAGGTCATAAGCCGCAACCTCAAAGCTACAGCGTGTACGGGTGCTTGTTTTTTCAAAAATAAGGGCAATATTCTTGCCTTCACAAAGCCTGTGCGGAATTCCCATTTTTTTCTTATTCTTAAACTCACCCGCCAAATCAATAAGACAATCAATTTCAGCCTTAGAAAAATCGAGCAATTTCAAAAAACTTTTTCCTTTAAAATCCATTACAAAGCGCAACCTTTCTTGATAACTTCTACCGCTTTTTCTAAAAGAGGAAACGGAATATTAAGCGCAGGCAAAAGCCTTACCTTATTTTTCGCTTTGATAACCAAAACACCGTTATTCATACAGTAATTTATAACCTCACTCGCATCTTTTTCAGTTTCTATACCGAGCATAAGTCCCATACCGCTGACGCTCTTTATACCGTTCGCATTTTTAAGTGAGTTTATTATAAATTCTGATTTTTCGTTTATTTCTTTTAATAGTTCATCTTCAATACGATTTATAACACTAACAGCGCCCGCACAAGCGACAGGATTACCGCCGAAAGTAGATCCGTGCGAAGACGGAATAAGCACATCTTTCACCTTTTCACCTAACATTGTAGCACCTAAAGGAAGTCCGTTACCAAGTCCCTTAGCAGTCGATACAATATCGGGTAAAACACCGTATTTCATAAAGCCATAAAGCGCGCCTGTTCTGCCATTGCCTGTCTGAACCTCGTCAGCAATGGTTAAAATATCATTTTCCTTTGCAATTTCAAAAATCGCATTAACAAAATCTTTGTCAAGCGGTACCACACCGCCCTCACCCTGTACTAATTCAAACATTATGGCGCAAACCTTATTATTTACCACTAAGTTTTCAAGTTCTTGGGTATTACCTGCTTCACAATAAACAAAACCATCAGTAAGAGGCAAAAAGTCATTATGAAAAACCTGCTGACCTGTTGCCGCAAGAGTGGTTATTGTTCTACCGTGAAAACTGTTTTTAAGGGTGATAATTACATTATATTCTTTACCCTTTTTGTCTGCCGCATATTTACGCGCAGTCTTTATTGCGCATTCATTAGCCTCCGCACCCGAGTTCGAGAAAAACACCTTTTTAAGCCCGGTTCTTTGGCACAAAATCTGAGCCAAATCCGCGCAAGGCGAAGTGTAATAAAGATTAGAAGCGTGTTGAATTTTGCCTAACTGCTCTATTACAGCATTTGTCCACACATCGTCCGCAATACCAAAGGTATTAACCGCAATGCCTGTTGACATATCAATATATTCCTTGCCGTTTTCGTCCCACACAAGTGAACCTTTGCCCGAAACGAGAGTCACAGGAAAACGCGCGTAAGTATTAGCGACATAGGTGCTGTCCTTTTCAAAAATATTCATTTCAGCCACCCACAACCATTGTGCCTGCGCCCTCGTCTGTGAGGGTTTCAATAAGGAGTGAGTGAGGCACTCTGCCGTCCATTATAAAGACCTTCTTAACACCTTTTTGAATTGCTTCCAAGCAACATTCAACTTTAGGTATCATACCGCCTGAAATTGTACCATCCTCGAAAAGCTTTTTAGCCTCAGAAACGGTAATTTTCGAAATAAGGGTTTCGGGATTATCCTTATCGGCCAAAAGACCTGCAATATCTGTCATAGAAATAAGACACTCAGCTTCAAGAGCGCCTGCAATGTAAGCCGCCGCAGTATCGGCGTTTATGTTGTAAACATTACCCTCTTTATCACAACCGACAGTTGACACTACAGGAATATAATGATGCTTCAGTAAATCTAAAATTGGCTCGACATTAACATCGGTAATCCTACCAACAAAGCCCAAACGCTCGTCCTTAGGCTCGGCTGTGATAAGGTGACCGTCAAGACCCGAAATACCCATAGCCTTACCGCCACGTATTTCCAGCATATTAACCAAGGTTTTATTTATCTTACCTGCTAAAACCATTTGCACTACTTCGGCAGTTTCCTTATCAGTAACACGAAGACCATCAACAAAAATCGATTCCTTACCGATTTTTTTCAAGGTTTCTGTAATTTCGGGACCGCCACCGTGGACTAAAACAACCTTTACACCTATAAGATGCAAAAGCACTGTGTCCTGCATAACCTGTTGCTTTAATTCTTCGTTTATCATCGCGTTACCGCCGTACTTTATAACAACAGTCTTTCCGTAATAATTTTGTATGTAAGGAAGCGCTTGAGTCAGCACTTCGGCTCTTTGAGCATTGGTAATATTTAAAGACATAACTGAAAGCCTTTCTTTTAATAATTTTTGCTGTGGGCAATTTAATCCAAACTATGTTCTGTAATCGCCGTTGATTTTTACATAATCATATGTAAGGTCGCAACCCCAAGCGGTTGAAGAATATTCACCGCTGTTAAGGTTTACAAGAATTTCAATCTCGCTTTCAAGCAGAATTTCCTTTGCCTTTTCTTCCGAAAATTCTACCCCTGCACCACCCTCGCAAACAAGAATTTCACCTTGAGCAGAGCGGAAAGTAACATCGATTTTGTTTATATCCACCTGTGAGCCCGAATAACCGATAGCACAAAGCACTCTGCCCCAGTTAGCATCAGAGCCAAACATAGCCGCCTTTGTAAGCGAAGAGCAAATAACCGATTTTGCAACCGTTTTTGCGATATCTAAACTTTCGGCGCCTGTAACCCTACATTCGAGAAGCTTTGTAGCACCCTCGCCATCAGCCGCAATTTTACGGCAAAGATTTACACAAACAGTGTTAAGCGCCTTCATAAATCTTTCGAAATCTTCATTTTCGGTGGTGATTTCCATATTTTCTGCCGTGCCGTTGGAAAGAACTACAACCATATCATTGGTAGAGGTGTCACCATCAACACTGACCATATTAAAAGTGGTTTGAATATCGGTAGAAAGTGCTTTTTGGAGCATTCCACTACTTATAGCACAGTCGGTCGTGATAAAAACAAGCATTGTTGCCATATTGGGATGAATCATACCCGAGCCCTTGGCAATACCGCCCATTTTACACATTTTACCGCCTATTTCAAAGCTTACAGCCACTTCCTTGAGTTTTGTGTCGGTGGTCATTATACCCTCTGCCGCTTCGACACTTTTATCATTCGAAAGTCCCGAAACCAACTGCGGTATGCCGTTCTTTATGGGGGTAATATCAAGCGGCTGACCGATTACTCCCGTAGAAGCGACAACCACATTTTCTTTATTTATCCCTAATTCTTCCGATAAAATTTTACAAGTTCGGCTTGCGATTTCAACACCGTTAGCATTACAGGTATTAGCGTTGCCGCTGTTACAAATAATTGCCTGTGCCTTACCGTCCTTTATATTTTCCTTTGTAACTAAAAGAGGTGCGCCCTTAACAAGATTTGTTGTATAAACCGCGGCGGCATTTGCCACAGTTTCACTATAAATCAGGCTTAAATCCCTTTTTGTTCTATTCTTACGGATTCCGCAATGGATTCCGTTTGCCTTAAATCCTTTAGCGGCACATACACCGCCGTTTATTATTTTCATAAGACTCTCCTAAATATCAAGACCCGTCGTCTCGACAACACCTAATACTAAATTCATACACTGTATCGCCGCGCCCGAAGCACCCTTGCCAAGATTATCGTAGCGTGCGATAAGCAAAATTCTGTCTTGATTACCCGAAACCGAAATTTCCATACCGTCACTATTGGACAGTTTATTAGCAGAAACAAAGCCGTTCTCGGCAAAATCTTCGGTATATTTCACTATCGGTCCTTGATATTTTTCTTTGTAAATTTTTTTAATATCTTTGGCGCTGCCATTTATCTGCGAAGCGAAAAGCGGAATTGTAACCTCCATGCCGCTATAGAAATCACTTACAACAGGAATAAATGTGGGTATGTTTTCAATACCGCATATTTTAACCATTTCGGGCAGATGCTTATGTGATTGCGCTATACCGTACTGCCGGGGAGCATTTAGTAACTCATCACGCTCCAATGCCTCATATTCAGCAATCATACCCTTACCACCACCGCTATATCCTGTAATAGAAAAACAAGAAAGCAATGCGTCTTTTGGCAATATACCTTTTTTTACCAAAGGATACACTAAGGCTATAAAACCACTTGCGTGACAACCCGGTACTGCAATCCTTTTAGAATTTTTGATTTTCTCCTTTTGTTCGCACGATAATTCAGGAAAACCGTAAGCCCATTCTTCGTTAGTGCGGTGAGCAGTAGAAGTATCAAGCAAAACGGTATTTGTATTTTCGGTTAAAGCCACCGCTTCGATTGAAGCCTTATCAGGCAAACACAAAAACGCTATATCCGCTTCATTTAAAGCCTCTCTTCGCGCTTCAATATTTTTTCGGTTTTCTTCGGTTAATTTTATAAGTGTTATATCTTTTCTGTTTTCAAGTCGCTCGGCTATGCGAAGACCTGTGGTCCCCGCACTGCCGTCAATAAATATCTTTCTCATTTAAAAACTCCATTAAATATTCAATTTGTGCTTTTACAGACCCAGGACCTGTACCGCCAGCCGAAACACGCTTACTAACACAGGTTTCAAGCGAGATTTCGTTATATAAATCTTCCTCAAAAGAAATATCAAATTCCTTGTATTTTTCAATCGGTAAGGTTTCAAGCACTAAATTTTCTTTAATGCAATAAGCCACAATTTCACCCACGTGCTTGTAAGCTGTCCTAAAGGGCATTCCCTTTTTAACAAGATAATCTGCCAAGTCGGTGGCGTTTATGAAGCCTTTTTGCGCAGCCTTATACATATTTTCTTTGAGCACGCTCATTGTAGCAATCATTGGTGTAAATACACCCAAGCACATTTTAACAGTATCAACCGCATCGAAAATTGCTTCTTTATCCTCTTGCATATCCTTGTTGTATGCCAAAGGAAGTCCCTTAAGGGTGGTGAGAAGCGCCATAAGGTCGCCGTATACCCTGCCTGTCTTTCCTCGCACAAGCTCAGCCATATCAGGATTTTTCTTCTGCGGCATTATACTCGAACCTGTGGTGTAACTGTCATCAAGCTCTATAAACTTAAATTCCCAGCTTGACCAAAGGATTACTTCTTCAGAAAAACGCGACAAGTGCATCATAAGAATAGAGAAAGCTGACATAAGCTCAAGACAAAAATCCCTATCAGAAACGCCATCTATACTGTTAAGCGAAATACCGCTAAAGCCCAAACGCTCGGCTTCAAACTCGCGGTCGGTATTATAGGTAGTACCTGCCAATGCACAAGAGCCAATAGGACATTGCGACCACATTCTGCTAAGCGCGTCACTTATTCTTTCATAATCGCGCTTTAACATAAATGCGTAACTGAGAATATGGTGAGCGAAAGTAATCGGTTGTGCTCTTTGAAGATGGGTATACCCAGGCATAATGGCATCTTTAGTCTGGATAGCTTTATTCTTGATAACTTCAATTAAATCCAAAACCTGTTTGCCGATTTGTTCACATTCCTGTGCTAAATACAGCCTTACGTCAAGAGCCACTTGATCGTTACGGCTTCGTGCGGTATGCAGTTTTTTACCTGTATCCCCAATTCTTTTTGTAAGCTCACTTTCAACAAACATATGGATATCTTCCGATTCCATATCAATAGCAAGCTCGCCGTTTTCAATATCTTCAAGTATGCCCGAAAGCCCGCTTATTATCTCCTGACACTCATCTTCAGAGATTATCCCCTGACGCGATAGCATCATAGCGTGCACCATTGAGCCTGTGATATCCTGTTTATACATTCTGCAGTCGAAATGAATAGACGAATTAAAATCGTCCGCCTGTTTATCAAGCGCCTTTTCAAATCTGCCTGCCCACATTTTTTCCATTAGATGTCTTCCTTTCAGTAAAAACTGATATCTATTTTTGCGACAAAATCGTCCACAGTACCGCGGAAGCGTTACCGTGAGCGATTTTAGGTTATAATTATTTCAAGCCGTTTTTAGCTTTCATTTTAGCATTAACCTTTGTTGAAAGACCGTAAAGGTTAATAAAACCGGTTGCATCAGTTTGGTCGTAAACTTCATCTTCATCAAAGGTTGCGATTTCAGGGTCATAAAGTGAATATGGTGAAGAAACGCCCGCATTAATCATATTACCCTTATAAAGCTTTAATGTAACATCACCTGTAACGGTCTTCTGTGTTTCCTTAACAAAAGCCAAAATTGCCTGTGTTAAAGGCGTGAACCAAAGGGCATTGTAAACATTTTCTGCAAGCTTCTGAGCAACAAGAGCCTTGTAATGTGCAGTATCTTTATCAAGACAAATAGTTTCCAAAACATTATGCGCTTTGTAAAGAATAGCACCGCCCGGAGTTTCATAAACACCGCGGCACTTCATACCTACAAGACGGTTTTCTACAATATCAAGAAGACCGATACCGTTTTCTCCGCCCAATTTATTAAGGGTGGAAACAATACCTATCGAATCCATTTCCTTTCCGTCAATAGCAGTTGGAATACCCTGTTCGAAGTGAATTGTCACATAAGTGGGCTTATCGGGTGCCATTTCGGGAGAAACACCCATTTCAAGAAAGCCTGGCTTATTATAAAGAGGCTCATTTTTAGGATCCTCCAAATCAAGACCTTCATGTGATAAATGCCAGATGTTCTTATCCTTTGAGTAATTAGTTTCACGATTAATTTTCAGCGGAACATTATGTGCTTCTGCGTATGCAATTTCTTCCTCTCTGGATTTGATATCCCACTCACGCCAAGGAGCGATAATTGTCATATCAGGAGCAAAAGCTTTAATAGCAAGCTCGAAACGAACTTGGTCATTACCCTTACCTGTACAGCCGTGGCAAATAGCATCCGCACCCTCTGCAAGTGCAATTTCAGCAATTCTCTTAGCAATAGGAGGACGTGCAAAAGCAGTACCTAAAAGATAATCCTCATAAAGAGCACCTGCCTGTACACAGGGGAAAACATAATCGTCCAAAAATTCTTTTGTAAGGTCTTCAATATAAATTTTTGAAGCGCCTGTCTTTATTGCCTTTTCTTCGAGACCCTCAAGCTCATCCGCCTGACCGACATTACCAGACACTGCAATAATTTCAGGATTATTGTAATTTTCCTTAAGCCAAGGAATAATTATTGAAGTATCAAGACCGCCCGAATATGCAAGTACTACCTTTTTAATTTCTTTTTTATTCATAACAATTTCCTCCGTATGCAAAATATGCGTTAATTTCTTATGTTTTATGCATAAATTATATCACAACCTGAATAAATATGCAATAGTTTTGTATGTTTTCTCGCATTTCACCATATTGGTATGGAATATTTATGCAAATTTATACAACTTCACCAAACGAATAAATCAGTCTTCCCAGGTTTTATGGTCTTGGGCCTTATTTTTAGACTTGAAACGCGGAATAATAAATCCGCTTAACATACAAAGCAGGAATAATGCCCAACCAGCAATAATATTAGATGTCAGGTTATAACCGTCTGCCGCGCCGTAAATACCACCCTTGTTCATAAACAAGTCAATTATATTCCAAATAAAGAGAATACTCAAAGAAATAGGAGCTATAACCTTAACTGCAAGATTAAACCATACCTTTGGCATTTTAATTTTTTTAGAATTGCGATTAATTTCTGTAACAATTTTTTCAGTTTTAAAGAACCAACCTACTGCAACAGTTTCAACTACACCAACGAGTATAAGTGTAAAGCTATTGCACCAGTTATCTACAATGTCAAGTACCGCAAGTCCTGCGCCTGTGGTATAAACCAAGGATATCACACCTGCAATAATGCAAATTGTGATAGTTGTCTTCTTTTTATCAGTGCCGAACTTGTCTGAAAATGCGGTTGAAATACCCTCAACCAAAGAAAATGCAGAGTCAATCGCCAAAGTGCAAAGGCAGAAATAGAATATGAATGCAAATATTGCATTAAAAATACCACTGCCCGACAGGTTAACAATAGCAGTCGGATAAACGCCAAAAGCGAGACCTGGGCCTGATTTTTGCGCTAATACATCTTGGAGCCCTGTGCCGTACATTGTTGTAAACATAACAATACCAGAGAGAAGACTTACCGCCAAATCACTGAAAGCAATAATCATACCGTCACGCGCAATATTACTATCATCATTAAGAAAAGAACCGTAAGCTATCATAATAGCCATCATAACAGACATTGAATAGAACACCTGACCGATAGCATCAACCCATATCATCGGGTCAGAAAGCGCTGAAAAATCAGGAATAAAGAACTTTGCAAGACCTGCCATAGCGCCGGGCATTGTAATACCTTTTACCGACATAATCACAAGACAAATAACAGGCAAGAAAATCAAATACTTTATTATCTTATCAACGCTTTTTGTACCGTTACGGATACAATAATAAATCAATCCCCAAGCAACTAACAAGCAAATAACAACAGGAATTGAAACTGTGCCAAAGCCATTAATTGTACCCGTGGTTTTAATGAGGGTTGCCCAAAGACTGCTTGCGGCTTGGTTATTGCCAGTCATATTAATAAACTTAAAACTGTAAACCGCCATCATAATAACCCACGCAAAAACCACTGCGTAATATGTAACAATTACAAAAGCATTAGATGTTGCCGCCCAACCGATAGGCTCAAACTTTTTATTAAGTCCCCGTAGAGCACCGGGTGCTCCTGCGCGCATTTTTCTGCCGATTGAGATTTCCATCATTAAAAGCGGAATACCAATTACAAGCATTGCTACCAAATATACAAGCAAGAATGCACCTCCGCCGTGCTTTGCAGCGAGGTTCGGGAAACGCCAAGCATTACCAAGACCTACAGCAGAACCGACCGCCGCTAAAATAAAGGTCATACTCGAACCCCAAGTTGAACGTTTTGTATCACTCATAATTTACACCTTTGCTTCCTGTATGTTTTCTATTTTCTTCTTTTCCTTAAATTCACATATCTTCTGCCTGACGATTAAATCATCGTATGTCTTTTTAAACGTAACTCTTCCATTAAACCGCTCTCCGCAATCGCATATAAAGTTAGCAGAGAACCAGCGGTTAGAATACTTCCATTTTGTTACCTTTTTAGGTTTCCCACCGCATTTCTCACATTTAAACTCTAAATATCTTTTATCAATATTTGGATCTTTCAAATTAGAAATGCAATAGCTTCTAAAACGCAGTCTTTTGAAAAACTCAGGATTTGATGTATCCTTTATCAAGGGTTCAAACCGTTCTTTATTATAACACTTTTTCAAAAGATATGCGCAGACGAGACTATCGTCCTTTGCGGTATGGAAATCAATATTCTCGGTTCTAATACCGAGATATTCCGCCGCTAACGCTAATGAGACCTGATTTTTATCCTCGTAACCGAGTAATTGCATTTCTTTTTGGATAAATTTCTGCAAATCAAGGTATTTTTCAATTTTAAACCTTTGACCGTCCAAAAGATTATCTTCATTTTCAATTATTGTATAAAGGTCAGAATTGCTCCAGGTCATTGTTACGGTATCTTCCCCAACCCAAGCATTATATTTTTCAACAGCTTGACTAAAATCAAGTCCGTTTCGCATAATTTCACTCGTAATCCCTGTAAGAGTTGCAAATCTACCTGTAACCCTTTTTGAAATTGAAGATTTTATTGTAGCTTCAAAGGTATCAATAACATTGAATTTTCCGTCGAGCTTGACAGCGCCGATTTGTAAAATTTGATTTATAAACCGCTTTTGCTTTACAAAAAAGGTACTGTCCCACTCTAAATCAAGAATAATATAATTCATTATCTGTTCTTCGATTCGTATTTCATTCGTTCTTCTTTACCTAAAATTCTTTTGCGAAGTCTTATATAATTGGGAGTAATTTCCACAAGCTCGTCATTCTTTATAAACTCAAGTGACTGTTCAAGACTTAAAACCGAGTGCGGTACCAAACGCAACGCATCATCAGAGCCTGAAGCACGTGTATTTGTAAGCTGTTTGCGTTTGCAGACATTACAAACAATATCCTCATTCTTTGGGTTTTCGCCCACAATCATACCCTCGTACACTTCGGTAGAAGGTCCTACAAACAGTCTTCCACGGCTTTGGGTATTGTATAGGCCGTAACCCGTAGCTTCTCCCGTTTCATGAGCGATAATGGAACCTGTAGTGCGTTGTTGGATATCACCCTTATACTCCTGATAGCTATCAAACACATGGTTCATAATACCGTTACCGTTAGTATCGGTTAAAAACTGTGAACGGTAGCCTAAAAGTCCGCGCGATGGAATTAAAAATTCCAAATGCGAGGTTCCGCCCTCACGGGTACCCATATTCCTAAGCTCTGCCTTTCTGGTTCCAAGCCTTTCCATAACCGCTCCCACATATTCTTCGGGAACTTCAATCAACAAAAGCTCTATCGGTTCTAAAAGCTTTCCGTTTTCATCCTTTTTATAGATTACTTCGGGCGGTGAAACCTGAAACTCATACCCTTGTCTTCTCATAGTTTCTATTAGAATTGAAAGATGCAATTCCCCTCTGCCTGAAACCTTAAAGGTATCTGCCGAATCAGTTTCTTCAACACGAAGACTTACATTAGTCATAACCTCTTTAAAAAGGCGGTCACGAAGATTACGGGAGGTTACAAACTTACCGTCACGCCCTGCAAAAGGCGAATTATTAACCATAAAATTCATAGAAAGTGTTGGTTCATCAATCTTAACGAACGGAAGCGGTTCAACACAATCTGTAGCACAGGCGGTTTCGCCGATTTCCAAGCTGCTAAGACCTGCTACCTGAATAATATCACCGACAGTTGCTGTTTCGACTTCCACGCGTTTTAGTCCGCGATACATAAAGAGTTTAGCAATTTTTAAATTATTAGAACTGCCGTCCTTATGACATAAAGCTACTGTTTGTCCCGATTTTAAGGAACCGCGTATTACTCTGCCGACACCTATACGACCTAAATATTCATCATATTCAATATTAGTAAAAAGCACTTGCAACGGAGCCCCCATATCTCCCTCGGGTGCATCAATTTCATTAACAATAGCATCGAACAACGGGCGCATATCTTCACCCTTTATATCAGGCGACAACGAAGCATACCCATCGCGTCCGGAAGCAAAGACCACAGGAAACTCTATCTGTTCTTCATCAGCACCTAATTCAATAAACAAATCAAGCACTTCGTCAACAACCTCGTAAGGTCTTGCCATCGGTCTGTCAATTTTATTTACAACAACAACCGCTTTTTTACCAAGCGCCAAGGCCTTTTTAAGCACGAAACGGGTTTGTGGCATACAGCCCTCAAACGCGTCGACAAGTAAAAGCACACCGTCTACCATCTGTAAAATGCGTTCCACTTCACCGCCGAAATCAGCGTGGCCTGGGGTATCAACAATATTAATCTTAATATCCCCATACATAACACTTGTGTTTTTAGATAAAATTGTTATTCCGCGTTCTCTTTCCAAATCATTAGAATCCATTACGCGTTCATCAACACTCTCGTTCTCACGGAAAGTTCCGCTCTGCTTTAAAAGCTGGTCAACAAGTGTTGTCTTGCCGTGGTCAACGTGGGCTATTATAGCAACGTTACGCAGTTTTTCTATCTTTGCCATTAAAAAACTTCCTTTGTATAGTTTAACTTGTATATTATATTATATATAATAAGCTTTGTCAAATACAAAAGCGCAAAAAACACCCATATTTACACAAAATACGGGTGTTTTTTCAATTTACGGATTGGATAGATTATTGTCTCCGCTTGGGGTAGGTTTTGTGATTGTTTCCGTTGTGGAATTTTCTGTACCGGTACTGGCAGAGGCACCGGTAGAGCCTAACTCAGAACTACTGCCAGAAGCGCCTGACGAAGACCCATCTCCACCACTTGACAAATCACTTGAACTCGAAGGCGGCTGCGACGAACTATCCACAGAAGGAGTGCCCTCTGTTACAGTGCTATCGGTCGGTGGGGTAGTAGTGCCAGGCACATCCAACGGCTCACCCGAAGGAACCTGACCTTCTTCAGATTCTTCCTTTTTAAGATATTCCTCTTCAGATAAAATTTCACCCGGTGAAGTGCCGTTTTTATAGAAGCCATCACCTTTACGGTAAACCTCTTCGCTGTCCTCAAATTCCTTTGTTTCCAAGTCTTTATGAATTTTACTCATAACATCGCGCCAGATACTCTTAGCGGCGCTCGTATTATAAACGCGTTGGTTATGGTCGAAACCGTACCATACAGAGCCCACATAATAAGGTGTACCTGCAACCAACCAAGAATCCTTAGTATCACTCGAAGTACCTGTCTTTGCATAGGCCTTCATTTTATAATTATAACCTGCAACCGTACGGCCTGTGCCGCCCTCTTTATAAACTACTTCGCGTAATAGGTGGTTCATAATCGTAGCTGTATCCTCGCCGATTGCACGCTTGCCTTTTTTAGCCTGTTCAAGAATAGTGTTGTTATTTATATCAACAATTTTGTAATAGGTTGTAGGCTCATAATACATGCCGCCATTACCGAAAATCGCAAACGCTGCGGCAGATTCTGTGGGAGTTATACCGTAAGTACATCCGCCAAGCGCCAAAGAGGAAGCATTTTTATCATCTTCAATAAGATGCTTAAAATTAAGCTTTTCTGTCAAGAATTTATATGATTCTTCTACTCCGACTTCTTCTAAGAGTCTTACAGGCACCGCATTCATCGAATGACGCAACGCATAATTAAGCGGAACCTTGCCCATATATTCGCCAAACCACTCGCGCGGTCCGGGTTTACCGTAGGAATAATAATGGTCTACAGGCTCATCCAGAACAGTTGCTGTGTAATTTGCTATATCATTTTCAATAACAAGAGAATATACGCCGAGAGGCTTCATTGTAGAACCTGGCTGACGCGGCACATTATACGCGCGGTTAAGCCCGCGGTTAACTGTTTTCTCGCCCGTACCGCCCACAATACCAACTATATGGCCGCTATAATCCATAATAGTCATTGCAGACTGTACTCTTTCATTTTCGCCCTTATCATTTTTGCGGGTTTCGTAAAAATATCTGCTTTCCTTTTTATAGGTTTCTTCCATAATATTCTGTATCGACGGGTTAACTGTGGAATAAATTTTAAAACCGCCGTTATAGAACATCTGTGAAGCAATTTCCTTATCGCATTCATATTTTGCGGCTAAATCATCAATAACATCCTCAATCAAAGTGTCCACAAAATAATCGTTAATTTCGCTGTCAAGGGTTTCCTTTTGTGAAAAATCAAGCTTGATTTCTTCATAATACGCCTTTTGACATTCTTCATAGGATATATACCCAAGGTCGTACATTTTTTTAATTACCACACGCCTACGGGCAGTATTCTCTTCCATATTTGTAGCAGGATTATATCTTGAAGGATTTTTAGTTATAGCCGCAATAGCCGCACATTCAGCTAAAGTAAGCTCATTTAACTCCTTACTAAAATAATAATTGGCGGCAACCTGAACACCGTTAATGCCGTTACCTAAAGCGATTGTGTTAAGATATGCTTCTAAAATTTCATCCTTAGAAAGCTCGGTTTCGATGATAAGTGCTCTTACAATTTCCCTTATCTTTCGCTTATAAACCTTTTCTTTATCGGATGTAATATTTTTTATAAGCTGCTGTGTTATTGTAGAGGCACCGAAATCAACCTCGCTAAACTTTAAAAACTGGTTTGCAACCGCTAATATAGTGCGTTGCCAGTCAACACCGCTATGCTTTTCAAAATCCTCATCCTCTATCGCTATAAAGGCCTTCTGCAAAGTTTCAGGGATTTTTCCAAGAGATATCCAAATACGGTTTTCATCACCGTGGACACGCCTGTATTCCTCCCACTTGCCGTCAGAATTTTGGGCATATATAACAGTGGTCATATTAAGCTCAAGATTTCTTATATTTTCTGCAACCTTGCGCGAGGAAAACAAATCAAAGCGGCTATAATCAGCGCCATCAGTAAAAAGATTGGTGAAAAATACCGCCAAAATCAAAAGGCACGACACCAGATTAAGCGAATAATTTTTAAGTTCTTGCTTTGAAAGCCCCCTCAACCATGTTAAAGCGGCTTTTAAATAACGCATCGCATACCAAGAAAACTTTCTTATATAACGCCACGCAATTTTTAAGTATTTAAAGACAATTTTTGCGGTTTTCTTCAAGTCCAAAAAATCCCATCCTCTCCGCAAATATGTTTATTCACAGTAATTATAGCACCTTTGATGCGAATTATCAATTGTTTTTTAAATATCACAAAAATGTAAATTTTTTCTAAACAAGTAAAATACTGTCTTGAAAGTTTTATTCTTATAAATATAATAAATATATGAGCTACATGAAAGGAAATGTATAATGCTAAGATTATCAGCTATCAAGAAAGATTATATAACCGGAAGTGAAAAAGTAGAAGCGCTTAAAGGCGTTAGTTTAAACTTCCGAAAAAGCGAGTTTGTTTCGGTTCTCGGTCAATCAGGCTGCGGAAAAACTACACTTCTCAATATAATCGGCGGACTTGATAAATATTCAAGCGGTGACCTTTTTATAAACGGTGTTTCCACAAAACACTTTAAAGACAGGGATTGGGATAATTACCGCAATCATTCGGTGGGCTTTGTATTCCAAAGCTATAATCTCATTCCGCACCAATCGGTTTTGCAGAATGTTGAGCTTGCGCTATCACTTTCGGGTGTTTCCCGTAAAGAGCGCAAAAGAAAAGCCAAGGAAGCGCTCGAAAAAGTAGGTCTTGGCGACCAGCTTAAAAAAAGACCGAGCGAAATGTCAGGCGGACAAATGCAACGCGTCGCAATTGCAAGAGCCATTGTCAATAATCCTGACATTATTTTAGCTGACGAACCCACAGGCGCTCTCGATACCGAAACCAGCGTTCAGGTTATGGAAATTTTAAAAGAAATCTCCAAAGACCGCCTTGTAATAATGGTAACCCACAATCCAGACCTTGCAGAAAAATACTCCACACGCATTATTCGTATGCTTGACGGTGTTGTTACAAGTGACAGCGCACCCTTAAGCGAGGAGGAGCTTAAGGAATACGCAGTATCTGACAAAAAACCAGAGAAGAAAAAGAAACAAAAAATGCCATCAATGTCACTTATGACATCTTTTTCACTATCTCTTAAAAACCTGTTCACTAAAAAAGGAAGAACTATCCTTACTTCCTTCGCGGGCAGTATCGGCATTATTGGTATAGCCCTTATTTTTGCGGTTTCACAAGGCACGACTGCGTATATAGATATGGTACAGGAAGACACTCTGGCATCATACCCTATCACCCTTGAAAATCAGTCAATGGATATTTCCTCATTACTCGAAACCTTTATTGGCGCGGCGCATTCCGGCGAAAGTCACGAAAAAGATGCCGTTTATCAAAAATCAATGGTTTACGATATGCTAAATGCTCTCAACTCTGCCGAAACCAATAAAAATGACCTTAAATCCTTTAAAACTTATCTTGAAAATCAGTTGGCGGATGACAGCACAAACGAAGAACTGAAAAAAGCGATCAACGGAGTATCCTACACTTATGATTTTGATTTGCTTGTTTATACTGAAAATATCGATGGCGATATCATTCGTTCCGATAGTGAAGAACTTATGCAGGAAATATTGCTCGAACACTTTGGAATGGATATGACCACAATCGTTGATATGCAGGCAAGCACGGGAATGTCAAGCAGTTTTATGCCTATGGGTAATATGAACCTCTGGCAAGAAATGCTTTCAGGAGAAAACGGCGAGCTTATTAACCCCCTGATTAAAAAGCAGTACGATATGGTTTACGGTTCATGGCCGAACAGCTACAATGAAATTGTTTTAGTGCTTGATGAAAATAACGAGCTTGACGATATGGCGCTTTATTCCTTAGGTCTTAAATCTAAAGAAGAAATTGACAAGCTAACCCAAGCCGCCATAAATCAAGAGTCTATTGATTACGAAAATAAAAGCTGGTCTTACAAAGAAATCTGTGATAATGAATTCAGAGTTATCCTCAATTCCGACTGTTATACATTAGACGAAGAAAGCGGACTTTATACAGATTTGCGCAATACAAAAGCAGGTCTTAAGTACCTCTATGACAACGGAATTGAACTTAAAGTAACAGGCATTATCCGTCCAAATGAGGATGCCGTTTCAACAATGCTTTCCGGCTCTATTGCTTACACCAAAGACCTTACCGAATATGTTGTGGGAAAAGCCCATAATTCAAAAGCTATAAAGGCGCAAAAAGAAAATCCTGAAACGGATATTTTCACAAAATTACCCTTTAGTGAAAACAGCACAAATCTCACCGACCAGGAAAAACAACAGGAATTTAAAAAATATCTTAATTCACTTGATAAATCAGAAAAAGCAGAAACTTATCTGAAGATTATGTGTGTTCCGTCTAAAGCTGATGTAGATAAATTTGTCGCCAACACCTTAAAGGATATGAAGCGAGAAGATATTGAAAACACCCTATCCCCTGTTTTGTCTGCTCAAACAGGTATGAATGAAACCGAAATAAAAGACTATCTTTCATCTATGAAAGAGGATGATTTAAAAGAAATATTCTCATCAATCCTCGAAGAACAGTATAAGGCAGAATATGCTAAGGGTATTATGGCGCAGCTAAGCCTTATGCCTAAAGAACAGTTGGCATTGGCATTAGATAATGAAAAATCAAGCTTCACAACTGAGCAATGCGCCCTTTATTATGACGAGGTTTTGGAATTTTCCGACTCTTCGTATGAAAGTAATATGCGTGCGCTTGGATATGTTATGCTTGATACCCCATCAACTATAAACCTCTATGCCACCACCTTTGAGGATAAGGATATAATTGAAGCGGCTATAACCGAATATAACAACGGCGTTGAT
This sequence comes from Acutalibacteraceae bacterium, assembly GCA_045539955.1. Lineage (GTDB taxonomy): Bacteria > Bacillota > Clostridia > Oscillospirales > Acutalibacteraceae > UBA737. Next base: position 17,600 of record JAZQGI010000013.1, on the reverse strand, counting down.
GAGCTTTCAAAAATCACCTATACCGATTATGTGGGCATTATGATGTCCTCAATCACAACCATAATAAACGCTATTACCTACGTTCTTATCGCTTTTGTGGCAGTATCACTCATTGTATCTTCTATTATGATCGGTGTTATAACCTTAATTTCTGTACAAGAGCGCACAAAGGAAATCGGCATTTTGCGTGCTATCGGCGCATCAAAGCGAAATGTTTCTACAATGTTTAATGCTGAAACCGTCATAATAGGATTTACTTCAGGAGCGTTAGGTGTGCTTATAACCTATCTCTTATGTATACCGATAAACCTTATTTTGCATAAGGTCACAGGCATTGGAAGCCTTAACGCAATTCTTCCCTTGCCAGTGGGAATTGCTCTTATTATTATCAGTGTACTTCTCACGATGCTTTCGGGACTTATCCCTTCCCGTAGTGCCGCTAAAAAAGACCCTGTAATCGCACTTAGAACCGAATAATAACACAACCATAAAAGTCGGCTTTTGCCGACTTTTATTTTTTTGGCTAAATTTTGAAAAAAGTACTTCTATTTTATATTATTATTTGTTATAATAATTGTAGTTTGACGAAACGCTTTAAAAGCGTTTCGTCTAGCCACTTATTAAGTGGCTTTAGCAAAATTAAATATTATAATTTAATTTTGCACGACATTCATTGCAATGGAAAAGGACAAATTTTCAATAAAAATTTGTCGCAAAATCAAAGATTTTGTGGCGAAACAGAATTGTTTCGCTTGACCTATTTCATTATAATAAATATAACTATGTATTAGAGGTATGTGCTATGTTTATAAATATAGACGGTCTGAATATTGAATACTGTGAAGAGGGTGCTGGTACCCCTGTCCTGTTGCTTCACGGTTGGGGCGCATCGTTTGATACCTATCGTGGTATTATAAACACACTTAAAAACCGCTGCCGAGTAGTTGCAGTCAACTTCCCAGGCTGTGGCAAATCTGATACGATGCAAACCCCCTGGAATTTAGACGATTACTGTAATTTCGTGCTCAGGTTTATGGAAGAAGTAAACCTTAAAAACCCGATAATCTTCGGCCATTCACACGGAGGAAGAGTTACAATAAAGCTTGTCGCTGAGGGTCTTGTAAACCCGCCGAAAATTGTGCTTTTAGACTCCGCAGGGCTTATTCCTAAAAAAAGTTTTCGTCAAAAAGCACGTTCCCGTAGCTTTAAAATTATAAAAGGAGCGTTAACACTTCCTGTAATCAAAAATTTTTCAGGCGGTCTTCTTGAAAAAGCGCGAAACCATTATGGCTCTGCCGATTATAATGCAGCGCCGTTAGTCTTAAGGCAAACTTTAGTTTCCCTTGTTAACACAGATTTACGCGATATACTTCACAAAATCACTTGTCCCACCCTATTAATATGGGGCGAAAATGACACTGCAACACCGCTTTCAGATGCTAAAATTATCGAAAAAAGCATTCGTGACTGCGGACTTTGTGTCATAAAAAACACTGGGCATTTTTCTTTCTGTGAACGCCCATTCGAAGCACACGCCATAATAAACAGTTTTATAAAATAGAGGTTGTTTTAATGAATATTTACTTAAGTCTGCTTTTATTTTTATCCGCTTTAAGCGCTATTTTTGCACTTACACAGCATCTTCAGATGCTTCAGCAAAATTCATACTTTCCCAAGCGTTATTTCGGTTGGCTTAAGGGCAATTACAACATAGCCTTTCTTAAAGATGCAATACTTTACTTCGCAATCTCAATGCTTTGCCTTTTGAAATTCTACCGAATAGGTTGCATTGTGGTTTTAATCTTCCTTTTGAAAAGTTTCATAAAATCACGCAAAATTCAAAAAAAATCTATAAAACCACTTGTATTTACCGACCGTATAAAGCGTATATATCTTACATCAGCTTTACTTTTGATCCTACTTATAGCTCTTTATATTTTATTGCCCAAAACAGTTATCGGCAGATTTGCAACATCAATTTGCCTTGTTTTATGTTTTGTGACCCCGCTTTTTACTTTTGCTTTATGGGGAATAACACTCCCTATCGAAAAGCGGATTTCGCAATACTATATTGACGATGCTAAAAACATTCTTGCTTCCCGCCCTGACCTTAAAATAATCGGCATCACAGGAAGCTACGGCAAAACCACCACAAAATTTATTTTAACCCGAATACTTAGCGAAAAGTTTAACGTTGTTTGCACCCCTCACAGCTACAACACACCGATGGGTGTTGTTAAAACCGTACGCACTATGCTTAAACCCCAAACACAGATTTTTGTTTGTGAAATGGGCGCTAAAAATATCGGCGATATTAAAGAAATATGCGATATTGCAAGCCCCGAATATGCTATTATAACTTCCGTTGGACCTCAGCACCTTGAAACATTTAAAACCGTAGACAATGTGTTTGCTACCAAATTTGAATTAGCTGAAGCTGTAAAGCACAACGGAGGGGTTACCTTTGTTAACGGTGACAGCAAAGAAATTGCAGACAGAATAAACGACGGCTATATAACCTACGGCACCGATAAAAAATTCGATTTCTGCGGAGAAAACCTCTCCTACGGCAGAAACGGTTCAGATTTCACTGTAACCTTAGGCGGTAAAAAGGTGAAATTCACCACAAAACTTTTAGGACTCCACAGTATAATTGATATCATCGGCGCGGTATCTCTCGCCTATACTTTAGGTGTTCCCGTTTCAGATTTGCAATATGCAGTGGCATCCTTAAAACCCACCGAGCACCGCCTTGAAATCAAGTCCTTTACTAACGGCTCGCTCCTTATTGACGATGCTTATAACTCAAACCCCGAGGGTTGCCTTGAAGCAGTGCGAGTTTTAGGCTCGTTTGACGGAATGAAAAAGGTTATTGTAACTCCAGGTCTTGTAGAGCTTGGCGAAAAGGAATATGAATGTAACTATGCTTTAGGTAAAGAAGCGGCTAAAAACTGCGATATTATAATTCTCGTTGGCAAAAACCGTTCTAAGCCCTTGCAAGACGGAGTACGCGAAAGCGGTTTTAGTGAGGAAAATTTGTTTGTTGTGTCAAGCTTTAAGGAAGCAATGCAGATTTATTCGCAATTTGCAGACAGTAATACCGCTGTTTTATTCGAAAATGATTTACCCGATAACTATCTATACTAAGGAGAATTCTTATGAAAGTTAATGTTGCTTTTGTTTACGGTTGCCGCTCTGTAGAGCACGAGGTTTCCATAATCTCAGCAGTTCAGGCTATGCGTGCCGTAAACCGCCAGAAATATGATGTGACACCGATTTATGTTACTAAAAACGGCGAAATGTTCACAGGCGATGCACTTTTCGAAATCGAAAACTACCGCAATTTGCCCGAGCTTTTAAAGAAATGCCGTAAAGTTTATCTCACAAGAGAAGACGATAAGGTGCTTTTGAAAGCAAAAGAAAACAAGCTCTTCGGCAAAGCCAAGGATATTGTAATTGATGTTGCATTCCCCGTTGTTCACGGCACAAACTGTGAAGACGGTACAATTCAAGGCCTTTTTGAATTCTTAAATATCCCCTATGTAGGCTGTGATATTGTTTCTTCTGCGGTTGGTATGGATAAAGCAGTGTTTAAGGATGTCCTTAAAAATGCAGGACTTCCCGTTCTTGACTGTATCTGCATCTACGCAAAAGAATATATTGCTGATAAACAGTCCGCAAGCAAAAACATCAAGAAAAAAATCGGTTTCCCACTTATTGTAAAGCCGGTAAACCTTGGTTCAAGTGTTGGCATTACCAAAGTAAATACTGAAGCTGAGCTTGATAACGCTATGATGCTTGCATTCTCTTTTACAGACCGCGTTTTAGTTGAGCACGCTATTACAAATCTTCGTGAAATTAACTGCTCGGTAGTGGGCGACAGTGACGAATGTGAAGCGAGCGTATGTGAAGAGCCTATCGCAAATGATGAAATTTTATCTTATGAAGACAAATACTTAGGCGGCGGCAAGCAAGAGGGTGCAAGTAAAGGTATGGCATCTCTTGGCAGAAAAATCCCTGCAGAGCTTACAAAGGCGCAGGAAAAAGAAATTCGCGAGCTTGCTTGTAAGGTATTTAAGGCTATCGGCGCGGGCGGCGTTGTTCGTATTGACTTTATGATAGACGGCGATACCGACACAGTTTACGCTAACGAAATCAACACTATCCCAGGCTCCCTCGCCTTTTATTTATGGGAAGCTACAGGTGTTAAATATCCTGCATTAATCGACCGTCTTATAGACCTTGCTTTCAAAAGAGCACGTGTGCGCGACAATATAACCTACACTATTGATACCAATATTTTATCAGGCGTTTCTTTCGGCACAAAGGGTTCTAAAGGAGCAAAGTTATAATGACAGAGCTTTTAGTCAAACTTTTTGTCAAAACCCCTGAAGATATTAAAAACAACTCGGTACGTGCGTCCTATGGAAATTTAGGTAGCATAATGGGTATTATCTGTAATCTGTTTTTATGTGTTCTCAAAATCACAATAGGCAGTATTGTGGGCAGTATTTCCATCACGGCCGACGGTCTTAACAACCTTTCGGATATGGGCTCTTCGGTTATTACGATGGTGGGCTTTAAGCTTTCAAACAAGCCTGCTGACTCAGACCACCCTTTCGGTCACGGAAGAATGGAATATATGTCAGCTTTTATTGTGGCAATCCTTATTTTACTTGTCGGTTTTGAGCTTTTGAAATCCTCTGTAACCGCACTTATTAATCAGTCTCCTGCCCCCACTTATTCCCTATGGGCAATTATCATTTTAGCGGTTTCTATTTTAATGAAATTCTGGATGTTTATTTTCAACCGTAAAATCGGCAAAAAAATCGAGTCAGATTCTCTCATAGCCACCGCACAGGATTGTCTTAACGATGTTGTAACTACCGCCGTTATTTTAATTGCGGCAGGTGTGACATATTACTTGAATCCACCATTTAACCTTGACGCCTTGATGGGTATTGCAGTTGCGGTATTTATACTCATTTCAGGTATAAATACGGCTAAGGTAACCCTCAACAGTATTTTAGGCGCGCCGCCCGAAAAACAGGTAATTGAGGATATTAAAAATACAATTATGTCTTATCCCGAATTTGTCGGAATTCATGACCTTATAATCCATAACTACGGCCCAGGCAGACAGTTCGCATCGGTGCATGTCGAAGTTCCTCAGGATATTGATATTGTGAAATGTCACGAACAGATTGACCTTTGCGAAAAGCTTGTAAATGAAAAGTTAGATATTCAACTCGTAATACATATGGACCCGATTGATATTAACAACGAAACGGTAAACCACACAAAAGCAGAGCTTTCACGCGGTCTTAAAATTATTGACGAAAATCTGACACTTCACGATTTTAGAATGACGCCCGAATGCGATACCAGAACAAACCTGATTTTCGACGTGGTAATACCTACAAGCTGTAAACTAAGCGAAAAGGAACTAAATAAAAAGATATGCGAAATCGCAAAACTTATAAACCCAACCTTTTCTTGTGTTATAACCTTCGACCACGATTTCACAGGTGAATAACAAAAAGAGAACGGAAATTTTCCGTTCTCTTTTTTATTTGTTTGCAACTCTTATCCATATATTATTATTGTTTCTTGAATTCACGACCATATATTTTAACTATATTATCGCTTACAAATACCACCGGCTCATCTTTATACTCGATTATTCCATTTGATATATTTAATTTATTGCCACCTTTTATTTGTATTGTCTCTGCATTATCTATATAATATGCCATCGTAGTTATTCCACCATATTTACCATTTAACGCTTCAATAAGTTCAGAATAACTTTTATATGCGCTTTTAGGGTAAAATGCGCCATCAACTTCATAATATTTCCCACTTTCACGCGCTTCTCTTTTTTGTTGCGCTATAGATTTTCCTGGTGGATGATACCATTCCCCTTGTAATTTATCAACCATTTTAAAATATTTGTTTGTTTTTAAAATTTGTTCACTATCTAAAAACTCTCCACACTTTTTAAAATAATCATAAGATTCTAAATCGTTACCAGCCAATAAATTTTGTGCCTTACAATAGTTGTAATAATTGTTAGAATCTTTATACTTATCTATTTTTTCAAAACACAATTCACCGTTTTTATAATGCTTGTTTTCTACAAACTCTACGCCTTTTTTATAAAACAAATTTTTATTAAGTGCATCATATTCAAAAAGTTTACTGTTTGCAAAAGAAGCAACGGCTTTTTGTGCATTATTGTCCGATAATAACGAACTATACCAAAAATATCTGCCAAACGGAATAAAAATGAATAGAGTTAATACACAAGCCAAAACTGCCACAGATGAGCATATTGTCAATTTTAAATTTCTTTTCTTTGATTTGTTTTTACAAATATCTGCTATACCGTCAAGTTTGTTTTTATAATTTTCATCGGCATATTTTAAAGCAAGCTTAAAATCATCATACTTATATAAATTTTTACTTTTCTGCGAAAGTTTAATTAAATCGGAAATTTTCAATTTTGCCAATAAATTACCCATATAAGCTTTTGAAACATTCTCATTATTTACTATCGAAGTTTGAAACATTTCTTTTGCTTGTTTCCACTTCTTCATTTCAAGATATTTATATCCCTTATCAGTTTCTGTTATTTCAGTATTAACTGCTGGTACAATTTCAACCACACTACCGCAAAAAGCGCAAAATTCACTGTCATCAGGTATCTCTTTTTTACATTTATCGCAAATCATATTTATTCTCCTTTATGAACTCTCATTCCGCATTTATGACAAAACTCGCAATTTTCAATAAGCCTTGTACCACACTTGCGGCAAAACAATGTTTTAATTTTAGGATTTTCTTGTTGTTCTTGCAAAATAAGTTCTTGACTATTATTCAAAATCGGCTCTATTGTTTGTTGGGCAATATTTTGTGTATCAGCGATTTCTTCTGTTTCTTCTATCGATTCTATATCATTTTCTTGACACAGTTTTTCGATTTTATCTTGTTCTATTGTTTCTTCTGCAAATTCTTTTTGCTCTAAATCAACATATTCTAAAGGTGTATAATTTAAGCCTATATCACGCTTCGACGGAGTTGTTAATATTCTATAGTTCATAAAACTCCACAACAGTATGGGACTGCTTCCCGGCACATTACGAATAACCAGTGCCGTAACAACAAACGCGCCTATTGCATAAAGTATCGTTATTATCTTTGCCTTTTTGTCAGCAACAGGATATCTTCTAATTTTATACCTATATATAATTATCGGCAAAGAATATATGCTTATTGTCAATATAAAGCCTAAAATTATATTCCAAACCTTAATATCCACTTGACCGTCTTCAATACTAAGTACACTGTTATCTATTATGCTATTAACAGGATACTCTACACTATTTAATAATTTTTCAAAATCAGAAAAATACTCGCTACTTTTTTCAGCACCGAATTGGAACCAATAATACCAACCATTTTCAATATGTATTGCATGGGTCACAGTCGTGGTCATATCAACACCATACACCTCAGCAGTGCCTGTCACCTCTGCCATATAATATGATGTTCCGTTATATGTCACCTTTTCTACTTCACTTGGTTGCACGCCAAACAGCAACGCCATCTCATCAATAGTGAAAACATCATTATTAAAACTTGCGCGATTATATCCTTTCTTCTCACTTTCAGTCAATCCAGCCCAAAAATCAGTACTGCCATATAGGATAGTCAGTCCCTCTTCTTTATTTGAAACATATTTAACATCTATAAATTCGCGTTTTTCAGATAAAGCTTTTTCTTGCCAATTATCAGGCACAGTATATGTTACATTAGTATCTTTATCAGTATATACATAAGATTCAGTTTCTTGGATATCTTCTTTTTCTTGCGGTTTCGTATCGTATTTAACACTATCTACAACATTTTTTATAATTTTTTCCTGTGCACTTGTCACTTTACCAGAATAAGAGCGCAAAGTGAAATTCATAGCTTTCTTATTATAAGTGGTATAGTATTGCACTCCAAAAAAAGAATTATCAGAATTGTTAAAAAATAATCGAACAAATTTAGCTTGAGAGTGTTGGTATATATCATACTTTGAAACTTCTATATTATATTCCTTATATTGATTTTCTAAAATTGAAATCATACCTTTAAGCGTCGTATCACTTAAAACATTAAAATCACTTATAGTCCCATCTGTCATAGTTACAACAATTTCTTCAGAACCATCAGTTAGAAAAGCATCTAAATAAATAGAGTTATTTTCTAATTCAGTCATTGCTTCTGCTCTTGTTTTTCCTATCTTATCAAAAACACTGGAGTTATCGCTGGTTTCACGGGTAATAACTAAATACTTTTCGGGAATAGAAACACTTAATCCTAATTCCTCTATCGTATATTTGTTTGAAACTGCAGAAACAGGCACAATGCTTATTATAAATATTAATAAACAAAAAATTATAACCGCAATTTTCTTCATTTAATATTCCCCTTGCTACTTAGTACACTGTCTTTGTCATTGCGAGCGTTAGCGTGGCAATCTAATTGCAAATATAAATTTGTGAGATTGCTTCGTCGTTTCACTCCTCGTAATGACTATATTTTTTATTTACATATATATCCTTTTCAGATTGCTTCGGAACTTCGTTTCTCGCAATGTCAACTTCCTATAAAGCTCAATTACTTCCTGTCTTAAATTAGCATTTTCTGGAAGTTTCAACTGTGGGTCGGTTTCCAAAAGCTTTTGCGCCTGATTTTTTGCCTGCAACAAAACTTCCTTATCTGCAAAAAGGTCGGCTATCTTCATTTGCGGAATACCGCTTTGGCGGTTGCCGAGAAAATCACCGGGTCCTCTGAGCGCTAAATCATAATCAGCGATTTTGAAGCCATCAGAACAATTTTTTATAACATCTAAGCGTTTTTTAGTATCCTCGCTTTCACTGTCGGAAATCAGGATACAATCGGACTTAAATTCACCTCTACCAATTCGACCTCTTAACTGATGCAACTGCGAAAGACCGAATCTTTCGGCATTTTCAATCACCATCAAAACCGCATTTGGCACATCAATACCAACTTCAATAACAGTTGTCGCTATTAGCAACTGTATCTCCCCGCTTGCGAATTTTCGCATAACGGCATCCTTTTCCTTGGGCGACATTTTGCCGTGCAAAATACCTACGCTATAATCCTTAAACTCACTGTTTTTGAGTTTTTTATAATATTCATTAGCAGAAGTTAAATCAATTTCTTCATTTTCCTCTACCAACGGGCATACAATATATGCTTGTCTGCCCTCATTTAAAAACTTCTTAATATAATTATAAATTCGCGGTCTGTAGGAAGAATCCACGCTGTAAGTATCAATCTTTTGTCTGCCCTTTGGATACTCGTCAATAACGCTTATATCAAGGTCGCCGAAAAGTATATACGAAAGGGTCTGCGGAATAGGTGTAGCCGACATTACGAGTTTATGTGGGTTTACCCCTTTGTTTTCAAGCTTGTCACGTTGGGAAGCTCCAAAGCGATGCTGTTCATCAGTTATAACAAGCCCTAAGTTATTAAATTCGACATCGTTTACTATAAGTGCGTGAGTGCCGACTATAACATCAATTTCTCCGTTTCGAAGTTCCTTTTTTACTGTATCTTTTTGATTTTTAGTCATAGAGCCTGTAAGCAGTCCGCACTTAATACCCGTATTTTCAGTGATTTTTAAAAAGGTTTTATAATGCTGTTCAGCTAAAATTTCTGTAGGAGCCATTAAAGCTGATTGATATCCATTCTGCGCACAAATAAAGCAAAGTGCTGCCGCAACAACGGTTTTACCGCTACCTACATCGCCTTGTATAAGTCGCGACATCGGGCGCCCTAACTTCATATCAGCAATGCATTCTGATGTTACGCGTTTTTGCGCATCTGTCAGTTGATACGGTAAACACTTTAAAAAATCAGGGAAAGTATTTTTTTGAATAACACAACCGCTCTGGCGGTGTGTTTTAAGCTTTATTACAGCAAGCGCCACTTGAAGACAAAACAGTTCTTCGAAAACAAGGCGCCGTTTTGCACGCTCGAATGATTCTTTAGTCCTTGGAAAATGTATGTTTTGAAGCGCATATTTTATATCGCAAAGATTATTCTCTTTTCTTATACTTTCGGGCAAAATTTCCGGCATATCAACTGCTGTTAGCGCTGTTTTTACAAGCCTTTCCAATGTTTTCGAGGACATATCACGACTTGCTGGATATATCGGCTCAATTCCTCCGTAATTCACTTCTTTTATTATCGGTGAATTCATCTGTCTAAGCACAAAGCTACCGTCAAACTTACCGTAAAAAAGGTACTCCCTACCGAAGTTAAGCCGATTTGCAAGGTAAACCTGATTAAATAGGCTAACCGCAAAACGACCGCTCTCATCCTCTGCTAAAAATTTATAAATAGTAATTCCTCTACGGGTTTCAACTGTTTCTATGGGAGTTATAATTTTAGCTTTTACACACACATTTTCATAAAATGGCGCATTATGAACTGCTATAATTTTAGTCCAATCAAGATATTTTCTCGGATAAAAGCGCAAAAGGGCACCGACTGTATCGATGCCCTTTGATTTTAAAATTTCAGCTCTCTTTGAACCGACACCCTTTAAAAACTGAATATCAGTATTAGCTGTCATTTTTTGCACTCCTATTCTACAGAAAGGATATAGTAATAAATCGGCTGTCCGCCGTTGATTACGGTAATTTCAGCCTTGTCGCCGAATTTAGCCTGTATTTGCTCTTCAATAGCTGCAGCCTGTTCCTCGGTTACATCTTCACCGTAGATAACGGTTATAAACTCGCTGTCAGGCTTAACCATTTTCTTTAAAAGCTTTAAAACGCTCTTCTCAAGGTCAGTATCAGTGAATGTTACCTTACCGCCAAGAAGTGCCATAAGCTCTCCCTGTTTGATTTTAAAACCGTCAAAATCAGCATCACGTGCGGCAAAAGTAATCTGACCTGTAGCGATTCTTTCGGTTGCTTTTTGCATTTCTATAGCATTTGCATTATCATCGCTTTCAGGATCAAAAGAAAGCATTGCGGTAATACCCTGCGGAATGGTTCTTGTATGGATAACAATAACCTTACGGGTGCTAATCGGAATTGCCTGTTCAGCCGCCATAATAATGTTCTTATTATTTGGCAAAACAAAAACTGTTTCAGCAGGAGTTGCCTCAATAGCCTTTAAAATATCGTCGGTACTGGGGTTCATTGTCTGTCCGCCCGAAACGATGGTATCAACACCTAAATCACGGAACAATTCTGCCAAACCGTCGCCTGCGCAAACCGATACAAAACCGAAAGGCTTTGTAGGTTCTACAGGGGTAAAGGTTTCTGTGCGGTCAGCACTCTTAGCAGGCTTCTTTTTAGCGTTTGTAGCATCGTGCTTTGCTTTTTCGTGCTGGTCACGCATATTCTCAATTTTAAGATTTACAAGTGAACCAAAGGTAAGACCGTTTTCAATTGCGTTACCTGGATGGTCGGTATGAACATGAACCTTAATGATTTCCTCATCATCAACCACAACAACACAGTCACCTATTGTTTCAAGGAACATTCTGAGTTCATTAGGCTCTTTGGTTACTTCGGGATTACGGTTTACAATAAATTCTGTGCAATAAGTAAAGGTGATTTCGGTTTCAAATTCACCTGCAGCATTAAAGGACTCTTCAGAACCTTCATCATCTTCTGCAGAGACAGCATTGCCTTTTATAATCACGCCGTCCTTAAATACAGAAAGCATACCTTCAAGTATAATTACAAAACCGCGTCCGCCGGCATCAACAACGCCTGCTTTTTTAAGAACGGGCAATAATTCGGGTGTTTCATCAAGAGCTTTTTTGGCACCCTCGATTGCATATTCGAAAATAGCAAGCTCGTCTTTGCCTTGCTCGTATGCTTCTTTTGCATACTCACTTGCAACTCTTGCTACAGTTAAAATTGTACCCTCGGTAGGCTTCATAACAGCTTTATAAGCCGCTTCAACACCATAAACAAAAGCGTTTGTTATATTTTCCGGTGTTACAAATTCGTCATTACCGATACCCTTTGCAAAACCTCTGAAAAGCAAGGAAGTAATAACACCTGAGTTACCTCTCGCCCCACGCAATAGCGCAGAAGAGTTAACCGAAGCCACTTTACCTGCTGTTTCTCCGCCAAGTTTTTCAAGCTCGCGAGCAGCGTTTGAAAGTGTCATAGACATATTTGTACCCGTGTCACCGTCAGGCACAGGGAAAATGTTAAGGTCGTCCACAGCTTTACGGTAATTACTGATGTTATTCGCCGCAGAAATCCATGCATCGCGCAAAATATCGCCGTTAATCAAAATCTTACACTCCTTAATACAGTAAATAACTACTCTTTAATACCGTCAACTTTAACGGTTACCTTATCTACTTCAATACCAGTGGCTTCATAAACCACATACTTAACCTTTTCAGTAATACTTTGCGCAATAGCGCTGATATTCATACCAAAGGTTACCACGATATGAAGCTCAACTGAAACAGAGTCTGAATTACCGATAACTTTAATACCGGTATCAACCTGTTCTTCCTTTGAAAAAATACTAAATATTTTCTGTTTTGAGTTGCTGGGCACCATACCCACAACACCAAAGCAGGAAGTAACTTCATTACCGATAAGCTTTGAAAGGTAAGCTTCGCTTAAATTGATCTTACCCAATCTTGTTTCATAAGCTATCATAAAAACACTCCTCAATCTTCTTTAATTTTATATGATTCTATCGAAAAGTAAATATCGCTCAAGGAAGCATTTTTAACATTTTCGATATTTTCATTGCAAAATAAAACTCCCAAACGGTAACATACCGGTATTATAGGCATATCACTCTGCAAGGTTACGGCTACATCGTTTACGGAATTCTCACCTAAATAAAATCCCTTAATCACCTTTTGACAAGCAAGTGCTTCATCAAAAACGGCATCACTTTGTGTTTCACCCTCTATACCCTCAGTGGTTTCTACAGGGGTTACGGATTTTATACCATAGGCAGATGAGCCTCCCGAAGATATAAGCTCGGAAAAATCCATATTTTCGGTCATCTTAACTTCACCCAAATATAAATCAAATTCTCCGCTTCTAAGTCTTCGCATATACTCCTCATAAGAAGCTTTTACAACCGTTACGATTATACCGCATTCCTTAAGCTGCCTTTCTATTAGCATAGCAGTATTAACCCGCGACGAATTCTCCTCATTTACAAGTAACGAAAACCTTAGCGCTCCATTTGAGTTTCTACGGCAACCGTCATTATCTAATTCATTATACCCTATTTTTTCTAAATTCTCAACACTTATTTGCAAATTCTGGGTAATTTGTATATTTTGAAGTGATTTTGTTTCTTTAAAAACAGGATTGAAAAAGCCTGTTGCGGCAAGCGCATTATCATAAAAAGCGTCCTTACAAATCTTTGTACGGTCAAGCGCACTGGATATTGCCTGTCTTACTTCATTAATTGCCAATTTACCATTTCTATGGTTAACACCTATATACACGAGGTTGTTAAGATTAATGTTTGTTTTACTGCCACTCATTCTAAGAATGGTACCATCGGAAATATCACTGTAATATACATCTGTTGCACCTATTTCAACAAAGTGAGAAATTGACTCATTATCAGGTGCATTAATAAGATTTATTTTTTTTATGCTTCCCTTTTTACCGTTATAATTTTCATTTTGTAAAAGCACACTTTTTTCAATATCAACCTTATATCTTCCTGCTCCTACAGGTGGGAATTTAACACTATCAGAATTTTCATTTTTATCACTGTTTGCTTTTATTATGGGAAAATCTAAAACATTCACAAAATAAGGGTCGCACTTATTAAGTTTAAAAACAACAGTTAAACTATCCGATGCGCTGACTGTTTCTACCGAATAAAGCTTATAATTATAACTTGAAGAAGATGATTTCGCAAGGTTATATGAATATACAACATCGTCTGCTGTCAATCGGCTTCCGTCTGAAAATTTAATATCACGAAGCTTAACTGTGCAAATATCTTTTTCTATACTGGCACTGCTTGCTATACTATAATGCGGTTCGAAATCATCATCCAATTTCACAAGCGGTTCATACAAAAGCTTACAAAGCTGACGGTTAATTTCGGTCTTCGCATCATACGGATTAAATGTATCAGATGCTGAATATAACAAGGTCATTGAATTTTTATAACCCTTTTGTGTCACTGTAACCGCTTCTTCGGATGATGTATTATTGTTTTCCTTACAACCGCAAAGCGAAAAAAGAAAAATAACAACCAAAACAAATGATATAATTCGTTTCATTTTTTATTCCAATCTATATATAAATTCTTTCTACTTTTATTGTTTTACCTGTTTCTTCATCAATTTCAAAAATACATCCGTTTAGCATACAATCACCGTCTGCAAGCTCGAACTTGGACATATCATTTGATTTCAACCTATTTATTATTATTTCCTTGCGAACTCCTAAGACCGAATCAATAGGTCCTGTCATTCCAAGATCGGTAATATACCCCGTACCGTTTTCAAGTATTTGACAATCCGCAGTTTGAACGTGGGTATGCGTGCCGAAAAAGGCAGATACCTTACCATCAAGATAAAGTCCCAAAGCACGCTTTTCACTTGTAGCCTCGGCGTGAAAATCTACAACAATAATATTCACTCCGTCCGATTTTGCTCTATCTATAAGCTCGTCCGCTGTAGCGAAAGGACAGTCAGCACCCAACTTTTCAAGATAAATCTTGCCGCTTAAATTTATTACAGCAACCTGATATTTTCCAAAGTCAACAACACAATAGCCCTTGCCGTTTTGCGCATCCGGTAAGTTGTGAGGACGCAAAACACAGTCATTTTGGTCAAGATAATCGTAAACCTCACTCCGTCTTAGCGAATGATTACCGCCTGTCAACACATCTGCGCCAAGCCTTAAAAGATAATCCGCACTGTCGGGAGTAATGCCGTTACCGTCCGCCGAATTTTCGCCGTTAATTATAACCATATCTATAAACTTTTCACGCTTCAAAGCGGGCAAAACCCTGCGCACATAATCACATCCCACAGAGCCACAAACATCGCCTACCGCCAATATTCGCACTTTACCCACCTCCAAGAGCATATATATAATTATTTTACCATAAGCGCGAAATAAACACAACAAAAAAATTCCCACTCGAAAGTGGGAATTTTAAACTTAAATCTTATATTAGATTTCAGCGAAGTACTTAATTGTACGAACCATCTGGCTTGTGTAGCTGTTTTCATTGTCATACCAAGAAACAACTTGTACTTCGTAAAGGTCGTCAGAAACCTTTGATACCATTGTCTGAGTAGCATCAAAGAGTGAACCGTAACGCATACCAATAACGTCTGAAGAAACGATCTGGTCTTCGTTATAACCGAAAGATTCACAAGCAGCAGCCTTCATAGCAGCGTTGATGCCTTCCTTAGTAACATCTGTACCCTTAACAACAGCGGTAAGGATTGTTGTAGAACCTGTCGGAACAGGAACACGCTGAGCCGAACCGATAAGCTTGCCGTTGAGTTCAGGAATTACAAGACCGATAGCCTTAGCAGCACCTGTGCTGTTAGGAACGATATTAGCAGCGCCAGCGCGTGCACGGCGAAGGTCACCCTTTCTGTGAGGACCGTCAAGAATCATCTGGTCGCCTGTATAAGCGTGGATAGTGCTCATGATACCGCTCTGGATAGGAGCATAATCATTAAGAGCCTTAGCCATAGGAGCCAAGCAGTTTGTTGTGCAGGAAGCAGCAGAAATGATGTTGTCTTCCTTAGTAAGAGTGTTTTCATTTACGCTGTAAACGATAGTGGGAAGGTCGTTACCTGCGGGAGCAGAAATAACAACTTTCTTAGCGCCTGCATCAATATGAGCCTGAGACTTTTCTTTTGAGCAATAGAAACCGGTGCATTCGAGAACTACGTCAACACCGAGTTCGCCCCAAGGAAGATCCTTAGCGTCTTTTTCAGCATAGATTTTGAGAGTTTTACCATCAACAGTGATAGTACCAGCTTCGTCATCAGCAGCTACAGTGTGAAGATTTTCACCGATATAACCGCAGTAACCGCCCTGTGCTGTATCATACTTTAAAAGATTAGCAAGCATTGAGGGTTTTGTAAGGTCGTTGATAGCTACTACATCGTAACCTTCAGCGCCGAACATTTGACGAAATGCGAGACGACCGATACGGCCGAATCCGTTAATTGCAACTTTAACCATTGGAATATACCTCCTAAATTTTTTACCCCTTTATTTTACTCCATTTTAATGCACATTTCAAGTGGTTTGTTTATATTTTAACAATTTTTTTAATTTTTATATATTTTGGCATAATAATGTTATATTTAGGGGGTCAAATATGTGTTAGATTTGCCAAATTCCTTTGAACGATATCTGTCGTCACTGCGGATTTTTGTATCGCTTTCAATATTAAAATACGGTTTGCAGCCGCGCCACCTTGAAAATCTTAAAAAAATCTACTGTGCAGAAGCGTTTTATCATAAAAATTCACGCCAAAGTGTTGATATTAAAAAGCTTTCTACCAATCTTTTGAACACCGTCACAGCCTTCAGATACGAATTTAATTTTTACTGTGCAACCGAATATAATTACTATATCAACAAAAATCTTTTCACTCTCTTGCTTTTAGAAATATCCTACGAATCGGATTTTATAAATATTTCTGCAAATGAAAATTTTCTCCTTATAAAATGCTCTTCAAAAGGTAAACAACCGTTAAAAATCATTACTGCGCTCGGCGGATTTTCTCTCTTTGAGACCAAAAGTAATGCAACTTTATTTATAATTCCAGTTTTTAAAACTCAACAACCGTCAGTTTATATTGAAAGTGAATGGGAATATCTTTTTAACAAATTTTCAATCATAAATATATTTTTTGATAAATATTATAACTAAAATATGTATTAAAAAAAGGCGGGATTAACCGCCTTTTGATTTATATACATAATTATCTCAACATAGCATTCATACAGAACAGATATGCAATAATTCCGCCAATACAAATAGCAATAACAATCACAGACATAACCGTTGCAGTTATATCAACCTTTTCTTTTACTATAAATTCTTTTAATTTTGTAATTTTTACAATAAGCATACCCGTGAGTGCCACTAATACAACTATTAAAATAACAAGTAAGCCGATTGAAAAATTAAAGATTGTTTCACCCTGAGGTAAGAAATTTTGCATATTTACCTCCCAAAAATCTAAAAAATCGAACTTCTAAAAGCATTATAGCATAAAAAAACAGAGATAACAAGTGTTATCTCTGTAAAATTATTAGTTGGGCTCACACCCTGAAAACTGAACAAGTAATGGAAGAGAGGACAAAAAATAGGTCAAGCCCTCGGTCTATTAGTACTGCCTAGCACACATGTCACCATGCTTACACATGCAGCCTATCAACCCGGTAGTCTTCCGGGGACCTTACTAGCTTATGCTATGGGAAATCTTATCTTGAGGTTGGCTTCACGCTTAGATGCTTTCAGCGTTTATCCAATCCACACTTAGCTGCCCAGCTATGCCCTTGGCAG
>JAZQGI010000012.1:0-83003 GCA_045539955.1 Acutalibacteraceae bacterium | reverse complement strand
GCAACCTTTGATAGTAACTTAAGAACATTAGCCCAACCTGTATTAGAGGATAATAGATATGCCATGAAGCTTATGTCTATTCAAGATTTGCAAGATTCTTTAGATACAGCTGTTAAGGCTATGAGAATTGGGGATTTAATTCACGGTTTTGTAAGTAATATGCTAAACAATCCAGAAGCATGGATTTCACAAGATCAAAATAAGATTGCCAATGCAGTAACCACTTATTTCCTTTCTCAGTTAAAAACATACACAAGTAAAACTATTATTGATTATTTACAAATCAAATTCGGTGTTACTGCACCTGATGCATTGCAGAAAAAGATTTACGATGAAATTATTATGCCGCTCGGTGATCGTTCTTCACCGCTTTTCTGGGCGGATTCAAGTGTATATTCGTTGGAAGATTCAAAAACATTGGGTTACCTATCTATTCCAAATATTTCCGATGAAATCAAATCTGCTGCTGCTGATTATAAAACCGGACATAATGGTATTGATATAAGAAAATCTTGGTCACAAGATCGTATTACTATTTTCAGTTTCCGTTGCGGCATACCGATGTATGGTTATAAAGGTGTTTCAAATTATCTTGGTGTTTACAAGACAAAACCAGTTGTAGGTTCTCATATTTATGAAGGTTCTGTAGGAGATCCTAGAGATAGTAGACGCACCATCAATATTACACCTATTAGCTGTATTTCTACTAACAATCTAACTGTTGAAGAAGCAGAAAATCTAAGACTTTATCAAGTTGCATGGGAATTAGGTTTAATTAAAAAGGAAGCAGTTGGTGCAGCAAACGAATATAAAATTCAGATACTTGATGCGGATAAAATGATAGAGAGATTTAAGCAAGCAGAGTCAATAATTTCATCTAAAAACACTAGCGCTGCTAAAGAATTCTTGTCTTCCGTTGAAAAAGAACCCTTTATTGTTTCAAATACCCGATTTATTCCAAACGATGGTTATGCAGCAGCTGCGGAGATCGTAGTGAAAGACCACGTAGTAGGTTCTCTTTCTCATATGGAAATGCTTAAAGAACAGTTAGCTTATTTAGAAAAGCAAACTGCTTTAGTAGAAAGTATGTCTGCATTTTTAAATGAAACTTCTGCATTTGATACTGACATAAAGACTTTTGCAATGGCAACAATGACCGGGGTTATTAAGAAACTTAATGACTATTCTTACTCTTACATTAAGACTTCCTTTGGCATTGATGAGGCGATAGAGTTGACGACCATTGATTCAGAACCATATGGTATGCAATTGCCTTTGTATAGTGCTTTCTTGGGATTTACTAAGTTAAGCAAAGAAGTAAAAGAAGAAATTAATAAAGCAGTAAAAACAAATCTTATTGAAAATCCAGAAGCTGTTAATGTAGCGCTTGAAGCTATAAAAACTACTATTGGTGGAGATAAAGCAAACAAGATGATTGCTATTGCTAAAACTTCTTTTTCCGAAGACTCTAATAATATTATAACCTTTGTAACTCGTTACTCCGCAGAAGTGACAAATTTCGCTGCTACAAGATAGTAGAACATAACTATGTCCGGGTTGTGTAATACGCAGCCCGGACATAGTTGATAAAATTAAGAATGGATGAGGTCTGATGAAAACAATAGAAAATGTAATTAGAGAAGCAAAACACGAATTAGAAAAAAGCAACCAAAGCACTAAAATAGTTGGAAATAGACCGCATTATCCAATGCTGATTTTATATAACACTGCTTTTGAAAAGGATGATTTTGAGGGTATTTCATCTAAAATGGTTCGGGTATGGCCTCAATCGTTAAAATACCTTGTTAATTATAGATTTACTATTGATAATCAAGGTGTCACTTGTTTTGATTTTTTGGAAAGTGCTCCTAAAACTAAAACTGAAATATTAAATGATATCGATAATGCAAAAAAAGCACGTGAAGTTTTTCAAAGCATGCAACAATGGTATGTATATAACATTCTTGATACTTCAACTTTTAGAAATGTTGAAGATTTTGTTGAACATTATAACGCAACAACTTTTATTAAAGATACATTATCAGATGCTCATAAGAATATGTTAATTGTTCTTTTGGACGATTCTTCTAATTCTCGTACCACGGCTAAAGCTATTAGAGAATATCTTAGCAAAAATTCCGCTTATGATTCAACAATTATTATTTCTAATCGTACGAGAAATAACGAAATGTACGATATGAAAGATTTATATAGAATAGTAGCTAATATATTAATTCTGTCAAATAACGATTCGGTATCTTCCGTTGACGATGATGATTTTAAGCGTAGAACTTCTGTTTTATTTTCTAAAACTCCATATATTGTATCTTATATTTTAAGAGAAAGACCGAATAAAAAAATAGCAATCCAAATTCTTAATACCATTTTATCAGACATTAATTTCAAAACAAAAAATCCAATAGAATTAGAAACCTCAAATTGGATTAAGAGATTAAATTTCGCAAATTCTAACAGTAAAATTTGCGAAGACTTCCTTAAAAAAATTGAATTAAGCGTTGAAACAAAAGCTTTTTCTCATCTTCCAATGAATAGTAATGCACTTAATCTCAAGGAAGATATTTCACAACTAACATATCGTAATACAAAACAATACATATATGACGATGTATTCAATGGATTCGTTTCAAATTATTGCAAATATCAACTATCTCAAGATATTGACATTTCGCAATGTATTGATGATTTTCGTTTTGAAGTTCTTAAAGAGTTTAGTTCAGTCGAACTTTCTCAACTAACTGATGAAATTATAGATAAAATAGTATCACAATTAAATGTGGGCACCTTAAACGAGGACTTGAATTTGTCTGAATATTTCAAACGGAGCATTCAAATCCATATACGAAAAAACTATATATATCCTGAATTCAAACGCACTTTATTAGAACTTAAAAAAGAAGCAAAAGAAGTATTAGAACAAATACAACAATTACATTCGAGTTTCCAATCTTATATTCCGTTAACTATGTTTGATGATATAGGAACAATATATTCTAATATAACATCTTTGTTTTTACAAACAGGCAAAGGTGAAGTATGTGCAAATAAAATTTTATGTGCGGAAAACAATGCTAGTGATATGTTAGACGAAGTTCTCAATACTTTAAAATGCATTTTAGAGGAAAATAAAGACTTATTTTCTCTCCCATTTATTGAAGAGTGGGAAAAGAGATTGGATCTTACCGGCGACAGAATATACCGTGAAATCAGTACGGCATTAACTGAAAACGCTGACGATATGATTCGTTTATACGGCAACTGTCCTATCGACAAAAAATTAAAGGTGTTTATGCTACATACATATGATGCAAACGGTAAAAACCCAACCACTTTATATGAACATTTACAGCA
The DNA here is from genome assembly GCA_045539955.1 of Acutalibacteraceae bacterium. Classification (GTDB taxonomy): domain Bacteria; phylum Bacillota; class Clostridia; order Oscillospirales; family Acutalibacteraceae; genus UBA737. The sequence goes on along the minus strand of JAZQGI010000012.1, from coordinate 79,634 downwards.
TACTTTTTTGGATGATGAATTAGTTCAATATTTTAATACAGGATACGATGATGCTTTAGAGGCTCTAACATTCATCGCATGTTCAGGAAATAATTTGATTATTTAGACGGTGAAAGAATATGAAAATCGAATTTGTTAAAAATTCAGAAAAAACAATATATGGTATTGAAAAAAAGAATAGTTCAAGCAATCAATTTTTGCTAAATTGGAAATCAACCAACTTATCTAATTACTTAATCGTTTTTGGAAACGAAAAAAAGACAGTAGATTTTTGTGAGGAAAATAATCAGAATTTGTTGCTGAATGCACTCAAAGGCACTAGTGAAATTTTACTCGAAAACAAGCAATTGGTCGTTAAAGATTTGGGATTAACACTGACTATTCTTTCGCACAACGATATAAAACGTGACGGTGGAATGAAAATTAGAGAAAATCCAGGTGTATATGCAATTTATGGACTAGAGTATTCTGATTCATTTCTAACTATTTTCTTGCCAAACTCTGATTCGTTTAAAAGTTCAGTTTTTACTATGATATTAGATGTATCAATTAAAGATTCTCCATATTATGTAGAAAAAGGCTTGTTTAAAAAACGTTCTGTATATAGTGGGTATCATAAAGTGGATATTTTAAAACCGTACCCTAGTATGGTTGGAGGTATTTTAAATTATCAAATAGAAAACTATAGTTTTTCCTTTCCTGATAGTGTTATTAAATCAGGTGGTTCTTTTTTTGTAAAAATGCAAGAAAATGATGTGATTGAATTTAAATCTACTAATCCGGGAATTCAAATAAAATAAGGGGTGCAAAATAATGGCTCAAGTTAATAACAAAGAAAATCCAATTGCTTCAAATGAAGCGTTTCAAATAGTTTGTCCATATTGTTTTAATATGGCATCTGGCGGAAAAGGGGTCCCGTTTTCTCATAGGGATGTTGAATTTAGAGCAGAAACTTCATTTTCAAATAACAGAGAAATTGAACAAATCGTTGGTTTTAAAGAAATTGATATTGATTTAGCAGATTCACAAGCCGAACGTGATGCGAAGCGTAGGCAATATGACATATATAAGAAATTTTTGCTTAAGACAGATGAAAAATACCAAAATTTTTGGAATGACTTTGAAGGTAGAACTACAGAACAAACGGAACGCTCTGGTCATGGTGCAACTACTCCATGGGAACTCCCAATAATAGGCTTGGGAAATGGTGCAACTAGTTTAGGAGCAGATGTTGATGGATTTGTAACAAATGCTGTTGATGAGTTTGGAAAGATAACTCATCGTAGAGTTTGTCCACATTGTCACAATCCTTTGCCGTTGGGCTACGGAAAAAATCCTGTGAAATACATTTCAATTATTGGTATTACTGGTGCTGGTAAAACAGTATACATAAGTCAATTATTAAAAGGCATGTCAGATTATGCAGCAAAAGTTGGTTTAAATGCCTATTTCACATCGGATCACGAAACTAATTTTATAGAAACTAACAAAGTTAAGAAAAATGTTCCATTGCCTGACAGTACTTCTCCTGGTCGTCTTTCGCAGCCTATGTTTTACGATATTGTTAGAACTGAAAATCGTGAGCAACGTACAGATACAATCGTTTTGTATGATATTGCGGGTGAAAACTGTAGAAATGCTAATGATATGGTTAGATTCTCAAGATTTGTAGAGCACTCAGATGGGTTAATACTTTTAGTTGACCCCAAACAATTAGGATTTTTAGACGAAATTGATGAAGACGAAGTGGATGCACCTTCTTTGGCTCTAAATACATTACACTCGGTATTGGAATCTGAACGTGGCAAAAAAAGCGATATTCCAATTGCTGTTTGTGTTTCAAAAAGCGACCAATGTATAGATATACTTCCTGCCATTTCACAGGAACAGGTTCAAAATGCCGATCTTGATGAAACAGGATTACCTAAGAAAGAATTCGATGGCAAAACGTTTAACGAGCTTTCTAAGAATATTAAAGAACTCATGATGCATAACGCAAGATCTGTATGTCAGAATCTTGAATCTGAATATTATAATTACAACTTCTTTTCAGTAAGTGCTATAGGTTGTTCGTGTGGCGCAACAGAAAAAGGATTTTTTGCTCCATTAAGTCGACCAGACCCCAAGAGAATAGAAGAACCCATTTTATGGTTATTTAAACATTTCGGATTTATAAAGTCTAACGCCAAGGTATTTAGACCTTTTAAAATAAAACATTCCAATCGTTATATATACAAAAAGCCTTTAATTGGTAAAGCTTGCTTATATCAAGAGGTAGATGAGTATTCTTTTTATGAGGAAGACAAAGTAAGAGAAAAGGAATTAGTTTTATTCAAAGGCTCTTGGGTAGACAAAAAGGATTTCGATAATATTCCTATCAAAATGAAAGGAGAATAAACCTTATGAAATTCTACCAAGCATGTTATGGAAAACCAGGAAACAACTGGGAATTGTTAAATGTATCGCCGGATACACCACCCACTATGACAACTTTTTTTGAAAGAGTTGGCAATGGTTGTACTCCACAAAATGTTGGTTCTGAAAATTTGATATCAGAAGATGGTTCGTCATTTAATTTATATGAAATCATATCGGATGAAGGAATTGTTTGTGTTTTAAAAGCTATATATGGCGAACGAGACACATTTGGACGTCCTAAGATGTTCGCACAAGGTTTCATGTTTCCTGCAGAAGGTGTTTTAAACGATCCAAACAACATAATAGGTATAAAAAACGACAATTTCAAATTGGATTATGAAAGAACTAAAGATATCCCTAGTGAACTTTCTTTTGAAATAAATGGCCCTAATGGACTTAATAATTTTGATGATGCAATTCTAAAAAAGATGATGGGGTGTATATACCTTTCGCTTTCCAGTGCGATTGATTATCCCATCTACATTACATACAATTTCAACGAGGATTTAATTAAATCATTAATATCATACATATTGATTTCTCTTCCTTACTCATTACGATATCGTTTGTCTTTTGCAAATGCCAATACGATGCAATATTCTAAATTCAAAAGTATTATGTTTGTTAACAAAGCTCCCAACGGTGAGAAATTCTTTTCTCTTGCCGATGGTGAAAGCAATCTTGATTTATCAGAAATAAATCAAGATAAAAATAAGCATGCTTTATTTTTTAGATATTTCAAGAGTTCAACTGTAGAGTTCGATTCCTTTTGCCGAGAGCTTAATTCAATCTGCAATGAGATTGGTTTTGTATATAATTGTGAGTATGATGAGAATCTTCTCGCAAACATGGTTATGCAGGGGACTGATAAACTCAACGACTTAGATGATACGGAGTTGACGAGATATCTGTTGGATATTTTGACAAAGGCTACAACTCAAAACAGTTTTATTGATAATTACATTTCAAAAGTATTAAATGTTTTTGATCAAAAAGGTATTATTCCAAACGATACAATTCTTAAAAGAATAGAAAACCGAAATGAAAATTCATCGTCGCCAGAATTAACTGAAGTTTACAAAAAAATCAGAATGCGCGCTTTATTGAATAAAGGTGTATCTGAAATGGTTGACTTTTTGTCACAACAACATTCTAAATCAAAAACGGTATTTGTTGATTGGTGTTATTCAATTGCACAGATATCTGGAGGTTTAGATGCTATAGAATCTTTCTATAAAAGAAAAATTGATTCTTCTACACAGTTGAAGGATATTATTAATTTAGATGATGAAATTACCGCTTTCTTTTCTAACTATAAAGATGTTAATGTTTCAACAAGATATATTAATGGATTAAGAGTAACAGAATATTTACGCTGTGTTGCCCTTTTAAAGAAACAAATAGTTCCTTCAAATCTTGCAAATACTGACTTCTTAAATTGTATTAAAACATTTGAAACTGTATACATTAAATATTTTTCACACATTTCAAGTATCAACCCCAATAATGATATATCCGATTTGAAATCATACTTTTGGGCATCATTTCGTTTTGATTATTTTTCATTTAACAAACAATGTGTTGATAATTGCAAATATATGCTTACTGTATCTAGCAAAAATGCAGAATTATTATCAATATTAATCAATCTTTATGACGATGTATCTTCATATCCCTACAAAGATTATGGAGCAATAGAGAATACGTTATTTAATCTTTTTGATGTGACATCTAACTATCCAAAGGATGTAGAGGTTATTTCGAGTTTGGTTAAAGATTATATATGTTCTAAATTATTGCACCAAGAAGGTAAACTTCACTTTTGTATGTGGTATAAGCTAGCTATGTTCGGAACGACTCGGACAAACCCAATAATGCAAATGATAAAATGGAATCTACCCATTATTCGTGATGCTGAAGTTTTTGAAGATGCATTCAAAGCTAGTAAGCGTATGAGAAGTATATCAGCCCATATTTTAAAGAGTATGGTTGGTAGTGATCAAAAATCAGGTGTTTTGCCAAATATAGAGAATAATACCGAACTCTATAAAACTATAAAAAAAGAGGCGAAAATTCTTCAAGATTATATAAAATATCAATCAGCTAAACAAAAAGAGCGCGAAAAGGAACAGAGAAAATTAGAAAAAGCTCAGGAAAAACTTGAAAAACAAAAGCCAAAAAAACAGGATTATGATTTTGTTATCGCAGAAGACTCTGATAATAAACGTTCTCGTCCGGCACATGCTAAAAAAGGATTTGGCTTTTTCGGTAAGAAAAAAGGAGATTAGATATGTTAAATGCTTCGATTGATGGATTGTTATTTAGTAGTTTAAGTGGCTATAACATGTATAATCCATCGAAATATGACTCATCTATGATCCATGTTTTATCAAATACAGAGGTTACTATAAAACCGGTTCCCAAGATCAATTCGATAGATATAGAGCAAATGTGGCGTGATTTGATTTATATGCCTATTGACATCAAAAGTATTACTTGGCCAATTGATATATTAGAATTAGATAACCAAACAACTGGACTAGTGTTTCGTAAGAGAGCATTTCCTAAAATGGAACCTCTTAAAAATTTGTTATATAACAGTGATTTATTGGATTGGGAAAAACCATCAATAAAAAAGTTGATAAATAACTTATTGATGGTTTTTAATGAAATTCATTCGGGTGGATACTTATACCGTGCGTTTGATATGAACCATATTTATTATAATGAATCCTCGTATGAAATTTTAATCGATTTTTCCATAGCAACTTCTCAGAATAAGGTGTTTTCAATAAAACCTAATATACCTGTCGAATCTGTCTCAATCGAATTTCTCCCGCCATGGCTTAGTTTTTCAAATCGAACTGATACCACTATGACAGATGAATTATATTCTGTTGCGGCTATGCTTTTTAGACTTATGGTAGGGCGAATGCCTTATCAAGGTAGATTGATGGATGGGCATGGTGATATTATGGATAGATTTCGTGACGTTGATCCAAGTGAACATATACATATGTTTGAATACTATCATGATAATCCTGTTTTTATTTTCAGTCCAACAAACAAAACAAATTCTATTGGACAAGTTACCAGTGAAGAAAAATTCAAGAATCGTTGGAAAAAACTTCCCGAAAGTATTCGCAAAATGTTTCTTCATGTTTTTGATGAAAAGCATTTGACTTCAGAAAATAGAGATTTCTATTCTGTCCAAGAGTGGATAAATGCTTTATCTCAAGAACAAATTATATAGAAGGGATGATATAGAATGGGCGATGAATATCAATCATCATATAATACTGCCGGCACGATTTTAAGAGCTATCATTAAAGAAAATGGTCAAGATATTCTTAAAGATGTTGATAAGTTATATGATGCTTTAAGAGATAAAAAGTGCGACAATACAATAGCGTATCAAATATTATTGGTGATAAAATCAAGTAATATTAGCAGATATTTTTCACAGTTTGCTACAGGTATAAGCATGGTTGATGTGAACAACATAGTTGCTTCTGCCGAAAAAGAAACAGGGCTATCTAAAAAAAGCATTAAGAGCATTGTGTCATGTATTTTTTATGGTCTTTCTTTACCTACCACACTATCAACCGTAATAATACCGACCGATGATGATTACCAGGTGCGCGATTCAGCAACAGGCGAATTTTTCAAATATGGCAATGCTTTGTCCATAATTACGAAGGCTATTAACGATGCCGATGTATCGGTGTTTAAAGAACACGCAGATGAGTTAGAACAAATGTCTAGAGCCGGTCATCCAACAGCTCACTATTTAAAAGGATTGTGCTATTATAAAGGTTTTTGCACTGAACAAGATAATAAAAAAGCAATGCACTATCTTAAACTTGCTGCCAAGGGCGGTAATGTTAATGCAAATGCCATGTTGGGAGATTTGTACTTTAATGATGATGAGGTATTATTCCATTATGATCTTGCATTTGAACACTACACTGTAATTGGGGCGGTTGGACTTTCAAAAAAGAGGCAACAAAACGTTAAAGTTATTTTAGAACAAAAGAAAGTTAATTTCTTGGATTTATCATTCGCTATTATTTTGTGGATAATAGCACTTGTTTTCAATATTCTACTTGGTTCGGGTGTATTTTCTATTGATTCTGCTCATCATTGGGTTTGTGCAAGTTTTTCTATTGTATTCTCAACAATCTTTGTTGCTCTATCAGCATTGAATTTGTTTGCTAAAAAATTCAATAGTATAAAATGGGTAATACCATGTATCGTTTTAGTAACAATGCTTTTTGCATGTTTTGCATTATAAAGGAGGCGTGAAATTTGTCTTATAACAAAACGACATCAACTTTATTTCCGACTATTTGTTTTTCTATATTGAACGCCTTGCTACTCATAAATAGATTTTCTATTCTTGGCAGTATATTTACACTAGCTGTTATTATTTATTATTTTGTTCGTATAGAATTTGTAGGTTCTAAAAATTTCAAAGATTCCGAAAATGGAATTTCGCATTGGTTATCCGAGTTCATCGGGCCATTAGCTCTTAATTTTATTGCTATTAATGCTTTTCATAACAATATTTTCGCAGAAAAACCTACATTGAATGGGATACATAATTCCGGCGATGTTTCATTAGCAATTTGTTTGCTTATTGGCGGATACATACTTTTACTTATCTTGTGTAAAAATTGGATTAGTGGTAAAAAATTTTTATATTATGGCAAGTTTGTTTACATTATAGGATTAACGTTATGGATTTCATCTGTTTTGATTAACTGGGAAGTATATTCTCTATTGCCAATCTTATCTGTTGTTGCTGCAATCTCACTTTTTTGTGATTTGATTTGTACAAAAGAAAATAATATTAAATGTAACGCTGGATTTGCATGGTGTACGATCTTATTCGTTGTGTTTAATATTCTAAATATTTTTTACCCTTCATTCTCAATTAAAATAGTAGATTTATTATATAATTTTAATTTTTCTAATCTTTCACCTTGGTATGTGTCCTTAATAGCAATTGTTTTATTATCTATATGTGCTATAAATTCTTATTTGACTAAGATGAATAAGAGAATTTATTGTATCGATGTTCATATATATTTGTCAATTATATCTTATATAAGTTTATTATGGATATTGAATTCTATAAGTACAAAATACGATATTTTGTTTATAACAATCCTTACCGTTTTAAATATCGTTTTTATTTTCCATAAGTTTTATGAAAGCGACTGTTTTATTTTCGATATTGAGTTCTCTGATGTTACTTTTAAGTATATAGGATTTATATTGCTTTCAATACTTTTGCCTATTAGCTTTTACTTCGGATGGGTATTGAAATGTATTTGTATCTATGTTTTAGGAATAGCCATATTCAACTTCTATGAGATATTTAATCTTAAAAAGCAGGATTCAGATGTGATTCCCCCTCATAAGAGTTGGTATTTTTGGCAATTTATTCTCACAATGATTACGGTGTATTCTTTTATCACCGTGTATATTAATAGCAATTTTGCCGGTGGTTATATATTAATTGGGTTTGTTTATATATTCACTAGTATCGCGTTTGCAATTCTTAGTTTTAAAAACAAGCTCATGCCTAAAAATCACTATGCTATGAGAATAATAATATCGTTATCTGTTATAGTCTTTTTGTTGCTATCTGTAAACCAATTTGCTTTGTCAGTTGATATAAAGATAGATAATAAAATTTCTAATCAAAACGAAGTATCACAAGAAGTCGTGGGTGAAACTGGAAAAATTAATATTGTAATTAAAGAAGCTAAAAAGCAAGAATTAGAAGCGTATTATTATTGGGAAGATTCAAAAGAAGCAGTGTCATCTTTATCTACAGATGGTAAAGAAAACGCCATTGAATTTAAAAACGGCTGTTTACATATTGTACTTGAAGATCAAAATGGTGCGACTTCTTCTATAACAAGATGGTTCTATGATGATGATTTAAAAATAGATAAGTCCGTTATCAAAAATGTCATTGAAGATATCGTTCCAGAGACAGTTCCTGTTGAATAGTATATGGAGGGATGATGTTATTGTCGTCCCTCCTTTTTTAACAGTGATGTTTCATCAAACAGGGTGTAAAATAAGAACGATGATTTAATTGTTTCGAATGATGGGGTGATGAAATGAAAAAACTTTTAATTATTTGTTTGGTTGTTTTTTTATTATTTTCGGTTTCAGCTTGTGCTAATGAAACGTCAAACTCGCCGACAAATACGTCAACCATCGACCCGGTTGATGACTCTAAAATTGAACAAGAAAAAATGATAAATGAAAGTAGGCCGATAGTAGAAGGATTTATGAATGCATTTATGTCTCTGAATTTAAAAGATATGGCTGAGCATACAAACGCAAAAATAGATTATACACAAATGGAATATCTTAGTTTGGATGAATATAAGTGCGAAATGCTAAGTGAATTTAAAGTGTTTCAGTCTATGGGATTGCCATTAGAGGGATTTTCCAATATAGTTGATAAAGTTTTTGCATCTTATGAAAAATATTCATCATATAAGATATTGAATTCTGCTATAGATAACGAAGATGTTATTTATGACGTTTCTGTTGAGTTTATTCGTGCAGAAGAAATGGAGAATATAATAAAAGAAGCTATAAATAAAATCGATACCGAAGAACTAGAAATTAAAGTTGCCGGTGCGTTATTAACGGCAGGAATATCTGGCAAATCTTTAGATAGCATTATTGACTCTATTCTTGTTCCAATTGTCGAATCATTAGATTTGGCCGTAACTAGACGAATAGAAGAATTAATGCCAGAAAAACATTCTGTGAAATTTGTTGTTTCTAAAATAGAGGACGAATGGCTTATTGATGATAATTTAAGCGATTACGCCTCGTTGTCAAAAGTATTTGAAAGAAGAGCTAGTGTGCAATAAAAGCTATATAAATATTCATATCTGTAATTCACTATTAAATATTTTCAGTTACATAATAGATTAGAGGAATTAAAATGAACAAAAAATTTTTTAGTAAAGTAACTGCTGTTTTACTGGTTGTTTTTATCCTTGCAAGTTCTTTTACAGGGTGCTCTCTATTAGATGATTTAAAAAGCGATTATGTATCATTAGAAGTTACCCATGAAATTATTTCAGAATCTAAAAATAACAAACCAATTTATTCTTGCAATATTATTGCTACTATTAGCAATAATTATATTTCTGATATAACTGATGGAACAATTACGCTTAACATTCCTTCTGAATGTAAAATAATTGAACCTGATAAAACAATTGATTGTGATATTAAGACCGGAAATACAAAAGAAGTGTTATGGGAAATAGAAATTCCTGTAACATCCGAAGACCAAAATATTGAAATTGAAGTTACTTTATCCGCCGATAACATAAATTCATTCAATTCATATGATAGTATTTTTGTTGAAGGTATAAACCAAAATGATAACCGGCTAAATTTTGAAATTGACACATGGAAATTTCAAAACTATACTGTAAATAATATACCATTAATGCAAGATGATTATAATGCGTTGCTTTATCCACTCTCAAATAATGAACGAGCGATCATAAAAAGAAAAGTACGTTCTGCTGCGGGAGGGCAGTGTTATGGTATGGCCTCCACCTGTATTATTAGTAAAGTTAACCGATATCCTTTGGAAAAAATTGATAGCAAAGCATCTTGTATACATGATATAAAAAAACAAAAAGAGTCAAAATCCTTCATTGGTTATTATTATTTAATGCAGTTTTTAAATCCTGCAAAAGATAAAATCGCAGAATATGCGTCGAAAAATGATATTGAAATACTTAACGAATTAATTACGCTTTCAAATTCAGTAAAGTCGGGCGGTTCTCCAATATTAGTGTGTTTTTATGGGGATAATTGGGGACATGCAGTCGTTGCATATGGAAATGAAATTGCGAAGTATGAAAATAACGGAATCAATTATACTAATTGCATTTTAATCTACGATAACAATTCTCCTGAATGGTCCTCTGACAGATATATTTACTATAATGAGAACGGTGATTGGTGCATTCCCGCATATGAAGATGCAACTAAGTTAGGTTTGGTGACAAATAAAATGGAATTTATTGATTTTCAAAACTTAGAACAAAACAATAAAAGTGTTTATTCATATATAACAGCTCAAGGCACCGAAGAACTAACAATTAATTCTAGTAACGGCGAGTCGTGGAATATCAGTGGTGCAGGTAAAATTTCTGAGAACGTCGTTGCATATTATGATATTGGTTCAAATTCAAAAGACAATTTAAACATAGCCATTAAGAATAACGGAAATAATGAATCAAGTTATGAAATTAAATCAAATAAAGAAGAAAAAGTTTTTTTGACAACGCAATTTGAAAATTATTATTTTGAGGCAGAAACGGAAACGGGAAATTCCGTTGTAATGAATCCCGAAGGCACGGTAAAAATAAATGGTAAAGCTGAAAAACTTTCTATAAAAATAACCAATGATATTGTTGATATTGAAGATCCCTTTTCTGAAATTTTAGTTTCTGCAAAGGAAGGCTCAAATGCTACACTTTCTGTAGACATAGGTGGATATAAATTATCTGGTGATGACTTATCCAATATCATTATTAGCACTTCAAATGATACTTTAAATAATACTGCAAAAATTTCTGATATTACCGACACGGTATACATAACTACCGAAAGCGATAAAATGGTAGTTAAAATCGACGAAGATAAAAATGGTATTTTTGAAACTATAATTGCCACTGGTAAAGAAAGTGAAATAAAACCCTATTCCCAAGGTTTTAACTTTACTAATTTATGGTTATACATAATATTAGGGATTTCTATAATAGCAATTGGAATATCTACTTTTTTCATCATTTTGCGTATTAAAAACAAACGCAAAAAGGTAAAAAAAGATGATGAATGGTATTATTAATTAATGACATAATATCAACATGCGAAAGAGGCAAACCATAAGCGGTTTGCCTCTTTATCACAAAATTTCATAAAATTGTCAAAGGTAGAATTCTTTTAGATCATCGAGTCTTAACAGTGATGTGGTATCTCCGGTATCAATATTAATCCAAGATTTTGTTTTAATAATCTTGCCGGAATATTCTTTATCGTAATAAGCGGTAGGCGTGTGACCAAATACAGTAATAATATCATCAAAGAAAACCGAATCAAGTGCTGGGCGACTCCACAACCACTCATCAGGTGTGTAGTCGCTCAGCTTTTTATTTTTATCAAAGTTTTCAAATCCTGAATGACACAATAGAAAATCGCTATTACCTATAGAAACAGTTTCATATAGTTGGGAGTCACTTAGGTAATCAATTATATCTTTACAGGTTTCAGGGTTTTCATTGTTAAGCTTACGTAATGATTTTAAGGTGGTTTCTGCTCCGTTTGAAATCCAAGTTGATAAAAAATCCATTTTTTCAGAGCTGAAATCAGCAATACTATCCTCAGTGATTTCATCAAAAATAAACTTGCAGGATAGTAACATAGCTTCGTGGTTGCCTAAAATTAACTCGATATTAGGTTGGAGAAGTAACCACTTTAATATTTCAACACTATGTTCCCCTCGATCGATTGCGTCACCTAAAATAAATAAAAAATCCTCATCATTGAAATTTACCTTTTTTAGTAGCTTTTGCAAACTCTCTAAAGGTATTCCGTGTAAATCACTTGTACAATAAATCATAAGTAAATCCTTTAATAATTTTTATAAACTTTTTATAGCGCAAATCATATTTTTTCAACGAGAGATACTTTATAGAAAAATTCAAAGTCAATTTCTTTCGTGAGTTCAATGTATTTGTTCAGAAAAGAACTTGTAAATTTCGCAAATATGCATATTTATACCGATATTATCGCACCGCGAGATTTAAGATAAATATCAATGTCGTTATTGATATAGTTGTGTCCTGTGGTATGGAGCACATCATAGAACTCGTAGATATAATCAAACACACCATAGTCGCTGAAAAGCTTAGCAACTGCTTTACCTGTAAGGTTACGATGCTGCTTATAGCTTTCTAAGCAGAAAACAGTAAAGGTCATTTCTTTGCTCATAAATCTCACTCCTTATACATCGGGGAACTGGATAGTTCCGGTCTTTTCTTCTTGCTCAAATAACGAATAGAGCATTTGTGTGCTATACTGCCACACTTTTGTTTCTTCGTTTTCGAGTGCTTCGTAAAGTTTAGAAGCATATAGTTTAGTTATAGCTTCTTCATTAGTAATCTTTTGCTTATTTGCAATCATAGCAACTAAATCTGCGCTAATATAAGGCATCATTGCTGCGAATTGTTCCTGTCCCATAATGCTCCTCCTATCTGACTTCTTTCGCTTCAACAAAGATGAGATGCTTTAAAATTTTATCTGTATGCAAAGTCCATTGATCATGTAAAACTTCGGTCTTTAGCTTTTTAACAGTATATTCTGCATCATAAGCACCTGTTTCAAAAAGTCGAATTGACTGATAAACGTTATCATCTGCAACTGGACCAATATGCATATCAGCATTATCGTTTGAAGATTTTCCATTGCGATTGTTTACAACGAAATTGAGCCATTCTTCATCTGCATTTTCAAAATGTTTGATGTTTAATTCTTTCTGTGCTTTCTCATAGTCAAACTCATAAATTGCAACATAACCAACATCGGCGTTATTTCTGCGCATTTTTATTCTTGCCCAACGTTCTGCCTGTTCGTAGGATGTAGTGGTGTAGAAACCTACGCCAAAATCTAAAAAGACTTCGCCAACTCGAATTTCCGGCTTATCTACAAGGTCTGTACTTCCATGATATAAAATCATTCTAACCCCTCCATAATTTTTGTTATAATTTTTTGCTCTCTCTTTAATGCTGAGAGCATTTTTTCATAATGTTTACGTTGTTCCAATTGCTCTTTAACCTTTGCAATAACTTCCGGATCTTTGCCGATATACTCATCGCAAACCTTACCGTCTTTTCGATACTTCAAATAATAATATTCGTTCTTGCGGCAAATTAGAGAACCTTTAGGAAGTTTCGTTATTAGTTTTTCATATTCTTCAATCATTTGTTCATTACGAATTGCTTCGTTTTTAACGACTGAATTTATTAGCATTTTTATCACCATCTATATTTTACCACACAGCATTAAAAATATCAACTATTTTGTGTGACAAGTAACTATCAAGTAAAAGTTGGCAGTTACTTTGCTTTTTACACATCTTGACAAAACCGTATTTCTACTGTAATATAATAATTGTTAGGTGAATTCTCCGTTAAGGAGTTTAGTTTGATTATGCTCCCGACAGGGAGTTAGGTTTGATAAGCATGGTTGGAATTCGCCTAATTTTGTTCCTACCGTGTACCCCAGATGAAACGGGGATACAATTGCATAATTGTGTCATTTTGCCGACTTTCAATCGAAGGATTGAGGGTCGGTTTTTGTTTTATCCGGAGGTTTTCAGCAAAGGCGGTGATGAAATGAAAAAATATTTTATGCGGTCATAACCCGCATAAATAAAGGCTTTTTAGGATTTGAAGTCCCCAAAAGTTTAAAACGAAACTTGACAAAATTTTAGCGGTTTATATACTGAAAGCACAAAACAGAAACATCTTTCTGCCTGTGCTATGGGTATTACCGCATAGGAGGTGAAGAGATGGGTACGGAAACAAGAACGTATAACAAAGATACCAAAGAACTGAAACAACAAACAACATATGAGTTCGGGAGAATAAGCTTTATTGTAGAGCCGAGATTTAATGATAGCGGCAATAATGCGCTTGTCTCCGTACTTGCAAGATTGTTGCAAAAAGAAGACTTGTCTTCAAATTTTTAACCGCAGCGGCGGTGCCGTATTTTTTAACAACCTAAATTTATTTTAACTGAAAGGTACTGTTTATTTGACTGCAGGAAGGAGGATAGATGTTACAGTCAAGTAATAAAAATATGAGGGATATTACTGCGTTTTTATACGAGCGTTTATCCCGCGACGATGATTTGGAGGGCGAAAGCTATAGCATTGCTAATCAGAAACAACTGCTCACAAAAATAGCAAATGAAAAGGGATATACCAATTTAGTCCATTTCTGTGATGACGGTGTTTCGGGTGTCACAATGAACCGACCACAGTTCAATGAGATGATAAAGCAATTAGAACTCGGTAAAGCTTCGGCGGTATTTGTTAAGGACTTATCGCGACTTGGCAGAAACTATATAGCGGTCGGAAAGCTTACGGAAGAATTCTTTCCTGATAACGATATTCGTTTGGTTGCCGTGTCGGATAACATTGATACAGCCGAAGGTGAAAACGAGATGGCGCCTATCAGGAATCTGTTCAATGAGTGGTATTCAAGAGATATCAGCAAAAAGCGACGCATTAGTAATAAGATTCGTGGTGGCTCGGGAGAGCCGTTAGGTTTTGCACCATACGGATATATGAAAGATCCTGAAAATCCAAAACGATGGATTATTGATGATGCTGCCGCAAGCATTGTTCGTCAGATATACGATTTTGCGAAAAACGGTATGGGAACAGAGCAAATCGCCGTATATCTTACAGAGCATAAGGTCTTAACACCGATGGCTTATGCAAAGAGTAAGGGTTTCAAAAAGCCGTCTAACCGCACAAACCCCGACCCGTATCACTGGAATTCTTCGACTATAACAAAGATACTAAATCAACAGGAATACTGTGGCGATGTTATTAACTTTAAAACCTATTCCAAATCATATAAAAATAAAAAACGCATACCCAATGCGCCTGAAAATATGATGGTATTTGAGGGTGTGCATGAACCGATTATCGAAAGAGAAGTATTTGAAGCAATGCAACGAAAACGGAACAACACGCGAAAGCGCAAAACAATGGATGGTGAGCGCAATATGTTTTCGGGTATTCTCGTTTGTGCCGATTGCGGCAGTAATATGCAATATCATTTTAATCAGAAAAATCCCGATATTAAATATTTTAATTGCTACGGTTACAACCGAGGAAAACGAAAGATATGTAACTCCACTCATTACATTCGGGTAGATTTTCTTGAACAAGTAGTCCTTGGTGAAATTAAAAGGTTAATTAAATTTGCTTCACAGGACGAAGATAGGTTTATATCAACTTTGATAGAGTATTCCAAGAAAACTATCGAAAGCGAGCAGAATGCACGGCAAAATGAACTTAAAAGTCTGATCGCAAGGCATAAGGATTTGGATTTCCTTTATGAAAAGATTTATGAAGATAACGCTATGGGCAAGATTTCTGATGAAAGATTCGTTAAACTTGCCGCAAAATACGAAGATGAGCAAAAGACTATATCCAAGAAAATAGATGAACTTAAATCTGCTTTTGAGGAAGCCCAAGCCAAATTCACTAATGCCGATACATTCAGACAGGCATTAAAAAAGTATACCCGGATCAAGAAACTTACTCCGGATATACTTAATGAACTTATTGACCGTATTGAAGTGCATCAGGCAGAAAGGACTGCACATGGTAAAGAGCAAAAGCTTGTAATCTATTACAACTGCATCGGTTCGATTTATTTACCCGAAGACTCATCTCCGCCGACACCCGATATACATTTGCAAACAAGAAAGGGTGTAACAACAAGCTACGGCGGATTAGCAACAATTTAAAACAAAAAATCTAATAAAAAGAAAAAGTGTTCTTACAGGAAACTGAAATCCTGTAAGAACACCTATACTGGTGCGGGTAACAGGACTTGAACCTGCAAGTCTTGCGACACATGAACCTGAATCATGCGTGTTTGCCAATTTCACCATACCCGCGTATTATTAATTTTTATGTACGGGACATAAGTCCCACAGGTTACCTAAAGATTATACTAAAAACAAAAGTGGTTGTCAAGCCAGGTCTTGATTATCTCCTCTTTTTTGGCTTTCCCATTTTGCGTTTTTGGAATGCTTATTCTGTCGGTCGGTTTGAAGCAAGGCTTTATTGTAGCCTTGTGCAATCATCGGGTATTGATTTTCATTATCACAAGTGGGCTGGATTTCATAGGTACCGTATTCATTGATTAAATCAAAGACATTTTTGCCCTCTTCGGTGGGTTTTAGGGGTGAATTTGGCGTGCGGTCGGGTGTTTCGGGGAATTTCTTTTGGTTTTTCATATTTTTTTCTCCTTAAAATTGACATAATTTTTGATTTGTGGTATACTCTACAGGTATTAGTTTGCTCTTTGGAGGAGAAAAAATGCTTGACATTAAGTTTATTTGTGAAAATCCGCAATTAGTAAAGGATAATATTGTAAAAAAATTCAAAGATTCAAAATTGCCTTTGGTTGATGAGGTAATTGAGCTTTACAATAAAAAATGTGAGGCTAACAGCCGTGCGAATGAGCTTCGTGCTAACCGTAATAAAATCAGTAAGCAAATCGGAATGCTTATGGGACAAGGCAAGCGCGACGAAGCCGAAGAAATGAAAAAGCTTGTAAGCGAGCAGGCAGAAGAACTTAAGGCTTTGGAAGAAAAGGAAGCCGAATACGGCAAAAAAGTTTTAGAAATCCAAATGAAGATTCCGAACATTGTTGATGATAGTGTTCCTGTGGGCCGTGACGACAGTGAAAATGTTGAAGTAACACAGTATGGAGAAAAATGGAACCCTCCATTCGAAATTCCTTACCATACTGATATTATGGCTGCATTTGACGGTATAGACAAGGAAGCTGCCGGCAAGGTGGCAGGCGAAGGCTTTTATTACCTTATGGGTGATATTGCGCGTCTTCATTCGGCGGTGCTTTCCTATGCGCGCGACTTTATGATTGATAAGGGCTTTACCTATTGCATTCCGCCCTTTATGATTAGAAGTAATGTTGTAACAGGCGTTATGAGCTTCGAAGAAATGGATGCAATGATGTATAAAATCGAGGGTGAGGATCTTTACCTTATCGGTACTTCAGAGCATTCGATGATAGGCAAGTTTATCGATACTATTACCCCTGAAGAAAAGCTTCCGCTTACTTTGACAAGCTATTCACCCTGCTTCCGCAAAGAAAAGGGTGCGCACGGCATCGAGGAGCGCGGTATTTACCGTATACATCAGTTCGAAAAGCAAGAAATGATTGTTATCTGCAAGCCTGAAGAGAGTATGGAATGGTTTAATAAAATGTGGAATTATTCTGTAGAGCTTTTCCGCAGTCTTGATATACCTGTACGCACACTTGAATGCTGTACAGGCGACTTGGCAGATTTAAAGGTTAAGTCCTATGATATCGAGGCTTGGAGCCCGAAGCAACAGAAGTATTTTGAGGTTTGCTCTTGCTCTAATTTGGGTGATGCTCAGGCTCGCCGTCTTGGTATTCGTGTGAAGTCAGCAGATGGTAAAAAGTACTTGGCGCATACCCTTAATAACACCGTTGTAGCACCCCCAAGAATGCTTATCGCATTTCTTGAAAACAATCTCTGCTTTGACGGTGAGAAGTATTCGGTTAAAATCCCGAAAGCATTAAGGCCTTATATGGGCGGTAAGGAAATTATTGAAAGCAAATAACAAAAATCCCGTAGAAATACGGGATTTTTTAATAATAAATCAGTTGCAACATTTCTTAAATTATAGTATTATTAAGATATATTATTTTTGGAGAGATTTATGGATAATAAGGAATTTGAAAGACTGCTTCTGACTGTTCAGAAGCCTGGGCGTTACTCAGGTGGGGAGATAAATAGTGTTATAAAGGATAAAGAAAAGGTTGATGTGCGTTTTGCATTCTGCTTTCCTGATACATACGAAATCGGTATGTCGCACCTTGGGATGAAAATTCTTTATTCGCAGTTTAATGAGCGTGAGGATATTTGGTGTGAGCGTGTTTTCGCTCCTTGGACCGATTTTGAAGAGGTTATGCGGGAGCATAATATTCCGCTTTTTGCTCTTGAAAGCCGTGATGCAATAAAGGATTTCGATTTTATTGGCTTTACTTTGCAGTATGAAATGTGCTATACCAATGTTTTAAATATGCTTGATTTGGCGGGTGTTCCGCTTAAGTCAAGCGAGCGTGATGAATCATATCCCTTGGTAGTAGCAGGCGGACCTTGTGCTTGTAACCCAGAACCTTTGGCGGATTTTATTGATATTTTCTTCTTGGGAGAGGGCGAGGAAGTCGATTTAGAGGTTATCGACCTTTATAAAATGCACAAGAAAAAGGGATTTAATAAGGCGGAATTTTTAAAAGAGGCTTCGCAAATTGAGGGTGTTTATGTTCCATCGCTTTATGAAATTGAGTATATGGAAGACGGTAAAATCAAGTCTGTAACACCAAAGGGAAATGCACCTAAAACCACAAGAAAGCGCATTATTGCCGATATGGATAATTGCTTTTATCCTGATAAGTTTGTCGTGCCCTTTATACAAATTGTGCACGACCGTGCTGTGCAAGAGGTTTTCCGTGGTTGCATCCGCGGTTGCCGTTTTTGTCAGGCAGGGTTTATTTACCGCCCCGTGCGTGAAAAGAGTATGGAAGTGGTAAACCGCCAGGCAAAATGCCTTTGCGAGAGTACGGGCTATGACGAAATTTCGCTTTCGTCTTTGAGCACAAGCGATTATAGAGAGCTTGAACCGCTTTTAAATAATATGCTTGACTGGACCCAGGAAAACCATATAAGCCTTGCTTTACCGTCGCTTCGTATTGATAATTTTTCACAAGAGCTTTTGGAGAAAATTGCTCACGTAAGAAAGAGCGGCCTTACCTTTGCGCCTGAAGCGGGCACACAGCGTCTTCGCGATGTTATAAATAAAAATGTCACCGAAGAAGAGATTATGTCCACCTGCAGAACCGCTTTTGAGGGCGGATATACTTCGGTAAAGCTTTATTTTATGATGGGGCTTCCTACTGAAACCGATGAGGACTTAAAGGGTATTGCGGATTTAGGGCAAAAAATTGTTGATATGTATTACGCCATGCCAAATAGACCCAAGGGAAAATCGGTATCGGTTTCTATGAGTGTGGCAGTTTTCGTGCCCAAGCCCTTTACACCATTTCAGTTTGAACCTCAAATTACAAAAGAAGAAATGGAAAGAAAGCAGGCTTATTTAAAGTCTTGCATTACCACCCGAAAGATAGATTTAAGTATGCACGATAGTTCTACAAGCTTTCTTGAAGCAGTTTTCGCTAAGGGTGACAGACGGCTCGGCGCTGTTTTGGAAAGCGCATACAAAAATGGCTGTAAGTTCGACAGCTGGACCGAATGCTTCCAGCTTGATAAGTGGAATGAGGCTTTTTCAGAATGTGGCATAGATCCCGATTTTTATTCATTGAGAGCGCGCGATTATGATGAAATCAACCCTTGGGATCATCTTGATTATGCAGTATCTAAGGAGTTTCTTATAAGAGAAAACAAATTGGCGCATAAGGATACTACAACACCCAACTGCCGAGAAAAATGCTCGGCTTGTGGGGCAAATTGCTATGGTCGAGGTGTTTGTTTTGAGAGACGTTAGAGTTTTTTACCGTAAAAAAGGCAGAATGAAGTTTGTATCCCACCTTGATATGAACCGTTTTATGACAAGGCTTGTAAACAAGGCGAAAATCCCGATTTGGTTTACCGAGGGCTTTAATCAGCACGCTTATTTTAATTTTGCGGTTCCGTTGAGTCTTGGGTTTGAGGGCGAGTATGAAATTTTGGATTTGCGGATTATTGACCCCCACTATTCAAACGAGCAATTAATTTGTGATTTAAACGCTGCAAGTGTTCCCGATATTGAGTTTTTGGAAGCGGCTGAGCCTATCTTAAAAATGAAAGATATCGCTTTTGCAGAGTTTTTAATTTCATTCGATAACCTTACTTTAGAAATTAAAGAAAAAATCGAAAATTTCTTCAAGCGAGAGGCTATAATCACTCAAAAGAAGACTAAAAAGGGCGGCGTAAAGGATATTGATATTGCGCCGATGATTAAAAAAGCAGAGCTTGAAGATAATAGGCTGACCTTAGTTTTAACAGCGGGAAATGAGAATAATTTAAACCCTGCGTTAGTACTCTCAACTTTGTTTGAGCTTGAGGAAATAAAGCTTTATTACGAAGTTACCCGTACAATGATTTATGATAAAGAAATGCAGTCCTTTGTGTAAGGACTGCATTTTAAATTAAGTTTTTGCCATTTTCATAACAAGGCTTGTGGGTAGAACTTTTGATACAAAGCGATAGAATTTATAAAAGAAGTGGTCGCAGAAGACCGCTTTTTTGTTTTTTGATGCTTTGAGCGAATGCTCGGCAACCTTTTGCGCATTGTCGCGCGGGAGGGTGTCAAAGGTTTTACTTGAGCCCTTTTCAATTCCCGCAAGGGATAAAAACTCAGTTTCCATAGGTCCAGGGCAGACTGCTAAAACATTGATTTTGCGATTCTTAAGCTCGTCACGAAGAGCACGAGAAAAGCTCAGCACGAATGCTTTTGTAGAAGAATAAACTGCCATTCGGCTGTTAGGTGCGAAGGACGCTATAGAACAGGTGTTGATAATCTCACTATCAGCTTTCATAAAGGGAAGACTGGCGCTTGTCATTACTGTCAGAGCCTCGCAGTTAAGCCTTATCATACCCGCATTGTCATTTTCGCTTAATTCATAGAAAAGGCTCAATTTTCCAAAACCTGCATTATTTATTAAAAGGCTTATTTCGGCATTTTCAGTTTTAAGCAAAACCTTGTATTCTTCTATAGCAGTTTGATCGGTTATGTCAAGAGGAATAATACGGGTTTTCTTGCTGATATTGGAGGCTACTTCCTCTAATTTATCTTTCCGTCTGGCAATAAGCCAGATTTCGTCGATATCTGTTCTTAGTCGGCTGACTGCAAGTGCGTATTCTTTACCAAGCCCCGAAGACGCACCTGTTATTACCGCAATTTTCATTTTAACACTTCCTTTACTTTAATTATACTACTTAAAACATTTTTTTGCAAAACTTTTCTGTAAATGCGTTAAGGCTTTTAAAATCCATAGCGTTTATATAGTAATTTTCAAGCTTGTCGTGTACGGATTTTGCCTGTTTTAGCGTATCTGTAGCCGCGCAAATCAAACTCTCAGTTACCTTTCGGTTAAGCTTTAGCCGTTGGCTAGAATTATGCAACAGTTTGTTACTTGTGAATCTTCTGGCGTGAATTCGTCTGGTGTCGGTTGCGAATAGTTGGTTATTGTCTTCGGTTACAAAGGCAAGAGAAAGCTCAGGAATGATTATATGGTCAGTGATGAGTGTGGGTAAAAATGAATTTTTAACGGTTATAATTTCATACCCGTTTATGAGGCAGAAGTTTCGAACCTCGTTCATTATAACATTGGATGCGGCGCGGAATTTGTCGGAAATTATGACAAGCTTTCGGCAACTGTCGGTAACGGTTTCGGGATAAGTTATAACACCCTGGGGTGTGATGCCGCTTAAAAATGCCACCCATTCATAAGGAATACCGTTTTTACGCGGGATGTATTTTTTGCAAAGCTTATCGGCAAAGGTTTTTACTTCGGCATTTTTTGTGCAGGAAAGAGCGGTTTTATAAGAGTCGAGCATAATTTGGCCTGCCGCGTTTAAGTATTTAGATGCGGTTTTGTGCAGGGACTTATTATGGTCGGTAACTGTTATAATTTCGTCAGATTTAGCGATTTTATCACTGTCCCAGAACTGCCCGAAATTAAGTATTTCTTCACAAACCGCAGGATAAACGGGATCTAATGTGTGGGGAGCGGTGCCGTCGAGAATAACTGTTTTTTTATTGGGTAAAATCACAGCGTCGAGGGACTGTGGGTCAGAACTGCAAGGGCAAAGAATATATTTTTCATCTCTTTCTTCGGCGGTTTTTGCAACCCTTTTCATAAAAGAAGATTTGCCAGTACCTGGGCCGCCTTTTATAATATACGCTTTCCAGTTATCGTGTGGGTTGTAGCAGTCACCGAAATGACTGACAAAGCCCTCACAGGAATTTGCCGCTAAAAAATATTTCAAAGTTTTTTTCATAAAATACCCTCCAAACACTAATATTTTATGAAAAATTAAGAGGTTTGACACAGAGAAGATAATGTGATAAAATACCAAAGGAGTCGGTTAGACGGTTGCGGATAGAAATATCTGAGGAAAGTCCGAGCCCCACAGGGCAGAATAACGGCTAACGGCCGCCGAGGGTGACCTTAGGGAAAGTGCAACAGAGATATACCGCCTACGGCTTTGTCAATAGACACAGAATCGGTTTTACCGTGCCTGTAGGTAAGGGTGGAAAGGCGAGGTAAGAGCTCACCGGTTTCACGGGAACGTCGAAACCCTGTAAACCCTATTCGGAGCAACGCTAAGTGTGGCTATACATTTGCCCGATGTGCCACGAAAAGCGGCTTGAGCGGTGAGAGCAATCTCCCGTCGAGATAGATGACCGTCCACGACAGAACTCGGCTTATCGACCGACTCCGCTTGAAGCTGAAGGCTTCAAGCAGTGAAATAAATTCCTTTCGGAATTTGTGAAATATTTTTCGAATGTGAAATATTTGCACAGCAAATGTGAAATACGCTGTGGCGTATAGGAATTTATTTTATTTCACATTTGGGCGAAGCTCGAATATTTCACAATTACTTTAGTAATTATTTCACATTTTGGCGAGAGACAAAATATTTCACTAACGGTGGTTTATTATGGCTGAATCTAAATTGAGAGAACTGTCAACCGATTTTTCGGTAAAAGTAATAAAACTTTGCGAAGGTATTAAAGGACATTATTCTTTGACAAATCAGTTGGAACGCGCCGCAACATCTATTGGTGCAAATATTCACGAAGCAAATTATGCGCATAGTAAGGCGGATTTTATTGCGAAATTTCAAATTTCTTTAAAAGAGTGTTATGAAACGGAATATTGGTTGGAGTTATTTGTGAAATCAGAGATAACGGATAGGGACACCATAAAAGATTTATATAATCAATGTGGTACGATACGTAGACTTTTAATAGCTTCTATAAATACCGCAAAGGGTTAAAATATTTATATAAAACCCACCATCCAAAACGGATGGTGGGTTTTGTGATAAAAGTTATTTGGGATTATTGGTTCGTCCTAAAATATAATCGGTTGTGGTGTTATAAAAATCGGCGAGCGAGATCACAAAACGAACAGGTATTTCTCTTTTTCCGATTTCATAATTGCTATAAACTCTCTGGTCAATTCCTAAATATGAAGCAACTTCTTTTTGAACTAAATCCCTATCCTCGCGCAAATCTTTAAGTCTTTTGAAATACATATACATACACCTCAATTTCAAGTATATGTACTATCGAATAATAGTATTGATTTTACTATCGTATAATAGTAAAATATATCGTGAGGTGATTTTTTGAAAAAGAGAGTTGTTATTGCAGGTTGTAGGGATTATGAAAATTATGAAGAAGCAAAGGCGTATATAGATTATTGTATCAGCGAAATAAAAAATATATACACGCTTATATTTATTTCGGGTGGTTGTCGTGGAGCGGATTCTTTAGGTGAACGTTATGCGTTGGAAAACGGATATAAAATTGAGCGTTATCCTGCAGAGTGGAATAAGTATGGCAAGAGCGCAGGACCTAAACGAAACGAAAAAATGGCAAAAATAGCAGATTATATTATTTGTTTTTGGGATGGTAAAAGCAAAGGTACTAAATCAATGGTTAGGTTAGCAATGCGGTTTAATAAGTCATTACGGATAAAATATATTTTATAACTAAAACCACCACCCAAAACGGATGGTGGTTTGTACTATTTATTAAAATCTTCCAATATAAGACCTTCGTTCTTGTCTATCGCCCAGTTGATATTCCATTCGCTTGTGAAGATAAGGATATTATTACCCTTAAAGTCCTGAACCCATTTAGTATCGGAGGTAAGGTTTAACTTTTTAATATCAATATCCTTATTCTTAACCCAACGGATATATGAATAGGGCAAGTCGTTGCGGATAACCTCAACGCCATATTCGTTCTTGAGGCGGTATTCGAGCACTTCAAACTGAAGCACACCTACAACACCCACGATAACACGTTCCATACCAGAGTTTGGCTCGTGGAAAATCTGAATAGCACCCTCTTGGGCGATTTGCTCAACGCCTTTTACGAACTGCTTACGCTTTAAGGAGTCTTTTTGCTCAATCATAGAAAAATGCTCGGGCGCAAAGGTGGGGATACCCTCAAACTGCACCTTGTTTTTAGCTGAGCAAACAGTGTCGCCAATGGAATAAATACCTGGGTCAAACACACCGATGATATCTCCCGCGTAGGCTTCATTTACAATTTGTCTTTCTTCTGCCATCATCTGTTGCGGTTGTGAAAGACGGACCGTTTTGCCCTGCTGTACGTGGTAATAATCCGCCCCACGCTCAAACTTACCTGAGCAAATACGGAAAAAGGTGATACGGTCACGGTGGTTTTTATTCATATTTGCCTGAATTTTAAAAGCAAAAGCCGAGAAGCTTTCGTCAAAGGGTGAAACTTCTGTCTCGCCTGATACTCTCGGTAATGGGGGAGTGGTCATTTTAAGGAAATTTTCAAGAAACGGTTCTACACCGAAGTTTGTAAGCGCCGAACCGAAGAAAACAGGTGTAAGCTCACCTTTTCTGACTTTTTCAAGGTCAAACTCAAAGCTTGCGCCGTCCAAAAGCTCAATTTGGTCAACAAGCTCGGCTCTTTGGTATTCGCCTATAAGCTCATCCATTTTTGCAATATCGGTGATATCACAGGGGGTGGGTTTGATTTTATCTTGTCCGCGGTGCATTTCGCTGAAAGACAAAATCTCACGCTTGTCACGGTCGAAAACGCCTTTAAAACTCACACCGCAGCCGATGGGCCAGTTTACAGGATATGTTCCTATGCCGAACTCTTTTTCGAGCTGGTCTAAAAGTTCAAACGGGTCACGAGCTTCACGGTCAAGCTTATTTATAAATGTAAAAATCGGGATATGTCGCATAGCGCATACCTTGAAGAGTTTGCGGGTCTGGGCTTCAATACCCTTTGCTGCGTCGATAACCATTACCACGCTGTCTGCCGCCATAAGTGTGCGGTAGGTGTCTTCTGAGAAGTCTTGGTGGCCTGGGGTGTCGAGGATATTTATACAGTATCCGTCATATTCAAACTGCATAACTGATGATGTAATAGAGATACCACGTTGTTTTTCAAGCTCCATCCAGTCACTGACGGCGTGCTTTGCTGTAGCCTTGCCTTTAACCGAGCCAGCGGTCTGGATAGCGCCGCCGTATAGTAAAAATTTTTCGGTCAAGGTTGTTTTACCTGCGTCTGGGTGGGAAATAATGGCAAAGGTTCGTCTTCTGCTTATTTCTCGTTGTAAATCAGTCACAAAAATTCTCCTTAAATTCATTTAACTAAAATATATTACCACAATAAATTTACTTTAGCAATAAAAATTTGCGAAACCGCTTGAAAACGCTAAAAAATGCTTGACTAATGGCGGTTATTGTGTTATAATACCCTTACCTCTTGAAAGGGTTCTTTTTTTTTGCAATAAGAATCTTTGGGTAAAGGTCCAATATATCGCATTGTGCTTTTCGTTACGCCGCAAAATATGGTGTAACGGGCGGTTATTTGCCTTGAACAGAGGGAGGCGTTTACTTTTACAAGAGTAAAAGCGAAAAATATTTCCGTAAAGCGGGAGGTGCCGTTATGAGAGTTAAAATCACACTCGCTTGCACAGAGTGTAAGCAACGCAACTACAACACAATGAAAAACAAGAAGAACGACCCTGACAGACTCGAAATGAACAAGTATTGTAGATTCTGTAAAAAGCACACCCTACACAAGGAAACCAAGTAGGGAGGAAGACAAATGAAAACTTTAAATAGAATTTTACAAGTTTTAGCAATTGTTTTCGCTGTTGGTTCGGTTGTACTGTTTTTCACCCCCTTTGCCAATGTTGTGACAAACGGTCAAACAGTTTCGCTCATTGCTTCTGAAATGGCATTTGGCGCAAAGAAAACTGTTGGAGATGCCGTGTTTGATTTGGCAAGGTCATCGCACATTTTGTTCGTATTTTGGCTTACTGTTATCGGTGCGGTTTTAAGCGCTGTTGCATTTAAGTCAAAGGGATTTCGTTATGGCTCATCAGCCTTTGCTTTAATTTCCGCAGTTTATGCGTGGGTTATCGCATTAAGCAAGGATGGAAGATTTTTTGATACCCGTCCGCTTGAGAGTGTAACAAGCAGAACTAACACTGTTTTTGTTCTTCTTTTAGCAATCGCATTGCTTTTATCTGCGGTATGCGCTATCGCTTATTTGCTTGTTGATGACTATATCGAAGCAAAAGCTTCAAAGGATAAGAAAACCATTTGCCAAAAAATAGTTCTTTTCTTCCGCGATAATAAGAGCGAATTGAAGAAAATTGTTTGGCCGAGTTTCCGTGAGGTTATCAAAAACACAATCACAGTTCTTGTTATGTGTCTGGTAATCGGCGCGTTAATTTGGGTGATTGACTTTGGTCTTGGCCAGTTGTTAAATCTTATCTTGGGTGCATAAAGCACACGGAGGTTATTATGGCTGAAACACAAGAAGCAAGATGGTATGTTGTTCATACTTATTCAGGCTATGAAAACAAGGTAGCGACCGACTTGGCTACAATGGTAGAAAGCCGCGGTATGCAGGATTTAATTCAGGATATTAAAATCCCGACCGAAATCGTTACCGAAATCAAGGAAGATAAGAAACGTGAGATTGAGCGCAAAATCTTCCCAGGTTATGTCTTGATTAAGATGATAGTTACCGATGACAGTTGGTATGTTGTAAGAAACATACGCGGCTGCACAGGCTTTGTCGGTCCGGCTTCAAAACCCGTACCGCTCACAGAGCAAGAAGTAGCAACACTCGGCGTAGAAAAGCACAGCGTTGAGGTTGGTTACAGGGAAGGCGATAACGTTAAGATTATCAGCGGTCCCTTGGAGGGATACTCAGGTACTGTTAAAACAGTTGATACTGAAAATAACAGCGTTTGCGTAGTCCTTTCTATGTTCGGTAGAGAAACACCGGTTGAACTCGAGCTCGACCAGATTTCTATCGAAGAAGATTAATTAGCAAAAGCAATTAGGTTCCGACACAAATATTCTGTGTCACGGTGGGAGGGACGGAATATGACCGTTCCGCCAAGTGTTAAATAACACTGTTACCACGAATAATGGAGGTGCAAATAAAATGGCTCAAAAAATTTCTGGTTACATTAAATTGCAAATTCCTGCCGGCAAAGCCACTCCGGCTCCGCCTGTAGGTCCTGCTCTCGGTCAGCATGGTGTTAACATCATGGCTTTCACAAAAGAATTTAATGAAAGAACAAAGAATGATGCAGGTCTTATCATTCCTGTAATCATTACAGTTTACGCTGACCGCTCTTTCAGTTTCATCACAAAGACACCGCCTGCAGCTGTTCTTATTAAGAAGGCTTGCGGTATTGAAACTGCATCAGGCACACCTAATAAAACTAAGGTTGCCAAAATCACAAGAGAGCAAATTCAGAAAATCGCTGAAACCAAAATGCCCGACCTTAATGCAGCAAGCATTGAAACCGCTATGAGTATGATAGCTGGTACTGCACGCAGCATGGGTATTGAAGTAGTAGATTAAGTTCTCTCGCGTGGGAGGAGAATTCCGATTAACCACTTGGAGGTAAAAAATGAAACACGGTAAAAAGTATAATGAAAGCGCAAAGCTTATTGAAACAGGTAAGCTTTACGATGTTAACGAAGCAGTAGATCTTGCTGTAAAGACAGGCACTGCTAAATTTGATGAAACAGTTGAAATTCACGTTCGCTTGGGTGTTGACTCACGCCACGCTGACCAACAGGTTCGCGGCGCTGTTGTTCTTCCCAACGGTACTGGTAAAACTGTTCGCACCCTTGTTATCGCTAAAGGCGACAAGGCAGATGCAGCACAGGCTGCAGGTTCTGACTATGTTGGTGCAGAAGAAATGATCGCTAAAATCCAGAACGAAAACTGGATGGATTTTGATGTTGTTATTGCAACACCTGATATGATGGGTCTTGTTGGTCGTTTGGGTAAGGTTTTAGGTCCTCGCGGTCTTATGCCTACTCCTAAGGCTGGTACTGTTACACCTGATGTTGCTCGTGCAGTGACCGAAGCAAAAGCAGGTAAGATTGAATACCGTCTTGACAAAACAAACATCATTCACTGCCCAATCGGTAAGGTATCTTTCGGTGCAGAAAAGCTTCAGGAAAACTTTGATACTCTTATGGGTGCAATCATTAAGGCTAAGCCTGCTGCTACAAAGGGTCAGTACATTAAGTCTTGCGTACTTGCAACAACAATGGGCCCTGGAATTAAGCTTAACGTAGCTAAGTTCGGTAATTAATTATTAAAAGCGTATTGCAATTTGCAATACGCTTTTTAATTTAAAGAAAAGACAGTCAAGTTAAATCTTGACTGCCTTTATTTTTATTATGAAAACTATGCGATAGTCGCGTGATTCAAAACAGGTTTGCCAATGAACAATTTCGGAAATGTGGAGAAAAAAGACGAAATTTTCACATTGTCGCTCATGCCGCGACGGGCACGCCCTTTCTTGTGTGGGCGAAAAGAAAGGGCGGAAAGATCCGCCTAAGGGGGAATTTCGATTTCCCCCTTAGGTGACAGGTAAAAAATCATATAAAATCGCCGCCAAAGGAGAAAACCAAGGTTTCCAATTTGGCGGCAAGTAGGATATTGTTTTTTGTTTTCTTCTCTGTCACCTTTACCTCCTCAAACGACAAGGGCATCGCCCTTGACCCGTTTGCGGATATGCGGGTGGTATTTGATTTGATTTTATTCCTTTTCGTTTATCAAAGATATTGCAAGGTCGCTAAGTTGGGCGTTATCAACAATAGATGGAGCACCCGACATAAGCTCGCTTGAGTTTGAAACCTTCGGGAAGGCGATAACATCGCGAAGACTGTCACAGTCTGCCATTATCATACAAAGTCGGTCAAGACCGATACCCATACCGCCGTGAGGTGGTGCACCAAAGCGGAAAGCATCCGTAAGGAAACCAAACTTTTCGTGGGCTTCTTCGTCTGACAGACCTAAAGCTGAAAACATTTTAGCTTGAAGCTCAGGGTCGGTAATACGAATAGAACCGCTTGAAAGCTCAACACCGTTAAGCACTAAGTCATAAGCCTTGGCAAAGACCTTTTCAGGTGCGTTATCAAGATATTCAATACATTCGTCCAAGGGAGAAGTAAATGGGTGGTGCATAGCATCCCAATTACCTGTTTCCTCATTGTATTCGAAGAATGGAAACTCGGTAATCCACAGGAAGTTAAAGGTATTGGGTATTATATCAAGGCGCTTAGCGACTGTAAGACGGAGTGCGCCGAGTACTGACAGACAGATGTTTTTGCGGTCAGCAACAATCAGCACAACGTCGCCCTTTTGGGCGTCTACACGCTCTAAGATAGCAGTCATTTCTTCCTCGGTCATAAACTTTGAGAAAGAACAGGTGGGTGCATCTTCAACCCAACGGATAAAGGCAAGTCCCTTAGCGCCGATACCTTTTGCTTCTTCGGTGAGTTTATCAATTTCCTTGCGGGTGTAAATGCCCGCAGCATTCTTAGCATTGATAGCTCTTACAGTACCGCCGTTTTTAACAGTATCTGCAAACACACCAAAGCCACAGTTTTCGACAATATCAGACAAATCCTTGATTTTCATTTCGAAGCGTGTGTCAGGCTTGTCTGAGCCGTAGTCATTCATAGCATCAGTATAGGTGAGACGTGGCAGAGGTGTTGGAATATCAATGTTAAGAACATCTTTAAATAAGCGTTTAACATAGCCTTCACCAAGCTTTAAAACATCTTCCATTTCAACAAAAGACATTTCAAGGTCAATCTGTGTAAATTCAGGCTGACGGTCAGCACGCAGATCTTCGTCGCGGTAGCAACGGGCGATTTGCATATAGCGGTCAAAGCCTGAAAGCATAAGCAGCTGCTTATAAAGCTGTGGAGACTGAGGCAGTGCGAAGAAATTGCCCTTATGAATACGTGATGGGACAAGATAGTCACGCGCACCCTCAGGTGTAGATTTAATAAGTGTAGGTGTTTCGATTTCTACAAAGCCGTTTTCATCGAAATAATCGCGAGTAACCTTAGTTACCTTGTGGCGCATCATAATATTATTTTGTAAAGAGGGACGGCGCAAGTCAAGATAACGGTACTTAAGGCGCAACTCCTCGTTTGCTTTTGTATCGTCCAAAATTTCAAAAGGCGGAGTTTCGCTCTTGCCTAAAATTTTAAGCTCTTTCACTTCAATTTCAATATCGCCTGTGGGGATTTCCTTATTTATGGAAGAGCGCATACGAACAGCGCCCTTTGCCATTACAACGAATTCACTGCGGAGAGAAAAAGCCTTTTCGAATATTGATTTTTCGGTTGTGTCGTCAAAGGCTAACTGCACAATACCTGTTCGGTCGCGCAAATCAGCAAAAATAAGACCGCCAAGGTCACGCTGACGCTGTATCCAACCGCAAACAACAACATTTTCACCGATATTTTCCTGTCGAAGCGTACCGCAGTAATGGGTGCGCTTTTGTCCATTCATTCTGTCGAGTTTCACTGGTTATGCTCCTTATTTTAAAATGGAATCTGTTAGATTTTCGAGTGCATTTTTATTAAGCGATGAAAACAATTCATTTGATAAGCTGTCGAGATTTATTTCACGTACTTCTCCCGACTGCATATTTTTTAAATTTGCTTTATTGGTTTCAAGCTCGTTATCGCCAAGAACTAAGGTGTACACGGCACCGATTTTATCAGCATATTTCATCTGCGCCTTAAGTCCGCGAGAGCAGATATCGGTTTGAACCTTAAATCCGTCCGCACGAAGTGAGTTACAAAGAGAAGTAGCTTTAAGAGAAGCGCTGTCGCCCATAACTGAAATATAAAGGTCACAATTGGGTGCTTCGGGCAATTGAGTACCTTGCGCTTCAAGAACCATCATAAGTCTTTCAATACCCATAGCGAAGCCTAAGGAGGCAGTTGGCTGACCGCCCATCTGGGCGATAAGTCCATCGTATCTGCCTCCGCCGCAAACGGTACTTTGCGCGCCGATATCACCTGATACAAATTCGAATACAGTGCGTGTATAATAATCAAGCCCGCGTACAATGTGTGGATTTACTGTGTATTTAATCTGTGCGGCATCTAAGTGCTTTTTAACCTCACTAAAATGGGCTTCACACTCATCGCAAAGATAATCAATAACTACGGGTGCGTTTTTAGCAATTTCCTTACAAACAGGGGACTTACAGTCGAGAATACGCATTGGGTTGCGTTCAAGACGGTCCTTACAGGTGTCACACAGGGTATCGATATTATTTTTAAAATATTCCTTTAAAGCGGACTGATAGTTCTTACGGCATTCGGGACAGCCGATAGAATTTATTTCTAAGCTGATTTTTTGAATGCCGATATTATCAAGCACCTGCTTTGCAAGAGCTATAACCTCGGCATCGGCATTGGGTGATTTGGCACCCACACACTCAACACCGAACTGGTGGAATTCGCGAAGTCTGCCAGCTTGGGGCTTTTCATAGCGGTAGCAACCGCCAATATAACAAACCTTTAAAGGAAGCGGTCCGTTTGTAAGCCCGTTTTCGAGTACCGAGCGGATAACTCCCGCTGTAAGCTCAGGGCGAAGGGTTATTGAGCGCCCGCCCTTATCGTCAAAGGTGTACATTTCCTTTTGTACAACATCGGTTGTATCACCGACGCTCCTTTTAAAAACCTCGGTGTGTTCAAAAACGGGAACGCGAATTTCCGAAAAGCCGAAAAGACGCGCAGTTTCAAGCATTTTACCCTCTACGAACTGCCATTTATAGCTGTCGGCGGGCAATATATCGTTAGTGCCTTTAATGGCACGGTTAATTTCTGCCATAATGTTTCTCCGAATTTTATTAGTGATTAGATTTTACTATTTCACGCCAATCAAGGTCGCCGCGTTCAAGACCGTGGATAAGAATTTCTGCTGTGGCGATATTTGTAGCAACAGGGATGTTATGAACATCGCAAAGGCGCAACAAGGCTTGTTCATCAGGCTCGTGCGGTTTTGGATTTAAAGGGTCACGGAACATTAAAAGCATATCAATTTCATCACAGCCGATACGTGAGGCAATTTGCTGAGAGCCACCCTGAGAGCCACTTAAAAAGCTTGTGATTTCAAGACCTGTAGCTTCAGAAACGGTTTTGCCTGTTGTACCTGTGGCAACAAGGTTATATTTGCTTAAAATGCCGCAATAAGCAATACAAAATTGTGTCATAAGTTCTTTTTTAGCATCGTGTGCTATTAGTGCAATTGTCATGTCTATGTTCCTTTCAGATTTTTTTAAGTTTTGGTAGAAGAATATTTTCTCCGTCAAGGCGCTTTGCTATGCGGTTGAATGCTGACATAGCAGAGCCTTTATTTTTTAATTTATGTTTTACAGATAATAATGTAAGCTCTTTGGAGTGGGGGACGATCCCCAATAGACGCAGACCTGATTTATCGATAATATCGTCAATATTTCTGAAAATTCTGCGTTTTGTGAGCTTATAATCAAAGTTATTGATAATAAGTCTTGACTGAGCACCCATTTCATATAATTTACTTGAAACAATTGCTGCGTCACGAACTGTTACAGGGTCAGGAAAAGCAACGGTTAAAAACAGGGTGCTTTTCGGCAGACAGGTGTAAAGAGAAAAATCCACACCTGCAGGGAAATCAAAGATGATTATATCATAAAGATTTTCGATTTTTTGTACGAATGAAGAAAATGAAAAGGCATCAATAAGCCCTATTGCCGAAGGTGCCGGTATCAAGTCAAGATTAGGGCAGGTATCACAGGGATATATGCAGTCTGTAAAATCTTTTCCTAAAAGAATGTCCGACAAATCGAAAACTACCGAACTGTCAATACCAAGCATTATATCAAGACAGCGAAGCCCTTCGTCCATATCAACAAGAAGAACCTTTTTATCCATTTTTGAAAAAGCAAAGGAAAGCCCAACCGAAACGGTTGATTTTCCAACACCGCCTTTACCTGATGTTACAGCAAAAATCTTAGCCATAATGCACCTCGCTTTTAAGGGATATTTTATCATAGAGTGCGAATTTTGTCAATTTTAATCTAATACCACAAAGGGCATATCCTCATCTGTAGCGGCGTGGTCAGCAAAGAAGTAGGCATCGAGCATATCGCGTACAACTGAACCTGCAGAGAAACCCGAGTCGCCGTTTTCGAGAACTACCGAAATTGCAATTTCTGGGTTATCGAAGGGGGCAAAAGCTACGAACACGCTATGGTCTGCCGCGCCGTTGACCTGCGAAGTACCTGTTTTACCGCCGACCTTTATCGGATAATCGCCTAAAGCCGCACGTCCTGTACCGTCCTCAGTAACTGAGAGCATACCTTCCTTTACTGCTTCGAGAGTTTTATCCTTGATTTGTATGGTGTTTACAACCTCGGGTTCGACTGTTTTATAGGTTTCCCCAATATCGTAAGAAACAATTTTATCAATAAGGCTTGCACGATAGTGGGTGCCGCCGTTTGCAAGGGTTGCGGCATAGTTTGCGGCTTGCAAGGGCGTAAAGGCATTCATCTGACCGATTGCAATTTGAAGTGTAGTACCGCCCACATTATCGTTTTCGGGGTCAACGAGAATGCCGCGGCTGTCGTCAACCTCAACCCCTGTTTTGAGTCCTAATCCAAACTGCTTGAAGTAGCTTGTAAGGGTTGTAGCACCGACTCTTCTACCCATTTCAAAAAAGAAGTAGTTGCAGCTTTTTGCAAGAGCGCCGTTAAGCGCCATAGGTCCGTGATAGTGCATACACTTTGGTGTATAGTCCTTATAGAAAGTATAAGTCTGAACACAGTTGACAGTCTCGCCAAAGGCGTAGTGACTATTTTCAATTGCAGCAACAGCAACAGCAGGCTTTATTGTTGAACCAATAGGGTAAACACCCTGAAAAGCGCGGTTGGTAAGGGGCTTTGCAGGGTCGGCTTGAAGTTGGGTATAGTTTTCACTCATTGTAGCTGAATCGTATGTGGGGTAATTTGCAGCGGCTAATACCTTGCCGGTGTGTATATCAATAGCAACTGCGCTTCCAGCCTTACAGCTTCCGCCTTGATTTTGAAGATTCGTAACCTTTTCCATAAGCGAATCCTGAGCCTTGCGCTGTAGGTTTTTATCAAGTGAAAGCATAACAGTTTTGCCTGCAATGGGTTCTTTTGTGACTTCGGTTGAAATAATATCGCCCTTAGCGTCAAGGTAATAGGTTATTTCACCGTCGATACCGCGAAGATATTCCTCTGCCCATTTTTCAATACCGCTTTTGCCTACCTTGTCGTTATAAGAATAACCCTTTTCCTTATATTGCTTCCAGTCTTCCTCGAAAATAGGACCGACTGTACCTATCAGATTAACAGCTAAGGAGGTATCAGCGTACTCTCTAAATGGTACCACTTCGACGGTAACGCCGTTAAGGGAAAAATTACATTCTGATATTTTACGCATCAGTTCTGTGGGGATATCTTCTGCAAAGGTAAAGGGATAAGAAATCGAAAAATCGGAAATCTGCATACTGTAACGAACACCCATTATAAGACGTTGTTCGCTTTGTGAATAGCCTTCAAGCTCATACTCCTCTATCATAGCATCGAGGCAGTTCTGCACAGTAGCATAATGTGCAAGCTTAAGGGTCGAAAGCATTTTATCAAGCGATTCATCTGCTTTAAATTCGTAGGGTGAATTTTGGGTTATGGGAAGCTCGTCAACCCATTCACATTCATACTCTTGGCAAAGTTTTGTAAGGGTAAGAATGGTATCGTTTAGATTTTCGCCCACGTAGGCTTTATTAAAAACAATATTATATCCGTCGCGATTGATTGCAATTTTTCTGCCATAGCAGTCAAGAATTTCGCCTCGGGGTGCTTTGAGCACAGCAGTGCGCGTAGAAGAAGCGCCGTGAGAATCCTTGCCTGTGTATTCGGCAGAGTTCACCACCTGAATAAAATAGGTGCGAGCCGAAAAAGCAATCAAAGTGATTATTGTTAAAACGGATAAAAAGGTTGTTATGAATTGGCTTTTTTTCTTAAAAGGCAATTTTGAAAATCCTTTCTATTCCACCGTTAATTTGTGGAAGTGTTTATAAAGATAATAAAATGGAAATATAAAGACAGCAGTAAATATTGCTGAAGGGAACGCATATTTTAAAAGATAACCTAAATTATCAGTCAGGCTTACATTGTCTGTGTGAAAGAAAATCCACAGTAAAATAAAATACGAACCGCTTGTTATAAGTGACAATACTGTGGCCGATTGAATGTTTTTATTGAAAAGATTGTTAGATGTTACTGAAACAAAAACACCTATACATAAAAGGGCTATTGCATTAAAACAAAAGGAACCAACCATACACGCATCCATAAAAACACCGCAAATTAGGCCTGCCATAGCGCAGATTACGGGAGAATGGAAAAGTGAAAAAGCGGTCAGTATAGGAAGAATAAGCAGGGGTGAAACCCCTTTAATAGAGATAGAAAGTGAATCGGTATAGAAAAACAGTATTGAAAAGAAAAATATAAGTATGTTAAGTGTGAAAATAACGGGATGTTTTTTTATGTTCATATTATTTACCGCCGTTCTCGATGATACTGCCTTGACCTTCAAATTCGGTAATTATCATCACATTGCGAACTTCATCAATATTAACGAACGGTTTCACCGAAGCGTAAAGTGAGGTGTTGTATTTATCATTGGCGATGGTTTCGATAGTTCCTACAAGAATTCCTTTCGGGAAAACACCCTCACCTGAGGTTACAACATAGTCTCCAACAGCAACACTGCAGGAATGTGAAAGATTTTTGAATTTTGTATATCCTTGCTCATTGGTTTCAAGCGAGCCTGAGATAATACCCGAATCATTTGTGCGGTTATCAAGCGCGCCCAAGGTTAAATCGGGGCTTAGAATGGTAGTGATTTTAGAGGTTGTAAGCCCAACCTCGCTTACAAATCCAACAAGTCCCGCATCAGTAATTACAGGGTCGTGAGCTTCAATACCGTCAGCTGAGCCTTTGTTAATGATAAAGGCTTTATACGGGTCTGAGTTGTCACGGGAAATCAGAGTTGCGGGGGCAAACTTGAAGTCGGGATTTTGGTCTTTTATTTCAAGGTAATTCTTGTAAAAATCATTTTCCTTGGAAATCTTTTCGTAATCTGCCAGTTGCTCGCGAAGATCACTGATTTCCGCTTCAAGCTCGGTGTTTTTAAGCATTATCTCATTACCGTTTGAAAGTGCTGTAAAAAAGTCAGAAACGGCATTTGAAACAGTCGTTACAGCTGAGCGTATGGGCGCAGTGATAGTACCCACAATGTTTGATTGCGGGGAAATTTTACTGCCGATTACCGAAAAAATTATAGAAACGGTAATAAGCGCTATTAAAATTGTCAAAATGATTTTAAACTGCTTACTGCGAAAGAAAAAACGCATTTATTTGTCTCCATTTATCTGAATCTTTTTCCTCTGCGGAATACATAATTGTCAAAACCGCTATCGGCTTCAAGGCGCTTTGCTGTGCCCAAAACCACGCAATCGAGCGGATTTGCCGCAACTGTTACAGGCATACCTGTTTCTTCTGCGATAAGCTCTGCCAAACCGCGAAGCAACGCGCCGCCGCCTGTCATAGTTATGCCGCGGTCGATAATATCAGCCGCAAGTTCTGGCGGAGTTTTTTCAAGTGTTAAACGAATGGTGTCTATAATCTGGGAAACGGTATCAGCCATAGCTATACGCACTTCTTCGGATGAAATAATAACATTTTTAGGAAGCCCGTCAACCTGATTTCGTCCCTTTATTTCGATGCTCTTTTCATCCTCGTAAGGTTTTGCAGAGCCGATTTCAATTTTAATCTGTTCTGCGGTGCGTTCACCAATAAGCAAATTATGCTTTCTGCGGACGTAGTTTATAATGGCCTCGTCCAAATCGTCACCTGCAACTCGGATAGACTGTGCAGTAACGATATCTCCAAGAGAAATTACGGCAACCTCACTTGTGCCACCGCCAATGTCTACAACCATATTGCCTGCGGCATCCCAAACAGGAAGACCTGCACCGACTGCTGCCGCCATCGGTTCTTCTACGAGGTCCACATCATAGGCGCCTGCCTGTTTTGCGGCATCGTAAACGGCGCGGCTTTCAACTTCGGTAACGCCTGCAGGGATACAAATTACAATGCGGACACGCGAAAAGAATGAGCCTTTGAGCGCTTGCTTTACAAAGCGTTTTAACATTGCGGCGGTAACGTCAAAGTCGGCAATGACGCCGTTCTTTAATGGGCGTACAGCGACGATAGAGCCAGGTGTTCTGCCTATCATTTCTTTTGCTTCCTGTCCGACGGCGCGAACAGCATCATTCCTTATATCATAAGCCACAACAGAGGGCTCTCTCATAATAATTCCTTTACCCTTAAGGCAAACCAATGTATTTGCAGTGCCAAGGTCAATACCGATATCTCTTGTAAACATAAATTTTCTCCGTCCTTGATTTAATGTTATGGTACTATAAATGTAATTGCGTTGTGCAGGTTATTTACTGCAAGCTTGCCGTTTGCTTCAGCAAACTCACCGTCAAGCGTAAATGAAACATTTTGGTCTGTTTCAATAGTGAGATTGCTTGTGCGTAAAAATTCGATTCCCTCACGTGAAAAATCTCTTTTAAGAATACCGTCAATAATAGGTTGAAGCTTTAAAATATTGTCGGGGTTTCTAATAAGCAAAACCTCGAACTTGCCGTCGTTTAATTCAACGGCGGTTTTATTGTATTTAACAATTCCGCCAACCGACAAAGAGTTTGAAATTGCGCCAAAAAGGAAGTCGCCCTCGGTTTCGGTGCCGTCACAGGTGAATTTAAGATGTATAGGCTTTATATTTGAAAGACTTTTTATACCCTCAAAAAAATATGCGGCCTGTCCCAAAATGTTTTTAATATCCTGCGGTGCCGAATAAGACGCTGAGGTAAAGGCGCCGAAGGAAGCAGTGTAAGAAAAATACTTATCACCGAATTTGCCTATATCAAGCGGGATTTTTTTACCGGTAGTTATGTCCTTTGCGGCTGTTTCAATATTGCGTGAAATGTTAAGTCCGCTTGACCATTCATTCAAAGTACCTGACGGGATATAACCAAGCGGAAGCGCAATATCATTCTGCATAAGTCCCGTTATAACCTCATTAAGTGTTCCGTCGCCGCCGCAAACGACAATTACATCATAATCATTTTTAGAAAGCTTTAAAATATGTTCGGTTGCGTCACCCTTGTATTTTGTGGGATATACCGTTACAGCATAATCTGCTGCGGATAGTATTTCAACGACCTTTAAAAGCTCGGTGTGCATTTTGGCACGCCCCGAACAGGGATTGACAATTAAAAGAAGCTTTTTTTGCGACATAATATCCTTCCTTATCATCTGTAATTTATTGGCAAGGTGGCGGTGGCGTTTAAGGTGGTATCACCTATATTTCCGTCTTTATATTCATAAACTGCCTGAGCGCCTACCATTGCGGCATTATCACCGCAGTATTTAAGCGGTGGAAAATATAACTCAAATCCGTTTGATTTACATTCATTTTCCATACGCTCGCGAAGTTCACTGTTTGCCGAAACACCGCCTGCTAAAACAATTTTTTTATAACCAAATTCCTTGGCGGCAGAGAGAGTATTATTTATCAGCATATCGCAAACGCGTTGGCGGACTGTTGCGCAGATGACGGGCACATCAATATCTTCACCCTTTTGGTTTGCGTTGTGCACAAGGTTTAAAACTGCAGTTTTAAGACCCGAAAAGCTGAAATCGTATTTACCTGTACTTACCTTTGGGTAGGGAAGAGGGTATTTTATATTATTGGCTTTTGTGGCGATTTTATCAAGATTAACACCGCCCGGATAAGAAAGCCCCATACAGCGTGCAGATTTATCGAAGCATTCGCCTGCGGCGTCGTCAAGAGTTCCGCCTAAAATATTAAATTTGGTGTAATCTGTAACTTCCACGATAACAGTATTACCGCCAGACACCAAAAGACATAAAAACGGCGGCTTTAAATCGGGGTGGGCGATATAGTTTGCCGCTATGTGTGAGCGAAGATGGTGAACGGGAATAAGAGGTACGCCAAGACTTAGCGCTAAACCCTTTGCAAAGTTTACACCCACAAGCAATGCACCGATAAGCCCCGGCGCAAAGGTCACTGCCACAGCGTCTATATCCTTATAGGTTAAATCCGCTTTACTCAGAGCCTGCTCGCAGACCAGAGAGATCGCTTCGGTATGTCGGCGCGAGGCAATTTCGGGCACGACACCGCCGTATATTTTATGTTCTTCTATTTGTGTTGAAACCACATTTGAAAGCACCGTGCGGTCTTCTACTATTGCGACTGAGGTTTCGTCACAAGAGCTTTCAATGGCTAAAATTTTCAAATCAATCAAACCTTTTTGTTAAGATAAGAGCGTCCTCTGTGGGATGCGAATAAAAGTTTTTGCGTTTACCCTCTTGCGTGAAGCCTAATTTTTTATACACAGAGATGGCGTCACTGTTGCTTTCGCGAACCTCAAGGGAAATAAATGCGAGTTCTTTTTCTTTTGCGAAATTAAACAGATGCTCAAGCAACGCTGTTCCCACACCCATTTTTCTATGCTCGGGGAAGACGGCGATATTTGTAATATATCCCTCGTCGATTATTGCTGAAAGACCGACATACCCCAAAACCTTTTGGCCTTTTTGGGCCACGAAAAATTTTGTTCCCGTTTTGTAGGCATCGGCAATGCTTTGCTCAGACCAAGGGGTAGAAAAGCAAACCTTTTCCAGAGTGGCGATTTGTTTTATGTGGTTGTACTCTATAGGAAGAATACTAAAGCAAGAAAACAGTCGGTCAATTTCCCTTGCGATTTCATCACGGCATTGACGGTAGGTGTTGGTATCGCATCCAAAAGGGTCGGATATGCCGTTTCCCAAAACCTTCGATTCGATACCGACACTTTGAAGCATTTGTTTATGCGAATGTGACATACAAATAATCTTATCCGCCCAGTCATATAAATCCTTTGTTAAGGGTGCAGAAATATGGGAAGATATATCAATCCCTATTTCCGCCATAACCTTTTTGGAATTTTCGCTCACAGGGGAATTATCGGCACAAATACCGCAGCTTTTAGCAGAATGTTCTTTGTATTTTGAATTTAAATACCCCTCTGCCATAGGGCTTCGGCAGGTGTTGCCTGTACATACAAATAAAATATTCATTAGCCTTTACTTTCCAACCAATTTTTGCCGAAATTTGCATCGGCAGTGAGCTTAACGCTCAAATCAGCCGCATTTTGCATTTCGGTTTGCAAAATTTCACAAACAGCTTTTGCGTCCTTTTCTTCACATTCAACAATCAATTCGTCGTGAACCTGCAAAATAAGGTTTGCTGATGGGATTTGGCTCTTTAGTCTTTCGAAAACTTTAATCATAGCAAGCTTTATAATGTCTGCAGCAGTGCCTTGAATGGGCGCGTTTCGGGCTACTCGCTCACCGAAAGCCCGTAGCATACCGTTTGAGCTTGAAAGCTCAGGCAAGGGGCGGCGTCTTCCAAAGAGGGTGGTAACATATCCGTCTTGCTTTGCCTTGGTGATAGTATTTTCCATATAATCCGCTACTGATGGATAGGAAGCTAAGTATGATTTTATATAGCTATCGGCTTCTTTTCTTGTAACGCCGATATCCTTTGAAAGAGAGAATGCGCCTATACCGTAAACAATGCCGAAGTTTACTGCCTTTGCGCGACTTCTCATAACAGGGGTGACCATATCGACAGGCATTGAGAAAACCTGAGCTGCGGTAGCAGTATGGATATCGGTGCCGCTCTCGAAAGCGGAAATCATATTTTGGTCTTTTGCCATACTTGCAAGTACTCGGAGTTCAATCTGTGAATAGTCGGCATCGACTAAGAGCTTACCGTCGTCGGCTATAAAAAATTCGCGAAGTCGTTTGCCCTCGTTTGTTCTTACGGGGATATTTTGCAGATTAGGTTCCAAAGAACTTATTCTGCCTGTTCTCGCTTCGGTTTGGTTAAAGGTTGTGTGTATTCTGCCGTCTTCACCGACACAAGTCTGAAGCCCGTCGGCATAAGTGGATTTAAGTTTACTTAATTGGCGGTATTCAAGTAAAAGCGATACCGCAGGGTGCATATTTTTAAGTTCTTCCAAAACTTCAGCGTTTGTACTGTAACCGCTTTTGGTTTTCTTTTTGGCAGGAAGTCCCAATTCTTCGAATAAAGCAACGCCTAATTGTTTTGGCGAGTTAAGGTTAAACTCATATCCTACAAGAGCGTAAATTTCCGCCTGAATTTTTGAAATTCTGGTTTCAAGCTCCTGTGACATATTCTTAAGGCCCTCTACATCTACTTTAAAGCCTTTAATT
Source organism: Acutalibacteraceae bacterium (assembly GCA_045539955.1). Classification (GTDB taxonomy): domain Bacteria; phylum Bacillota; class Clostridia; order Oscillospirales; family Acutalibacteraceae; genus UBA737. The sequence goes on along the minus strand of JAZQGI010000012.1, from coordinate 37,827 downwards.
TCCATATCGCCTAAAACTTTAGCCAAAGGAATTTCAATGTTCAAAAGCAAATCCAACTGAGCGCTTTTTTCGAGTTCGGCTTTCAGCTTTTTGCATACATCATCAAAAAGACAGGCGTTTTTAATTAGTTCGTCCGCTTCACCGTCAAATTCAGGCAAAGAGGCTGAGTATTCGGCAAAAAGACGGTCGGGAGAGTAGGAAGAAGCTGACGGATTGCAAAGATATCCTGCAAGCAAGGCATCAAATTCTACATTCACTATACTGCCGAATTGTTTATAAATATTTTTATAATCGTAAACTTTTTTTGAAATTTTCTCATTTTCAAAAATTTCTCTTATTGAATTTTTATCGCAACGGAAAACATTATTTGCACTTACAACTGCATATTCTCCGTTTTCGCAATAAATGGTTGCAGTATCGGTGAGAGTTACGGTATCACACACAGTTATTTTTGTTTTGCTTTCGGTTGTGGGGACAGCGGGAGCGTTATCTGCCTTTAATCCCATTTTTTCCATCAGCTTAAAAAATTCAAGCCTTGTCATCAGGCGGGCAAGTTCGCAGGTATCTGCTTGTCTGGTTTTGTAATGCTCAATATCTTTATTTATGGGAGCGGTTTTGCAGATAGTACCTAAGTTTCGGCTTAAAAATGCAGAGTCTTTGCCCGAAATCAGCTTGTTGCGGACACTGTCTTTAATATCAATGGTTTCAATATTTTCGTAAATATAGTCGATATTATGAAAACGACTTACAAGGTCGGTTGCGGTTTTTTCACCAACGCCCGCAACACCAGGGATATTATCCGAAGAGTCACCCATAAGGGCTTTAAGCTCAATCATTTCTTCAGGCGTAAGCCCATATTTTTCGAAAAGGGCTTCCTTTGTGTAGTTGAAAATTTCGGGCTTGCCCATTTTTGTTGCGGCAAGTAAAACGCGTGTTTTATCGGATATAAGCTGTAAGGAGTCACGGTCACCTGTGGAAATAACGCATTCATTACCGCTTTGTTCGCAAAGGGTACTAAGCGTGCCTAAGATATCGTCAGCTTCGAAACCCTCACATTCAATACAGGTATAGCCTGCTAAGGTTAGCCATTCCTTTAAAATCGGCATCTGGCTGCGAAGCTCTTCGGGCATACCTTTTCTGCCTGCTTTATATTCAGGATACATTTCGTGGCGGAAGGTTGGCGCTTTAAGGTCAAAAGCGACAGCAACGCCGTCGGGGTTTTCAAGCTCACAAAGACGGTGCAAAATGTTAATAAAGCCATATACACCGTTGGTGTACTGACCGTCCTTAGTAGTTAAAAGTTTTATGCCATAAAAGGCACGGTTTATGATGCTGTTACCGTCAATAGCAAGCAGTTTCAACCGATTATCCCCCTATTATTCATATACATAATAAATTATACCACTAATAAGTTAATATGTCACTAAATTTTTCAAAAAAATAACAAAAAAATATAAGCGGTGCAAAAATTTTCGCACCGCTTATGAGACACTTTATTATTCTTGTGAAAAGTTTTCTTTACCTACGCCGCAAAGAGGACAAACCCAATCTTCAGGCAGGTCTTCCCATTTTGTGCCAGGTGCAATACCGTTATCAGCATCGCCTAACTCTTCGTCATATACATAACCACAGATATCGCATACATATTTCATTTCAATTACCTCCTTAAAAAGTAGTGTTACCAAAATTTAATAATTTTCGGCATGAATTTCAAAATAAGCTTGTGGATGATCGCAGGTTGGGCAGATTTCAGGTGCATTAGTACCAACTACGATATGACCGCAGTTACGGCATTCCCAAACTTTTACCTCACTCTTTTCGAAAACTTCTGCAAGCTCAATATTTTTAAGAAGCGCACGGTAGCGTTCTTCGTGATGCTTTTCAATAGCGGCTACTAAACGGAATTTACGGGCAAGCTCTGTAAAGCCCTCTTCTTCGGCTGTTTTTGCAAAGCCGTCGTACATATCGGTCCATTCGTAGTTTTCGCCTTCGGCAGCGTCTAAAAGGTTATCCTTTGTATCGCCAACTCCGTTATGAAGCTCTTTAAACCACATTTTAGCATGCTCTTTTTCATTGTCGGCTGTTTTTAAAAACAGTGCGGCAATTTGTTCAAAGCCTTGTTTTTTAGCCTTTGAAGCATAATAGGTGTACTTGTTTCGAGCTTGAGATTCACCTGCAAAAGCAGCTTCGAGATTTTTCTCAGTTTTTGTTCCTGCATATTTATTTGCCATTGTAAAAACTCCTTTTTTAATTTATTTTTTAAATTATATCATATAAGTTGTTATATTTGCAATAAAATCAAATTATTTCTTTTGCGAGATTTTTAATTTGTTCCTTTGTATCTTCTTTTACAGCAGAATGTATTGTAACTGTCGTATCCGCAAAGGTTAGGTTTTTGCTGTTTTCAAGCATCTTTTTAATTGTATTTGCGGCAACAGGCGCCCAGCTTCCGTTTTCGATGATACCGATTTTACGGTTTTTAAATCCGCGTTCCAAAAGCTCATTTATAAAGGTGTGCATAAAGGGGAAAATACCGCCGTTATAGGTTGTGGTGGCTAAAACAATTTTTCCGTATCTGAAAGCATCCTCCACAGCCTCTGCCATATAACAGCGTGCAAGGTCATTTACAGCCACTTTTTTGCAGCCGAGATTTTCAAGCTCTTCCGCTAAAAGATTTACTGCTTTTTTAGTGTTGCCGTAAACAGAAGTGTAGCAGATTAAAACACCCTCACTTTCAACACCGTAGGAGGACCAGATATTATATAAATCAAGGTAATATCCAAGGTTTTCGTTTAGCACAGGGCCGTGTAAAGGACATATAATTTCTATATCCAATGCGGCGGCTTTTTTAAGTACTGCCTGCACCTGAACGCCGTATTTTCCGACGATTCCCACATAGTATCTACGTGCTTCACAAGCCCAGTCTTCCTCACAGTCGAGAGCGCCGAATTTGCCAAAAGCATCAGCAGAGAAGAGCACTTTATCGGTGCTGTCATAGGTCATCATAACCTCAGGCCAGTGAACCATTGGCGCGGTTATGAAAGATAATGTGTGTTTACCAAGTGCCAGAGAGTCGCCCTCTTTTACAACAAGGCGGTTATCGGCAAAATCGGTTTCGAAGAATTTGTTCATCATTGTGAACGCTTTATCGGTTGCTACGATTACAGCCTGTGGGTATTCTTTGGTAAAAGCGGTAATGCTTGCCGAGTGGTCAGGCTCCATATGCTGTACTATCAGATAGTCGGGCTTCCTCTCGCCAAGCTCAGCTTTAATGTTATTAAGCCAAGTGTCTGCAAAATTTATATCAACCGAGTCCATTACTGCGATTTTTTCGTCTTTTATAATGTATGAGTTGTACGCCATTCCGTTAGGTACGATATATTGACCTTCAAAAAGGTCAATTTCATGGTCATTAACGCCAACATATTTTATATCCTTGGTTATCATTTATCTGCTCCTTTAATTTCATGTTTTAATTATATCATAAATTTTCAAGTTTTCAATATCTTTTGTACACTTTAATTATTTGGAAATAAATAGTGACGAACACACACTTAACCTTGACAAAAGCGCTAAAAAGGCTTATAATATTATAGAAAAAATTCATTTTGGAGGATTATTATGATTAGTGCCGGAGATTTTAGAAACGGAGTTACTTTTGAGGAAGACGGTAATGTGCTTCAGGTTGTTGAATTCCAACATGTAAAGCCTGGTAAGGGCGCGGCTTTTGTAAGAACAAAGATTAAGAATGTTATTACAGGCTCAGTAATTGAAAAGAGCTATAACCCTACAGCAAAATTCCCTACCGCCTTTGTTGAAAGAAAGGATATGGAATATTCTTACAACGATGGTGACCTTTATTACTTTATGGATCAGGAAACCTATGAGCTTGAACCGATTAACGGCAGTGAGCTTGGCGATAACTTTAAGTTTGTTAAAGAAAATATGGTTTGCAAAATCTTATCCTATAAAGGTAAGGTTTTCGGCGTTGAACCACCTACATTTGTTGAACTTCAGATTACAAAAACTGATCCTGGCTTTAAGGGTGACACTGCTACTAACGCAACAAAGCCTGCTACAGTTGAAACCGGCGCAGAAATCCGCGTACCGCTCTTCATTGATGAGGGTGATATGGTTAGAATTGATACCCGCACCGGCGAATATATGGAACGCGCATAGAATTTTCGGAGGATTTAATAATGGATATTTGTGAAAAGATTGCTTATATTAAAGGCTTGGCTGAAGGCTTAAAGCTTGATGACAGCACAAACGAAGGCAAGATTTTAAACGCTATTATTGATTTGCTTGGCGATATTACAGAAGAAATTTGCGATATCGAAGATAGCTGTGAAGAAATCATTGAACAAATTGATGCAGTTGACGAAGATTTGGCAGAACTCGAAGACTTCATTTATGAAGACGATGAGGATGATGATTGCGACTGTGACTGTGATTGCGATTGCTGTGATGATGAGGTTTATGAAATCGAATGTCCTGCTTGCAATGATATAATCTATCTTGATGAGAGCATGCTCGAAGAAGAGGGTATGGTTTGCCCTAACTGCGGAACAGAGCTTGAATTTGATTTTGAAGGTTGCGACTGTGAGGGTTGCGATTGCTGCCCAGAAGAAACCGAAGAATAAGCGTAAAATAAAGGCCGCACAGTCCGTGCGGCTTTTTGTATTTAGTGAGGTTTAAATGAAAAAGAGTAAAATTATTAGCATTTGTATTCTGGCGTTAATTTTTACGGCGGTGGCATATCTCGGATTTTCGGGAATGATTGAAGGATTCGAGAGGTGGCTTCCTAAATTTATTAATCCAAATGGTGAAATCGGCGAGTTGTTTTATTCATTTACAGTGTTAGGGGATACCATTCCCGATATTATAATTATTTCTGCACTTGTGTTGTTGCCCATAACAAGCAAAAGGGTGGGCATTCCTGTCGCTTGCACAGCTATAACCTCAACATTACTTAACAAGATAATTAAAAATATAATAAAGCGCGCAAGGCCTGTGGAAAGACTTGTGGTTGCAAGCGGTTTTAGTTTTCCAAGCGGCCATGCTATGAATAATATGGCAATTTATCTGATGCTCGCTTTCTGCATTTTGCCTTTATGCAAGACCAAATTTCAAAAAGGTATGACCTTTGGAGTATTACTTTTATTCCCGATTATGATGGGTGTTTCCCGTATTTATTTTAATGTTCATTATTTCAGTGATGTTATTTGCGGTTGGTGTGTGGGCGCCGTTTTGGCAATAATATTCAGTGAATTGTTTAAAAAGGTATTAAAAGATGAATAAAACTGAATTAAAATTAGATTACAGTATATGCGAAAACAAAGGCTCGGTACCTGTTATTGTAGTGGCTGCGGGTGCATCTTCAAGAATGAACGGCACTAATAAGCAGTTGGCGGAAATCGGCTCGGTACCTGTTATTATAAGAACCTTAAAGGCATTTGAAAATTGCGCTGGTATTTCTAACATAATTTTAGTTGTTAGGACAGAGGATTTGTTCCACATTCAGATGCTTTGTGAAAAATATATGATAACCAAGCTATCGGACATTGTCTGCGGTGGAAACAGTCGTCAGGAGTCAGTGCTTAAAGGATTTGCAAGACTTCCTGAAAATGCTGATAAAGTACTCATTCACGATGGCGCACGCCCGTTTGTTGACGATGAAATTATCGGATCGGTAATAGAGGCACTGGAGGAATATCCCGCAGTGGCCTGCGCTGTAAAAGTTAAGGATACAATAAAAAAGATTGATAGCGACGGCAGGGTATTAAATACTGTAGAGCGTGAAAATCTTGTTTCGGTACAAACTCCGCAGGGCGTCAGGGTTGAAGATTATTTAAAAGCCACAGAGAATATGAATGTTTCAACCTTTACCGATGATACTTCGATTATGGAGGCGGCAGGTTATTCGGTTTTTGTAACTGAGGGTAGTTATAAAAATATTAAAATTACGACAAAGGAAGATTTAATTTTAGCGAAAGCTTTATTAAGCGAGGAAGAAGAATGATAAGAATTGGTCACGGCTATGATGTTCATAAATTTTCTGATGACCGCAAGTGTATAATCGGCGGCGTTGAGATTCCTTTCCAAAAAGGGCTTTTAGGACATTCCGATGCCGATGTGCTTTTGCACGCGGTTTGTGATGCACTTTTGGGAGCGGCGGCTCTCGGCGATATTGGTAAGCATTTTCCTGATAATGATGCTTCGTTTTCTAATATAGACAGCAGGATTTTGCTGAGAAGAACAGTTGAACTTCTTAAGGAAAATGGGTATAAAATAGGAAATATTGATGCTACTGTCATCGCCCAGAAGCCAAAAATGGCGGATTATATCACAAAAATGCGGGAAAATATTGCAAATGATTGTAATATTAGTGTTGATTGTGTAAATGTTAAGGCAACCACCGAAGAAGGATTAGGTTTTACAGGTGCCTTAGAGGGTATATCTGCTCATGCGGTGTGCATTATCGGTGAATAAACAAACTCCCCGTATAATAAAATATACAAAGGGGTTATTATAATGTATATTACACTTACTAAAAAGCGAATATTTATTATTTTTTGCGCTGTTGTTTTGGCTTTTATCTTAATTACGCAGTATTTATCAGTTAAAGCCAATGGAATTGAAATTTCGACCAACGCTCAAAGGGTGCAGTTTATCAGTACTTTAGGTGTTGATTTACAAAGCGATGAATTTGAGCAAAAACAGGTAGTTATTCCGCAGGAATTCAGTGATGTATACAAAAATTACAATACGTTGCAACGGACAGCGGGTTTTGATTTGACGGCTTTTTGCGGAAAGCAAGTAACGGTGTATACATATAGGACAACAGATGACAAAGTGGTTAATTTAATGGTATATAAGGATAAGTTAATAGGCGGGGATATAGCTGACTTGAGTGTTGAAGGCGAAATGACCGCGCTTAAAGGGAATAAAAATGCCGAGTGAACGTTTTGATAAAATAATTGCAAATCAGATGAATATTTCCCGTAAGGATGCAAGAATAGGTATACGCCGTGGCAAAGGGATTGTTGACGGACAGGTTGTGCGCAACCCGTCGGAGCTTGTAAATATTGACAGCCAGATTGTTTTTGAAGGACATAAATTAGAATATAAAAAGTTCATTTATATTCTTATGAATAAGCCCAAAGGGGTGCTTTCGGCATCTAATGATAAAAACCGAAAAACCGTTGTTGATTTAGTACCGCCTGAATGGAAAAGAAATGGGCTTTTCCCTGTCGGAAGACTGGATAAGGATACTACAGGATTTCTCATTATAACCGACGACGGCGATTTTGCGCATAGGGCAATAGCGCCTAATAAAAATGTGGACAAGACCTATATCGCTACACTTGACGGTGAAGTTACAAGGGAAATGGAAGAAGCTTTTTTAAATGGTATAACCCTTGCGGACGGTACAGTCTGTAAAAGCGCAAGGCTTAAGGCTTTGCCTGATAACAAGGCACAAATTATTATAAGCGAGGGGAAATACCACCAGATAAAGCGTATGTTTGGCACGGTAGGTCTTGGTGTAAACGAGCTTACACGAACAGCGATGGGTAGTCTTACTTTGCCTGAAAATTTACCTTGTGGGCAGTGTGTTTTATTGACAGATAACGAAATTTCGGCTATTTTTACAAAATCTTAATAATTATTGTCATTTCAACCAAATTATTAATAGCAACATTGGATATAATTTGCATAGTAATTTTTTGCCTGATTTGTTATAATAAGTGTGTTAAATAATATTTTTAAAAAGGAGTCCCCAAATGGCAAGTCTATCATTACGTAACGTTTACAAAAGATATCCTGGCGGTGTTACCGCGGTTATCGATTTCAACCTTGAAATCAAGGACAAGGAATTCATCATTTTCGTAGGCCCTTCAGGCTGCGGTAAATCTACAACTCTTCGTATGGTTGCAGGTCTTGAAGAAATTTCCGAAGGTGAAATTTACATTGGCGACCGTCTTATCAACGACGTAGCACCAAAGGACCGCGACATCGCAATGGTTTTCCAGAACTATGCTCTTTATCCCCATATGTCTGTATTTGACAATATGGCTTTCGGTCTTAAGCTTCGCAAAACTCCGAAGGATGAAATTCGCCGCCGTGTTGAAGAGGCTGCTCGCATCCTTGATATTGAACATCTTCTTGAGCGTAAGCCTAAGGCTTTATCAGGTGGTCAGCGTCAGCGTGTGGCTCTCGGACGTGCTATTGTTCGTGAACCTAAGGTATTCTTACTTGACGAACCTCTTTCAAACTTGGACGCAAAGCTTCGTGCACAGATGCGTACCGAAATTTCAAAACTCCATCAACGTTTAGGTACAACCTTTATTTATGTAACACACGACCAAACCGAAGCTATGACAATGGGTACTCGTATCGTTGTTATGAAGAGCGGTGTTGTTCAGCAGGTTGATACTCCTCAGAACCTTTATCTCTATCCTTGCAACCTCTTCGTTGCAGGCTTCATCGGTTCACCTCAGATGAACTTTATCGATGCTGTTATCCTTAAGGATGGCGATAAATACTTTGTAGAATTTGGTTCAGAAGATACTAAAACACGCGCAGGTGTTAAGTACAAGATCGAACTTCCTGCAAGCAAGAATAAAGACAACTGCCTTGATGCTTATGTTGGTAAGGAAGTTATTATGGGTATCCGTCCTGAAAACGTTCATAACGAAGAAGACCTTGTTGCTAAGTACAAGGAAGGCGTTGTAGAAGCTAAGGTTGAAGTTACCGAGCTTATGGGCGCTGAAACCTATCTTTATATGGATTGTGAAGGTCAGTCTATCAATGCACGTGTTGCTCCTACAAACACTGCTCGTCCTGGTGACAAGATTAAGATTGCTATCGAACCTGAAAAGATTCATATCTTTGATAAGGAAACCGAGCTTACAGTTACTAACTAATAATATTAAAACCCCGAGTTTTAACTCGGGGTTTGTTTTTTTACATCTTAATCTCAAGCCACAGATAAATCGGGTTATATATTGTAGTTAAACAGTTCTTTCGCAAACCATACTTCATCTACAGTAAAGGTTTTACCGTTAAGGTAATTAAGAATTCCCGCATCTGTTTTAAAATTAAAGGTCAGTTTATATGAATAAAGGGCCTGTTTGTTGAAACCCATTTTTTTGTCTTCTTTGAGCTTTCCGTATTTACCGTCACCTAAAAGCGCGTGGCCTATAGATGCCATATGCGCTCTTATCTGATGGGTTCTTCCTGTAAGTAGTTCAACCTCTAAAAGCGAGAGATTGTTCTTGCTTTCAAGCAGTGTGTATTTGGTTTTTACGGTCTTATTACTGTCATTCTTTTTATTGGAAAGATAAACCTTGTTTTTTTCTTCGTTCTTTTCCAAAAAGCCTTCAAGAATGGCGGTTTTTTGTTTAGGTGTGCCGTGTACTACTGTCAGATAGTGTTTATCAATCTCTCGGTATTTTATTTTATCGCATAAAATACGCAAGGCTTCAGCATTTTTTGCTGCAATTACGATACCGCCTGTATTGCGGTCAATACGGTTTGCGAGAGCAGGACGGAAACTATTTTCGTCTTTAGGGTTGTACTCGCCTTTATCATACAAATAATGTTGAATACGGGAGATAAGCGTGTCGCCGTATTCGTTTTTATCAGGGTGAACCAAAAGACCCTGCTTTTTATTAGCTAAAAGGATATTTTCATCCTCGTAAACAATATCTAACTTCTTAGGCGCCGAAAGAAAATCGTACTTGGGTGCTGCTTCTACAAAAAAATCGTCATTTATATAAGCTGATACAATATCGCCGATTTGAAGTCGTGTGTTAATTTGGGCACGTTTTCCGTTGACTTTAATTCTTTTGGTGCGAATGTATTTAAACATAAGCGAGCTTGGCAGTGTGGGGCAGGTTTTGGTTATAAACTTGTCAAGACGGAGGGTTGCATCATTTTTAGTAATTGTAAATTCTTTCATTATAAATCCTTTGTTGTACTTGAAATATAGTGCGTGGTGGTATATAATAAATGTAATTTATTTTGTCGAATTTTGCAAGGAAAGGTGTGTTAAATATGGCGGAAAATCCACATGCTGGGCATAGAAAACGTCTTCGTAAAGAACTTATTACACTGGATTTTCACGAAAGCATACCTGACCATAAGGTTTTGGAAGCATTACTGTTTTATGGAATATCACAAAAGGATACAAATGAATTAGCCCATGCACTTATAGATACTTTTGGTTCTTTAACCGCCGTGCTTGAAGCTGATGCGGATTCCTTATTTCAGGTAAAGGGTATGACCGAGAGAGCGGTTACACTTATAAAGATGATATTGCCGATTTCCAGAAGATATACAGCCGATAGAAATGCCAACCGCCGAGAGTTTACAAGTGTAGAACAGCTTTGTGAATATTTAGTGGAAAGGCATCAGGGCTACGGCAAAGAAGTGTTTATGCTGACAAGTCTTAATGAATTGGGAAATCTGATTTCTTGTGATATTCTTTCCAAAGGCGATACGCTTAATGTTTCTTTCGAGGTTAAGGATGTTGTACAGAAAGCGCTTAAGCACAACGCGACTTATGTTGTTATTTCTCACAATCATATGACCGGTATTTTGACTCCCAGTCAAACAGATATTGATACAACTAAGAGTTTGGCTTACACCCTAAAGTCAATGGGTATCAAACTGATTGACCATATAATAGTTTCTGGAGATAAGTATGTATCTTTGGTTAAGAACAGGTATTTTTCGCCAGAGGTTTAATTACAAATTAATTATAATATAGCTATGTCTTTGTGTCAAGAAACAGAAAACCGACTTGAATTTTTCAAGTCGGTTTTCTTTAGTAAATCTATTGGAGATAAGAAAAAATTAGTTTTTTTGGCTGTTACAACAGCAGGAGGAGTTGTTGCCTTTTTTAGAGCAAGCCGAGCAATCGGGACAGCCAATACATTTTTTGCCGCTTTTTTTGGCTTTAATGACATATCCTGCGGCTAATCCCACTATTGCTAAAAGAATGGCAATTATTATAAAGTTTTCCATAATTTAAACACGAGCCTTTTCTTTTTCGCCTTTTAAAGCGTATTCTACTTGAAGTTTCTTTTCGGCACTCCAGCAAAGATAAACAAGTATTGCGATAAACACTACAACTGCGATACCTCCGCCAATAGCGCCGCCGATGTGGAGTGCTGAAGCATCAATTATAAGTGTGCCGATTGTATTTACGAGGTAACCTATCGTAAAACCAACACCGAGTTGGAAACCAATAGCGCCCCAAAGCCATTTTGCGCTCTTCATTTCACTGTTCATAGCGCCGATAGCGGCAAAGCAGGGAGGAGTGAAGAGATTGAACATAAGGTATGCCAAAGCAGCAACACTTGTAAGTCCCAAAGTAGAAGCAACTTCGTTTGCACCGCCCATTAAAGCTAATTCTTCGGTGTCAATAAAGTTGGTAATTGCAAAACAAACAGCAAGAGTACCTACAACATTTTCTTTTGCAATAAAGCCTGTAACTGCGGCGGCGGCAAGTTGCCAAGAAAGCACACCAACAACAGGAATAAGCAGATAAGCGAACGGTCTTGCAATAGAAGCTAAGATAGAAGTGTCTGCGCTTGTGGCAGCGGTAAATTGCCAGTTAAATGTCTGCATAATTTGAACTGTGGTATTGCAAAGGAGAATAATTGTAGCAGCTTTTACTATGTAAGCCCAACCGCGTGAACACATTGATTTAAATGCGCCCCACAAAGACGGGACTTTATATTCGGGAAGTTCGATAATAAAGAAGGATTTTCTAACCTTGTGAGCGGTAATTTTATTGATGAGTAATGCGCTAAAGAATATGAGAACAATACCGGAAAGGTACATAAGGGTGCTTACCCAACCTGCATTATCGAAAAATGCGCCTGCAAATAATGAGATTACAGGAATTTTAGCGCCGCAAGGCATAAATGGTGTGAGCATTGCGGTTGCTCTGCGTTCGCGTTCATTACGGATTGTACGGCTTGCCATAACACCTGGGATAGCGCAACCGATACCGATTACAAACGGGATAACCGATTTGCCCGAAAGACCCACTTTTTTGAAGATAGGGTCAAGCACTACCGATACACGTGACATATAACCGCAGTCTTCAAGAAGTGCTATAAGGAAGTACATTACCATTACAAGCGGTAAGAAGCCTACAACTGCACCTACACCGCCGATAACACCGTCAACAAGAAGCGCGTATAAAAGTGGGTTTGCATTTGAGAGAAGTCCGCCAATCCAACCTTGGAACATTTCTATAAGGGTTACAAGTCCTGGAATAACGGTGCCGTTTTCAAATTCGTATCCTTCGGCGATCCACGGACCAACCCAAGCCTGAGAAATCTGGAAAACGAGGAACATCACAACCGCAAAAATCGGAATTCCAAGCCATTTGTTTGTTAGCACAGCGTCGATTTTATCGCCGAAGTTCTTATCCTTTGTAAGAATTTTGCGGGTTTCAACCTGTTGTACAATTTTATTTACGAATGCAAAACGCTTTCTGTCAGCCGCTTCTACTGCCTTTTTGTCGGTAAGGTCAATATTATCCTGAACATAGGGAGCGGTTTGCTTTTTGCTAGCTTGTTCTACAGCAACCTTTATAACTTCACTTAATCCATCGGTAGAAGTTGAAACAGTTTCAACAACGGGGCAGCCTAATTTTTCGCTCAAAGCTGCTACATCAATTTTTGTATCCTTCTTTTTATTGATGTCCGTTTTGTTAAGAGCTACAACAACAGGAATTTGGAGTTCCAAAAGCTGTGTTGTGAAGAAAAGGCTTCGGCTTAGGTTTGTACCGTCAACAATGTTTACAATAACATCGGGGTTTTCGTTCTTTACATAACTGCTTGTAATACTTTCTTCACTTGTGAAAGGTGACATAGAATAAGCGCCCGGAAGGTCTACTGCAATAAGCGGCTCTGTACCTTCGTAAAAACTTTTTTTAATAGTGTGTTCTTTTTTGTCAACGGTAACACCTGCCCAGTTACCAACCTTTTCGTTGCTACCTGTAAGCGCGTTGAACATTGTAGTTTTACCACTGTTCGGATTACCTGTTAAAGCAATTCTCATTTCTCATTTTCCTCCTAATATATAATCAGAAACTTCAGTTACCTTATGCTAACTGAAACTCAAAAACAATCGGCTGTTTCCAGCCGTATTATCTTTATTCAACTATAATAGCTTCAGCTAATTGATTATCGATATTATATCTGCTGTCTTTAATAGATACATCGCAACTATATTTTTTGCGGGAAACAACGGTGATAGGCTCGCCCGAGTAACAACCGAGCGAGAAAAGGAAAGCATTTAATTCTTCATCTTCGGTTTCGATACTTTTAATAATATATTCTTTTCCTTCTTCTACTTTCGTTAAGTTCATTCTTATCACCTTTAAACGATATCAGTTAGTTGGGGCTAACTGAAAAGCATAAAAATTAATTAGCTTATGCTAACTACTATGATATAATACCATTAACACCAAAATTTGTCAATACTTTTTTTGCAAAATTTTATAAAAAATAATAATTTTTTTATTGGACGAAAATGCTTAAAAAAGACTTGTTTTTATACTATTTTGGTAGTATAATTATTTACGGTTTTTAAATTTAAGGGGATGATAGAATGTATATTCTTTTAAGTCTTTCTGTAGCACTATTCGCAGGATTGATGCTCTCAAGACTTGCAAAATTAGTAAAGCTTCCAGCTGTTACGGCGTACCTTGTGGCAGGTATTCTTATCGGCCCATACTGTCTTGGTGCATTAGGGGTTGAAGGTTTAGGTTTTACAAGTATGGACAGCATAAAGACCTATCGCTTACTGTCGGATACAGCGTTGGGATTTATTGCTTTTTCAATCGGTAATGAGTTTCGTCTGTCACAGCTTAAAAGGATAGGTAAGCAAGCGACGGTTATCGGTGTAGTTCAGGCAGTGTTTACAACCCTTGTGGTTGATACCGCGCTTATAGGATTTCACTTTTTAATACCCGATAAGCTTCCGCTTTCAGCAGCAATTGTTTTAGGTGCAATAGCTTCCGCAACAGCACCTGCGGCAACCTTGATGGTTGTAAAGCAATATAAGGCAAAGGGACCTGTTACTGATATACTTTTGCCTATAGTAGCACTTGATGATGCTGTAGGACTTGTGTTGTTTGCGGTTTCGTTTGGTATAGCAAAAGCCTTGATTTCGGGTGAAGTTAGTTTAATTTCTGTAATACTCGAACCGCTGGTAGAAGTTGTATTATCGCTTTTATTAGGCGCTGCAATGGGCTTTTTGTTCAATTTCTGCGAAAGATTTTTCCATTCACGCTCAAAGCGTCTTTCAATGTCGGTTACGTTCGTTTTCTTAACAGTTGCACTTTCTATGCTGGAATTTAATATAGGCGGTGTACATATAGCATTTTCATCTTTGCTTGTTTGTATGATGCTCGGCACAGTTTTCTGTAATGTGTGCGATTTCTCGGAAGAGCTTATGGATCGCGTTGACCGTTGGACTGCTCCGTTGTTTATTCTGTTTTTCGTTATAAGCGGTAGCGAGCTTGAACTTTCAGTATTTAGCGATATATTTATCGTCCTTATTGGTTTGATATATATTATCTTCCGTTGTTTTGGTAAATATTTCGGTGCGAGGTTAAGTTCAAGCGCAATGAAGTGTGATAATAATATAGTGAAATATCTTGGTATTACTCTTTTCCCACAGGCAGGTGTTGCACTTGGTATGGCGCTTAAAGCAGAAGCGTTGGGGGCACAAGGCACGTTAATTGCTAATATTACGCTTTTCTCGGTTCTTATTTATGAGCTTATAGGTCCGTTCCTTACTAAAGTTTCGCTTCTTAAAGCGGGTGAAATTAAACCCGAAGGCAAGACAAGTGCCCGTAAGAGTGAAAACTGGTCACATTAAATATTTGAAAATTTTACAGCATCGCAGAAATGCGGTGCTGTATTTTTATATAAGAAAACTCCCGAAAGGTTATAGCCTTTCGGGAGTTGCAGTTTTAAGAAATATTCTTAAATTAAGAATTATTCGTTGATAGCAGTAACAACGCCTGAACCAACAGTTCTGCCGCCTTCACGGATAGCGAAGCGGAGACCTTCTTCAATAGCGATAGGAGTGATAAGTTCAACGTCCATATCTACGTTATCGCCAGGCATGCACATTTCAGTGCCAGCAGGAAGAGTGATAACGCCTGTAACGTCAGTAGTTCTGAAATAGAACTGAGGACGATAGTTGTTGAAGAAAGGAGTATGACGTCCGCCTTCTTCTTTGCTTAATACATAAACTTGACCATGGAATTTGGTGTGGGGGTTGATAGAACCGGGTTTGCAGAGAACCTGACCACGTTCAACATCTTCACGACCAACGCCACGGAGAAGAGCACCTACGTTGTCACCAGCTTCACAGTATGTGAGAGTCTTACGGAACATTTCCATAGAAGTAACAACAGTCTTTGCGCGTTCTTCAGTAAGACCGATGATTTCAACTTCATCACCAGCATTTAACTGACCACGTTCAACACGGCCTGTAACAACAGTACCACGACCGGAAATTGTCATAACGTCTTCGATAGGCATAAGGAAAGGAAGGTCTGCCTTACGGTCAGGAGTGGGGATGTAGCTGTCAACAGCATCCATAAGTTCCTTAATAGGAGCATAGATGGGATCAGCAGGATCGGTAGAAGCGCTGTCAAGAGCCTTGAAAGCAGAACCCTTAATGATAGGAGTATCATCGCCGGGGAATTCATAGTTGTCGAGAGTTTCACGAATTTCCATTTCAACGAGTTCGAGAAGTTCTTCGTCGTCTACTAAGTCAGTTTTGTTCATAAATACTACGATATAAGGAACGCCTACCTGACGAGCAAGGAGAAGGTGTTCTTTTGTCTGAGCCATAGGACCGTCAGTAGAAGCGATAACGAGGATAGCACCGTCCATCTGAGCAGCACCGGTGATCATGTTCTTAACATAGTCAGCGTGGCCAGGGCAGTCAACGTGAGCATAGTGACGAGCGTCTGTTTCATACTCAACGTGAGCAGTGTTAATTGTAATACCGCGTTCTCTTTCTTCGGGAGCCTTATCGATGTTTGCATAGTCTTCGAATGAAGCCTGACCCTTAAGAGAAAGGAACTTTGTGATTGCTGCGGTTAATGTGGTTTTACCGTGGTCAACGTGACCGATGGTACCAATGTTTACGTGGGGCTTATTTCTTTCAAATGCCTGTTTTGCCATTGTAAATTTCCTCCTTAGAAATTCAAATTAATTTTATAAATATAGTTTACCAAATAAATACTTAAATTTCAAGTATTAAATTAGTCTTTCTTTGCTCTGGAAGAGATAATCTTCTCAGCAATGCTCTTGGGAACTTCCTTATAACCGTCGGGTTCCATTACATACTGGCCACGGCCCTGTGTTTTAGAGCGGAGGTCTGTAGCGTAACCGAACATATCGCCGAGCGGTACGCGGGAGTTAATCTGTTTAACACCTGCGCGGTCTTCGAAGCCTTGGATTTCGCCACGGCGTGAGTTAAGGTCGCCGATAACGTCGCCCATATATTCTTCAGGAACGATTACTGTAACCTTCATAATAGGCTCAAGCAATACGGGTTCTGCCTTACGGCAAGCTTCCTTGAAAGCCATAGAACCAGCGATCTTAAATGCCATTTCTGAAGAGTCAACTTCGTGGTAAGAACCATCATAAAGTGTAACCTTAACGTCAACTACAGGATAGCCTGCGAGAACGCCTGCCTGGAGTGAACCCTTAATACCGGTATCAACAGCGGGGATGTATTCCTTCGGAATGCTACCGCCAGTAACGGCATTGATAAATTCATAACCTTTGCCTGTTTCGTTGGGTTCAAGCTTAATCTTAACGTGACCGTACTGACCTGAACCACCTGACTGACGCTTATATTTGGTTTCGTGATCAACAAACTGCTTAATGCTTTCTTTATAAGCAACCTGAGGAGCACCAACATTTGCTTCTACCTTGAATTCGCGAAGTAAACGGTCAACGATGATTTCGAGGTGTAATTCACCCATACCAGCGATGATGGTTTGTCCGGTTTCTTCATCGGTGTAAGCTTTAAAGGTTGGGTCTTCTTCAGCAAGCTTTGCAAGCGCTAAGCCCATCTTTTCCTGACCTGCTTTTGTCTTCGGTTCGATAGCAACACGAATAACGGGTTCAGGGAAGTTCATTGATTCAAGGATAACAGGATGCTTCTCGTCGCAAAGAGTATCACCAGTGGTGGTATTCTTAAGACCAACTGCAGCAGCGATATCACCAGCATAGCAGGTTTCGATATCTTCTCTATGGTTAGCGTGCATCTGGAGAATACGTCCGAGTCTTTCTCTGTTTTGTTTTACAGAGTTGTAAACGCCGCTACCGGCATCAACAGAACCTGAATATACACGGAAGAAGCAGATTTTACCAACGAATGGGTCAGTTGCAATCTTGAATGCAAGTGCAGAGAATGGCTCATCGTCAGAAGAATGTCTAACTTCATCTTCGTCTGTATCAGGATTAACACCTTTAATAGCTTCGATATCGGTTGGAGCGGGCATAAAATCAACAACAGCATCGAGTAAGGGCTGAACACCCTTATTTCTGTAAGAAGTACCGCAGCAAATCGGAACCATTTCGTTAGCGATAGTAGCTTTACGGATGATTTTCTTCATTTGCTCAACAGAGGGCTCTTCGCCTTCGAAGTATTTTTCCATAAGCTCTTCATCTTGTTCAACGATGTTTTCAACAAGCTCTGTACGGTATTTATCTGCAAGTTCCTTCATATCTTCGGGGATTTCTTCTTCTCTTACATCTTTACCAAGGTCATCATAGTATACGATAGCCTTCATGTTAAGAAGGTCGATAATTCCTTTAAAGGTGTCTTCAGCGCCGATAGGCAACTGAATCGGAACTGCGTTACAGTTAAAACGTTCTTTAATCATACCGAGAACACGGTAGAAATCGGCACCCATAATGTCCATCTTATTAACATAGATCATACGGGGTACACGGTATTCGTCAGCCTGACGCCAAACGGTTTCAGACTGGGGTTCAACACCGCCCTTTGCGCACAAAACGGTTACAGAGCCGTCAAGTACACGGAGTGAACGCTGAACTTCAACAGTGAAGTCAACGTGACCGGGAGTGTCGATAATATTGATACGATGGTCTTTCCAGAAACAGGTGGTAGCAGCAGAGGTGATAGTAATACCACGTTCTTGTTCTTGCTCCATCCAGTCCATTGTCGCGCCGCCGTCATGAGTTTCACCCATCTTACGGTTGATACCTGTATAGAAAAGGATACGCTCAGTGGTGGTGGTTTTACCGGCGTCGATGTGAGCCATGATACCAATATTTCTTGTCATTTCAAGAGATACCTTTCTTGGCATATAAACCTCCATACCGCTTAAGCGGTTAGTAATAAAGTCTTAGTTTTTGAACTACCATCTGTAGTGTGCAAACGCTCTGTTTGCTTCAGCCATCTTGTGAGTATCTTCGCGCTTCTTAGCAGCACCGCCTAAGCCGTTAACTGCGTCTAAGATTTCGCCTGCAAGACGTTCTTTCATTGTTCTTTCAGAACGGTTGCGGCTGTAGGTTGTTAACCAACGAAGACCAAGAGTCTGTTTTCTTTCGGGACGAACCTCAAACGGAACCTGATAGGTTGCGCCGCCCTTACGTACTGCCTTAACTTCGAGTTGGGGCATTACATTTTCCATTGCAGCGTCGAACACTTCAAGCGGATCCTTCCCGGTTTTTTCGGTGATGATGTCGAATGCGCCGTAAACAATCTTCTGAGCAACACCCTTCTTACCGTCAAGCATAACGTTGTTGATAAGACGTGTAACTACTTTTGAATTGTAAAGCGGATCCGGTAATACATCACGTTTAGCAATAAAGCCTCTTCTTGGCACTTTGCTTCCCTCCTTCATAATGATGATATCATAGGTACTCGAGTTGACTTCCCCGTGGCACCAAGCATCAGGCTATACATTATATATATAAGCCGCTGCTTGATAAAACAGCAGAGATTAAGTCTACTAAAATTATTTTGCACCTGCTTTTGGACGTTTTGCACCGTATTTTGAACGGCTTTGCATTCTGTTTGCAACACCCTGTGTATCAAGGCTTCCGCGCACGATATGGTAACGTACACCAGGTAAGTCCTTAACACGTCCGCCACGAATGAGAACAACGCTGTGTTCCTGCAAGTTGTGACCGATGCCGGGGATGTAAGCAGAAACTTCGATACCGTTTGAAAGACGTACTCTGGCAATCTTACGAAGAGCAGAGTTAGGCTTCTTAGGTGTGGAAGTCTTAACCGCTGTGCACACGCCGCGCTTCTGCGGTGAATCGTTATCGGTAAGTTGGCGCTTCATTGAGTTGTAGCCCTTTAAAAGAGCAGGAGCTTTAGCCTTCTTTTCGATAGTTTCACGACCGCTACGAACCAATTGGTTAAAGGTAGGCACTACTGAATCTCTCCTTTCTAAAAATTTATGAAAATTATGACAAAACACAATTTTGCATAATATTTCACGCTAAAACATTTTATCACAAGAAAACAAATATGTCAAACATTTTTTGCCTTTTATTTAAATATTTTTAGATTGACTTTATTTTGGTGATGAAGTAAAATATATAAGAGAGTATTATTTTTATACAGGAGAACACAATGGGTGGTATAATTTCTAATTCAGTTATAAAAAGACTACCAAGATATTATAGATTTTTGGGTGAGCTTAAGGCTTCTGGTATGACCAAGATTTCTTCGCGTGAATTATCAGAGCGAATGGGGCTTACCGCAAGTCAAATAAGGCAGGACCTTAACTGCTTTGGCGGTTTCGGTCAACAGGGCTACGGTTATAATATTGACATTTTACAGGAAGAAATTGCATATATTTTAGGTCTTGATAAACCCAAAAGCATTATATTGATAGGTGTTGGTAATTTGGGCCGCGCCGTTACAATGCATATGAACTTTGAATCTAAGGGTTTCCATCTCATCGGTCTTTTTGATGCTAAGGAATCGATAGTAGGGCAGATTGTTAAAAATCAACCTGTCAGAAGCACCGATACGCTTGATGAATTTTGCCGCGAAAATTTACCGAAAGCGGCGATACTTTGTATTCCTAAAGAAGCGGCGGAGAAAACAGTTAACCAGCTTATGAAACTCGGGGTTAAGAATTTCTGGAACTTCAGTCATTATGATATAGCAGTAAATAATCCTGATGCAAAGGTTGAAAATGTTCATTTGGGAGATAGTCTTACAAGACTTTCTTATAAAATGACTAATGAATAATTCGAAATTAAAGGGCGACCAAGCGGTCGCCTTTTTATATAATGAAATGACGGGTATTAATAATGGGTCAAAGGCTTAGCCTTTGACCCAAGTTTTGTTATTTCTTCTTTTTGTGTATATTTCGTATGGTTTTCTTTGGCTTTTGATAGTTTTTCTTTTGGTCGCGAGGAGGGGCTGCAAGGCAGTTTTTACCTGTGCCTATAAGATCAAAGCGTTTTGCTTTTTTGAGCGCCAAGAGTACGAGTTCGCGGTTTTCGGGTTTGAAGTATTGTAAAAGTGCTCGTTGCTCTGCCTTTTCTTTTGCAGTTTTTGGAACATAGACCTTTTCCATAGTGTTAGGGTCTATCCCTGTATAGAACATACAGGTTGAAACTGTGCCAGGTGTTGGGTAAAAGTCCTGCACCTGTTCAGGATGCAGATTGTTGCGCTTTAAGAAAAGGGAAAGTTCAATAGCGTCGTTTATTGTACTGCCTGGGTGCGAAGACATTAAATAAGGCACTAAATACTGCTTTTTGCCTGCCGATTTTGTAAGCTCGTAAAAGCGTTTTTCAAATTTGTTGTAAATTTCAATATTCGGTTTGCCCATATATTTAAGCACATTGTTTGAACAGTGTTCAGGTGCTACCTTTAACTGTCCGCTTGTGTGGTGGGTTACAAGCTCTTTGAAAAAGCTTTCGTCCTTGTCGGCTATAAGAAAGTCAAAACGAATACCAGAACGGATAAACACTTTTTTAACCTTTGGAAGTTTGCGAAGTTCTCTCAAAAGTGAAAGATAATCACTGTGGTCAACCTTTACGGCAGGGCACATAGTAGGTGCTAAGCACTTCTTGTCGGAACAAAGCCCGTGCTTTTCCTGTTTATCACAGGAGGGAAAACGGAAGTTTGCGGTAGGACCGCCTATGTCGTGAATATACCCCTTGAAATCGGGCATTTCGGTGATTTTTTTGGCTTCTTCGATAACCGATTTGTGACTTCTGGCAGTAATTTGTCTGCCTTGGTGGTAGGCAAGGGAACAAAAGTTACAAGCGCCAAAGCAGCCGCGGTTATGAATAACCGAAAACTTAACCTCTGCAATACCGGGAACACCGCCCAAGTTTTCGTAAGACGGGTGATAGTCACGCATAAAGGGCAAGGAATAGACCTTGTCCATTTCTTGCTCGCTAAGTGGAGGCATCGGTGGGTTTTGCACTAAAATTTTATTCCCGTGCTTTTGAATTACGGTTTTACCCCTTACAGCATCGGCCTCTGTTTGCTGGATTTTACAGGATATAGCATATTGTTTTTTTCCTTGCTCGGTGGGTTCTTTTACGATATCAAAAGACGGACACTCCTGAGCCTTGGAAATGGGGGTGTAGTTTTTACTTTCTACGCAGTAGCAGGTACCTAAAATATTGGTAAGGGCGGTTATTTTTTCGCCGTCATTCAGGCGGTTTGCAATTTCTACAATGTGCTTTTCGCCCATACCGTACATTAAAAGGTCTGCAGTAGAATCAATAAGAATAGACGGGCGAACAGCATCATCCCAATAATCATAGTGCGCAAAACGGCGGAGTGATGCTTCAATACCGCCTATCGCAATCGGCACATCCCCATAAATTTTGCGGAGATTTTTACAGTAAACGATAGTTGCTCTGTCAGGTCTCGCGCCTGCTTTTCCGCCTGGGGTGTAAGCATCGTCACTGCGGCGCTTTTTGGCGGCAGTGTAGTGGGCTACCATAGAGTCAATATTACCGCCGTTTACAAGGAAAGCAAGTCGGGGAGCCCCAAAGCGCTTATAATCTTCATCACATCTCGGTTGCGGAATAATACAAACCTTATATCCCTCGTTTTCAAGAACTCGTGAGATTATAGCAGTACCAAAGGACGGGTGGTCGACATAAGCGTCCCCCGTTACAATTATAAAGTCAGGCTGTTGCCAGCCGTATTCTTTCATTTCCTTTTTTGTTATGGGTAAAAAGGGCATAAAATCACCTTAAAGTTTGATATAAATTAAGTATAGCATAAAATTTTTGCTTTAACAAGGAGTAAAGTAGATGACTTTTTTTGAGTGGTTTTATAAGACAGTAATAGTTCAAAGTGTGTGTGTTTTAATTATTTTATTAAGTGTTATTATTATGAAATACTTTTTTAAAGATGTATTTGCAGAAATTAAAGATTTTTACCGAGAAGAAATTTTGAGTGATACCAAAATCAGTGAGGTTTTGGCTGATGAAATTTAGGATTTTCGGGACGCAGGTTTATATTTCTTTTTTGTTTTTCGCAGTAATAACTGTTATGCTTGCTACCGACAAAACAGGCTTTGCTTTACCCACGCTTTTTGCTGTAACGCTTCATGAATTCGGACATCTTTTTATGATGTGGATTTGTGACTGTACCCCTAAAAGTATAAAGCTTATTCCTGCTTCGGTGCAGATAACAAGCTCATTTTCGCGGGGATATAAAAATGATATTTTAGTGGCGCTTTCAGGCCCTGCGGTTAATCTTTTGATGTTTGGAACACTTTATTATAACTACATTTGCTTTGGAAATAGAACAACCCTTATTTTTTCACTTGTGAATCTTCTTATAGGATTATTTAATTTGTTGCCTGTAAAGGGTCTTGACGGCGGAACGGTGCTTTTCAGCATTTTATGTAAATATACCGATATAAATAAGGCAATTCTTTTGCTTAAATTTGTAACGGTTATATTTGCTTCAGCACTTATAATAATGGCAGTTTTGCTCACGATAAAGGGAAAAATGAATATTTCGATTTATATAATGGGAATTTATTTATTTATCGTAAGCCTTATAAAAATGTAAAAAAGCCAAGTGACCACTTGGCTTTTTTATTTATTCATCCCAATGGATTTCTGCGCCTTCCTCAAACAATGGGAAGTATTTTACAAGCTCGTCATAACCGACGGCAAACTTGCGGTCATATTCTTGGCCTTCTTCGGTTTGAAGACCTTGCAAACAGGTGTTTAAAGTGCGGTATTCGCTCTTCACATAAACCTTTGTGCCCGAAGCGAAGATTTCTTTTCTCTGCCATGGGTCAATATTCCAGTTGATGATTTGTCTTGCAGGGCAGTCGATTATGTTGTTTCTGAAATAGTTGGATTTTATCCAGTCCATACCGTTGGTATGAGCGCGGATACAACCCTCAATACCGCGTATTTTACCTTCGACAGTGGTAGTACCCCAACCCATACTTGTAAAGCGCATAAGGTTGTTATCCATTCTGAAGTTTTCGAGAGTGGTGTCTTTGCTGTCAAAGAACTCAATATCACAGTTATTGTATTCAAACAAATTGTTTGAGAAAGAAATATTATTATAATTGAAGGTTCGGTTTGTTTTATAACAATAACCTTGCCAAGAAAGTGCAGAGTCAAAGGTTTGGTAGAACCAGTTGTTTTCAACAATAAAGTCACTGCCGCCGTTCCAGCTTTGCACGGAATTACCGTGTCTTACCGGACCGCCTTCTGTACCGCCGTTCCAACCAAATTCACAGTTTGTAATGGTAATCCCAACATTTTGATTGTACGGATAAATACCATAGAAGAAGTGTTTTATACAAAGGTTATCAAACACATTGTTATTGGTATTTTCATCCATTGCAATGGCTAAAATATCAGAGTTTATTTCGATAGAGTCGAAAATGTCCGAAGGATTACCTTTATCACAGTAAAGGTAGAACTTTTTGTAGTATTTGTTGAAGAAGAAATGGTCGTTTTCAGTCAGGTCTTCAAGCTTCCATTTGTAAACGCCTACATATTCACCGCCGTTAAGGATAATACCGCCGGCACGGTCATAATAAAGGTTGGTTTCCCAAATATTTTCTTTATCGGTTTTTTTCCATACGGCATACTTAAAGTTCTTAGAAGAGCCAAGTATTTGCGGTTTTTCACCTTCGCCGTACGAACCGTAAATTACACCGCCTACAGCATTAAACTGACGGGTGAAACGGAAAACTGAGCCACGTTCAAAAAGTAATGCATCTCCGTCTTTCAAGGGAAGATTATCTACACGTTCAATAGTTTTGATAGCGGTTTGCGGGGAGAGACCGTCGTTACAGTCACAGCCGTTGTTCGAAATGTAGTACTTGGTACCTTTTATTTCGTAAATTTCTTCGGTATTCGGGGCGTTTAGGATGCGCTCGCGCATTGCGTTTGCTTCTTTATCAAAATAGCCTTTACGGTTAAAGTTTGTTTTCATAATATCACCTTTTAAAGCTTATTTTTCCCAGTGTACATAAGCGGTTTTATCGAAGATTTTAATGCCTTCAACAAGATCATCATAATTTTCGGCAAATCTGCGGGCGAGCGGTTGGCCTTCTTCGGTTTGTAGTCCTTGCAAGCAGTTCTCTAAAGTGCGGTAGGATTCTTTTATGTAAATCTTTGTGCCGCTGGCGTGAATGCCCTCCCATTGCCAAGGGTCAACATCCCAGTTGATAACCTGTCTTGCAGGGCAGTCTAATATATTATTAGTGAAGGTAGTGCTCTTTACGCTGTCCATACCATCGGTGTGCGCACGAATACAACCCTCAATACCGCGGATTTTACCTTCGACAGTGGTAGTACCCCAACCCATACTTGTAAAGCGCATAAGGTTGCCTTCCATTTTGAAGTTTTCGAGGGTTGCATCTTCTCTATCAAAAAATTCAATATCACAGTTGTTGTATTCGAAAAGATTATGTGAATAATTGATATTTTTATAGTCGTAACGCATATTGTTTTTTCTGCAATAACCTTGCCAAGAAATAGCCGAATCGAAGGTTTGGTAAATCCAGCAGTTTTCTACTGTGAAATCGGCACCGCCGAGCCAGGAGCTAAAAGCATTACCAAGTCTTACAGGACCGCCCTCGCAGCCGCCAACCCAACCTGATACACAGTTGGTAAAGGTGATGCCGTGATTTTTGCCGTAAGAGTATGTGGGGAAGAAAAAGTATTTGAAACAAAGGTTATCAAATACATTGTCGTGGTCATTTTCAGACATACTAAGTCCCATGATATTGGAAATAATTTCAATAGAAGAGAAAACATCCGAAGGATTACCGCGGTCACAGTAAATGTAAATCTTTTTATAGTATTTATTGAAGAAGAAGTGTTCGTTTTCGGTGAGGTCTTCAAGCTTCCACTTATAAACGCCTACATATTCTCCGTCATCAAAAATAATGCCGCCGATGCGTTCGTTATAGCAGTTACTTTCCCATATATTAGGGTTAGAGGTTTGCTTCCATATTGCTTTTGCGTAGTTTCTCCAAGAACCGTATAGGTTTGGCTTTTCGCCTTCGCCGTATGAACCGTATATAACACCGTTTACGGTGTTTACTTGGTTTGTAAAGCGGAAGGTAGAACCACGCTCAAATAGTAAAGCGTCACCGTCTTTCAAAGGTAAAAGATCTATTGCATCAAGACTTTTGATAGCAGTTTCAGGGGATAGACCGTCATTGCAGTCACAACCGTTGTTTGAAATGTAGTACTTTGTACCTTTTATTTCGTAAATTTTTTCGGTGTTGGGGGTGTTTAAGATTTTTTCACGCATAATTTCGGCTTCTTTTTGGAAAAAGCCTTTGTGGTTGAAGTTTGTTTTCATAAAATACCTCCGTTGCCCCTTAATTTTATAATGAAAAAGGGTATGCTATAGCATTTTTTTGCATTATAGCATACCTTTTTTTTTATTACAAGGAAGAAAACCTTATTAGGTTGGAAAGTTTTTAATATATTATTTTTCCCAATGTATCTCTGCTCCGTCTTCAAAGAGAGGGAACATTTCTATAAGCTCGTCTTTACCTACGGCAAATCTGCGGTCATAGGGTTGGGTTTCAAGGTCTGTTTGTAGCCCTTGAAGACAAGGCTCTAAAGTCCTGTACTCTGACTTAACATAAAGCTTTGTGCCTGAAGCGTGAATGGTTTTTCGCTGGTCAGGATTTATATTCCAGTTGATAATCTGTCTTGCAGGGCAGTCGATAATATTATCGGTGAAATAAGCGCTATGTACATTCATTACACGGCTACCGCCACCTGTTACTGCACGGATACAACCTTCAATTCCTCGGTAGGCGCCGTCATTCGGGCGCGAGCCCCAACCCATACTTGTAAAGCGCATTATATTATCCTTCATTACGAAATCCTTTAAGAGAACATTTTTGCCGTCAAAAAACTCAATATCGGCATTATTATATTCAAAAAGATTTCCTATGTAGTGAATGTTTTCATAAGTGTATTCGTCTCGGTTACCCTGCCAGGTAAGAGCGCTGTCATAGGTTTGGTAGAACCAGTTATTGCTGATGTTAATATTTTTGCCACCGCACCAAAATTCAACTGCGTTGCCAAAGCGCAAGGTTTTGTTTTGGGGATTGGTCCAAAGACCGCCTAAAAAGCCAAATTCACAGTTGGTAACAGTGATATTACCCTTTATATCGGCAGCTGTAATTCCAAAGCCACTGCTATATTTAAAACAAAGGTTATCAACCACTATATTTTCGCTACCGCGCATTAACATTAGATTGATAGTGGGCATTATTTCTATAGAATGATACACTTCATTTGGCTTGCCAAGATCACAGTAAAGGTAAAAGGTTTTGTTACCAAGGTCGTGATGGTAGTCGCCGTTTTCTGCAAAGGTTTCAAGTCCCTTATATTTTTGAACACCGATTGTCATACCATAATCTAAAACACAGCCACTTGCGTGATTATAATCAAACGGAATTTGCCAAATATTAGGTTTTACTTCTTGCCAACTATCATTTAGGGCATAGTTTTTGGGAGAGGCGAAAAGCTGTGGTTTTGGGCCTTCACCATAGGAACCGTATGTAACATTGTTTTTTACTTCAATGGTACGCGCAAAGCGGAAGGTATCGCCGCGTTTAAATAAAATAGCATCACCTTCGGCGAGTTGGAGCTTATCTATGCGGTCAAGAGTCTTAATGGCGGTTTCAGGTGTTTTGCCATCGTTGTTGTCATCACCACTTGTTGAAACATAATACTTTGTTCCCTTTATTTCGTAATACTCTTCGGTATTACCTGTACCTAAAATTTTTGCGCGAAGCTCGTCGGCTTCTTTTTCAAAATAGCCTTTATGAAGATTGCTATAGTTGGCACGAAATTTAGCGATTTCTAATTTTTGTGTTGCATCAATGTTTATAACCGACGGATTTTTCATAAAAATCAGCTCCTTTGGCATTTTTTTGCATTATACCATATGACCCGCTTGATTTCAAGCAAAATAGAGCATTTATGATGAAAAATGTTAATATAAATATATATTATATAAAATAATTGACACAAATAAAGTTATTGGGTATAATTTTTTATTATGAAGATTAGAAACATTGAAATTAAAGGTTTTGCCGCTTTAGCTCCGATGGCGGGTGTTGCCGATAGGGCTATGAGGGAAATATGCATTAGTTACGGCGCGGGATTTACTGTGGGCGAGCTTACAAGCTCAAAAGGCGTATCATTAGGGGATAAAAAATCATTCAGTCTTTTGACTTGCTCCCGCGCCGAGAAGCCTACTGCCTCCCAGCTTTTTGGGCGCGAGCCTGAAACTATGGCACAAGCAGCCCTTACTGCGCTTGAGTTTTGCCCTGACTTTATTGATATAAATATGGGTTGCCCCGCACCTAAGGTTGCGGGTAATCTTTGCGGAAGTGCTCTTATGCGTGATGTAGTTTTGGCAGAAAGAATTGTCAAAGCGGTGGTAGACGCTGTGGATATTCCCGTTACTGTTAAAATGCGGACAGGCTGGGACAGTGACTGTATTAATGCACCTGAGCTTGCCAAAAGATGCGAAAATGCAGGCGCTCAAATGATAACCGTACACGGCAGAACACGAAAGCAGATGTATGCACCTGGGATTGATTATAAGACCATAACCGAGGTTAAAAAGGCTGTAAGTATTCCCGTTGTGGCAAACGGTGATATCTGTGACGGAAAATCAGCAAAATATATGTATGAAACAACGGGCTGTGACTATGTAATGGTGGGCCGTGCAGCACAGGGGAATCCATTTGTTTTTGAAGAGATTAATGCTTATATGAATGGCGATATCTATACACCGCCTGCTTTAGAGGACAAGTTTAAGGTTTTGCTAAAACAGGTTGAACTTATGAAAAAATACAAGAATGAGCGTGTAGCAATTCTTGAATCCCGCAAACATACCGCTTGGTATATGACAGGGCTTCGGGGAGCTGCTAATATCCGCAGAATGTGCGGCGAGATTTCTTCTGTAGAAGATATAAAAAGAATTATAGAATTTGCCCTTGAACAAAACAAAGATTTGTGATAAGATTATTGGGTTGAAAGGAATGATATTATGTCAGGACATAGTAAATGGAGTAACATTAAAAGAAAAAAAGAAAAGACTGATGCTGCAAAAGCAAAGGTTTTCACTAAAATAGGCAGAGAAATCGCGGTCGTTGTAAAGCAAGGCGGTGCGAATCCTAACGAAAACAGCAAGCTTAAGGATGTTATTGCAAAAGCAAAGGCTGCAAATGTGCCCAATGATAATATTGAAAGAATTATTAAGAAGGCCGCAGGCGAGGGCGATAATACAAACTACGAAGAATTGGTTTACGAAGGCTACGGTCCTTGCGGTGTAGCAGTTGTGGTTGAAACCTTGACTGATAACCGTAACCGTACCGCAGGTGAGATGCGTCACTATTTTGATAAGTGCGGCGGCAATCTCGGTCAGTCGGGCTCGGTTACATTTATGTTTGACCGAAAGGGCATGATAGTTATCGAAGCAGACGGCTTGGAAGAAGATACTGTTATGGAGGACGCTCTTGAAGCAGGCGCTGAAGATTTTGAGTTTGATGGCGAGATATTTGAAATTTCCACTGAACCTAACAGTCTTGGCGCAGTCCGTGATGCCTTGGAGGAAAAAGGATATAAATTCTTGTCAGCAGAGGTTGCGTTCGTTCCGCAGACAATGTCAACCATCGAAGACAGCGATATGATTGTTAAAATGGAAAAGCTTATTGATATGCTTGAAGAAAATGACGATGTTCAGGCTGTATGGCATAACTGGGAAATGCCCGAAGAATAAGCTTCGCTCGATAAGTATAGAACAAAAAAGACCTTATGGGAACATAAGGTCTTTTTTTAATCCTTTTTCATCGCTCGGAGTATTTTATATACGACTATCGCAGTGAGAAAAGAGTTTCTATATCTTATCGGGCAAAGCTTGGGTAAGCGGAGTTTTTTAATGCGCAATTCGGAATTTAGGTGTTCGCTTCGCGGTATGAATTAACAGTTTTTTAAGTTTTTTGAAAAATTTATGAATTTTTTGGAAAAAGTGCTTGACTTAAAAATTTTTTTGGTATATAATTGTAAATTACTAATGAAGATGGGGGAATGTGCGTTATTTTCAAAATTTCTGGTCGTAATTTATTTTGAAAAAAAGCACATTTTTTCTCTTTTTTGTCACTGTTTCGGCGCACTTTCGCCGTAAAATTTACAGAGGAGTGATTTAATACCTATGGAATCAACTTCAATGGTAAAACCGGTTATGTTGGGTAAAAACGAAAGGAAAACCTTTTCTAAAATCAATGAAGTCATTGATATGCCCAATCTTATTGAAATCCAGAAGGATTCGTACAAATGGTTTGTTGAAGAAGGCTTAAAGGAAGTTTTCAGAGATATGTCGGCTATAACCGACTATAGCGGAAATTTACAATTAAGCTTTGTTGATTATCGTTTTGACGAAAAACCAAAGTATGACGTAACTGAATGTAAGGCAAGAGATGCAACATATGCTGCTCCCTTGCGCGTAACTGCACGTCTTGTTAATAATGAAACAGGCGAAATTAAAGAAAGCGAAGTTTCAATGGGTGATTTCCCGATTATGACTGAATCGGGTACATTCGTTATCAACGGTGCTGAGCGTGCTGTTGTTTCGCAGTTAGTTCGTTCTCCGGGTGTGTATTATGCCGTAAAGATCGATGAAAAGACCGGTAAGAGATTATATTCCTCTACTATTATCCCTAACCGTGGCGCATGGCTTGAGTATGAAACTTCGGTTAATGATGTGCTTTATGTTCGTATTGATAAGAACCGTAAATTACCTTTAACCACCTTTATTCGTTCGTTAGGTATTGCTACTAATGACCAGATTAGAGAGCTTTTCGGTGAGGACGAGCGTTTGGCTGCTACATTGGATATTGACGATACAAAGTCAGTTGAAGAGGCTCTTATAGAGGTTTATAAAAAGCTCCGTCCGAGCGAACCTGTAACAGTTGAAGGCGCTCAAAGCTATATTGAGCAGTTGTTCTTTGACCCCCACCGTTATGATATTTCCCGTGTGGGCAGATATAAATACAATAAAAAGTTAAGCATTGGCGCACGTATAGTAGGCGCAGTTTTGTCGCGCCCTGTTATCGATCCTATTACAGGTGAAATTTTAGGCGATGCTGATACCACTGTTACTAAGGAATTGGCTAATCTTATTGAAACCAAGGGCGTTAACAATGTTTATGTTAATGTAATGGATAATGAGGGTAATGTTAGCGAGGTTAAGGTTTTATCTTCAGGTATGGTAAATCTTGCTGACTTTACAGATTTCACAGCCGAAGAATTGGCAGAGCTTGACGAGCTTGGTATTAATGAGCAGGTTTCTTTAAATGTATTAAGGGAATTGCTTGAAAAGTGTTCAACCAAGGAAGAGCTTAAAGAAGCTATTCTTGAAAACTGTGACGACCTTATCCCCAAGAGCATCTGCCTTGATGATATTTTCGCTTCCATAAGCTATTTCTTAGGACTTCCTCATAATGTTGGTTCTGTTGATGATATTGACCACTTGGGCAACCGCCGTATCCGTAGCGTAGGCGAGCTTTTACAGAACCAGTTCCGTATAGGTATTTCCCGTATGGAAAGAGTAGTTCGTGAGAAGATGACCTTACAGTCTCAGGATGCTGAGAATATTACACCTCAGTTCCTTATAAATATCCGTCCTGTTGTGGCTGCAATTAAAGAGTTCTTCGGCTCTTCACCGCTTTCACAGTTTATGGACCAGACAAACCCACTCTCAGAGCTTACACACAAGCGTCGTTTGTCGGCTCTCGGACCTGGCGGTTTGTCAAGAGACCGTGCTTCATTCGAAGTTCGTGACGTTCACTACACACACTACGGACGTATGTGTCCTATAGAAACTCCCGAAGGTCCTAATATCGGTCTTATTTCTTACCTTGCAACATTTGCAAAAATTAATAAATACGGCTTTATTGAGACTCCTTTCCGCAAGGTTGAAAACGGTAAAGTTTTAGATGAAGTTGTTTATATGACTGCTGACGAAGAGGACGATTTCGTAGTAGCACAGGCAAACGAACCGTTGGATGAAAACGGATGCTTTGTTAACAAAAAGGTTAATGCGCGTTACCGTGACGGCTTCCAGGAAGTAGAATCCAGCCGTGCTGAATTTATGGATGTTTCGCCTAAGATGGTAGTATCTGTGGCTACTGCTATGATCCCGTTCCTTGAAAATGACGATACCAACCGTGCGCTCATGGGTTCAAACATGCAGAAGCAGGCTGTGCCGCTCCTCAAACCCGAAAATCCATTTGTTGCTACAGGTATGGAATATAAAGCCGCTGTTGACTCGGGTGTTGTAGTATTGGCTAAACGCGCAGGTGAAGTTACCTATGTTTCGGCTGATACAATTAAAATCCGTGCTAAAAACGGCGAAATTGATGAATATAACCTTATTAAATTCTTGCGTTCTAACCATGGCACCTGTATTAACCAGAAGCCTATTGTTGAGATTGGCGAAAAGGTCACTGAAAAACAGGTTATTGCCGACGGTCCTGCTACCTCGGGCGGTGAAATATCACTCGGTCGAAATGCGCTCATCGGCTTTATGACATGGGAAGGCTATAACTACGAGGACGCGGTTCTTATTAACGAACGCTTGGTTCGTGAAGATATTTACACTTCTATTCATATTGAAGAATATGAAATTGAATGCCGCGATACAAAGCTCGGACCGGAAGAAATTACACGCGATATTCCAAATGTCGGCGACGATGCGCTTAAGGATTTGGATGAACGCGGTATAATCCGTATCGGTGCAGAGGTTACTGCAGGTGATATTCTTGTTGGTAAGGTTACACCTAAGGGTGAAACCGAGCTTACTGCAGAAGAGCGACTTTTGCGCGCAATCTTCGGAGAAAAAGCACGCGAAGTTCGTGATACTTCTTTACGTGTTCCTCACGGTGAATACGGCACAATCGTTGACGTCAAGGTATTCACAAGAGAAAATTCTTCTGAACTCAGCCCTGGTGTTAATGTTGTTGTTCGTTGCTACATTGCACAGAAACGTAAGATTTCTGTCGGTGATAAGATGGCTGGTCGTCACGGTAATAAGGGTGTTGTGTCCCGCATTTTACCGAGTGAGGATATGCCTTTCTTACCCGATGGTACACCGCTTGATATAGTACTCAACCCATTGGGCGTACCTTCACGTATGAATATCGGTCAGGTGCTTGAAGTACACTTGGGCTACGCTGCAAAGGCGCTTGGCTGGCATATCTGCACACCTGTATTCGACGGTGCGCACGAAGAAGATATCCGCGAATGCTTCCGTTTAGCAGAAGCTGAGACTAAGGCAGACGATTATAAGTATAAGAATTCGCCCGCTCTCGACTTCTCACGCATTCCTCTTACAGAAGACGCTAAAACACAGCTTTTCGACGGCCGTACAGGTGAACCGTTTGATAATCCTGTAACCGTTGGTTATATGTATTATCTCAAACTCCATCACTTAGTAGACGATAAGATTCACGCACGTTCAACCGGTCCGTACTCATTGGTTACACAGCAACCTTTGGGCGGTAAGGCACAGTTCGGCGGCCAGCGTTTCGGTGAAATGGAAGTTTGGGCGCTTGAAGCTTACGGTGCGGCTTACACCTTGCAGGAAATTTTGACCGTTAAGTCGGACGACGTTGTTGGCCGTGTTAAGACCTATGAGTCTATTGTTAAGGGTCAGAATATTCCGGCACCTGGTGTTCCTGAATCATTTAAGGTTCTTATTAAGGAATTACAGTCCTTAGGTCTTGATGTTAAGGTGCTTGATAAGTTCCAGGAGGAAATCGATCTCAAGCAGTCATTTGATGATGACGATATAGGCCTTGGCACACCCGCAATTCCTGAACCGAGCGAATTTCAGGAAGACACCGTTGTTGACGGACTTGAAGGCTATACCCTTCAGGACGAAAACGGTGAAGATATTGTAGAAACACAGAACTCAGATGAGTTCGATGACCAATAATTAAGGAGGGGCATATAATGGCAGAAATTGAATTTGAATCCATAAAAATAGGACTTGCATCTCCCGAACAAATCAGAAGTTGGTCACACGGGGAAGTAACAAAGCCCGAAACCATTAACTACCGCACCTTAAAACCCGAACAGGGCGGTCTTTTCTGCGAACGCATTTTTGGACCCCAAAAAGACTGGGAATGCCACTGCGGAAAATATAAGCGTATTCGCTACAAGGGTAAGGTCTGTGAACGCTGCGGTGTTGAAGTAACCCGTGCTAAAGTACGCCGTGAGCGTATGGGTACTATTGAGCTTGCAGCCCCTGTTTCACACATCTGGTATTTCAAGACAATCCCGTCAAAAATGGGATTGGTGCTTGATATCACCCCAAAAGCTCTTGAACAGGTTCTCTATTTTTCACAGTATATCGTAACCGACCCAGGTACTACTCCGCTTGAGAAGAAACAGCTTCTCAACGAAAAGCAGTATAACGATATGCGCGAAAAATATGAAGATGATTTTAAGGCAGGTATGGGTGCTGAGGCAATTAAAGAATTGCTTTCGGAAATTGACCTTGAACAGCTTTGCGCTGAGCTTCGCGCTGAGCTTGAAGAGAGTGTTGGTCAAAAGAGAATCCGTATATTAAAGAGACTTGAAGTTTTAGAAGCATTCAGACAGTCTGGCAACCGTCCTGAGTGGATGATTCTTGATGTAATTCCGGTAATTCCGCCCGATTTGCGCCCGATGGTACAGCTTGACGGTGGCCGCTTTGCAACAAGTGACTTAAATGACCTTTACAGACGTGTTATTAACCGTAATAACCGCCTTAAAAGACTTCTTGAACTCCACGCTCCTGACATTATCGTTCGCAACGAAAAGAGAATGCTTCAGGAAGCTGTTGATGCTCTTATCGATAACGGTAGACGCGGTAAGCCTGTTACAGGTCCTAATAACCGTCCTCTTAAATCATTGTCAGATATGCTTAAGGGTAAGCAAGGTCGCTTCCGTCAGAACTTACTTGGTAAGCGTGTTGACTACTCAGGCCGTTCGGTTATCGTTGTAGGCCCTGAGCTTAAGATGTATCAGTGCGGTCTTCCTAAGGAAATGGCGCTTGAACTCTTTAAGCCTTTTGTAATGAAGCGTCTTGTTGAAACCAAGATTGTTACAAATATTAAAACTGCTCGTAAGATGGTTGACCGTGCTTCAGCTGAAGTTTGGGATGCATTAGAGCTTGTAATTAAAGAACATCCTGTTCTTCTTAACCGTGCGCCTACACTTCACCGTCTTGGTATTCAGGCATTTGAACCTGTCCTTGTTGAAGGTAAAGCGCTTAAGCTTCACCCACTTGTATGTACTGCATATAACGCCGACTTTGACGGCGACCAGATGGCTGTACACGTACCCCTTTCTGCAGAGGCTCAGGCAGAGGCACGCTTCCTTATGCTTGCGGCTAATAACCTCTTAAAGCCTTCTGACGGTAAACCCGTAACTGTTCCTACACAGGATATGGTTCTCGGTTCTTACTACTTAACTCTTGTTAAGGCAGAGGAAAAGGGTACTAACAAGGTATTCAGAGATAAGAATGAAGCTATAATGGCTTATAATGACGGTGTGGTTGGTCTTCATGCGCCTATCAGAGTTAGAATGACCAATAAGAACGGCGAGCATAAGCTTGTTTGGTGTACCGTTGGTTTCATTATCTTTAATGAAGCAATTCCGCAGGATTTAGGCTTTGTTGACAGAACAAACCCTGAAAATGAGTTTGAACTTGAATGGTGCTTCAAGCTTAAAGATCCCACAAAGAAATTTGTTGAAACAAATGACGATGTTATTCAAAACAAGGTTGGCAAGAAACAGCTTGGTAAAATTATTGATAAATGTATTGTAATTCACGGCACAAGTGAATCTGCAATTGTTCTTGATAAGGTAAAGGCTACAGGCTTTAAGTATTCCACAAAGGGTGCTATTACAGTTGCCGTTATTGACGCTGTAATCCCGCCTGCTAAGAAGGAAATTTTGGCTAAGGCTGAAGAGCAGATTGATAAGGTTACCAGAAACTACCGCCGTGGTCTTATTAATGATGAAGAAAGAAGCCGCCACGTAATTGAAATCTGGAATAAGGCTACCGAGGATGTAGCAGATGCTCTTAAGGGCAACCTTGATGAATTTAACCCCATCTTTATGATGGCTGACTCTGGTGCGCGTGGTTCTATGAGCCAGATCCGTCAGCTTGCAGGTATGCGTGGTCTTATTGCAAATACCGCAGGTAAGGTTATTGAGGTACCGATTCGTGCCAACTACCGTGAAGGTCTTAACGTTTTGGAATACTTCATTTCTTCACGTGGTGCGCGTAAAGGTCTTGCCGATACTGCGCTTCGTACTGCGGACTCGGGTTATCTTACCCGCCGTCTTGTAGACGTCGCTCAAGACGTTATTGTTCGTGAAGATGATTGCGGCACCGAAGAGGGCTTAACAATTTCCGATATTAAAGACGGTAACCATATTCTTGAACCGTTGGAAGAAAGACTTGAAGGCCGTTACCTTATGGAAGACCTTT
The DNA here is from genome assembly GCA_045539955.1 of Acutalibacteraceae bacterium. Lineage (GTDB taxonomy): Bacteria > Bacillota > Clostridia > Oscillospirales > Acutalibacteraceae > UBA737. Next base: position 1,737 of record JAZQGI010000012.1, on the reverse strand, counting down.
ATGTTGACGGAAAGCTCTTATGGTCTAAGGATGAAATCGTTACAGCAGAGGCTGCAAAGAAAATTGTTGACGCAGGTATTACCTCAATCACCATCCGTTCAGTACTCACTTGCCATAGCCACCACGGCGTATGTAAGAAGTGTTACGGACGTAACCTTGCTACAAGCAAGCCTGTAACCACAGGTGAAGCAGTTGGTATCGTTGCGGCTCAGTCTATCGGTGAACCTGGTACTCAGCTTACAATGCGTACCTTCCATACTGGTGGTATCGCATCTACCGAAGATATCACACAGGGTCTTCCCCGTGTTGAAGAGCTCTTCGAAGCAAGAAGACCTAAGCGTTGCGGTCTTATCGCTAAAATTGACGGTACTGTCCGCATTACCGAAGAAAAGAAGAGTAATGTTATTATTATTACTAATGACGAGCTTAAAACCGAAGAAAAGGTTACAATTCCTTACGGTGTACGCTGTCTTGTAAATGACGGCGACTATGTAAAAGCAGGCGATATGTTAATCCCGGGCTCTAAATATCCGCAAGATATTTTGGAAGCGCAGGGACCTGAAGCTGTTCAGGAATATATTATTGCTGAAATTCAGAACGCTTACCGTACACAAGGTGTTGACATCAACGATAAGCACATAGAAGTTATCATTCGTCAGATGATGAAAAAGCTTCGCGTTGTTGATGCAGGCTCTACTGATCTCTTGCAGAATTCAAGCTATGAATATAAGGAAATTGCTGACGCAAATGCCGCTGTTCAGGCAAGAATTGATGCAGGCGAGGAAGGTCTTACAAAAGCTACCTATAAGGCAACACTTTTGGGTATTACAAAGGCTTCTCTGGCTACAGAATCCTTCTTGTCGGCAGCTTCGTTCCAAGAAACTACACGTGTTCTCACCGAAGCCGCTATCAAGGGTAAGGCAGACCCATTATTCGGTCTTAAGGAAAATGTTATTATCGGTAAGCTTGTACCTGCAGGTACAGGTATGAAGTCACAGGAAATTAACCCCGCAAGCTTTGAGGAAGAAAGTCCGGAAGTATTTGAAGAGGTTGCACCTTTGACAGAGGCTGAAACAGTAGAAGCAACAGCTGAATAAAGATAAAAAGCTCCGCATTTTTGCGGAGCTTTTTATTTTGCAAAAGGCTTGTTCGCTAATTATTATTTATTATTTTATATATTTTGCACAAAAATATAATAAAGTGTTAAAAAACCTTGACAATTTTTTAAAAAAGAAGTAAACTTAAAAATGGTATTTTGCCTTAAATTTGCTTTGAATTTAGGGCTATAAAATTAAGAAAAGGAGATTTTTTATGAAAACAAAAATCTACAAAGTACTTAGTATTTTGCTTGCATTAGCAGTTGTTTTCTCGGCTTGTGTTTGCATTCTGGGAACAGTATCTGCTGCTGAAGCAATATATTATGTAAGCGCCAGCGCCAATGATGATTCAACTGGCGTAATTAACGATAGTGGCAAACCCTTTGCAACTATCGATGGTGCAGCCAGAGCTGCAATAAAAGCTGGCTATACCACAGGTGATACAGTTACAGTGAAAATCATTGGAACTGATGCTGTTAAATGGGCGCCTCAGTATGGCACACTTTGCCATCCTGAAAGTCACGAGTTTACTCTTGTTATTACTTCAAATGATAGCAATCAAAAAGCAACCATTAAAACCTATACTAATGAGGGTAATAACGACCTTGCGTTAGGCGGACCTACTGAGTTTGAAAATGTA
>JAZQGI010000011.1:0-90804 GCA_045539955.1 Acutalibacteraceae bacterium | reverse complement strand
TGAATTGAAGAATATCAATAAGCCGTTTATTGTGCTGCTTAACTGTATGTATCCCGAATCCCAAGAGGCAAAACAGCAAGCCGAAGAATTATCTCAAAAATATGGTGTTCCTGTGAGGCCTATAAACTGTTTAGAGCTTAGCGAAGATGATATAAAGGGTATTTTAGCCGAGATTTTATTCGAGTTTCCTGTAAATGAAATAAATGTTTGCTTCCCGAAGTGGATAAATAATTTATCATTAAATCATCCGCTTCGCGACCAGCTTATAAGCAACATTAAAGCTTCGGCCGACTCTATCAAACACATTCGAGATATTTCGTCTTTTAATAAGTGCTTTGACAGTTGTGATTGTGTAGAATCGGTAAATGTAAGCGAGATAAATTTAGGAAACGGCAGTGCTGAAATTTGCATTTGCGTGAAGCAAAGCCTATTTTATAAGACCTTGACTGAGGTTACAGGGCTTGAGATAAACGACGAGCAAGAGCTTATGGAAAGGCTTCAAAGTCTTGCTAAAACCGAGAAAGAATACAGCAAGGTTAAAGGCGCTTTAGAGGAGGTTGAGGCTACGGGTTATGGTATCATAATGCCTGATATAAGTGAACTACAACTTGAGGAACCCGAAATTGTAAAGCAAGGCGGTAGATACGGTGTAAGGCTTAAAGCATCGGCGCCGTCGATACACCTTATGAAAGCCAATATCTCAACCGAAGTAAGTCCCATTGTGGGCAGTGAGAAGCAATCGGAAGATTTGGTAATGTATCTTTTGAGCGGTTTCGAAGAGGACCCTGTGAAAATTTGGGATTCTAATATTTTTGGTAAGTCCTTGCACGAGCTTGTGAATGAGGGACTTCATACAAAGCTTGCGAGAATGCCCGTAGATGCTCGTATGCGTGTTCAGGAAACTATTGAGCGTGTTATAAATGAGGGTTGTAACGGTCTTGTTTGTATATTGCTATAAAAATAAAAGCCACGGAATTTTCCGTGGCTTTTTAATGTATTATTGATTATTTAATTGTTCCCATTGAGGTTTCTTTTTGTATAACGTCGTGAGCGCCGCCCTCAACGATACTTGTAGCAGAAACTAAAGTAAGCTTAGCTTTTTGCTGAAGCTCAGGGATAGTGAGAGCACCGCAGTTACACATTGTAGACTTAACCTTAGCAAGTGAAAGATTTACATTGTCCTTAAGAGTTCCGGCATAGGGGACATAAGAGTCAACACCTTCTTCAAAGGATAACTTCTTATCGCCGCCTAAGTCATAACGTTGCCAGTTACGAGCACGGTTAGAGCCTTCGCCCCAATATTCTTTATAGTAGTTACCGTTTATATTGATTTTGTTTGTCGGGCTTTCGTCGAAACGGGCAAAGTATCTGCCTAACATCATAAAGTCAGCACCCATTGCGAGAGCCAATGTCATATGGTGGTCGTGAACGATACCGCCGTCAGAACAAACAGGAATATAAACGCCTGTCTTTTCAAAATATTCATCTCTTGCAGCGCAAACATCGATAAGCGCGGTAGCTTGTCCTCGACCGATACCCTTTGTTTCACGGGTGATACAGATTGAACCGCCGCCGATACCGACTTTAATGAAGTCTGCGCCTGCTTCGGCTAAGAACATAAAGCCTTCGCGGTCTACAACATTACCTGCACCAACCTTTACGGTATCGCCGTATTTTTCACGGATGAAAGCGATAGTGCGTGACTGCCATTCGCTAAAGCCCTCAGAAGAGTCGATACAAAGTACATCAGCCCCTGCTTCAACTAAAGCTGGAACACGTTCAGCAAAGTCACGTGTGTTGATACCTGCGCCTACTACATAACATTTATCCTTATCGAGAAGCTCGTTGGGGTTGGACTTATGGGCATCATAGTCTTTGCGGAAAACAAAATATTTAAGATTTCCGTTTTTGTCAACAATCGGTAAGGAGTTTAATTTGTTGTCCCAGATGATATCGTTAGCAGCCTTAAGGGTTGTGCCTTCGTCAGCTACGATTAAATTTTCAAGGGGAGTCATAAATTCGCTTACTTTAGTATCGGTAGACATACGGCTTACACGGTAGTCACGGCCTGTAACGATACCTAAAAGTTTTCCTGTTGCGGTGCCGTCAGATGTGACTGCAACTGTTGAATATCCGTTCTTTTCTTTAAGAGCTAAAACATCAGCCAAGGTGCTTTCGGGAGTAACGTTTGAGTCACTTACAACAAAGCCCGCTTTATAAGATTTTACACGAGCTACCATTGCAGCTTCGTCTTCAATAGACTGTGAGCCGTAGATAAAGGAAACGCCGCCCTCTTTTGCTAATGCTACTGCTAAACGGTCACCAGATACTGACTGCATTATAGCGGAAGTCATAGGTATGTTCATCGAAATAGCGGGTTCTTCACCTTTTTTGAATTTTACAAGCGGAGTTTTGAGAGAAACATTTGCAGGAATGCATTCACTTGAAGAATAACCCGGAACTAACAGGTATTCGTTAAAGGTGTGCGATACTTCGTTAAAATAATAAGCCATAAATACATTACTCCTTATAAAATTTTTCTATATTATATTGATTATATATCTTTTAACCCAAAAAGTCAATTAAAAAAACCTTTAAATCTTAGTTTTTTAAATCAAAAAACAGTTGCTGTTTTCAAGTAAATATGATATAATATTATGAATTATTATGGATTAGTGTTTGTATTTGGAAGGGCGGTGTCAGAGCTTGAGAATTTTAGGTATTGACCCTGGTTATGCGATAGTCGGCTACGGGGTGGTGGATTATGCTAAAAACCGATTTTCTGTTGTGGGATATGGTGCAATCACAACTAAAGCTAAAACCCCTTTTGAAGACAGGCTTTCTGTGATATACAGTGATATGATTGAAATTATTGATAAGTACAAGCCTGACTGTCTGTCTATTGAAAAGCTTTATTTTAATACTAACTCTACAACTGCTATTGATGTTGCACAGGCAAGGGGAGTTATAGTTCTCGCTTGTAAGCAAAAGGGTATTAAGATAAATGAATACACACCGCTTCAGGTAAAACAGGCGGTTACAGGCTATGGCAGAGCCGAAAAGCATCAGGTTATGGAAATGGTAAAAAGTCTTTTGGGGTTAAAAGCAGTACCAAAGCCTGACGACACTGCGGATGCTTTGGCAATAGCCATTTGTGACGGACATTACAGTGACTCTATTTTAAGGAGATAAATTATGATAGCTTCAGTTCACGGAAAACTCATTTATTCGGATACAAATTCCGCTATTGTAGAGTGTGGCGGCGTGGGATATAAATGCTTTGTTACAAAAAACACGCTATACAATCTGCCACAAAAGGATAAAGAAGTATTTTTGTATACCTATTTATCGGTTCGTGAGGATGCGATGGATTTATACGGATTTTTAGAAGCCGAAGAATTAGATGCCTTTAAACTTTTAACTTCGGTAAATGGCGTAGGTGCTAAAATGGGCTTAGCGCTCTTGTCGGAGTTTACTGCTTCGCAAATCACTTTATACATTGCAAGCGGTGACTATAAGGCGCTTACTGCGGCAAGTGGTGTAGGTCCAAAGTTAGCACAGAGAATAGTGCTTGAACTTAAGGACAAGGTTGGTTCACTGCAAACGGGCGACACCTTGGAAATAAAGGCTGTCGGCAATGCAACTCTTAATTCTAACACTAAAGAAGCAGTTTCTGCTTTGGTGACTCTGGGTTACACACAAAGCGAAGCGTCTTTGGCAGTCGGCAAATGCGACCCGTCGCTTACTACAGAAGAGCTTATAAAACAGGCATTAAAAACTCTCGCAAGGGGGATATAATAAATGATAGAACAAGAAATGGATTTTGAAAACCGTATTGTCTCACCCGATTATAGCTTCGCGGAGGATGATGGGGAATTAACTCTTCGTCCAAAAACGCTCGACGATTATATCGGTCAAGACAAGGTTAAAGAAAATTTAAGTATATACATTAAGGCGGCTTTACAGCGAAACGAAAGCCTTGACCATGTTTTGCTTTATGGCCCTCCAGGATTGGGAAAGACTACGCTTTCGGGCATTATTGCGCGTGAAATGGGCGTAAATCTTCGTGTAACTTCGGGCCCTGCAATAGAAAAACAGGGGGATTTGGTTGCAATTCTTACCTCACTTAATCAAGGTGATGTACTGTTTATAGACGAAATACACAGGCTCTCACGTAATGTTGAGGAAATTTTATATCCTGCTATGGAGGATTTTTCACTTGATATAATTCTCGGCAAAGGTCCGTCTGCAAGGTCGATAAGACTTGATGTTCCGCACTTTACCTTGGTGGGTGCTACTACACGTTCTGGGCAACTTACAGCACCTCTTCGTGACCGATTTGGTGTGCTTTTAAGACTTGAGCTTTATACCCCCGAACAGTTAGCGCAAATTGTTACTCGTTCAGCGGGAATTTTAGGAATAGAAATCGAGCACGACGGTGCTTTGGAAATTGCATCCCGCTCACGCGGAACACCCCGTATTGCAAACCGTCTGCTTCGCCGTGTTAGAGATATAGCACAGGTTGAATATGACGGTGTTATTACCGAAGAAGTAGCTCGCAAAGCGTTGTCAAGATTTGAAATTGATGAATTAGGTTTAGACGATTTTGACCGCAAAATGCTTACAACTATTATTACAAATTACGGTGGCGGTCCTGTAGGGCTTGACACATTAGCGGCAGCTTTAGGTGAAGAAGCGGTTACTATTGAAGATGTTTACGAGCCTTATTTAATGCAAATTGGTTTCTTGACAAGAACCGCAAGAGGTAGATGTGTTACTAAACTTGCGTATGACCACCTTGGAATAGAAACAAAGGATAGTATAAATCAACAATCAATTTTTTAAAGGAATTTTTTGATGAGAACAGTTGAAGGATTTAAAGATTACGAACTGATAGATGCCGATTCGGGCGAGAGGCTTGAGCGTTGGGGAAATATCATACTTATTCGTCCCGACCCACAGGTAATTTGGGTCACCGAACGGAAAAATCCGTTATGGAAAAACGCCCACGCTAAATACCACCGTTCAAATTCGGGCGGAGGACATTGGGAAACCTATAAGAAAGTGCCTGATGTATGGAGCGTTTGTTACGATGACCTGACTTTCAGATTGAAGCCGATGGGTTTTAAACACACAGGCCTTTTTCCTGAGCAGGCTGTGAATTGGACTCTGGCAAAGGAACTAATAAAAAAACAAAACCGTGAAATTTCGGTGCTTAATTTGTTTGCCTACACAGGCGGAGCAACCGTTGCCTGCTTGTCAGCAGGAGCGAGCGTTACCCATGTCGACGCTTCAAAAGGAATGGTACAGTGGGCAAAGGAAAATGCCAATATATCAGGTCTTGCTGATTGTAATGTCCGTTGGCTTGTGGACGACTGCTTAAAGTTCGTAAAGCGCGAAATCAGGCGCGGTAAAAAATATGATGCGATTATTATGGATCCTCCGTCCTACGGCAGAGGACCTAACGGAGAGGTATGGAGGCTTGAACAACAGTTGACAGAGCTTCTCACAGAAGCTGGTAAACTATTGTCAGAAAATGCGTTATTTTTCTTTTTGAATTCTTATACGGGCGGTCTTTCGCACACTATACTTGACTATATGGTAAAGGAATATGTTGCAAAAGGCAGAGGCGGCAAGGTTTATACTGATGAAATCGGTCTTCCGATAACCGAAAAAGGTTTTTCGATGCCTTGCGGTAATACAACGATTTGGATTAGTGATAATGGATAATATAATTGAAGTGAAGAACGTCACTTATGAATACACCGATGACAGTGTGGTTCATAAGGCGGTTGACAATGTATCTTTTAATATTAAACGCGGCAGTTTTACTGTGATTTTAGGTCATAATGGCTCGGGCAAATCTACCTTAGCAAAGATGCTTAACGGTCTTTTTAAAGCTACAAAGGGGCAAATTCTGGTCGATGGCATTGACACTAAAAACGAAGAAACTGAGATTGAGGTTAAGCGTAAGGTGGGTATGGTTTTTCAAAACCCTGATAATCAGCTTGTGGCATCAATCGTTGAAGAGGATGTGGCATTCGGTCCTGAAAATTTAGGGCTTGAGCCTTTGGTTATTCGCAATAGGGTTGATGAAGCGCTTAAAAGTGTTGGAATGTATGAATTCCGCAAGTCTACACCTCATCATCTTTCGGGAGGCCAAAAGCAAAGAATTGCTATTGCAGGAATTATTGCTATGGAGCCTGAATGTCTTATTTTAGATGAGCCGACGGCTATGCTTGACCCTGTGGGGAGAAGAGAAATTATTGAAACTCTGCACAGACTCAATAAAGAAAAGGGTATTACGGTTGTGCTTATCACTCACTATATGGAAGAGGCCGAAAATGCCGACAGAGTGATGGTTATGAATGACGGTGTGATTATTGATGATAACACACCTAAAGAAATATTCAAAAATGTTAAGCTTTTAAAATCTGTGGGACTTTCAGTGCCTCAGACAACGGAGCTTTTATATGCTTTAAAGCAAAACGGTTTTAATGTCACAACGGATGTTTTATCAATAGAAGAAACTGCAGATGTAATAGCATCCGCTTTGGAGGAAAAATAATTGGCAATCTTAAAGGTTGAAAATTTAACCCATACCTACGGTGGAAATACGCCCTTTATAAATGATGCTGTGAAGGACGTGAGCTTCACAGTTGAAAAAGGCGAGATTTTAGGTATTATCGGCCATACAGGTTCAGGTAAATCTACACTGGTAGGGCATCTTAATGGCCTTTTAAAGCCTACAGAGGGTGAAATTTTTATTGAAGACACGAATATTTGGGATAACCCTAAGGAAATAAGAAAGGTCCGCGAGTCAGTGGGGCTTGTTTTCCAATACCCCGAATATCAGTTGTTTGAAGAAACAGTTTATGAGGATATAGCATTCGGCCCTAAGAATATGGGTCTTATTGGCGAAGAACTTCAAAAAAGAGTTCGCGAAACCTGTAAAATTATTGGAGTTAAGGAAGAGTATCTTGATAAATCACCTTTTGATTTATCAGGCGGCGAAAAGCGCAGAGTGGCTATTGCGGGTGTGATGGCAATGAACCCGAAAATTATCGTTTTTGATGAGCCGACTGCGGGACTTGACCCTAAGGGCAGAGAAGAAATTATTGAAGTGATTTATAACTACCGCAAAGCAACAGGTGCTACTGTAATTATAATTTCTCACAGTATGGAAGATATGGCACTGATTACCGATAAATTGCTCGTTATGAGCAAAGGAAGTCTTGTTATGTTTGATAAAACAGAGAATGTTTTTAAAAACGGCGATAAGTTGCGCGAAATCGGACTTAATGTTCCGATTGTTACAAGAGTTTTCTCAAAACTTGCAGAAAAAGGCTATTCTCTGCCGGATGATGTTTTCACAGTAGAACGCGCTGTTGAGGTTTTAAAGCAGATAAAGGCAGGTGACCGTAATGCTTAAGGATATTACTTTTGGGCAGTATATTGAAACAAGGTCGCCAATTCATAGGGCAGACCCGAGAGTGAAAATAATTTCACTGATTTTAGCTGTAGTTTTTATTTTTCTTTCTAAAAATATTTTTTCTTTAATGGTATCCTTTTGCTTTGTTTTGATAACTGTTTTGATTTCGAGGATACCTATAAAAATGTACCTTAAAAACCTTAAGGCAATTTTACCGATTATAATTTTAACCTCGCTTATCAATATGTTTTACGGGGACACACAAAGCGGTGTGTTGGTTTCTTTCTGGAAGCTTACTATTACTTATGATGGGCTTTACCGTGCTTTCTTTATGGCACTGAGAATAATACTTTTAATAGTTATAAGCTCATCCCTGACCTACACTACAACCCCAAATGATTTGACAGACGGTATAGAAAGCCTTTTAAGTCCGCTGAGGGTTATCGGTCTTAAGAGCGCTGTGCATACACTGGCTCTTATGATGACTATTGCGCTTCGCTTTATTCCAACTTTGGTAGAAGAGTCCCAGAAGATTATGAATGCGCAAAAGGCAAGAGGCGCCGATTTGGAAAACGGAAGTCTTAAAGAAAGAATTAAGGCATTGGTACCTATTTTAATTCCGCTTTTGCTTTCTTCGGTGCGTAGAGCCTATGAATTGGCAGAGGCAATGGAATGCCGTTGTTATAATGGCGGTGAGGGTAAAACCAGAATGAAGCAGTTGAAAATTTCTTCGGTGGACTTTTATTTAATCGGTTTTTCCTTAGCTTTTTGCGTAGGAATTATTTTATTTAATATTTTCTTTTAAGAAGGGAGCGGTGTTTTTTGAAAAGGATACTTTTAACAATTTCATACGACGGCACCGCTTACCACGGTTGGCAGGTGCAGCCTAACGCTGTTACAGTTCAGAGTGTTATGTGCGAATGTTTGGAACAAATACTTAAAACAAAGGTATCGGTTACAGGCACCTCCAGAACTGATGCAGGTGTTCACGCGAAGGAATTTACTTGCCATTTTGACTGTATGGATAATATTCCAAATGAAGCATTTTTGCGCGGGCTTAATTCGGTTCTGCCTGATGATATTGCAGTTTTGGACTGCAAGCAGGTCCCAAACGATTTTCACGCAAGGTATAATGCAAAGGGAAAAACCTATTGTTATAATATTTATAACAGCGCAAAAAAGGATCCTTTCAAATCACGCTATTCGTGGCAGATTGAACGACCGCTCGATATCGATAAAATGAATGAATTCGCAGGGCGAATTATCGGGAAGCACGATTTTTGTGCATTTTCTTCTTCCTCACGAAGCGTGGAAGATACCGTGAGAACAGTGAGAGAATGCTTCATTACTAAGCAAGATGATGACATAAAGCTTACAGTCACTGCCGACGGGTTTTTATATAATATGGTTCGCATTATTGCAGGAACGGCGGTTGCTGTGTCTGACGGCAAGGTGAAAATTGAAGATTTACCTGATATTTTTAATTCAAAAGACCGTGATAGGCTTGGTGTTACAGCACCTGCCAACGCACTGTTTTTAGAAAAAGTACACTATTAAGGAAATGAATTATGCCTGAATATAAGAGAAAACGCAGAGGCAGACAGAAATCTGCACCTAAAATTGCAAAAAAAAGAATAAAAAAAGAGCCAGTACTTAACGATATTCCAATGGAGCCTTCAAATAATGAATATAAGCCCAAAAAGAATATGCGTGTTGTAAAGGGTAAAAAGCTTGAATCTCAGCGCCGTTTAAGGATTGGTATGAGTGTTGCGGGTATTATAGCAGCAGTACTTATATTGTGCCAACTTGTAATGCCTGCAGGTGTTTTTGAAACTGCTTCAAATGCAGTTAAACTAATAGGTGCGGGCGGATACCCTATAAGCCTTGAAAGTAACGATACTGCAACGGTTGTTTCCAAAGGCTCTTACTATTATGTTTTGTCAAATACAAGTCTTACTGCATTTTCCAATGCAGGTAAGAAAATATTTACTTACTCTCACGGGTTTGAAAACCCAGTGCTTAAAACTTCAAAAACAAGGGCTTTGCTTTTTGACCAAGGTAAGAATGAATTTCTAATTTTTACTCTTGGAGGTTTAAAGACTTCAAAAACATTAAAACAGGATATTAAAAATGCGGCGATTGGCGACGACGGAACCTATGCTCTTGTAACCTCGGCAGAAAATTATACCGCTAAGGTTAGTGTTTATGCGAAAAATAACGAGCTTGTGTATGAGTGGTTTTCTTCGGAAGACCTTGTTAATAATGTGGCGGTAGCGCCTTCAGGAAAGAAAATTGCAGTTTCCACCATTATTTCAAAAGTGGGTCAATATGATTCTGAAGTGAGCGTTTTTAATTTTAAATCTGCAACAGCAGAAAACAAGAAAACTTTTGAAAATACGGTTGTTTATACACTTGATACAACATTCTCAGGCGGATTTTCGGTTCTGACTTCCAATAATTATATTTTTATCAAATGGTCTAATTTCAAATTTACTGAATATAAAAATGAATATAACACCGCAATGTTCAGAGCCGGGAATAACGGTGTTGCGGTGGTATATAACCGTGAAAACGATAAGACGGATAATAGGATAGCAATTTTTTCAAGTGGCGGAAAGTTAAAGCGCGAATTTGAATTTAAAGGAATTATTACAGATTTTGCTTTACGAAACGGGCATATATATTGCGTCAGCGATACTAAAGCTTATGTGTTAAACCGTGACGGAACGGTTATGCGAAGCGGTGAATGCGGTTTTGGCGCTATTCGAATTTCGCCTTTAGGGCAAAATATTATGGCTGTAATAACAGATACCCAAATAAATAAAATAAAATTAACAGAGGAGTAATTTTATGTATTTAATTATTGACTTGATTTTAATTGGAATTATAGCTATAATAGCTCTTATATCCGCAAAACAGGGCTTTGTGCGTGCTGTGGTAGAGGTTGCAGGCTTTATTGCTGCTGTCTTGATAGCATTTTCAGTAAGCAAGCCTTTAGCCGATGTTACATATACTAAGGGCATTGAACCTGCCATAGTAAATTCAGTCAGTGAAAATGCAGCGGATAGCACATCACAAACGGTTGATGCTATTTGGGAAAGCCTGCCGTCTTTCATAACCGAAAATGCGCACAATTTTAATATTTCAAAACAAGCCTTGGAAGAATCTATCTCGCAGGAAGCGCAAAATAATGCACAAACTATTTTAGTTAATACTTCACAAAAGGTTATAAAGCCGCTTGTTGTTGGTATTTTAGAAACGGTTTATTCTGTAATTCTTATAATTCTTTTGTCTTTTATTGTGAAAATTCTTGCAAAGCTTTTAAATAAAGTTTTTTCGTTTAGCATCGTAGGAAAGCTTAACAGCACTTTGGGTGGTATTTTAGGCTTTGTTAAGGGCGTTGCAATCACATTGATTTTATGTGAAGTAATTCTTTTGATTATTTCTTTTACCGAAAACGGTATTTGGATATTTAATAATGAAAATATAGATAAAACTATTCTTTTTAAATTTTTAACCAATGTATTTTAGGAGTCTTTAAAAAATGAAACTTTGTTCCAAATGTAAAAAACGTCCGGCGGTGGTTTTCCTTTCGGATATGACAAATCCAAGCGCCGAACCAAACGGTCTTTGCCTTGTTTGTGCTAAGGAAATGGGGCTGAAACCTGTTGAGGATATGCTCAAAAAAATGAATATATCTGATGAAGATATCGAGCAGATGAGCGATCAGTTTATGGACATTATGGCTCTCAACGAAGAAGCTGGAGATGCTGAATTAAACGATGAAACCTTTGATTTGGGTACTGCCCCTGCAATGCCGTTTCTTAATAAGATTTTTGGCAATTTGGGTGGCGAAACCAAAGAAAAGGAAACAAATAATACTAAGGAAAAAGAAGCTGAAAAGGGAAAGAAAAAGCGCCGCAGATTTATTGAGCAATATTGCACTAATCTTACCGAAAAGGCAAAAATGGGTAAGATTGATGTTATAATCGGCAGAGATAAGGAGCTTTACCGCACGATACAAATTTTGTCGCGCCGTTCAAAAAACAACCCCTGTCTTATAGGCGAACCGGGTGTCGGCAAAACCGCTATTGCCGAGGGCTTAGCTTTGCTGATTGCTAACGCAAAGGCACCTGCAAGACTTCTTGATAAGGAAATATATCTTTTAGATCTTACAGGTCTTGTTGCCGGAACACAGTTCCGCGGTCAGTTCGAAAGCCGTGTGAAAGGTCTTGTGGCAGAAATTAAGGAAGCGGGTAATATAATCCTCTTCATTGACGAGATTCATAATCTTGTTGGTGCCGGTGACTCGGCAGAAGGCTCTATGAATGCGGCTAATATTTTAAAGCCGGCTTTGTCACGCGGTGAAATTCAGGTTATTGGTGCTACCACCTTTAAGGAATACAGAAAGTATATCGAAAAGGACGCGGCTCTTGAACGCCGTTTTCAGCCGGTAACAATAGAAGAACCCTCTTTAAGCGAATCCGAAGAAATTCTTATGGGTGTTAAAGGTTATTATGAGGGCTTCCATAATGTCGTTATTCCTAATGATATTGTTAAAAAAGCGGTTTTGTTATCCGAACGTTATGTAACTGACCGTTATTTACCCGATAAAGCAATTGACCTTTTAGATGAAGCGTGTGCATGCGCGAGTCTTGCTAATAAGGCCATTGATGAGCTTTATATAGCAAATAAAAAGGTTGCGGAATATTCAATAAAGCTTGAAGAATTAGAACAGGAAGTTGAAAATCCTGATTATGAAAAACAGGCAATGATAAAGGCAGATCTTGAAAAATATAAAAAGCAGGCCGACGAGCTTTGTGGTGCTACCCTTAATAATACTGTTACCGATATGGATATTGCAAAGGTAATTGAGCTTTGGACAGGTATTCCTGCTACTAAAATTCAAGAGAGCGACCTTAAAAAGCTTGCATTACTTGAAGATGCACTCAACAAGCGTATTATCGGACAAGAAGAAGCCACAAAACTTGTTGCAAGTGCAGTAAAACGCTCTCGCGTGAAGACAAGCAATCTTCACCGTCCGGCATCGTTTATATTTGTCGGTCCTACAGGTGTAGGTAAAACCGAGCTTGTAAAGGTGCTATCGGAACAGCTTTTTAACACTCCTGAAACATTAATCCGCCTTGATATGTCGGAATTTATGGAAAAGCATTCAGTATCTCGTATAATCGGTGCGCCTCCAGGATATGTCGGCTATGACGAAGCGGGACAGCTTACTGAAAAGGTAAGAAGAAAGCCGTATTCAGTAGTGCTTTTCGACGAGATTGAAAAGGCTCACCCTGATGTGCTTAATATTCTTTTGCAAATTCTTGACGATGGCAGAGTGACTGACGCGCAGGGAAGAACTGTTAATTTTGAAAATACGGTAATTGTTATGACCTCTAATGCCGGCAGTGAGAAAAGTGAAAATCTTTTGGGCTTCGGCAGAACCGAAGCACAGGCAACAAAGGAAAAGGCACTTAAAGCACTTGAAAGTTTTTTGCGCCCCGAATTTATTGCCCGTGTTGATGAAATTGTTGTTTTCTCGCCCTTATCACACGAAACCCTTACTAAAATATCAGCACTTATGCTTGACGAATTGAAAGATGCTTTAAAAGAAAAACTGATCGATTTTTCTTATGATAATAAGCTTTGCAAATATTTAGCACATAAGTGTGACGGCGGTAAGCGAGGCGCAAGAGAACTTCGCAATCTTATCCGTCGAGAGATTGAAAATAAAATTGTAGATATTATTGTTGATAATAGTGAGGGCAGTATTTCTGCCATAAAAGCAACTGCTGAGAATGAAATTAAAATTGAAACAGTATTTGCATAAAGTAAAAACCCCGTTTACACGGGGTTTTTACTTTTGTTATGAATTAGCAACCGCAACCATTGTCGCAACCGCAGTTGTTACCGCAGTTATTGCCGCCCCAACCGCCGCAGCAGAAGAGGATGAGGATTAAGATGATAATCCAAGTACAACCATTATTATTACACATTAAAAAGACCTCCTTTTTTGTCTTCATCACATACTATGCTAAAGAAAATCAGGTGTTACAAAATTTAGGTATTGACTTTTCCTGACTTTCGTGTATAATTAAAGTCAGAGAAAGTCAAAAAGGAGAAAACTAATGCGACTTAGCGATTTAATAACAAAAGAAATAATAAAAATGCTTAATGAATCTGAAATGAATACAGCGGAAATTCAGCGTAACGAGTTTGCATCTCTTATGGGATGTGCGCCCAGCCAGATAAATTATGTACTTTCTTCACGATTCACGCCTGAGCACGGCTATATTATCGAGAGCCGACGCGGTGGCGGGGGTTATATACGCATTAAGAGAGTAATGCTTCAGAATACTTCAGCTCTTATGCATATCATAAATTCAATAGGTGAGCATATTGACGCGCTTACTACCCGAATTGTTATTGAAAATTGCCTTGAAGCTTCATTGATAGATCAAAAACAGGCGGACTTGATGTGCGCTGCAGTATCTAATACAGTTATGCAAAGCGTACCTCCTGTTTTAAGAGATTCGTTACGTGCAGCATTGCTTAAACAAATGCTGTTATCACAAATATAAGGAGAGTTGTTATGCTTTGTGAAAAATGTGGAAAAAACCATGCTACAACCCATATAAAAACGGTTGTTAACGGAATTGTAAGAGAATATAATTTATGCGATTACTGTGCGGCATCTTCCGGTTATGCTACTAACAGCCTTACAGGTATGCTCGCTTCAATGTTTGGGGATATTTCAAATCACGGAAGCTTTGTAGAAACACGTAAATGTTCGGTTTGCGGTGCTACATTTTCGGATATCGCAAAAAGCGGAAAGGTTGGTTGTAGCGAATGTTACAGTACCTTTTACGAAGAACTTTTGCCTTATTTAAAGCGTGTTCACGGCAGTACTAAGCACGTTGGTAAAGTGCCTAACAGCGCACCGCTGGTTGTAGTGCAAAAAAATGAAACTGTTGAAGAATTACGAAATGAGCTTAACCGTTTGGTAAGGGAAGAAAATTATGAACAAGCCGCAATTATAAGGGATAAAATCAAGGAAATGGAGGCGGATGAAAATGAGTAGTTGGTATAAGAATTCAGGACCCTGTGACAGTATTGCAGTCAGCAGCCGAATAAGGCTTGCTCGTAATTTAAAGGGACTGCCTTTTCCTTCAAGAATGACCGCCGAACAACGAATAGAACTTAATAATCGTGTAAAGGAAGCAATTTTGGGAAGTAATACTCCATTTGCTAAAACGTTAAAGTATATTGATATGCGTGATGTTCCCGAAACACAAAAATATGCAATGGTAGAACGGCATATAATAAGTCCCGAATTTGCAAATAAAACAGAGCCCACAGCTATCATACTGTCGGGTGACGAAAGCATAAGTATTATGATAGGTGAAGAAGATCACATAAGAATACAGGTTATTCTTGCGGGACTTCAGTTAAATGAGGCGTATGATATTGCTGAAAGAATTGATACTTTGCTTTATGATTCGCTACACTTTGCTTTTGATAGTAAGTTGGGCTTTCTTACGGAATGTCCGACTAATCTTGGTACCGGTCTTCGCGCTTCGGTTATGCTTCATCTTCCAGCACTTGAATGGAACGGTGAAATTGAAGGTCTTGGTTCATCTATCGGTAAAATAGGATTTACTGTCAGGGGAATGTATGGCGAAGGCTCAAAATCTATAGCATCGCTTTATCAGGTTTCAAATCAGATTACATTAGGACTTAGCGAGAATAACGCACTTGATAACTTGAAAATTATTACTACTCAGTTAATTGATAAAGAGGTAGAAAGCAGAAATAATTTAAACCGCCTTAATCTTGAGGATGTTTGCTTCAGGGCGCTTGGAACTTTACAAAATGCAAGGATACTTCAAAGTAATGAAATGATGAGTTTGCTTTCAAGTGTAAAACTCGGGGTAAGTATGGGCATACTTGATATTGAAGCTTCGCCTTTAAAGATTTTAGTAGAGGCGCAACCGTTTATGCTTATGCAGAAATACGGTATTTTGGAACCTAAAGACCGTGATATTTACAGGGCAAATATGGTTAGAGAATATTTGGTATAGAAAGGGAAAAATATGAAATATAATTTTAACGGATTTACCGCAAAAGCCAATGAAGCGCTAAACGGGGCAATAAATTCGGCAGAGCTTTTGGGACATACCTATGTAGGAAGTGAGCATTTGCTTTTAGGTCTTTTAAGAATTGGCGGCGGTGTTGCTGCGGTAGTTCTTGAAAAAAACGGCGTTACTGCCCAGAAGATTGAGCAGATGATACGCTCCCAAATCGGCTGCGGCACACCTACAAAGCTATCGCCTGATTATTTTACACCCCGTGCAAAAAGAGTGATTGAATCGGCTATGAGTAGCTGCAGCAGTACAGGCAAAAAGTTTGTCGGTACAGAGCATTTATTGCTTGGAATTCTCTCAGACGGGGATAATTATGCCATTCGTTTTTTAGGCGAGCTTGGGGTAGATGTTGCAAGCTTGACGACAGGTGTTTTAAAGGCTTCGGGTATGGATTCAAATACAAATATAGGTGTACAGAATTCAAAATCCAAGGATAGCAAAACACCCACTCTTGAAAAATACGGCAGAGATTTGATAGCTGACGCTAAATCAGGTAAAATTGACCCAGTAATAGGCAGAGAACAAGAGGTTGAAAGAATAATACAAATTCTTTGCCGACGTACTAAAAATAACCCTTGCCTTATAGGTGAACCCGGTGTGGGTAAAACTGCAATTATCGAGGGCTTGGCACAAAGGATTGTGGATAAAAATGTGCCTGAAATTCTTGAAAATAAGCGACTATTCACACTCGATTTAACAGGTATGGTTGCGGGTACAAAATACCGTGGCGATTTTGAAGAAAGAATAAAGGCCGTTATAGACGAAGTGATTAAAGCGAAGGATGTAATACTTTTTATAGATGAAATTCACACTATAATCGGCGCGGGCTCTGCTGAAGGCTCGACAGATGCCGCTAATATTTTAAAGCCCTCATTGGCGCGCGGTGAATTTCAGCTTATTGGTGCTACTACAATTACAGAATACCGCAAAAATATTGAAAAAGATTCGGCACTGGAACGGCGTTTTCAGCCTGTAAGCGTTGCCGAACCGAGTCAAGAAGATGCAATACTTATTTTAAAAGGACTTCGCAACAAATATGAAGCACACCACAAGGTTGAAATAACAGATTCTGCTATTGAAAGCGCTGTTAAGCTTTCGGCAAGATATATTACCGACAGATTTCTCCCCGATAAGGCTATTGACCTTATAGATGAGGCTGGCTCAAGGGTAAGGCTTACTAATAGTGAAATGCCCGAAGCTTTAAAGGATTTAGAAAGTCAGATTGAAAATACCCAAAGTGAAAAGGACGAGGCAATAAATTCACAGGAATTTGAAAAGGCCGCCGCTTTACGTGATAAGGAAAATAATTTAAAGCAGAAATATGAAGCCGAAAAGGAAAAATGGCACAATGAAAATATTCACGCTAATGGTAAGGTGACAGAAGAAAGTATCGCTGAAATTGTTTCAAGCTGGACGGGTGTGCCTGTAGTTCAACTAACAAAGGAAGAAAGCGAAAGGCTTTTAAATCTTGAAGAGGAACTGCATAACCGCATTGTCGGTCAGAATGAAGCAGTAACCGCTGTGGCAAAGGCTATCAGACGTGGTAGAGTGGGGCTTAAAGACCCCAAAAGACCGATAGGCTCGTTTATATTTTTAGGTCCTACGGGTGTGGGTAAAACTGAGCTTTGCAAAGCGCTTGCAGTGTCGATGTTTGGCGACGAAAATATGATGATAAGACTCGATATGTCGGAATATATGGAAAAGCATACGGTGTCGCGTCTTGTTGGATCTCCGCCTGGGTATGTAGGCTTTGAAGAGGGAGGACAGCTTACCGAAAAGGTAAGGCGCAATCCTTATTCTGTTGTACTTTTTGATGAAATTGAAAAAGCCCACCCTGATGTTTTCAATATGCTTTTACAAATTTTGGAAGACGGTATTTTAACTGACAGTCAGGGCAGAAAGGTTGACTTTAAAAATACTGTAATTATTATGACATCTAATGTCGGAGCACGCCTTATTACTGATAAAAAGGTAAGCTTTGGTTTTACTGAAAGTGATGATTCAAACCGTGATGTGAAAGAGCTTGTTTTGGGCGAATTAAAAAATACCTTCCGCCCCGAATTTTTGAATCGTGTTGATGATATTATTGTTTTCAGTAAGCTGAATAAAACTGAGATAGAAGAAATTGCAGAAAAAATGCTCCATAATCTTGCAAAAAGGGTTGAAAATCTTGGTATAAAGCTTGAATTTGCACAGTCAGTGAAATCAGCTTTAGCCGAAAAAGGCTTTGATGCAGTTTACGGTGCAAGACCGCTCAGACGAGAAATACAAAATAAAATCGAAGATGCTTTTAGTGAAAAAATATTGGCGGGAGATATTAAAAACGGCGATACGGTTTTATGTGATTTTATTGACGGCGAATTTAAGTTTAAAATTTCTTGACGAATAAAAATGGGTGTGCTATACTTTGCTTAAAGTATGGCATACCTTTCGTTTTGGGGGCTTTAAAATGGCAAAATATTTTAAATGTAAGCTTAATAAACCGGCACTTTCTTATTGCTGTGGCGAAAAAATAAGATTTGAGGTTTTTGCGAGGGAAAACTGTAATAATATTCCTTGCAGATATGTCCTTTGGGAAATTACGGGGGACGATGGCAAACGGCAAAAAGGTCTTGCAAGCTGTGATACAGACAAACCGCTTGTTATAGAAACAACGCTTGACCGTCCTGGCTTTGTTCATTTGGTTTGCAAGGCTGTTAATCAGGATAATGTTGCCGACGTTAGTTTTGCTGTTCTCGATGCGAGCGCGGGTGCCGAGGTAGAGAAAATAGAGTATCATGACACATTACCCCAAGATTTTTACGAATATTGGAAAGATGTTGAGAATTTGATTGAAAATACGCCTATAGAAGTATTGAAATATGAAGAACTTCTTGCACGAAAAGGCTTCAAGGCTTACGATGTGCGTATTAAGAGTCCTGAGGGGAGACCTTCATCTTTTGTATTAACCATACCCGAAAGAGAGGGCAAATTACCGTTACGGGTTGGGTTTATAGGATATGGTTTAAAAAGTGCCTGTCCTATTTATAATGAAAATTGTATTACAGCGTATGTTAACGCACATGGATTTGAAAATAATATTCCGCAGATTGAGCTTATAGAAAAATATAAATCTGAAATAGGTGAAGATTACGGATTTGATGATGAGCAAAATAAATCAAATTTGACTACTTATTGGCGCGGTATGGCAATAAGAAATCTTATGGGTGTAAAATTTCTTAAGACGCTTGAAAAATGGGATAAAGAAAATCTTGTTATTACAGGCGGAAGTCAAGGCGCATTGCAAGCCACAACTGTTGCGGCGCATATCAAGGGTGTTACATATTTAGAAATTGGAATTCCTTGGTTTTGTGATTTAGGCGGTATAGAGCAAGGTTATATGCGTGGCTGGAGGCCGAATTTTGCTGAGGGACTACGATATTTTGACACAGTTACTCAAGGTATGCTTGTAAAATGCCCTGTTAAAATTACAGCAGGTCTTGGGGATTATGTATGCCCACCGTCGACTGTTATGGCGTTGTATAATAGCATCAATGGACTTAAATCAATAGATTTTAAGCAGGGCGCAATTCACGGTGCTGTACCGCCTGAAAAGGAAGTTTATTCATTAACCTATAATCCAAAAAATCCGACAGGGGAACTTAAAAAGGGAAGATACCGCCATTTTAAAGGTAATGAATATGAAGTTTTGGATATTGCTTATAATTGTGAAACCTTGGAAGAAACTGTTGTTTATAAAGCACTCTACGGTGAGGGTAAAATCTGGCTAAGACCAAAAACTGATTTTTGCGGTTTTCTTTACAGAGACAATAAAATAATAAACCGATTTGAATTTATAGGATAACAAAAACCCCGCAAAAGCGGGGTTTTATTTTATAACGATTTATATAATTGATTTATCAGTTGGGGTTCGGCTAACCATTTTGAAAAGGCGGTAGCACTGCCTGAACATACTGCAAACTTAAGGCTGTCAGAAAAATTTTGGGTTTCTAAATAGCGGTGAATAAAACCTGCTATCATCGAGTCACCTGCGGCTACAGTGTTTATCACTTTGCCTTTAGGTGCTTTTTGGAAGTGGGTGTTACCGTTATCGTCTACTAAAAGCGCACCATCACTTCCCATAGATATTAAAACATTTTGAGCACCTAATTTTTGCAACTTATTGGCATAAATTTCCACTTGCTCTAAGGTTTCAATTTTCACACCGAAAAGGTCGCAAAGCTCGTCAATATTTGGCTTTATAAGAAATGGCTTTGCATTTAAAGATTGTTTTAAAGGCTCGCCCACTGTATCAACTACAATCTTCACGCCATCTTTAGCACACAGGGCTAATTGTAAATAGATATCACTTTTAGCACCTTTTGGAATGCTGCCCGAAAGACAAAGCCAGTCGCCCGATTTTAATTGTTTTATCTTTTCTTTTAAGGCTTTAATTTTTTCATTATCGAGTGAAATTCCGCTTGCGTTAAATTCGGTAATTTCTTGGTTGCTTAATTTTACATTTATTCGGGTGTTTTCCGAAACTTTCGTAAAATCACAGTTGATATTTTGAAGCTTTAAAAGACGCTCAAGCTCTGCTCCTGTAAATCCTCCTGTAAAGCCAAGGGCGGTTGTATCATTACCGAGGCGCGAAAGCAAAATCGAAACATTAAGACCTTTACCGCCAGGAACGATATATTCGTTATTTGTGCGGTTTGTTTTGCCGATATTAAAGGTATCATAAAAAGCAATATAGTCAAGCGAAGGATTAAGAGTTACAGTGTATATCATTTCGCGGGATCCTTTCGTTTTATAAAAAACGGCAGAACGAGTATTACGGTAATCAGTGCAGCCAAGAAGATGTTAGCATTTGGAATAAAAGAAGTTGTACCGTCGCTATTCGTGATAACCTGTGCATTTTCGAGCACTTTTTTTGCAATAGCAGGGCCAACAACACCAGGCACTAACACTTGTGAAAAAATTCTCACTCCCTGAAGTCTGCCTGAAAAGCCTTTGGGTGTATTGTCACGAATAACTGCGCCGAATACTGCCATTCCTGCAAGGTAACCGCTCATCATAAGCAGTGAGCCTAAAAATACAGGGAGAGTGGTTTTTGTGAAGTATAGTATAATATATCCGAGTATTAAACTTAAAACTGCAATAAGTCCCGAAAAAGAGAAGCCCTTTTTATCGTAAACCTTACCCCAAAGCGCAGTTACAACCGATGCAATTATAATAGCGGGAGCCATTATAAGCACATAGTCGGTCATTTTAAGGGTGACTTCGTAGTAAATAATGAGATAGGGCATAAAGATTTGGATTGAAATATTAAAAATAATAAATGCTAAAAGGCCGAGATACAGTTTCGGGTTTTGGCCTACGGTTTTTGGTCTGAAACCGTATATAATTCCGCCTATGTAAGAGTCTTTTGCAGGTTCTGTGTGCGGTTCTTTTATTATAAAGAAACCGAGAATACCAATAGCTGTTGTCAAAACACCAATTATTGTAAAAATAAGGCTCCAGCTTTCTGCTTTTTCTAAATCAAAGAACATAAATCCACCAAAAACCACAAGTATACTCACAAGCGGCATCATAGCATTTATACCCTCGGCAGAGCCACGGTTTGAAGAATCGGTTGAATCGGTAAGCCAAGCGTTAAAGGCGGCATCATTAGCGGTGGAGCCGAAAAATGTCATAACACAGTCGAGAATTATTGTAAGAGTAACACCCATACTTGCAGCCGAAACTGTAAGCCCTAAGGTTTTGCTTATAATATCCTCTCGCAAGAAGATAAAGCTGAAAATTGAAATACCCCAAAGGATATAACCTAAGGATATAAAGAGTTTCCGTTTTCCGATCTTGTCGGATAGTGCACCCATAAAAACGGTTGTAAGGGTTGCGGTAATTGCCGAAGCAGAGACCATATTTGCAATATCGTTAGCCGTTGCAGAAAATATCTTATAAATGAAAACATTGAAATACATATTTTCAACAACCCAGGCGATCTGCCCCATAAGGCTAAAGATTGTAAGTGCTATCCAAAATTTAGAGCCTAATTTTGTTTTCATAAATATTTCTCCTTTAAGGTAAAAGATTACCTGCCGCTTTATAGATTTTGTACCATTCTTCACGGGTGAGTGATATTTCGGTGGCTTTTATGCTGTCTTTTAATCTCTGACAGTTTGTGGTGCCCGTAACAGGTTGCATTTTTGCCGGGTGGCGCAAAAGCCAAGCAATAGCAATTGTGGTTTTTGAGACACCGTATTTATTACCGATTTCTTCCATTACTTTGTTTAATTCGGGGAATTTATCGTTATCTACAAAGCAACCCTCGAAAAATCCGTATTGCATTGGCGACCATGGTTGAATAGTAATATCATTAAGACGGCAAAAATCAAGCACACCGCCGTCTCGGTTTACAGCTGAATCATTATACATATTCACATTAAATCCCGCTTGAATCATCGGTGTGTGCATAATACTTAATTGTAACTGATTGGCGCAAATTGGCATTGTAAGATATTTTTGTAGCAGTTGAATTTGATATGGATTTTGGTTAGATACGCCAAAGTTTCTAACCTTGCCTGAAGATTTCAAAAGGTCAAAAGCTCTCGCTACTTCTTCTGGCTCGACAAGGGTGTCAGGGCGGTGGAGAAGAAGTACATCTATGTAGTCGGTACCGAGTCTTTTAAGACTGCTCTCAACCGAATTCATGATATGTTCATAAGAAAAATCGAACATTTCTCCGCGTACGATACCGCATTTAGTTTGGATTATAATATCTTCGCGGTTGTATGATTTTATTGCTTTTCCGAAAACTTCTTCACTTTTTCCACCACCGTAAATATCGGCGTGGTCAAAGAAGTTAGCGCCGTGCGAGATAGCGGTTTCCACAAAAGCAGAGACCTCGTTTTCTGTCATATTTGCAATTCTCATACAACCCACTGCAATAGTAGGTGCTAATAATCCGCTTTTTCCAAGTTTAATACTAAACAAAAAAATCACACCCTTTTTGGATATTATATCATTATATAAAAACATTTGCAACATACATAAAATCCCCACCGATTTCTCGGTGGGGATAGCTTATTTATGAGGTTATGAATTATTTCATATCCTGGATTGCAGCCTGTGCTGCTATCTGCAAAAGGGGGAATTGCATTAATAGTCTTGTTTTTTTATTGATTATATATTATAATACAGAAAAAATGTTAAAGGTGAGTATTTATGAAATTGATTATATCGCTAATATTATCTTTTTGTATATTATTGAGTTTGTCCGCCTGCAAGAGCAATAATCTGACTGATTCGAAGACAAATATTAATTCAATTGTAACTAACAGTACCGCATCAGGTAATGAAAAAATATCTTGGGATGGTTCTACATTAACTATCTCTAAGGAAAAATTTCTTGAAGCAGCAAAGATAGTTAAGTTAACTAAAGAAAACTGGAATACTTATTTTAAAGATTATCCAGCCGAATTCGAAAAAAATGTTAAGAAAAATGCTTTTGGAGATATAGAAAAAGAATATTATAACGTACAGGGTGATTGTTTTGATGCAAATAAAGATTACATAATATTATACAACAAAAATGAAGTTGCTTTTAAATTTGATGGTGTCACAGTTAGCAATGCGGAATGGTTGTCCATCACGTCTTACGACGAGCCTGATATGATGTTGACTCCAGAAGATTATAAAAAAGAAAATCTTCATGAAAAAGAGTATTATATAGCAAATTTAGATGCCATAGGATACACTTATACTGAACATAATCTTTTAGATGTAATAGGAACAATTATTGTTATAGACATACCTGAATTAAAAAAATTCACTGAATTTGAACAAATGAATTTACCAATACCAACTTGTGTTAGTTTTTATGATACAAAAGAAGGATTTATACTAACTTACGATGAATGCATAAAAATTATCAAGAAGAACAAATAAGTTACGACAAAAATCCCCGCCGAGAAATCGGCGGGGATAATTTTACATTATAAATCTAATTACTTAGATTCTTTGATAGCAGCCTGTGCTGCAGCGAGGCGTGCTATCGGAACACGGAAAGGTGAGCAAGATACATAGTCAAGACCAATATTATGGCAGAATTCAACAGATACAGGGTCGCCGCCGTGTTCACCGCAGATGCCGCAGTGAATTTCAGGACGGGTCTTTTTACCCATTGTAACAGCCATATCCATAAGTTTACCAACGCCTGTTTGGTCAAGCTTAGCAAATGGATCGTTTTCATAAATCTTTGTATCATAGTAAGCGTTCAAGAACTTACCAGCACCGTCACGGCTGAAGCCGAAGGTCATCTGGGTCAAGTCGTTAGTACCGAAGCAGAAGAATTCAGCTTCTTTTGCGATGTCGTCAGCTGTGAGACAAGCTCTTGGGATTTCCATCATAGTACCAACTTCGTACTTGAGGTCTGCGCCAGCAGCTGCGATTTCTGCGTCAGCAGTAGCAACAACAACATCCTTAACGTATTTAAGCTCTTTGACTTCGCCTGTAAGAGGAATCATAATTTCGGGAACTATGTTCCAGTCAGGATGAGCTTTCTTAACATTAATAGCTGCACGGATAACAGCAGCAGTCTGCATCTTAGCAATTTCGGGATAGGTAACAGCAAGACGGCAGCCACGGTGACCCATCATTGGGT
The DNA here is from genome assembly GCA_045539955.1 of Acutalibacteraceae bacterium. GTDB lineage: Bacteria > Bacillota > Clostridia > Oscillospirales > Acutalibacteraceae > UBA737. Next base: position 66,578 of record JAZQGI010000011.1, on the reverse strand, counting down.
TGAATTCGTGGAGAGAAGAAATGATGTTCTTAATATCTTCGACAGTTTTGCCCTGAGCATCAGCCAAAGCCTTGATGTCTGCTTCTTCAGTAGGAACGAATTCGTGGAGAGGCGGATCAAGGAAGCGGATGCAAACAGGATAACCTTCGAGTGCTTCATAAAGCTTTTCGAAGTCGCCCTGCTGATAGGGGAGAATCTTTTCGAGAGCAGCTTCACGCTCAGCTGCTGTGTCAGAACAAATCATTTCACGGAAAGCAGCGATTCTGTCAGCTTCGAAGAACATATGCTCAGTACGGCAAAGACCAATACCCTCAGCGCCGAGCTCACGAGCCTTCTTAGCGTCAGCAGGTGTATCAGCATTGGTGCGAACCTTTAAGGTTCTGAATTCGTCTGCCCAAGCCATAATTCTACCAAATTCGCCTGCGATTTCAGCATCAACAGTTGGGATAATACCGTCATAGATATTACCTGTTGAACCGTCGATTGAAATGTAGTCGCCTTCGTTATAGGTTTTACCTGCAAGTGTAAACTTCTTATTTTCTTCATCCATAATGATGTCGCCGCAACCAGATACGCAGCATGTACCCATACCACGAGCAACAACGGCAGCGTGTGAAGTCATACCGCCGCGAACGGTGAGGATACCCTGAGAAGCCTTCATACCTGTGATATCTTCAGGTGAAGTTTCCAAACGAACGAGGATAACCTTTTCGCCACGGTTGTTCCATTCTTCAGCATCTTCTGCAGTGAATACAACCTTACCGCAAGCAGCACCTGGAGAAGCGCCCAAGCCCTTACCAGCAGGAGTAGCAGTCTTTAAAGCCTTTACATCGAACTGAGGATGGAGGAGGGTGTCAAGGTTACGGGGATCGATCATAGCAACAGCCTGCTTCTTATCGATCATACCTTCGTCAACGAGGTCACACGCGATTTTAAGAGCAGCCTTAGCGGTACGCTTACCGTTACGAGTCTGGAGCATATAGAGTTTGCCGTCTTCAACAGTGAATTCCATATCCTGCATATCGCGGTAGTGGTCTTCAAGGATAGCGCAAACCTTGTTAAATTCTTCGAATGCTGCGGGGAATTTTTCAGCCATTTCAGCAATCGGCATAGGAGTACGAACACCTGCAACAACGTCTTCACCTTGAGCGTTGGTGAGGAATTCGCCCATAAGTCCGGGTTCACCTGTAGCAGGGTCACGGGTAAAGGCAACACCTGTACCGCAGTTATCACCCATATTACCGAAAGCCATCATCTGTACGTTAACAGCGGTACCCCAAGAATAAGGAATATCGTTGTCACGACGGTAAACGTTAGCACGGGGGTTGTCCCATGAACGGAAAACAGCTTCGATAGCGCCCATTAACTGTTCCTTAGGATCAGATGGGAAGTCGCAACCGATTTTTGCTTTATATTCAGCTTTGAACTGATTTGCAAGTTCTTTAAGGTCGTCAGCGGTGAGTTCTACGTCCTGAGTAACGCCCTTTTCTTCTTTCATTTTGTCGATAAGCTCTTCAAAATATTTCTTACCAACTTCCATAACTACGTCAGAATACATCTGGATGAAACGACGGTAGCAGTCATAAGCCCAACGGGCGTTGCCTGACTTTGCAGCCATAGTTTCAACAACCTCTTCGTTAAGGCCGAGGTTTAAAATGGTGTCCATCATACCGGGCATAGAAGCGCGTGCGCCTGAACGAACAGAAACGAGTAACGGATTTTCCTTGTCACCAAACTTTTTGCCGACAACTTCTTCCATTTTAACGATGTATTCCATAATCTGTGCCTGGATATCGTCATTAATTTTTCTGCCATCTTCATAATACTGTGTGCAAGCTTCGGTAGAAACAGTGAAACCCTGAGGAACAGGAAGACCGATTTTGGTCATTTCTGCAAGGTTGGCACCCTTACCGCCGAGGAGCTCACGCATTGAAGCGTCGCCTTCAGAAAAAAGGTAAACATACTTGTGACTCATTATGAATCAACCTCCTAAATTTTTATGGAACAGTGTCCATCTTTAACAAAATTATTGACACCCTGAAAGTATCTAAATAATTATAGCAAAAATTTAAGAAAAAATAAAGCATTTTTTTACATTTTTCGTATTTTCGGTAAAAAGGCAATATTTTTTACTATTTTTTAGTTAATATTTGGGATTTTATATAATTTATTAGATTAAAACTTGCCTAAAATTACACACTGTGTTAAAATTTAAATAGTTAAAAGAAAGGAAGTTCGCAATGAAATTCAATGTAAATCATCCCATTCTTTTTGCAATGGTTACGTTACTTATTCTGATAGTTCTCGCGCAGTCGGTTTATTTTTTAGTTCGAGCTTATCGTAGAGCGCTTCAGATAGGTATGCAAAAAAGCAGTCTGAAAAAGACAGTTATTTCTGCAGCGCTTTTCACAATCGCACCAGCAATATCAATTCTTGTAGGTGTTGTGGCGCTGTCGAAATCTTTAGGGTTGCCGCTTCCGTGGCTCAGGCTTTCGATTATTGGTTCGCTTTCTTATGAAACTATAGCCGCAGGCAATACATTAAACGAACTCGGCACTGAAATGGGCAAGCAAATTGACTCTGCTTCTGCTTTTGTTACGGTTGCTTGGGTTATGACATTGGGGATAATAATCGGTCTTTTTCTTACTCCATTATTGGCTAAGAGAATACAAAAGGGTATGAAGAAAATCGAAAATATGGATAAAAAGTGGAGTGAAATTTTCACAAACGCAATGTTTCTTGGTATGATTTCAGCATTTTTGGGATATGTTTTTTGGGATTTTTCGAGCGTATTTTCGGGCAAAACTTCTGCGCTTATCCCTGTGCTTGTAATGGTAATTTCAGCGGTTATTATGCTTATTTGCGGTCTGTGTGCAAAGATTTTCAAGTTAAGATGGATAACCGATTATGCGTTGCCTATAAGTCTTGTTTGCGGTATGGCATCAGCTATACCGATTACAAATTGGTTAGGATAGGGGGAAGTTTTTATGAAAAAGGAAATGACATATCTTGAAAGTGTTCACCGAGACGGTCGCATTTGGGGATACACTTTATTTGTACTTATTTTAGCTTTCCCACTAATTCTTTGTTTGATTTTCGGCGTAGCTCCGCAGTGGTCTGCAATGCTTAGGGCAATGCTTTCGGTATTACCTATGTATTGGGCAGTTGGTATTATTGAAATTTTCACTTATATACCAATGCTTGGCGCAGGCGGTTCATATCTGTCGTTTGTGACGGGTAATATTTCGAATCTTAAGCTTCCTTGTGCGCTTGATGCTATGGAAAAAGCAAATGTAAAGGCCAACTCAGAAGAGGGTGAAATTATTTCGACTATTGCTATAGCGGTTTCGAGTATTGTTACCACGTTTATTATAATTATCGGCGTTGTTTTAATACAGGTATCAAATCTTGGGGCTTTGCTTGAATCTCCCGTTTTAAAGCCTGCTTTCGACCAGCTTTTGCCCGCACTTTTCGGCGGTTTGGCTGTGGTATTTATTTCTAAAAATTTCAAACTTGCAATAGCGCCTTTAATTTTAATGTTGGCATTATTCATATTTACCCCGCTTACAAGCGGTGAAGTGGGGATTATGGCGCCTGTAGGCGTTTTATTTACTCTGGGAGTTGCGAGAATTCTTTATAAAAAGGGTGTAATTTAATGGTTTATATATTAGCTTCGGTTTTAATATTATTTATTGCGTTTTTGCTTTTGCGAACAATTACTTTTACACCTAAGAAAAATGCGCAGATTATCGAACAGGCGGTTGAATTTGATAAGGACAGAGCGGTTGAAACTTTAAGGGAGCTTGTCCGTTTTAAAACTGTTTCCTATACCGATTCCTTAAAGGAAGATAAAAAAGAATTTACAAGGTTTACCAAGGCGTTGCCTAAGCTTTATCCAACAGTTTTTAAGACTTGTAAATTAAAGCTTTCAAGTGAACGCGGGCTTCTTTTCTTGTGGGAGGGAAAAAGTCACGATAAACCGTCGGTTATGATGGCGCATTATGATGTTGTGCCTGTTGATGAAGATGGTTGGGAAAAGCCGCCCTTTGATGCCGAGCTTATAGACAGTATTGTTTGGGGCAGAGGAACGCTTGATACAAAGGCTACAATGAACGGCATTTTATCGGCAGCAGAAGCATTGATTTCCCAAGGCTTTGTGCCAGAGAATGATATTTATTTCGCTTTTTCGGGTAATGAAGAAATCAACGGTCTTGGCGCGGTTAAGATTGTTGATTATTTTGAAGAAAACAATATCGATTTAGCCCTTGTTGTTGATGAGGGCGGAGCTGTTGTAGAAAATGTTTTTCCTGGTGTTAAAGAGCCTTGCGGGCTTATAGGTATTGCCGAAAAAGGTATGCTTAATGTTGAATATAAGGCTGTTTCACAAGGCGGTCACGCATCTGCGCCAAAGCCTAATTCACCCATACCCGCTTTGGCAGAGGCTTGCTGCAGGATAGAGGAAAATCCGTTTAGAATGCACATCACAAAGCCTGTAAAAGAGATGTTTGATACATTGGGCAGACATTCCTCTTTCTTTTATAAAATGATTTTTGCTAATTTATGGCTGTTTGCGCCTGTGCTTAATCTACTTGCTAAAAAACAGGGCGGTGAGATGAACGCTCTTTTACGCAGTACGGTAGCCTTTACAAAGGCAAGTGGAAGCGATGCGTTTAATGTTATTCCTCCTGAGGCTACGCTCGTTTCAAATATTCGCCTTAATCCTTGTGATACAATTGACAATGCGCTCGAATATTTACGAAAAACTATTGATGATGAAAACATAGAACTTACGGCACTTGGCGGAATGAACCCAAGCCGTATTTCACAAACTGATTGTGAGGCATTCGAAAAGGTATCAACGGCGGTTGCTTCTACCTGGCAGGGAGCTATTGTTTCACCTTATTTAATGGTGCAGTGCTCTGATTCGCGTCATTACGGCAGAATTTCGGATAAGGTATATAGATTTTCTGCAATGGCGCTTTCAAGCGAAGAGCGAGCCACAATTCACGGAAATAATGAGCGTATTCCTGTAGAAACTATTCACAAAGCGGTTGAATTTTATATCCGACTGATGAAACAGTGCTGAATTTTTTGTTGGCAATATATAAAGGGGAAAATGATATGAATAAAACAAATATTGTTGACTGGAAAACGATAACAAGCTTCGTGGTTGACGCTTTCGTTGGCTATGGAATACCGAGAAAGGATGCCGAAATCTGTGCTGATGTACTTTTGGAATCAGACAAGCGCGGTATTGAATCTCACGGTGTAAACCGCTTTAAGCCTGTATATCTTGACCGCATTAAAGCGGGTATTCAGAACGCTGTGACCGAGCTTGAAATTATAAAAGAAACCGAAACTACCGCTGTTATTGACGGTCATCACGGTATGGGACAGGTGATCGGACACAGGGCTATGAGTATGGCTATCGAAAAGGCGAAAAAATACGGTATGGGTATGGTTGTTGTTCGCAATTCTTGTCACTACGGTATCGCGGGTTATTACACAACAATGGCTACAAAGGCGGGTTGTATTGGTATGACAGGTACAAACGCCCGCCCGTCTGTTGCGCCTACTCACGGTGTTGAGGGTATGTTCGGCACAAACCCGTTTACAATAGGCGTTCCTACTGATGAAGCTTTTGATTTTAACTTTGACTGTGCAACCTCTATTACCCAGAACGGTAAGGTTGAGTATTACGAAAGAATTGGTGAGGATGTACACCCAGGCACTATTATTGATACCGACGGTAATGCTGTTGAGGGCGACGCAGGGGTTGCTTTAAAGAAAATCCGCGGCGGCACAGCGGCTCTCACAACTTTAGGCGGTATTGGTGAAGCCTTAGGCGGATACAAGGGCTACGGCTTTGCTTTGGCAGTTGAATTTTTTTCTTCAATTTTGCAGGACGGCGCTTACGGTAAGGACCTTGACGGTAAAGACGAAAATGGCAATATCCGTCCTTATCAGTTGGGCCACTGGTTTATCGCTATTGATACAGAGCATTTTATGGGCGAAGAAATTGCCCGCAAAAAAGCAGGCGATATTTGCCGCAGTATGCGTGACAGTAAAAAGGCTCCCGGTGCTGAGCGCATTTACACTGCGGGCGAAAAGGAATATGAAATTGGTATAGCGCGTGAAAGCGGTGTGCCGATAAATGAATCAGTACAGAAAGAAATTATACAAATTCGTGATGAGTTAGGACTTACACAATATAAATTCCCTTGGGAAATTTAAGTTTGGATATAATTATATGAAAAATGTAAAACTTTTTTTATTCGATATGGACGGAACACTGTATTTAGGTGACCGCCTTTTCAATTTCACAAAGGAACTCTTGGCTGAAATAAAGGCAAAGGGTAAACATTATATGTTTATGACAAATAACTCTTCTAAAAGTGTTTCGGCTTATATTGAAAAGCTTGCAAAACTCGGTATTGAGTCATCAAAAGAGGATTTTATAACCTCTTCGCAAGCCACAGCCTATTACCTTAAAAAGCATTATAAAGACGCGCGTCTTTATGTGTGCGGAACGCAGTCGCTAAAGGACGAACTTGCAAGCGAGGGCTTTGTTATTACCGAAAATACCAACGATGCCGATTGTATTGTTATGGGCTATGATACCGAGCTTAATTATAAGAAGCTTTGGGATGTGTCCTTTATGCTCACAACCCGTGATATCCCTTATATTGCAACTAACCCCGACTATGTTTGCCCGACAGAGTGGGGAAGCGTACCCGACTGTGGAAGCGTTTGCGATATGATTTATAATTCCACGGGAAAAAGACCTGTATTTATTGGAAAGCCTAAGGCTTTGATGCCAAGGCTTGCAATGGAAAAAGAGGGCTATGAACCGAAAGAAACTGCAGTAATCGGGGACCGAATTTACACTGATGTCAAAAGCGGTATAAATGCGGGAGCGGTAAGTGTGCTTGTTATGAGCGGAGAAACTACTGATGAAATTTTGCGAAATTCGGATATAAAGCCCGATGTTGTTTTAAAGGACGCAGGGGAAATAATAAAAATGCTTTAAATCAAAAACCGCCTTTTTAGGCGGTTTTTTGTTGACAATACTTTTTATAAATGTTAAAATATTAAAAATGGGGATTTTTTATGTTATTTTGTAATATTGTAAGGAATTTTACGGTATTTAGTGCTATAACCATATTTTTCCCGTTTTGAAGATTTATTGCAATAAAATCTTCACCCACATTTGTGAGTGTGCCAATTTTACTTTCGAGACGGTTGCCTACAGTACAATCTATCTTTATTGGTTTTCCTATGTAGGCGCCCAGATAATCGGTCAAATTTGGTGTCGGTTTTGGTGAAACATCGAATTCTGCAAGAAGGTAATCTTCGTAAAAACTTAAATCGTTTTCGGTTGTTATGGGTATTGGGAAGTTATCATTCATAAAAACACTCCAAATTTTGTTTTTTAGTACATACTATGTTAAATTTATTGAAAGTTGAGGGTTAGTGCTTGTGGCTAAGGTTAATGAATTTTTCGGCATAAATGTTTTTGGCGACTCGGTTATGAAAGAGCGTTTGCCGAAGGAAACCTATGAAATCTTAAAAAGTACAATCAAAGAGGGAAAAAGTCTTGACAGCAGTATCGCTGATACTGTGGCTGAGGCTATGAAAGAGTGGGCTATAGAAAAGGGCGCCACTCATTATACCCATTGGTTCCAACCCTTAACAGGCATTACTGCCGAAAAGCATGACAGCTTTATAACCCCAACAGACGACGGTCATATCTTAATGGAGTTTTCAGGCAAAGAGCTTATTAAAGGTGAGCCTGATGCTTCGTCCTTCCCCTCAGGCGGACTTCGCGCTACTTTCGAAGCGCGCGGATATACCGCTTGGGATCCAAGCTCTTATGCTTTTATAAAGGACAAAACACTTTGTATCCCTACTGCTTTTTGCTCATTCAGTGGGGAGGCTCTTGACCAGAAAACCCCCTTGCTTCGCAGTATGGAGGCTATAAATAAACAGGCTTTACGTGTGGTAAAAGCACTTGGCTTTAATGATGTTAAGCGCACAAGTACAACAGTCGGTCCTGAACAGGAATATTTTCTTGTTGACAAGGAGCTTTACGACAAGCGTCCTGACCTTATTTTCTGCGGAAGAACCCTTATAGGCGCTATGCCGCCTAAGGGACAGGAAATGGATGACCATTATTTCGGTGTGTTGAAACCGCGCGTAGCTGAGTTCATGCGCGAATTGGATAATGAGCTTTGGAAGTTGGGCGTGCTTGCTAAAACTGAGCATAACGAGGCGGCTCCCGCTCAACACGAGTTAGCACCGATATTTACAACTACAAATATCGCTGCTGACCATAACCAACTTACAATGGAGTTTATGAAGAAAACCGCGCTTTCAAAGGGCTTAGTATGTCTTTTACACGAAAAGCCCTATGATGGTGTTAACGGAAGCGGTAAGCATAACAACTGGTCAATTTCAACCGATACGGGCGTAAACTTTTTAAAGGCTGGCAAAAATCCGTCTGAAAACAAGTTGTTTTTAATAACACTTGCTGCTGTTATTGAAGCAGTTGATAAGCATCAGGATTTATTAAGAATTGCAGTTGCAACGGCAGGTAATGACCATAGACTTGGCGGTAACGAAGCGCCGCCTGCAATTATTTCGATTTTTTTGGGCGAAGATTTAACCGATATGCTTGAAGCTATAGTTAAAGGCATTCATCATGATGATGTAAAGCGCGAAAAAATGAAAATGGGCGCTGATGTTATACCTGAATTTAAAAAGGATAATGCCGATAGAAACCGCACTTCTCCTTTTGCTTTTACAGGCAATAAATTCGAGTTCCGTATGTTAGGCTCGGCTTCTTCAATCTCTGATACGAATGTTATGCTTAACACTATGGTTGCAGATGTTTTCGCCAGTTATGCTGAAAGGCTTGAAAAGGCAGAAAATGCCGAAGCAGAAGTTGACAGTATTGTTAAAGATTGCATTAAAAATCACAAGAGAATTATTTTCAACGGTGACGGTTATTCTAAGGAATGGGAAGAAGAAGCACAAAAGCGTGGTCTTTTAAACCTTCCGAGTACAGTTGATGCTTTACCGCTGCTCAAAACAGAAGAAAATATTGCACTTTTTGAGCGTCACGGTGTATTTAACCGCGCCGAAATTGAATCACGTGTGGATATTATTCTTGAAAACTATGCTAAAATTATACATATTGAGGCATTGACGCTTATTACAATGATGAACAGGGATGTTATTCCTGCTATTACCGCTTACACAAATACGCTTTGCGAAGCGGTTAATAATAAGAATCTTTTGCGTGCTGACAGCAGTGTGGAATATGAGCTTATAACAAGGCTCACAGCTGCAAATAAGGAAATTTTCTCACTTACAGCACAACTGAAAAATGCGGTAGCCTCTGCAGAGCGTTCTGTGGACGCTTTTGAAAAAGCATGTGAATACCGCAACAATATTCTGACGCTTATGGCGGATATCCGCAAATATGCTGATAGCGCAGAAAGTGTGGTTCCAAGCAATTATTGGCCATATCCTACATACGGCGATTTATTATTTAAAATCTAAATTTATCCCCTTCAAAAGAAGGGGATAAAATATTTTAGCGCTTTAAAGCAAAAAATACTTGACAAGCATTAAAAGTTGCGATAAAATATCTAATATAATGAGTTTTGAGAGGTGAAACGGAATGTTCAAGAAGAATTTTTACTTTTATTACTTTAAAGAGGACTGCCCGTTCACCACAGTTTGCCGATAGTTTTCGGCATAAGGTAAAACGGACAGTCCGCAACTGCTTGTGCCGAAATTGGCATAGTAGGGTGCGGTTTTTTTATTTGACTTATATTTTAGGAGTGAAGGTTTTGACAGAACTTGAAAAAGCAAGACAAATTATCAATGAAACTGATAAGGAAATGGCGCGTCTTTTTGAAAAGAGAATGGATGCAGCAAAGATAGTTGCTGATTTCAAAAAACAAAACGGTTTGCCTATTGATGATTTTGTCCGTGAAGCAGAGATTATAGCCCGTAATACAAATTATATAGAAAATGAAGAATACCGTTCTTATTACATAAATTTTTTACAGGGCAATATTGACCTTTCTAAAAAATTACAGCATAAATTACTTGACGGGATGCGTGTTGCATACAGCGGTGTTGAGGGTGCATTTGCAAATATTGCGAGCGAGAAGATTTTTCCTGATGCAAAGGCCGTGGGATATAAAGATTTTAAGGCGGCATATAACTCAGTATTAACAGGCGAATGTGATTGTGCGGTATTACCTATTGAAAATAGCCATAACGGTGATGTCGGACAAGTGCTTGATTTGGCATTTTTCGGCCAGTTATTTATAAGCGGTGTATATGAAATTGAAGTAATTCAAAATCTTTTGGGTAATAAAGGCGCTACACTCACAAGTATTAAGGAGGTAATAAGCCATCCGCAAGCACTTGGTCAATGCGCTGAGTTTATCAGTGAAAATGGTTATAAAACAACCGATGTTGTAAATACAGCGGTTGCGGCAAAAATGGTTGCCGAAAGCGGCAGAACCGATATTGCGGCAATCGGAAGTGTGGAAGCGGCTAAAAAATTCGGTCTTGAGAAGATAGAAGGACATATTAACGAAAGCGGCACAAATACTACTCGCTTTGCGGTTTTCACCCGCGCTCAAAAGCCGGCAAGCCCTAATGATAAGCATTTTGTGATGCTGTTTACAGTTAAAAACGCGGCTGGTTCATTAGGTGAAGCAATTACAGTAATAGGTCAGCACGGATTTAATCTTAAGGCTCTTAAAAGCCGTCCGACAAAGGAACTTGTGTGGGATTATTACTTCTTTGCCGAGGGTGAGGGTGATATCAATAGCAAGGAAGCAAAATTAATGCTTAAAGACCTGCGCAAATGCTGTAATAACCTTAAGATATTAGGATATTTTGAAAAAGAAATTCTTATTAAATAGGAGAATTGGTTTGGAAATAAACGTAAAAACATCAATCGGTGAATATAAAATCGTATTAGAGCGCGGTGCAATAAAAAATGCAGGAAAGCTTTTAAATCTTGAACGCAAAGTGCTTATTGTTACTGATGACGGTGTTCCAAGCTCTTATGCGCAGGCAGTAGCAAACGCTTGCAAAGAGCCTGTTATTTTAACAATACCTCAGGGAGAACATTCAAAGCAAATTGATACTTGGTCACTCTTACTAAAAACTATGTTAGAGAATAATTTCACCCGTACCGACTGCGTTGTAGCCGTTGGCGGCGGAGTTGTTGGAGATCTTTCGGGATTTGCGGCGGCGACATTTATGCGCGGCATTAATTTTTATAATATTCCGACAACCGTGCTTTCTCAGGTGGATTCTTCTATTGGCGGTAAAACGGCGGTTGATTTTATGGGCTATAAAAATATTGTAGGTGCGTTTTATCCGCCTAAAAAGGTTATTATTGACCCTGAAACCTTAAAAACTCTACCGCAAAGGCAGATTTCTAACGGTCTTTGTGAGGCGCTTAAAATGTCGCTTACCTGTGACAGAGAACTGTTTTCCATTTTCGAAAACGGAGATTTGAATGACAACGCAGTCTTAGATGATATAATCTACCGCTCTTTGCTTATAAAGAAATATATTGTAGAAGAAGACGAGCGTGAAAGCGGACTTAGAAAGGTTTTAAACTTCGGGCATACTTTAGCTCACGCGGTTGAAAGTATAAACGATATGGAAAAATATTATCACGGTGAATGTGTAGCAATCGGTATGATACCGATGTGTAGCAAAAATGTAAAAGAAAAGCTTTTGCCAGTGCTTAAAAAGCTCAATTTACCGACAGCTTTAGAAGAAAGCGCACAAGAGCTTATCGAAGCTTGCAAGCACGATAAAAAGGCTTTTGGAGATAAAATTACCGTTGTGACTGTTGGCGAAATCGGAACCTTTGAAATGAAAAATTTGTCTTTTGCGGAATTTTCAGACCTTATAAGGAGTGTGGCTTTAAAATGAAAAACACCTTTGGTAATAACTTAACAGTTACTCTTTTTGGCGAAAGCCACGGACCAGCTATCGGAGCTGTGCTTGACGGTATTACCCCCGGTCTTACGGTTGATACTGAGATAATAAATAATATGTTAAGACTTCGAAAAGGCTTAAATGCGATTTCAACCCCGAGAAGAGAAGAGGATTGCTTTGAAATTTTAAGCGGTGTTTTTGAGGGTAAAACTACAGGTACACCTCTTTGTATTGTGATAAAAAACGGGGACACACGCTCAAAAGATTATTCTTCCACAAAGGATTTAGCAAGACCTTCTCATGCTGACTTTACAGCTGAATGTAAATATCAGGGTTTTCAGGATTATCGGGGCGGAGGTCATTTTAGCGGAAGAATTACTGCACCGCTTGTGGCGCTTGCAGGTATTATCATTCCCGCTCTTGAGAAAAAGGGGATTTATATTGGCAGTCATATATGCGAATGCGGTGGTATTGCTGATAAGGACTTCCAGGATATTTTATCGGAAATTAAGATATTAAGAGATAAGGAATTCGCCGTTTTGGACGACCGGATAGGCGAAAAAATGATTGAAGCTATAAAAAACGCTAAGGCAGAGGGTGACAGTGTAGGCGGTGTTGTAGAAACTGCGGTAATCGGAATGCCTGCGGGTGTTGGAGAACCTTGGTTTGATACTGCCGAAAGTATGCTTTCACACGCTCTTTTTGCGGTTCCTGCAGTAAAGGGTGTAGAATTTGGAGCAGGCTTTCAGATCGCTAAAATGAATGGGTCTTCTGCTAATGACAGCTTTAAAACAGAAAACGGTGAAATTGTAACAAATACTAATAATTCGGGCGGAATAAACGGTGGTATAACTAACGGTATGCCCATCATTTTCCGCACAGCTTTCCGTCCCACCCCTACAATTTCCAAACCGCAGAATACAGTTAATATAAAGACAAAAGAAGATGCTGTTTTGGAAGCAAGAGGCAGGCACGACCCGTGCATTGTTCACCGTGCAAAAGTGGTGGTTGACAGTGTGACAGCGCTTGTTTTGGCGGATATGCTTATAACACGATACGGTACAGATTGGTTGAGTGAATAATGGAATTTGGTCTTATTGGCGAGAAGTTAGGACATAGCTTTTCAAAAGAAATACATACAAAATATTTCGGTCTTAAATACGATTTAAAAGAGTTAAAACCCGACGAAGTCTGCGGCTTTTTGCAAAATAGAAATTTTAAGGCGGTAAATGTTACCATTCCTTATAAGCAGACCGTTATGCCGAATCTTGATTTTGTAAGTGAGGTAGCACAAAAAATCGGTGGAGTTAATGTTATTGTCAATAACGGAGGTAAGCTTTATGGCTATAACACTGATTTTTCAGGTCTTAAATGTATGATTGAAAAATCAGGTGTGAGTATTAAAGGGAAGAAAGTTTTGATTTTAGGTGACGGTGCGACATCTAAAACTGCGCTCGCAGTTGCAGAAGAACTTGGTTGTGAAAAAGTCAGTCGAGTTTCGAGAAAACAATCTGACGGGACAGTGTCTTACGAGCGGGCATTGGAAATGTCCGATACTCAGGTTATTATAAATACAACTCCTGTGGGAATGTTCCCTAATATTGACGGAAAGCTTATTGATATTTCAGTTTATCCCGATTTAGAGGGTGTATTTGATGTGGTTTATAACCCGCTTTCTTCAAACCTTGTGCTTCAAGCTAAAAAACGAGGAATTATAGCTTGCGGTGGGCTTTATATGCTTGTGGGACAGGCGGTTTTTGCTGCTGAAAAGTTTACAGGTTCACAAATTCCCACAGAAAAAATAGACAGTATTTATAACGAAATTCTAAGAAACAAGCAAAACATTGTGCTTGTTGGTATGCCGGCGAGTGGTAAAACTACTGTTGGCAAGCTTTTGGCACAAAATTTAGGGCTGGAATTTATAGATACGGACGACGAAATTGTTAAACAATACGGCGATATAACCGCCATATTTAAAGAAAAAGGCGAGAGCGGTTTTCGAGATATTGAAAGCGAGGTTATAAAAAGTGTGGCTTCGCTTCAAGGAAAGGTTATAGCAACAGGCGGTGGAGCTGTGCTTCGTCAAGAAAACATTGATTTATTAAAGCTTAACGGCAAAATATATTTTCTTGACCGTCCGCTTGAATTGTTGGAGGCGACAGCAGACCGACCGCTTTCACAAAATAGAGATATGTTAAAACAGAGATATAATGAACGCTATAATATTTACTGTAATTGTTGTGAAAAACGGATAATTTCCGATAAGGCACCAAAAGATGCCGTAAAAAGCATTATGGAGGATTACCTAAAATGAAAATTTTGGTTTTGAACGGACCTAATCTTAATATGCTGGGTATTCGCGAGCCCGAAATTTACGGTAACGCAACCTACAAGGATTTGTGTGATTTAATAGAGGATTATGCTAAAGAAAAAGGTATAGAGGTTGAAATTTTTCAGTCCAATCACGAGGGTGATTTGGTTGATGAGATACAGGACGCCTACGGTGAATATAACGGTATTGTTATAAATCCTGCAGCGTACACTCACACAAGCGTAGCTTTGCTTGATGCTTTAAAAGCGGTTGGAATACCTGCTGTGGAAGTTCATATTTCTGATGTTTCAAAGAGAGAAGATTACAGACAGATAAGTTTTGTTAGAGAATATTGCTTTGAAACTGTTACAGGACTTGGGTTTAAGGGCTACATAAAGGCTATTGATTTGCTTTTGGAGAACGAAAATGACAGTAACAATTAAACCGTCAACTGCGGTGGGTAAAGTTAAGGCACCGCCGTCTAAAAGTATGGCTCACAGGGCGCTTATTTGTGGCGCTTTATCCGAAAAAAGTATTATTAAAAATATAGGTTATTCCAAGGATATTGAGGCAACAATCGGTTGCCTTAAATGTCTTGGCGCAAGTGTGGAAATTGTTGATGATACAGTAACCTTGGGCGGACTTACACTATCTTCTGTTCCTGATAACACGGTAATTGACTGTAATGAGAGCGGTAGTACTCTCAGGTTTTTGTTGCCCTTGTGTATGGCTTGCGGCAAAACTGTAACACTGAAAGGCGCAAAACGACTTTTTGAGCGTCCGCTTGGTATTTATGAGGATATCGCTAAAGAACAGGGAATATTGTTCCAAAAGGGTGATGATTTCGTAAAGGTTTGCGGTAATCTTAAAGGTTGCGAATACAAGGTCGCAGGAGATATCTCAAGTCAGTTTATAAGCGGTTTGTTATTTCTATTGCCGTTGCTTTCCTGTAATAGTGTGCTTACTGTTACAGGAAAATTTGAGAGTGCATCTTACATTGATTTAACTCTTTTGGCTTTGCAAAGCTTTGGCATTAAAATCGATCGTAAGGCTGATGTGTTTTATATAAACGGCGGTCAATATTACGGAAATAATGTTTACACAGTTGAGGGTGACTGCTCAAACGCCGCTTTTTTAGAGGCATTAAACTATCTTGGCGGCAAAGTAGAAGTGACAGGCTTAAATCCACAAACACTGCAAGGCGACCGTGTTTATAAAGAAATTTTCGAAGCTCTTAGAAATGGACAAAGACGGTTTAACTTGTCCGATTGTCCTGACTTAGCACCTGTGTTGTTTGCTGTATCTGCCGTTTTAGGAGATGCAGAATTTACAGGCACAAAGCGTCTTAAAATTAAGGAAAGTGACCGTGCTGAAGCTATGAAACAAGAGCTTAAAAAATTCGGAATAGCTGTAGAGGTTTTTGATGATTCGGTAATTATAAAAAGCGGAGAATTAAACAAACCAAACTCTGTTTTGAGTTCTCATAACGACCATAGAATAGCCATGGCTTTATCCTTACTGTTAACCCTTACGGGTGGGGTTATAGAGGGTGCTGAGGCGGTATCAAAAAGCTATCCCGATTTTTATGAAAAACTAAAAAGTATAGGTCTTGATATAAATGAAGCTTATTAAAAAGGTAAATATATTGATTGTTGGCTTAGGTCTTTTGGGCGGTAGTTATGCTAAAGGACTTAAGAAATTAGGCTTTGAAGTTAACGCTATTACAAAGGACCAGTCTTCAATAGACTATGCTGTAGATAACGGCATAATTGATTACGGTACAACTGCGATTGAACCGCAAATTATCGGCAAAGCGGACTTGGTTATTTTTGCGCTTTATCCGCATATTTTTAAGAGTTGGGTTAAAGAAAATCAGCAGTTTTTTAAAAGCGGTGCTGTAATTACTGATGTTACGGGTGTTAAGGGCTGTATCGTTGACGAAATACAAGGTATTTTGCGCAGCGATGTGGAATACATCGCGGCACACCCAATGGCAGGTAAAGAAGTTTCGGGCGTGGAAAACAGTGACGATGCTATCTTCAAGGGTGCAAACTATTTGGTTGTGCCTACCGAGAAAAATACTAAAGAAGCAATAGAACTTTGTGCTAATTTGGGTGAGCTTTTGGGTTTTGCTAAAGTGGCAGTATTGTCGGTTGAAAAGCACGATAGAATGATAGCGTTTTTGTCACAGCTGACACACTGTATTGCAATTTCGCTTATGTGCGCGAATGATGACCCCGATTTAGTGGAATACACGGGCGACTCTTTCAGAGATTTAACCCGAATTGCTAACATAAATGATGAGATGTGGAGTGAGCTGTTTTTATCTAATAAAGAGGTTTTATTGGAGCAAATGGATATTTACCGCGAAACATTCGATAAATTATATGATTTTATTAACAACGACGACCGTCAGGGTATGCGTGAAATGATGAAGCTTTCCACCAAGCGTCGCCGCGAATTCAATAAGAAAGTGTGAAGAAAATGAGTATGAATTTTAAGAGAAAATTACCTATTCCAAAGGAGATTAAGGAGCAATATCCATTGACTGCCGAAATGGAAAAGGTAAAGCAAAAAAGAGCGGAAGAAATCAAAGCAGTATTTACAGGTGAATCGGAAAAGTTCATTCTTGTAATCGGTCCGTGCTCTGCTGACCATAAAGACCCTGTGCTTGAATATATTTCTCGCTTACGTCTTGTTGAAGATAAGGTAAAGGATAAGATTATAATTGTTCCGCGTATTTATACTAATAAACCGCGTACTACAGGTGAGGGCTACAAGGGAATGCTCCACCAACCCGACCCTGAAACTGCTCCCGATATGTTAAAGGGCATTGTTTCTATCCGTGATTTGCATTTGTCTGCACTTCGCGACTACGGTTTTACCTGTGCGGATGAAATGCTTTACCCTGAAAATCACCGTTATTTGTCAGATTTACTTGCGTATGTTGCAGTAGGCGCACGTTCTGCCGAAAATCAACAGCACAGGCTTACTGCCAGTGGTATAGATGAGCCTGTAGGTATGAAAAACCCAACAAGCGGTGACCTGAGCGTAATGATGAACTCAATTAAAGCAGGTCAAGCAAGTCATACGTTCCTTTATCGCGGTTGGGAAGTGCAAAGCTCAGGCAACCCTTTAACTCACGCTATATTACGTGGATATGTTGATTTTGCAGGTAAAAATGTTTCTAACTATCATTATGAAGACCTTGTGGCTTTAAATGAGCTTTATTCAAAGACAACTTTGGCTAATCCGTCTGTTATTGTTGATACCAACCACGCAAATTCAGGAAAACAGTATTTAGAACAGGTCCGCATTGCTAAAGAGGTTATTCACAGCCGTAACCACAATAACGATATCAAGAGTCTTGTAAAAGGGCTTATGATTGAAAGCTATATTGAGGATGGCGCTTGCAAGGCAGAAGAGCATATCTTCGGCAAATCTATTACCGACCCGTGTCTTGGTTGGGAAAAGACAGAAAAACTTATTTTAGATATTGCAGATAAGCTGTAAAAAAATCCCGTTGCATTGCAACGGGATTTTGTCTTATATAATTTCTAATACTTTATATCCTTGTGCTTCAACAGTTTGTTTGAGAGCTTGTGCCATTTCCTGTTTACTTACAACTACGGCAGTACCTTCCTTGTGGCTGACTGTGACTGAGATGGTATTATCTAAATTTTCTAATGCGGATTTTACACGTGCTTCGCAGTGAGGACACATCATACCTTCGATTTTCAAGGTCGTCTTATAACTCATTTTTTTATTCTCCTTTTGTTTGATTTTTTTATCTCTTTTACTGTTATAAATATTTACAAAATTCAGTCTTAATGCGTTTGATACAACGCAAAACGAGGAAAGACTCATAGCGGCGGCACCAAACATGGGGTTTAGTTGCCAACCGAAAACGGAAATAAATATACCTGATGCTAATGGTATTCCAAGGCAGTTATAAACAAATGCCCAGAATAGATTTTCGCGAATTATTTTAATTACGGCGCGTGAAAGACGTATACCTGCGCTTACATCTAAAAGACTGTTTTTCATAAGCACAATATCTGCGGCATCTATAGCGACATCAGTACCTGTACCGATGGCGACGCCAATATCTGCGCTGGTAAGAGCAGGAGCATCATTAATGCCGTCACCAACCATTATTACCTTACCGTTTGATTTAAGAGAGGATACTATTTTTTCCTTTTCATCTGGTTTGACTTCGGCAAAAAATTCATCAACGCCGACCTGTTTTGCTAAAGCGTTTGCTGTGCGCTTATTGTCGCCTGTAATCATTATAACCCGAAGTCCCATATTCTGCAATTCCTTAATGGCTTGCGCGCTTTCGGGTTTAATGGTATCCGCAACTGCGATTATGCCGCAAAATTCATTATTTCTGGTGAAGAATAAGGGAGTTTTCCCATCATTTGCAAGAGTTTCGGCAAGGGATAAGAATTCGCAAGGTACACAGTCGCCCACAAATGAAAGATTTCCGCCTTTTAATATATCTTTACCGCATAGAGCTTTAAGGCCATTGCCTGCAACTGCCTCAAATTCGGTTACAGCATTTGGTGTGATATTCAGTTCTTGTGCTTTTTTAATAATCGCTTTCGAAAGAGGGTGTTCACTCTGTTTTTCAAGTGAATAGGCAAGGGTTAAAAGCTCGGTTTCGGAGATGCTGTATGGGATAATGTCAGTAACGCTTGGCTTTCCTTGAGTTATGGTGCCTGTTTTATCTAACGCTATAATTTGTGCTTTGCCAACCTGTTCAAGCGAAACGGCATTTTTAAACAGAATGCCGTTTTTTGCGCCTTTTCCGTTTCCAACCATTATTGCAACAGGGGTTGCAAGACCCAGAGCGCAAGGACAGCTTATTACTAAAACTGAAATACCGCGTGCCAAGGCGAAACCTACAGTCTGACCGAGTAACAGCCATACGATAGTTGTTATTAAAGCAATTACAATAACTATCGGAACAAATATGCCCGAAACCTTGTCAGCAATTTTAGCTATTGGCGCCTTTGTGGCAGCAGCATCGCTTACCATTTTTATAATTTGTGAAATAGCGGTGTCTTGACCGACCTGTGTAGCTTTGCATTTTAAAAAGCCTGATTGGTTTATAGTTCCTGCACAAACGGAAGAATTTTCTTGTTTTTCAACAGGAATACTTTCACCGCTTAGCATTGATTCATCAACTGCACTGAAGCCTTCAAGCACTATTCCGTCAACCGCAATGCTTTCACCAGGTTTTACAATAAAAATATCACCGATATTGACTTTTTCCACTGCGACAGTGGTTTCTTTACCGTCAATAAGTAAAGTGGCGGTTTTTGGGGATAGGTCCATAAGACTTTTTATCGCATTAGTCGTTTTTCCTTTGGCTCTTGCTTCAAGCATTTTGCCCAAAGTAATAAGCGCTAAAATCATTGCGCTTGACTCAAAATAGAGATTGTGTAGTGAATGTGCGGCGCTTGAGAGATTTCCGTTTAATTGTGCTGCCATTATATTAAAAAGCGCTGCTGTACTATAAACAAAACCCGCACCAGAACCTAATGCTACCAGAGTGTCCATATTAGGCGCTCGGTGAATAAGTCCTTTAAATCCGTTTATAAAGAATTGCTTGTTTAAAACCATTATTATAACGGTTAAAACGGCTTGAATTATGGCAAGTAATAAATAATTTTTTTCTATAGAAGCGGGTAGGGGAAAGCCCCACATAGTATGTCCCATTGAAACATACATAAGAATAGCTAAAAATCCGAGAGAGAACACAAGACGTTTCTTTAAAAGCGGTGTTTGGGTGTCTTCAAGCGAATTGCTGTCAGATGCTATTTTTTCACCCTTTAATGTGGCACCGTAGCCTGCTTTTTTGACGGCGTTTATGATATCTTCTGAGGACGCGTTACCCGATACGGTCATCGAATTTGTAAGTAAATTAACAGAGCATTCACTGACACCATCAAGCGAGGATACGCAGGCCTCAACTCTTGCACTGCAGGCGGCACAGCTCATACCTGTAATATTATAGGATTCCATCAGTTAGTCACCTCTAACTAAAATTATACCCTTGCAAAACTTCAAAGTCAATACGGTTAACCGAAAAATATTTTTCACATATTATGTAATGTAAAATAATCAGATGATTATTTTTGCAAGTTTCAGTCAAGAATATAATCGGAGTGTGAAAAGTATATGAATATAAAACGCGGAGAAATTTATTATGCAGATTTAAGTCCCGTAATCGGTTCGGAGCAGGGCGGAGTAAGGCCTGTTTTGATAATTCAAAATGATGTGGGTAATAAATACAGCCCAACTGTTATAGCGGCAGCAATTACAAGTCAGCGCGATAAAACTAAATTACCTACACATATTTCAGTTGATGCCGATAACTGCGGTCTTGCAAAGGATTCTATTGTATTGCTCGAACAGGTGAGAACTATTGATAAAAGGCGCTTGAAAGAAAAGATGGGAGCGCTTGATATTTCGGCTATGGGCAAGGTGGACAAGGCACTTTCTGTCAGCTTCGGACTTGATATAAACCCCACAGGTTTTGCTACATAACAGTAGAAAACCGCATAAACCGCATCGAATATGATGTGGTTTTTTTATTTGTCAATATCATTAGTGAACATTGACATACTTTTCTAATACGGATATAATGTTTGCAGGAAGAAGTGTGAGAATGATGGATAAAAAAAGAATTATTTGTTGGGGAGATAGCATAACAGTTGGTATGAGTATGAAACCAACTGAAACATATCCCGCAGTTTTAGGCGCTTTATTAGGTGACGGTTATACTGTTATAAATGCGGGTGGCGGAGGAGAAACCGCTAAAACTATAGCGGCAAGGCAGGGCGCATATAAAGTTTATACGGCAAAAGAACTCGTTTTTAATGAAGAAGATCTTTATATTGATATGGGTTCGGATAACAGCCATACTTTTTGTTTGGAAGATGGGACGATGCTTAATTTAAGCTTGCATCCCAATCCCTTTAGCCCGTATGAGTTTGATTCTAATTTGATTTTTATAAATGGACAAGAATACAATTTGCCAAAGGATGGGAAATCTTTCCGTATAAGACGTCTTAACGGTTTAGGCGAAAAGGCAGTTATACCAAAGGGGGCTGAGGTTGTTTTTGAATCAGCAACAGAACAGTCAAAGGGTAGTTTCTGTGAAATTTTTTACATAGGTACAAATGGGCGGATATTGGGTGTTCCTACACAAGAAGATATAGATTTTCTTGTGGAGCAAAACAAAAAAATGATAGAACGCCACGGTAATGATTGTTATCTTGTTATAATTCCTTATTGGGATGGTTATTATTCTGAAGCATTTATAAAAGCGTTTGGAGATAAAGCGGTTGATTTTCGAAAAGAATTACTTGAGAACGGTTTTTCAAAGGAAGGGCTTTATCCAACAACACAAGACCTTGAAAAAATGAAAGATGGTATAATACCGCCTTCTTTCAGGCTTAAAAATAATCCAAATGATATTCATCTTAACGAATACGGTTACTCATTTTTTGCAAAAAAGTTGTATGAACGCGGACAAAAATTCGGTTATTGGGAATAGATAAATGGTTAGTTTATGTATTTCTTAAGGGAGTTGTTTCAGCTCCCTTTTCATATTTTTAACATATAAAAACATAAAATAGCAATTGAGAAAACAAGAGAAAACAAGAGAAAATCAAAGAAAAACGAAGGAAGTTAAATGTAAATTAAAAATTTTCGAAAAATGTGTTGACAAGGAATTTTGGTTGTGGTATTATATTCAAGCTGACGCAACAGGAATTGTTGCAGTAAACATAAATTTTTGGAGGGTTTTAAAATGTCAACATTCATGGCAAAACCTGCTGAAATTCAGCGTAAATGGTATATTATCGACGCAGCTGGCAGACCTCTTGGCCGCACAGCAACAAAGGTTGCTGATTTACTTCGCGGTAAGGTTAAGCCCGAGTTCACCCCTCATGTAGATTGCGGTGACCACGTTGTAGTTATCAATGCTGAAAAGGCAGTTTTAACAGGTAACAAATTACAGAATAAGTTCTATCGTCGTCATACAGGTTACATCGGCGGTCTTAAAGAAGTTAAGTACGCTACTTTAATGGCTACCCGTCCTGAACTCGCTATGGAACTTGCAGTTAAGGGTATGGTACCCGACACAACAATCGGCCGCAAGGCTCTTACAAGACTTCACGTTTATGCAGGCGCTGATTACAAGCAAGTAGCTCAGAAGCCTGAAGTTTATGAATTTTAAGAAAGGAGTAATAGACAATGTTTGAAGGACAAAGTTATTTTTACGGCACAGGTAGAAGAAAATCTTCTGTAGCTCGTGTTCGTGTTTACAACGGTACCGGTAAAATCACTATCAATGACAGAGACATTGACGATTACTTCGGTCTTGAAACTTTAAAGCTTATCGTTCGTCAGCCTCTTAACCTTACAGGTACTGCTGACAAGTTCGATATCGTTTGCCGTGTTGCTGGCGGCGGTGTTACTGGTCAGGCTGGTGCTATCCGTCACGGTATTTCACGTGCTCTTCTTCAGTTCGACGGCGAACTTCGTTCAAGCCTCAAAAAAGCAGGTCTCTTGACTCGTGACCCAAGAATGAAGGAAAGAAAGAAATACGGTCTCAAAGGCGCACGTCGTGCACCTCAGTTCTCAAAGAGATAATCTTATATTTCTCAAAGTTCACAGCACTCACGAAAGTGGGTGCTGTTTTTTGCACGACGTGCCGCCCGTCGTGGCGCTGACGGCGCCCGTACCCTCTGTCACTTCGTGACATCTCCCTACAGTGTAGGGAGTCACCCCAGTTCTCAAAGAGATAATCTTATTTTTCTCAAAGTTCACAGCACTCACGAAAGTGGGTGCTGTTTTTTAATATCTGGCGGTATTTTTTTATTTACAATTTATTTAAAAAATGATATTATATATATGTTATACTGTTTTAGACTAAACAACGGAGGTTTAAATATGATTGAGGTAAAAGGCCTATCAAAAAGATACGGCACACACCTTGCAGTAAGTGATGTTAATTTTAGCATCAAAAAAGGTGAAGTTATCGGTTTTCTTGGTCCTAACGGCGCGGGCAAATCGACTATTATGAATATATTGACGGGTTATTTGTCTTTAACACAGGGACAGGTTTCTATTGACGGCTTTGATATTATGGAAAACCCCGAGGAAGCCAAAAAGCGTATTGGCTATCTTCCTGAAATTCCGCCTCTTTATATTGATATGAAGGTTAAGGAATATCTTTACTTTATTTACGACCTTAAAAAAGTAAAGTTCCCTAAAAAAGCACACATAGACGAGATTATGAAGCTAATTAAAATCGACAATGTGCAAAATCGTCTTATCAAAAATCTTTCAAAAGGTTACCGCCAAAGAGTAGGCTTAGCGCAAGCGCTTGTTGGCAACCCTGATGTGCTTATTCTTGACGAGCCAACGGTTGGTCTTGACCCTAAGCAGATAATTGAAATCAGAAATTTAATTTCGCGACTTGGTAAAAACCACACTATTATTTTGTCGTCACACATTTTGTCTGAAATTCAGGCAGTTTGTGAGCGTGTTATCATCATAAATCAGGGTAGAATTATTGCTGATGACAAGGCTGAAAATCTTTCGGACAGGCTTTCAAATGACCGCTCGGTAGTGGTAAGAATTGAAGGCGGCGAAAAAAATATGCTTGAAGCACTTTCAACCGTAAAGGGTGTTAAATCTGTAATATCACTCGGTTGTAAGGAGCAGGGAAGTTTTGATTTTCTTATAGAGCCAGAAATTAATACGGATATTCGTAAAGAAGTATTTGAACGCGTTGTTTCACGAGGTAAAACAATTTTATCGCTCACAAGTAACAAGGTGTCACTTGAGCAGGTATTTTTAAGACTTACCGAGGCGGGAAGCTATGAGGAATCTCGCAAGCTTTTAGGCTTCGATAGTGAAGATGAAATAAAGGAGGAAGAATTATGTTAGCAATTTTTAAAAGAGAATTTAAGGCATATTTTTCAACTCCTATCGGTTACATTGTTTTAGCCGCTTTTTATTTCTTTGCAGGTCTTTATTTTTCGGCGCTTTATGCAAGCGGTATTCCACAGGTAGAATGGGTTATTTCCGAAATGCTGACAGTTACAATTTTCATAATGCCCATTATCACAATGCGTCTTATGAGTGAGGACAGGCGGCAGAAGGTTGACCAAGCGTTGTTTACAGCCCCAGTAAAGCTTACTTCAATCGTTTTAGGTAAGTTTTTAGCTGCTTTATCTGTATTTGCTCTTGGTTTTGTGCCGACAGTTATTTTTGAAGTAATTGTTCTGTCTTATGTAAACGTAAATGTTCTTACCTTCTTTTATGCACTTTTAGGTATTTTGCTTTTGGGAAGCACTTTAATTGCTATAGGTATGTTTATTTCTACACTTACCGAAAGCTCGGTGGTTTCAGCAATACTTACGTTGGTAATAAATATTTTAGTGCTTTATATGTCAAACTTTGCGCAGATGATAAATGTCCAGTGGATTTCAAAAATAATTGAAAAGATGGCATTTATTAATATGTTTGCAAGCTTTGGGGGAAATCTTTTCTCCGTTCCAGATATTTGTTATTTCTTAAGCATTACCGCCGCATTCTTGTTCCTTTGTGTGCGTGCGCTTGAGAAGAGAAGATGGGCATAGGAGGTAAGTGGAATGAAGAACTTTAAACTCCCTAAATTCACTAAAAGTGAAAAGATAAAAAATCAGGCTTTATTCAAGCGAGGAACATATTCGGTCGTTATAACCGCTATTGTTCTTGTGGGAATAATCGTTTTCAATATCCTTTTATCTGCGCTTTCTAACCGCTTTATGCTTGAATATGATATGACAAGCGACAAGGTTAATACCGTAACTGCTGAAAATGCCAAATTTATTAAAGAAGTTGAAAAGGATGTAACCGTTACTATGTGCGCAAGAGCGCAGGATTACTACGGTGAGGTTATGAGTTACTATGCGCAGAAGCTTCACGGTATCAGCGACGATTACAGCGATTATTATAAGCAGACTGTAAGTCTTATGGAAAAGTATAATAACTATAACAACAAAATTAAGATTAACTTTGTTGATACACAGGATTCTGCTTTTACTGAGATTACAGCAAAGTATTCAAAGGAAAGCCTTGAGTACGGCGATATCATAGTAAGCTGTGTTCAGGACGAGAATGAGCGTTACAAGATTATTGGTTTTGAGGATATATATGCGCTTAAAACCGACGATAGCTATTCTGCCTATGGCTATACATTTACAACTATCGAGGGCAATAATATCGAAACTGCACTCACAAGCGCTATTTCTTATGTTACAAGCAGTGAAACTAAAAAGGTTGCATTTATAACAGGACACAGCAAAGATGATTATTCAGAAAGCTACCGTGAACTTTTGAAAACAAATAACTATGAAATTGATTTACTTTCGGAAAGTTTGGTAAGTAAGATATCCAGCGAATATGACGCATTATTCATAGTGGCGCCCACGGTTGATTTTATTGAATCGGAACTCAGCGCTATTGCAGATTTCCTTGATAATGGGGAAAAGTACGGCAAAGGTCTTGTATTCGTTGGTGATGCTTCGGCGCCGTATTTACCTAATTTCTACGGTTTCCTTGAGGAATGGGGAATTGAGGTAGGCGAAGGCTTGCTGTTCGAAACAAACTCAAGCAATTATATGCCTGATAAACCTACTGTTATGGGCTCGTATCCAGCGAGCGATGACAGCATTACAAACGGTGTTTCACTCTGCATTTCGGGTAATAACATCGTTATAAATCCCGCCTTTACTACAGAGGGCGATACCTCAGTAGAGACTCTTGTTTGCACGCCAGGTACAGTTGTAAATGCACCTGTGGGTACTTCGGATACGTGGAGCGGCGCAAGTGACCATTCGAAATCTGCATATTCAACAGTGATAAAGAGCGAAAGAACTGCTTATGACAGTAGTAACAATTTGCTTAAAAATACCGTTATTGCTTTTAGTAGTATAGATTTCATACATTCCGAATACGCAGAAACTACAACTATTGGTAATAAGGATATTGCTTTTGCTGCGGCTGAACGCGTTTCCGGTGCAGAAGAAACAGGAATTTCTTTTGTTAAAAAGGTTATTACCGATGAAAGCTTTGCAAGCTCGGTAACACAAACCTCTGCTAATATTATTAACATTGTATTTATTATTGCGTTACCAATACTTTGTATTGTTGCAGGTATTTATGTTTATATTAGGAGAAAGAATTCATAATGAACAATTTACCAGAAAATAAAAATAATACTCAAATTGAAGAATTATCGACAGTTTTTTCTGATCCTACAGAGCATAAAGATATCAAAAAAAATGGTGGCACTAAGCGTATAAAAATCGCGGTTTCCTTGTGTCTGGCGGTTGCGGTTTTATTTGGCAGTACAATTGCTGTTATTAAATTGATTCCTGAAAAAGAAACAGGTGAAGGCTCCAAGACTAATGAAATTACAGTTTTGGATTATGAAGCTGATGAAATTAAGGAAGTTACAGTTGAAAACCAAAACGGCAAATTTGAATTTTATTCTGAAAAGGAAGAAACTCAGGCAGAAGATACAGGTGAAGCTGTCACCAACACCTATTGGTATATTAATGGTTACGATAAGGAAATGACAGACAGTGACCTTATTTGTAATGTGGTTGAAGATGTGGTAAGCGTTGAGGCTATTCGCGAAATAACCGAAAAAAACTCTACCGAGTGCGGTTTAGATGAGCCTTTGGCAAAAGCAGAATTCACCACTTTGGAAAACCAGAGCGAAACAGTGCTTATAGGTGCTAAATCTCCTGATAATGCAGGGGTTTATGTAAAGCTTGCTAATAAGGAAAATATTTATCTTGTTGGCGAAGCACTCGACGAAAGCCTTAGTTTTACAGATTTGGAATTGGCAAGCACCAAAGCACAAGGCGCTGTGATGCTTGATGAAAAATATTCCGAATATTGCAACGGTGTTGCGGTTATTAAGTCGGATTATGTTACTGTTGAGGGTGTGAATTTTCCTGAAAAAATGGTTTTTGCACCTACTGCAGAAGAAAAAATTGCGCTTTTTACTCCTTATGAAGTAGTAAAACCGATGAAAAGAACTGCGGAAAATGTTGAAACATTATTTATGGTATTTTCGGGCGGTTTTAATGTCAGCGGTGCATATTCTTACGATGTTAAAAGTGAAACTGTTAAAGCCTTAGGTCTTGATAAACCTGATTATGTTTTAAGCGCTGTTTTTGACGATTATACCTATTCTTATAAGTTTAAACAGCAAGAAGACGGCGATTATGCAGTCATAGGCAACGATAGTAAGAACATTAAGCGAGTATCTTTGTCAGATTGCGGATTTTTAAGTTATACCACTACTGATTTTTACAGTAAAAGCGTGTTTGTAACATCTATTGACGAGATTTCAAATCTAACTATTAAAACCGAGGATAAAACATATAGCTTTGATATTCGTGAAAACCCAAAGGGCGACGAGATTGATAAATATATAGTTGAATGTGACGGAAAAACCTATAATTCAACATATTTCCAAGAATATTATCAGTATTTATGCCTTTTGCAGTGTATTGATTTCAAAACAGAAGCTATAAATTCAAACCCTGAACTTACGATAACATACGAATATAACGATGAAGGCATCGCACCGACAAAAATTGATTTTGTTAAAGAAAGCGCCGTGAGATATCAGTATGTTATTGACGGAGTGCCTATGGGAAAAGTCGGTTCTTCGGATTACAAAAAAATATTGAAAAATCTTGAAAGATTGCTCGATGGAAAACAAATTATTGTAAACTAAACTAAATTAAATCTCTCTTTGTGAAAACAAGGAGAGATTTTTAATTTAACTAAAAATTTTACTTACATCAAGTAAATTTTTTTGATATAATTAAAGTGTAAAAAGGCGGTGTTTTAATGTTTAAAATAGGCGATAAAATAATATATGGGCAGACTGGTGTCTGCGAGATTGAAAATATATGCGAAAAATCGTTTATAAAAAATCAAAAACGCGAATATTATGTTTTAAAGCCGTTAAATCTTGATAATAATGTGATTTATGCACCTGTAAGCGACAACAAGGTGTTTATGCGTCATTTAATAAAAAGAGAAGAAGCAGAAGCGTTAATCGAAAGCATTCCTTTAATTATTGAGCAGCTTTCGGGAAATGATGATTTTACTAAAGATGACTACATTGAAAAAATCAATAATCATTCTTTGGAAGAGCTTGTCGAGCTTACGGCAATTATTTATTCTAAGAAGTTAAATGTGGCTAAAATGAAAAAACGCCTAAATGCAATTGATGAAAAGTATATGAAAATTGGTGAAAATCTGTTTTTTGGCGAGCTTTCAGCTGTTTTGGAAATACCGTTTGATAAGGTGCAAAATTATATTTCAAATAAGCTCGAGGGTAAATAAAAAAGGGAGGTATCTAAAAGATACTTCCCTTTAAATATTTATGATATTGTCACAAAAATCAACACTTGTTTTTCGATGGGTAACGAGTATGACTGTCTTATTTTTAAGCGCTTTTATGTTTTTTAGTACGCGTAGTTCAGTATCTTTATCGAGCGCTGAGGTGGCCTCGTCCAAGAGAAGCACAGGTGAGTTTACAAGTAAAGCCCGCGCTATTGAGAGACGCTGAATCTGTCCCTGCGAAAGACCTTCTCCGCGTTCTGATAAAATAGTGTCATAACCGTTTTTGAGTGTTGTAATAAAATCATGAATTTCAGCAGTTTTGCAGGCGGAAATAATATCACTTTCTAAGATGTTGGGGTTGCACATTGTAATGTTATCCCTAATACTGCCCGATAATATCATATTACCTTGCGGAACATAAGCGAAGAGGTGGCGAGTAGTAGAATCTGCTATTAGGTTACCATTGATTTTAATACTGCCGTTTTGTAATTCGTATAGCCCTAAAATCAGTTTAAAAAGTGTACTTTTTCCGTTACCCGAAGCGCCTGTTACTGCAGTAATACTGTTGCTTTTAATTTTGAAATTAAAGTCCTTTAAAATTGGTTTATCATCGTAAGAAAAGGTGATATTTTCACCACAAATAAAGTCAAAAGCGATATCGTGTTTTATACTTGGAATTTCTTCGTTTTGTAATTCTTCTAATTCTACAAGTCTTTCTGCAGATGCTATTATTGAATAATATTTAGGGAAAATGCTTGATATATTTTGTAACGGTAACCTTAATTGTGAAACTAATTGCAAGAAAGCCATCAGCATACCGAAAGTAATGGCGCCGTTAGAAATTTGCATTGCGCCCCAGATTAAAATTGCGTAATAACCGAGAGTGAAAAAAGAATAGAGACTTAAATGTGAAAAAACAGTTATGTATGCGCGTTTGATTTTAAAACGGTAGTTTTCTGACATATATTGCTTTAATCTTTGTATAAACGGAACTTCGCTATTAAAAGTTTTAATAACAATTCTATTTTCAAAGCATTCCTGCAAAAAAGAACGTGTTATACCTTCGGTTTTTTGACATTCTTTATGAAGATGCTTGTATCTTTTATTAAAAATTCTGCCCACAGCGGGTATACAAATACCAAAAAATAAGACAACCAAAGCAATGGTCGGTTCAAGTGAAATTAATGCGACTGTACCGCCTATTATCTTGGCTAACATTGAAAAAATATCAGGCAGGATGGAAACAGTGTTACTGACAATTATATCTGTATCTGATGTGAAGCGATTGAGAATATCACCAGAATGGTACCTTTGCGTTTCGGAATATTTTTTACAGTTGAGTACTGAAAATAAATGTTCCCGTAAGGATATTGTAAATTTACCGCTTATCGAAGTTTTTAAAATTGAATTTAATCCTGAAATCAAGACTTGCGCTATTATTATTGCTAAAAGTAGCAGAGTGTATTTCCCAAAACTGCCTGTCTGTTCACCAGTTGCAAGTTCTAAAACATTTTTTGAAAGAAAGGCTAACCATACAAAAGAGAGCGAAACCAACACCGAGAAAAAACACATAAGCGCAGTTGAGGGGATGAATTTTTTAAAAATTTTGTAAACCCATTTAAGCGTGGCTTTGTTATTTCCTTTTTTCATTATTCTAAAATTCCGTTTTCTTTACATTTTTTAATAAAGGTGTCAATTTCACCTAAAGCTAAAACGGTAGATATCTCGAAATTGTTAAGTAATAAATCAAGTAATTCGCTGTTGCTTAAATCTTTGTTGATAGTCTTATTCCACAAAAATACGCCAATATCACTTAAGACCACTGTTTTTTTGAGTGGCTCGATTATATATGAATCATCGTGTTTGACAAGACTGTATCCGTTTTTTAGCTTCATTTTAACACCTCTTTTTTAACATTATATACTAAAATTTTAACTATTGCAAGTGAAAGGGGTTTTGGTGTATAATAAATATATAAATTTTAGCATTGGAGTAAATATATGGATACCTTCTTCGAACAAATTGTAGCAGTTAAGAAAAACGCAAAGTTGATTGTAGCACTTATAGGAATATGGCTTTTGGCTTTATTGCTTTGTTTTTTGGTTTTTATGTATTCGGGATATATAGGTTCAATATTTGTGCTTTTAATGGCGGGCATTATATACGGTGCGTATAAGCTTTCCGGTATGCTTAATATAGAGTATGAATATATAGTAACTAACGGTACGATGGATATCGATAAAATTGTTAATAAATCGAGCCGCAAGCGTTTATCAAGCTTTGAACTTGCCAGTGTTTCAAGGCTTGAAAAGTTCAATATAGCTTTGCTTAATAATATTGATAAAAAAAATCTTGTGATCGCCTGTAATGAAAAGGATGACGGGGCGTATCTTTTGGTTTATGAAAAAGAGGGTAAAAGCGCGGAATATATCGTGTTTTCTCCAAACGAGAAAATGCAGAGCGCGATAATAAAGTTTTTACCCAAATTTATTGCGAATAGTGCTTTTAAGTAGGGTGTGTGCCGTATGGATGTATTGACTAAGGATTTAATAAAGCTTTCCGAAGAAAATGCTGTCCAAAGCGGCGCATTTTCTTTTCTGAGTCTTATGAAAAAAGCGGGAGATACCGCTTATAAAATTATATGTGAAAATGTAGATATTAATAATAAGAAAATAGCTGTTGTCTGCGGCAAGGGAAATAATGGCGGCGACGGTTTTGTTATAGCGCAAAATTTTGCGCAAGGCGGCGCCGATGTTACAGTTATAACCCCTTTGGGTGAGCCGTCGACTAATTCTGCAAGACATTATTATTCAGCTCTTTCGGGTGTAGAGAAAAAAGAAACTATAGACAGTGAATATGATGTTATTATAGATGCGCTTTTCGGCATCGGTCTTGACAGGGAATTGTCGCCAGAGGTTATTGAAATTATAAACCAAATAAATTCTCAAAAAGCAACGAGAGTGGCTGTAGATATCCCGTCTGGGATTGAGTGTGACAGCGGTCGAGTGATGGGTGGGTGTATTAATGCTGATTTAACGGTCACCTTTATTGCACTAAAGCCTTGTTTTATGCTTCCGATTGCTTCTGATTTTACGGGCGAAGTTATAGTTGCAGATATTGGTGTTAAACCAAGCTGTTATAAATACCAAACAATCGAAGAACCAAAACCGATAAAACGCCCAAAGAATTCACATAAAGGCACCTTTGGCACCGCGGTAATGTTTTGCGGAAGCTACGGTATGGCTGGTGCGGCTATTTTGTCAGCAAGAGCGTGTCTTAGAAGTGGTGTAGGTATTGCAAAATGTGTTATACCTAAAGGTATTTACAAAATTCTCACCTGTGCTGTGCCTGAGGCGGTTTGTGTTATTGCAAGGCAGACTTTAAAGGGAACTTTTAAAGGCAATATTGATTTAGAGAAGCCTTTACAAAAGGCAACAGCGGTGCTTATTGGTTGCGGAATAGGGAACAGAAAAAGCACTCGGCGTCTTGTGAAAAAACTTCTTTTAAAAACCAAAGTACCCACAGTAGTTGATGCCGATGGCATAAACGCATTAGTTTCGAATATAAATGTAT
The DNA here is from genome assembly GCA_045539955.1 of Acutalibacteraceae bacterium. GTDB lineage: Bacteria > Bacillota > Clostridia > Oscillospirales > Acutalibacteraceae > UBA737. Next base: position 34,270 of record JAZQGI010000011.1, on the reverse strand, counting down.
TAAAGAAAACTGATGCTCCGATTATTTTAACTCCGCACCCTGCGGAAATGTCACGTCTTTTAGGGTGTTCAATTAAGGAAATTGAAGAAAACCGTATAAAAGTTGCTATTGATTTTGCAAGAGAATATAACTGTTTTGTTGCACTCAAAGGCACAAATACGCTTATATCTTCGCCCGACGGTCAGGTATTTTTTAATACCTGTGGCAACAGCGGAATGGCAACGGGAGGCAGCGGGGACGTATTGGCAGGTATTATTGTATCTTATTTGGCGCAAGGGCTTGATGTTTTAGAAGCGGTAAAGTCGGCCGTTTATGTTCATAGCGCTACGGCTGATAAGGTTGCGAAAATTAAGGGAGAAAGCGCATTATTGCCAAGTGATATAATCGAAGCACTTTAATGGGTGATAGCTTGAAAAGAATATTTTCTGTTTTGTTGGCTGTGATTTTGTTATCAGGTTGCGGGGCGAAAAGTACACAGATTGAGCCTGTTACAAAGGGAATTTCATTTTCGTGCGAAATCGTATACTATAACGAAACTTACGAATGTGATTGTGAAGTTCAAAAAAACGGAGAAGCAATTATTGAATTTAAGTATCCTTCAGAAATTGAGGGACTAAAGTATTTATTTTCAAAGAACGGTGTTTGCGCAGAATTTAATGGAGTGCAATATATAAACGATAATAAGACTTTTGAAAAAACCGCCGCTCATTTAATTTATGAGGTTTTGTCTAAATCAGACGGTGAGGTTTCAAAAGAAAATGATGTTTTTTATATCGAGGGTGTAACTGCTGACTTTAGCTACCGTTTTGAGCTGGGTGCAAGCGGCTTGCCGATTAAAATTTGGACCCAACCAAATGTGATTGAGATTGTGTTTAAAAATGTGAAGATAAAGTAATAACTTAATAATTCGTGCACAATTCGTGCATAAAAAATAAAAACCGCTTATTTAAGCGGTTTTTATTTTGTTTGGTGGAGCCTTACCACTCAAATCCGAATCTTTTGGTCGAGTCGCTAATTTAAGATTAGCACACGACTTTGTTACGGATTGGGTGTGGCAGCTTGCCACTGGTGGAAGTGAGGAGCAAAGCGGTAAAATGTCTACTGCAAAAATCGGCGGTTTGGCGGTTCAAGTGATGTCTGATGTTTCGGCACAAAAAGGAGCGGTTATAAAAACCGCAGTCGGTGAACGTGCGCAAGACCTCGGTGTTGATTTTAAAACCACGCAAAAGCTTTCAAATTATTTAACACAAGTTGCTACAAACGGTAAAATTGAAACCGCTAATGCTGAAGATATTGGTAAGAATACCAAAGCACAGCAGATTATAACTGAAATTAAAAATAGCGAAGCTTGGGCTGAAGGTATGAACGCTCAATTGTCTTCACTTGAGAAGACTGAAGCTATTATACGGAATGCTACAACATTTAACACGGCTCAAAATTCAAAATTACAGCCACAGGAATATGGTGGGGAAGTTGGTTTAACCGAAGCGGAGAGTCAGTTGCTTAATACTCCTGATGCTCAGTTGACACCACAACAGAGAACGGAAAAGCAAAGTATTGCCGAACGGTTGCAAAATGTCGGTAATGCTGGTATAATGAATAATAATCAAGAAACAGGAGTTGATATAGATGAGCGAATATATAACCAAGGAAGAATGGACGGAAGCAATGAAACGGGAATTAACACCGGAAGAGAAAGCCAGATGGGAAAAAGTAACGAAACCATTGATGGATATGTCCAAGGAGGAAAGGCGGAAATTCTTTCAGGAGGCACGGGAGAAGCACCGAGACGAATTCGAATAAACCACACTAAAAACAGCAGTGTTACTTTTACCGAAGGTAATGAAAACGGTACTGACGGATATAAAGTGTACACTGCTTTTGTAAATGCGGGTATTAAGGCGATATATTGCCAAGGACCGATAGAGAGAACGGCAAACGGTGTTACGGTTACTCGTACGGAAGCCTTTACTGCTCCTGACGGAACGGTATATGTATCTAGTGAATCGTCTTTGCCAGCAAAACAAACTTTCGACCATGAAAAAGTGCATGTAGCAGATAAAACAAATAATCCTGCATATAGCGAGTATGAGGCAGTGCTTTGCGATGAAGTTGATTATTCTTCTGATGCATATAAAAAAGTAGCAGAAGAGATAAATAAAAATTACTTTAATGGTAAGTATGATATTGAAGATGTAAGCACATACCCGATTTTTATGCGTGAAATTGTGGCGTATATAAATCAATTTGTACTTTCTGACCCTGAATTTGCACAACAGACCTTTGGCGGTATGTTTAACGACTGGGGAGCAGTTGTAGAAGCTGTAAATAAATTTAATAATGATATGAAAGCAGACTTTACAGAGTCTGCTAATTTTATGCCTGGAAATGAAACTCCATCATCCGAGAGCGGAAGGGCATATGATGATAACACTCATAAAACAGAGGAACCAGAAACTGACATTAGAATAAATACACCCTCAAAAATTGTTGCTTCGCCGGAATTAAAAAATATTATCGACCGTTTATTTCAAGATGAAAATGTTTCGGTGGAAGAGATAGAAAATATTCCGCAAATAAAAGAGGTTGCAGAAGAAGCAGCAAGCAGACCTGAAACATATACTGTTAATACGCCAGAACGTCAAAAATTACGCCGACAAGTTGCTGATAAACTTTTAAAAAATGGAAGCTATTCAGGTGTTGACGAAAACGGCAAAGAGGTGTATAATGGTGATGTCAAGCAAGAACATCGTGCGGACATTGTTATAGGATTATCCGCTGCGGGCAAGTCGAGTGTTCTTGTAAATCCTCTTTCAGAAATGAATTCTTCAAGAGTTATTGACAGCGATATGGCAAAAGAGGAATTGCCAGAATTTGATAATGGTTTAGGTGCTAATGCAGTTCACCGCGAAAGTCAAAACATTATTGACCAAGTATTGATTGAATCTATTAAAAACGGTGATAATATAGTATGGCCGATAGTAGGTGGCAATAAAGTAAATTCTTTGGTTGCGAAAATTGAATTGTTGAAGCAAAATGGTTATTCGGTTTATTTACATTTAAACGAATTATCTAATAATAAGGCTTTAGGAAGAGCACTTAATCGTTATGTTGAAACGGGCAGATATATTCCGCCGCAGGTAATAAAAGCCTACGGTAATACACCAACCCAAAACTTTAATAAAATAATAAATATGGAGGGATTTATAGATGGATACTCGCACTACTCAAATGACGTCGAACGAGGCCAAAGCCCCAAATTTATCAAAGCATCAGAAAATGTTGGAAACCTTTATGCACGAGGACAGCGAGGAGTATATGAAAGAACTTCGCAAAAAGTTCAAGGAAGCAGGTCTCAAGGCGTAAATTCCGCTACAACTAAATCAAAAAATACAGAAGCAGACACGGAAGTGCCTGCTAATTTTATGCCTGAAAATGAAACTACATCATCCGAGAGCGGTGAGTATGGGCTTAGTGAGCCGAGTGACCAAGAGATACATCGTGAGCCGACGGCTGAAGAATATAACGAGGCTATGTTCGGGGAAATGAAAAACGCTAAGCAAAGGCATATTCTTGATGTTGCTAAAAAGCTCGACAGCGGTATGAAGGTTGTGTTTGTTAGTAAGGACGCCAAGGTGCTTTCGGGTAAAAATGGCGTTTATATGCGTGAGAGCAACACAATGTATTTATCAAAAGACAATTCGGCTGTTGAATCATATTTCCAATTATTTAAGCACGAATGTATCCACAGGCTTGAAAGCAGAGGCGCTTATCAAGGTCTTAAAAATTATCTTTTCCATAACAGTTCTTCTTTTGAAGGGTATGCGAGAGCACAGCTTAAAGCAAAATACAAAACTGAATTTAAGGGAACTCGTGAAGAAGCGTTACAGGCTTTGGCACAGCTTTATATTGATGATGTGCAGAACGGCAGTTTTACCGAAAAATTTAAAAAGGGATTTACTTTAGAATCAGCACAGCACGAAATGGTTGCTGACTTTATTTCCGAAATATTATTTAAGGGTAACCGCAGAAATGTGGCGCAGCATCTTTCGGACGGTAATCTCGAAGCCATTTATGATATCGAAGATACGCTTTCGGAATTTGAAAGCCTTACTGAAACCGACCGCAAATGGTTCGAAAAGATTATTGACTGGATAAAGGACCTTATTGCAAGTTTTAAGGGTGTAAACCAAAACAAAAGACTTGTAGAGGACCTTGAGTATATCGAAAAGCGACTCGGCAGAGTGTTTGATTCAAGGGATACAAAAAAAGCCGCTAAAAATAGCGGTGGGGTTATGTATTGCTTAAGAAAAACAGGTGCTAATGCTTTTAATCCAAATGCGGAAACTTTGAATGAGCAGTTAAAAGATGCCTACGAAACTTCTGAATCTTTTGAACAGCGATATGTATATGTTGGTGAATTTTCCACTGAGTTTATAAATTTACTTCAAAAAAATAATATAGTTCTGTACAACTATCCTATAGCAATGAATTACCGAGATGCCTATTTATCTATGCATAGTAAAGAAACGGGAAAATATCGTGGCCAAGGAATAAATTATCATAACCTTGGTGTAGAGGGACTTCAAGAGGCATTAGAGTCTTTTAAAAATCCAAAGCATATTATGAAATCTAAAAAAGATGGGAAAATAGAACTTGCATTACAAACTGTTGATAAAAAAGGCAATTCTATTCTTTCTATTATTGCTATTAATACCGTTACGTTGAATGGTAATAAAATGCTTGATGCACACATTGTTACTTCTGCTTATGGTAAAAAGAATATTGAAAAATATATTTTGACCGCAAAAAACGAAGGAAGAATAATTGAAAACAAAACGGAAGAGATTCCGCAAGGCACTCCCCAAGTCCAATACGAGGGCAGTATCAACGAAATCTCTTCCAATGACATTATACTCGATGAAGAGGATGATGTCAAGAATAATATATCCAATGAAACTCAAGATTATTCCGATTCAGAAGAAAACGGTGAGGGTTCGTTCTCTCTTGGCTCCCCTGCTCAGCAAATGAGGGACAACCTTAAAAAGTATGAGAGCGGCGAGATAACAAAAGAAGAATACCTTGAAGAAACCGACAGGCTTTGGGGTGAAGCAAACGAAACCTACGGTATGTTACCGCAAGGTGAAAATGCTAAAGCGCCTATTGCTACACCGCGGGCTGTTGCCGAAGATAAGCCTACTAAAAGATTTACCCGCACCATAATTGAAACGGGCACCTTGACCGATGAAATGCTTGAGGGTATGGAAGAAAAGGTGTTGCTTGGTGATTTTTCGTATGAAGTGATATCGGACGAAAAGGCGCTTGAAAAAGCCGATAAAGCGGTCGGAAACGGGACAGCAGAGGATATTTGGGAAGATACCGTAAATGGTAAGAAGGTTAATAAAACGGAAATTGCTGAAACGGCATTAAAAGAAAATAAGCCGTTGACCAACGATGAGAAGAATCACGATTTTGCTAAAGACGGTTTCGAGTACCGTACGGCTTACTTTGAAGATTTTGATGGTCAATATTATAAAATTCGCTTCTCGATTGGTCACAATGGAACATTTGCTACAGTTTATAATGTTGGTAAAATAAAAGAAGATGTTCCATCTTCAGCTAAAATAATAGCCGTGGTGGGCTCTCGGGCCCTTGATGGTTCATCTTCTAATGACATTATACTCAATAATGAGCCTACTGTCAATAATGATTATACATAAGTTATTATGTATGAAAACTTGCAAATTGATGTTATTAATGTTATAATTATTTTTTAAAATGGCACTGTAAGTTTTTAAAATAAGGGTGACAATTATGGATTTGCAATATGATATTAGTCTATTAAAAGAAAAATTAAATAATTTTAGAAATGAAACTATCGGAAAATTCATTAGCCGTGTGAAAGATAACAACATAATATATGCCGATATAACGGAAGTTGTAAAATTTTTTAAACATTTGAAAATAGATAATCGTTATAAAATAATTGTTAGTTATTATCGGTTGGGTGTAATTATTTCGGGAAATGTATTTGCTATTCGCAATGAAGAAAAAATAAAAGATAGTCATTTTGATAATCCATATCACTATGTTCAAAGTTTTAAAATTGGGCAATACCCACCGTTAGAAGTTGTTTTTTGTGATGGGACCGCCGAGGGGTATTTAGAAACTGCGATTTTTGATAACGTTCTAGAGAAAATTGGTATGTGTTCAGGAAATCTTTTAGAAGATTTTGTTTTTTGTGATGATTCTATCAGACAAAGTTCAAAACCTTTTATTATTATACCAAATAATTGGCTTCCAAAATATTTTGTTGATTTTTTTGGAAGAAAAACATTATTGACATATGAATATGATTATCTAAATGGGATATCGTTGTGTCAATATGTTTTTTTAAACGGTAGTACATTGAATGTTAATGAGTTTAATACATGGTATAAATCACATATCCCAGAATTTAATGAACGATTTTCAGAGAAAAAACAATGTTGTATATTCAAAAGGACTCAAATTACAATGCGTAATGGTGATGAGGCTTATAATTATGTATGTTAAGGGAACTATTGAAAACCCTGAAATCACAAAGATTGTGAGAATTGTAAAGGGAGATAGTTCCGATATATCAATGATACAAGAAAGGATAATAAAGAATGAGTATCAGCGAAAGCCATTACCGTACGAAACTATTGAAAAAATGTACGGAGAAGAATATCTCAGACTCGATAATAGACGAAATAATGCTTCTTTTCGGCAGTATAGAGTCGAACAAGAAGGAAGAAGTAGCCAAGAGAGCAATACCTTTGGTAGAGGAGAGCAAGACGCAGCAGGAAGCCAAAAAGAAAACAATGCAACTAGTGAAGCAGGTTTAAATAAGCCTGCTTTTTGTTATATTGTTCGTGCAAAATTTGTGTGCAATAATATAAATTGCTTGTGATGTGAGGTGTGTAATATAACTCAACGATGTTACCTTAAAAGGTAACTGATGTTTTTGATATGCGAAAAAGGATGTTGTGTCCTTTAGGCACAAATACAAGAAAAGACTTGAAAAGCAAGTCTTTTTTGGTGGAACTTCGGCACTTAATTCTAAATCGTTTAGTTGGCCCCTAATTTGAAAAGTGAAATATTTTGCTGTTAAGCAAAATGTGAAATAATTAACTGTGCAAATCGTGAAATTTGATGCTGACGCATCAAGTGAAATAAAATAAATCCTCTCATGCCAACAGGCATTTCACATTGCAAAGCAATATTTCACACGCGAAGCGTATTTCACAAATCTCGCAAGGGATTTATTTCGTTGAAAAAGACCTATGCTTTGATACAAAGCATAGGTCTTTTTCTGGTGGAAGTGAGGAGAATCGAACTCCTGTCCAAAAATTTTTCCATATAGGTCTCTCCGAGCGCAGTCGCAAATTTACATTCCCTTACAAAACCGTCAAGCGACCGACTGTTTTGCTTGGTAGTTCCTAATTTCCTGACAGCAGGGGGAACAACCCGCTGTTCACGTTCACCACTAAATCGACGCCTTGCCTTAGCCGTGGTACTCTAAGGTTCGACGAGCCGCCTAATTAGGCAGCTAAAGCAACTTTATTGTTGTTAGTTAATTTTTTATGCGGATTTTATAGCGGTTCCGCACCGCTGCTCGCTTCCCATACTTCTAAATCCCTGTCGAAACCTTTACACTCCCATATATAAAATTATTTCATAATCTTAGTGAAAAGTTAAAAGTGAATAGTGAAGAGTTAAGGTGTTTCGCTTTGCGAAACGGATATTAACGGTTTTGTTCTTTTAGTGCTCTATCGATTGCGCGGTTAGCATCGCGCTTAGCGGCGGTTTCGCGCTTATCGTGAAGTTTTTTACCCTTACAAAGCCCTAACTGAACCTTTACAAGTGAACCCTTGAAATAAAGTGACAACGGCACTAAAGCCATACCGTCTTGCTTGACAGCTCCTAAAAGCCGCATAATTTCACGCTTGTGAAGTAGCAACTTACGGTTTCTGGCAGGCGGTTTATTAAACCTGTTGCCGTGGTCATAAGGACTTATATGCATTTGTTTTATAATCATTTCACCATCATCAACACTGCACCAAGCATCCTTAAGATTCACTCCGCCTTGGCGGATTGATTTGATTTCAGTGCCTGAAAGCGCAATTCCGCATTCAAAGCTTTCCACAACAAAATATTCGTGAAAGGCTTTTTTGTTTGTTGTTATGGTTTTAGTGTTTTCCACGGAATGCACCCCCCTTAAATAGATTACAAATAATTATATTTTTTGTCAAGTGAAAAAGGTCGAAAAAACACCTTTACAGCAAACTGTAAAGGCGTTGATTCACAAGGTTTCTCTTAATATGTAGAGATTAGCCTTCAGAAATAGCGTCAACCGGACAACCAGCAGCACAAGCACCGCAGTCACAGCATTTGTCAGCATCGATTTCGTATTGAGTTGCGCCTTCAGCAATAGCGTCAACAGGGCAACCTGAAGCACAAGCGCCGCAGCTGATGCAAGCGTCAGAAATTACATAAGCCATCTTAGTAACACCTCCGTAGATTTACTATAATACATTTTAACTCTAAATATCCTAAAAATCAAGGGAAATTTTATACAAGTTAAAAATTTGTAAAATTATTGGTTATTTTGTGATTTATTCGGTTTTTTAGGAGAAGAAACACGTTCTACATTATCCCTGTGTATTTTAATTGGCATTATTTCGCTGTCGTGAAGCTTAACATAAAGATTTCCTGTGACAAGGTTTACATCTGTAACAGTGCCCAAGCCGTCAGGAGTTTTTACAGTGGCGCCAACACGGGGTGTGATGGAAGCTAAATGGCTGTAGGCATCCTCTTCATACTTAAGGCAACACATAAGTCTTCCGCAGCTGCCAGAAATTTTGGTAGGATTAAGTGAAAGTCCTTGTTCTTTTGCCATCTTGATTGAAACAGGTTCGAAGTCGTTTAAAAAACGCTTACAGCAATAGGGTTGACCGCATATACCGATACCGCCAAGCATCTTTGCTTCATCACGAACACCTATCTGGCGAAGTTCAATTCTTGTATGGAATTTAGCGGCAAGGTCTTTTACAAGTTCGCGGAAGTCAACTCTGCCGTCAGATGTGAAAAAGAAGACAATCTTACTGCCGTCGAAAGAATATTCCACATCAACAAGCTTCATATCAAGCTTGTGCTGCTCAATTTGCTCTTCGCAGATTTTAAAAGCATCTTCGGCTTTCTTTTTATTATCTTCAATTCTTTTTAAATCCTTTTCGGTAGCTATGCGGAGTATTTTTTTAAGTGGCGAAACTAATTCTTCATCACCTACTTGATGATTTGCTTCGGCAATAACACCCATTTCGTTACCGTTCTGGGTTTCGACAATTACCTTATCACCCACGCTGACAGTTTTGCCTGCAGGGGAGAAAAAGTATGCTTTGCCAGTATCTTTAAATTTTACTGATACAACTTCTGTCATTTGTTCCTCCGAATAAGTTGTGTTGCTTTTGTGGTGAGATTGCAAAACAACAGATTTAAATTTATATTAGTTAAAAGTGAGTCCTCAAATTCGGGTATTGTGCTGTACAAACTCATTAAAGATTTTGAAAGACTGCTGTTTGGGGATTTTCGTATTTTTTGAGCTATTAAATACTTTAAATCTTTTATGAAATTATCCGCATCAATGCGGTTTTTTGAAAATGGTAAAACGGTTTTCAGCATTGTAAATTGGTCACCGTTTATTGCGGCTTGTAAATAATCGTTTGCCGCAGCTTCGGTTTTTGAAGAGGATACACCGTTTAAAGCATTGAGCGCTCTGCCGATATTTCCCTTTTCAACCGTTAATGCTTCCCTTATCAATTCCTCGGGAAAATCGGTTTTAGATTTAAGATAATCTAAACCGACTGAAAATTCAGGGGTATTAAGGCTTAATGTTACGCATCGTGAAATGATGGTATCAAGCAAGGCGGACTTGCTTTCGGCAATAAGAATGAACATAACTGTTTGCGGAGGCTCTTCCAAAACCTTTAAAAGTGCATTTTGGGATTGTTCATTCATAGTGTCAGCACAGTCGATTATAAATACGCGTTTTTGTGCTTGATGGGGTTTTATGAAGGCTTCATTGCGCAAGCTTCTGACTTGTGAAATAGCAATGTTTTTTTTATTATCTTCTGGGTGGATAACCGTTATATCGGGGTGTGAATTGATATTAGCCAAGTGGCAGTTGTGACAGCCGCCGCAAGGGGAGTTTTCTTCACCGCAGACAATCGCATTTGATAAATATTTAGCAAGTGTATGCTTTCCGCTACCATAATCTCCCTCAATTAAAATTGCGTGGGGGATGCGTTTTTCTTTTATGAAATTTTCAACTGCCAGACATAGCTTATCATTTCCGACAATGGAAATCATAACACGAAACCAACCTTTTTCATTGCTTTAAAATAGGTTTTGCGTGCAACATATTCTGCTTTTTCTGCACCTTGCTTATAAAGCACCTCTAATGCTTTTTTATCTTTAATAATCTCGTCATAAGAGGATTTAATAGGAGCTAAAGCGTCTGCTACCGATTCACCGACAGCCATCTTAAAGTCGCCGTAGCCCTTGCCCTCAAATTCTTTTTCGATATCAGCAATAGATTTTTCGGTAATTGCTGAGTAGATGGTCATAAGGTTAGAAATACCGGGCTTTTCTTCGCTGAAACGTACACAAGCCTCTGAGTCGGTTACAGCGCGCTTGAATTTACGGATAATATCGTCCTTAGAATCAAGTATTGCAACCCAGGAGTTAAGATTATCATCGGATTTAGACATTTTTTTAGTTGGGTCCTGAAGTGACATTACACGTGCGCCTGTTTTGGGTATATAAGCATCTGGCACGGTAAATACATCGCCGTATAAATTGTTGAAACGAATGGCAATATCACGCGCAATTTCAAGGTGTTGCTTCTGGTCAGCGCCTACAGGCACTAAATCAGGCTTATAGAGTAAAATATCAGCCGCCATTAGCACAGGGTAGGAGAAAAGACCCACATTTACATTGTTTGCGTGCTTTGCTGATTTATCCTTAAACTGAGTCATACGTGACATCTCGCCAAACTGTGTGTTACAGGAAAGCAACCAACTAAGCCCTGCGTGTTCGGGCACGTGTGACTGGATGAAAAGGGTGTGCTTTTCGGGGTCTATACCGAGAGCCAAAAGCAAAGCGTATGTAGAATAAATTTGAGCGCGAAGCTTTGCAGGCTCCTGTCTTACCGTGATAGCGTGTAAATCGGCTACTGCAAAGGTGCAGTCAAATTCGTCTTGCATAGCCACCCAGTTTTTTAAAGCGCCTAAATAGTTACCGAGTGTTAACATACCGCTCGGCTGTATACAGCTTAAAACCTTTTTCTTTTGGTTTGTTTCTAAAATTTCAGACATAAGTATTCCGCCTTTAAGTGATTATCTGTATAATTATATCATATTTTTATAGATATTACAAGATTTAGTTAAGTTCATCAAGGGATAGATAAAAGCTTTCAATAAATTCTTTCATAAAGATATTTGCTTCTGGGCAGTTAAGGTCATCAATAGCTTTTCGTGTGCTTTTTTCAGCCACTGCAAACTCACGGTTGCCCATATTTGCTTCTTCAATACATTTAATGAGCGCAGAGATTTTATCCGCCGCTTTTACAAGCTTTGCGATATCTTGGTCAGGGTTATAAATCTTTGAAAACTGAGCCTTGAAATCTTGCGGTAGTTTTTCTAAAAGGCGGTTTTCTGCGATTTTTTCAATATCCTTATAAACATTTTTAATATCGCAGTTATAATATTTTATGGGGGTTGGCATATCGCCTGTAATAATTTCGGTTGTGTCGTGATACATAGCCGCAACAGCAACTGCATTAGGGTCAATACTACCGCCAAGACGGGTGTTATTAATTATTGCTAACGCGTGAGCAACAAAGGCAACCTCCAGTGAATGCTCGCTTAAATTTTCCTTGCGTGTATTTCTCATTAGTCCCCAACGGTATATGTTTTTCATACGCGACATCATAGCATAAAAATGATTTTTCACAATTTTCACGTCCTTTATTGAATATTATAACATTAAATGATATAATATCAATAGAATATTTTGTTTTGAGGTATAAAAAATGAGATTTTCCGATATGAAAATCAGAACATTAATTCCCAAAAAAGAAAAGGCGCTTTCAACATTTATATTGGCATTGTTGACGGCCGCCTGTCTTTTTGTGCCATATATGATTTTGAGTGAGGGGTATTTTACTTTTTACGGTGACTTTAATGTTCAGCAGATTCCGTTTTATCAGAAATGTCACGAAGCCATAAGAAACGGAAATGTTTTTTGGGATTTCGGGACAGATTTGGGAGCAAATTTTATTGGTTCTTATAGCTTTTATCTCTTAGGCAGCCCATTTTTCTGGTTAACAATTCCTTTTCCAAATAGTTTAGTACCCTATCTTATGGGTCCGCTTTTGATTTTAAAGTTCGCCTGTGCGGCACTTACGGCTTATTTTTATATTCGCCGTTTTACAAGAACACCTGAAGCGGCGCGTCTTGGCGGTCTTTTATACGCATTTTCGGGTTTTTCGGTTTATAATATCTTTTTTAACCATTTTCACGAAGCGATAATTTTATTTCCGCTGTTGCTTTTGGCACTCGAAATGCTTATAACTGAAAACCGCCGATTTGTTTTCGCGTTGACGGTTTGTCTTTGTGCGGTTTCAAACTACTTTTTCTTTTTTGGAATGGTAGTATTTACTATAATTTATTTCTTTGTCCGTCTCTTTTCAGGTGCTATAAGACCCAGATTTTCAAGATTTTTGGTCATTGTTTTCGAGGCGGTTTTAGGGCTTTTGCTTTCTGCGGTTATACTTCTGCCTTCTGTTATGGCAATTACAGGGAATTCACGCATTTCGGAATTTCTTGTGGGCTGGAATGCGATTATGTACGGCAAGGAACAGATTTACGGCAATATTTTGCAGTGTTTCTTTTTTCCGCCAGATATTCCTGCCCGTCCTGTGTTTTTCCCAGGAGCTGAGGTTAAGTGGTCTTCGCTTGGGGGCTGGCTGCCTGTTTTCAGCATGGTGGGCGTTTTTACTTGGTTTAAAACCAAAGGCGGCAATTGGCTTAAAAGAATTATAGGTGTTTGCATTTTTATGGCTTTAATACCCATACTTAACAGCGCGTTTTATGCCTTTAATACCGCCTATTATGCGCGTTGGTATTATATGCCGATACTCCTTATGTGCCTTATGACCGTTATACTTACAGAAGATAAAACTGTCGATTGGTCGTACGGATTTAAGTGGGTTTTAGGAATTACCGTTGCCATTTCGGCAGTTATCGGCTTTTTCCCGAATAAAGATGACGATGGAAACATTACCTTTGGACTTTACACACAGGCAGATGATTTAACTTATGTTATAAGATTTGCGGTTGCCTGTGTTATTGCCATAGTAAGCCTTGTTATTCTTTATTTCCTTTTGAAGATTTTAAAAAATAATATAAAATCTTTTTACACAACAAGCGTTGTATGTGTTTGCATAATTTCTGTTATATACGGCAATGTGTTTATTATCAGCGGACGCTCACATTCTTATGAAATTAAGGATGTTATGATCGACAGCCTTATTGAAGGCGAGGTTGATTTTAAGGATGATAGCAGTTTCCGTATAGACACGTATGACTGTGTTGATAATACGGCGATGTATCTTGGGTATTCCGGTATAAATGCCTTTCATTCTGTTGTGCCGTATTCAATAATGCAATTTTATGAGTATATCGGTGTAGAGAGAAGTGTTGCAAGCCGACCCGGTACTGATTATGAGTCTATTCGCCCACTTCTTTCGGTTAAATATCTTTTGAATCGGGTTGATGGTGACAGTTTTATTGATGCCGAAACTAAGGAAACCGAAATGCAAGGATACACCTATCTTGATACCCAAAGCGGTTTTTATGTTTATGAAAATGAGAATTTTGTACCTTACGGTTTTTCTTACCAGTATTATATGAGTGAGGATTTTTGTGAAAGCTATTCAGGTAAAAACCGAGCAAATCTTATGCTTAAGGCAATTCTTCTGACTGATGAACAAATTAAAAAATACGGTCATCTTTTAACTGATTTTAACGGTATGTTAAGAAATCCTGCTCCTGATGACGAGGGCAGAAGTATTTATTTCGGTTACGAAGATATGGTTTATGACTGCGATAAATTGAGAGAAACATCGGCAGTTTATTTTGAAACTGATAAAAACGGTTTTTCGGCGACAGTTAAAAGGGATAAGGAAAATCTTGTTTTCTTTTCGATTCCTTACGATGAGGGTTGGACGGCAACAGTAAACGGTCAACCTTGCGAAATTGAAAAGGTGAATGTTGGGTTTATGGCGGTAAAAGTGCCAGCGGGTACCAGTGAAATAAGGTTTAATTATATGACACCCGGTTTAAAAACAGGGCTGTTGGTTACTGCAAGTAGCTGCGCTGTTTTTCTGGCTTATATGCTCGCTTTTCTTTTGTACCGTAAAAAGCATATCGCTAAAAATGTTTATCCCGAAGGAGAAATTCTGCTTAAAAGCTGGAACGAAGCTGAGCAAGAGCAGGAGTCCCAGATTGAAGAAAACCTTAAAAAGAGTGAGAGTCTTCTTGACAGGATGGATGAGATTATTATCCCAAAAATTGAAAACGGTTTTGAGGGTGGCTTTAAAATTTTACCGCCCGACGATGAAGAGGATTAAAAAATAAAATAACGAGAGTGTCAGTAAGCAGACTTTAAGGTCTGCTTACTGACACTTTTTTTTACTTTTAAAAAGATGTCGGTGAATGTCGGTTTTAAAATGAGTATAATGTGAATTGCTGATAGGAGGAATACAAAAATGCGTGAGAACGACAAGCTACTTTATAAAACCTTGAAAACGATACTTAATGAAAAGCTGTCTATGGAAGAGACTCTCTCTTTAAGAGAAGAGGGTTTTACTGTTAAAAACCCCACAAGAAAAACAGCTGTTATGATTGCTCTTTATAAAAAGGCGGTTTCAGGGGACCTTTCAGCTATAAAGGAGCTGCGTTCAATCGCAAGTGAAAAAACCGAGCAAAAGCCAGAGGGCTTAAAGGCGGTGATGATTGTTGACGACATCCGAGATTAAAATTTCGGCAATTGTCGGACAAGGTTATGAAAAATTTTGGAATTGTAAAAAGCGTTACCGTGTACTTAAAGGCGGTAAGGGTTCCAAAAAATCAGCCACTACGGCACTAAACTTTATTTTCAGGCTTATGAAAGAAAAGGAGAGTAATCTGTTAGTTGTGCGTCAGGTAATGAACACCCATCGTGACAGCACTTTTGCACAGCTTAAATGGGCACAGGAAAGACTTGGCGTTTCAAAATATTGGAGTAATACCGTCTCACCCTTAGAAATGGTTTACAAGCCGACGGGACAAAAAATAATTTTTCGTGGCTTTGACGATGTTTTGAAATTAGCTTCAACCACGGTTTCAAGAGGGTATCTCAATTATGTATGGATTGAGGAAGCCTTTGAAATTGCTAATGAAGCCGATTTTGATAAGCTTGATCTTTCTGTGCCAAGGGGATTGGTACCAGCCCCTTTATATAAGCAGACCACTCTTACATTTAACCCGTGGAGTGACACGCACTGGCTGAAAAAACGCTTTTTTGATTCTGCTTCTCCTGATGTTGAAACATTTTCAACGAATTATCTTTGTAATGAATTTCTTGATGAAACGGATAGGCTTGTTTTTGAAAGAATGAAAAAAACAAACAGGAGAAAGTATGAAGTTGCAGGTCTTGGGAATTGGGGTATTTCCGAGGGACTGGTGTTTGAAAATTGGTCGGTAGGGAAAATCTCTATACCAAGAGAAGAGGAGTATATGTGGAAAAGCTTTTTCGGGCTTGACTA
Source organism: Acutalibacteraceae bacterium (assembly GCA_045539955.1). Classification (GTDB taxonomy): domain Bacteria; phylum Bacillota; class Clostridia; order Oscillospirales; family Acutalibacteraceae; genus UBA737. The sequence goes on along the minus strand of JAZQGI010000011.1, from coordinate 18,378 downwards.
CGGTTATACAAACGACCCGACTGCATTTGTTGCTTTTAAAGCTAACCCCATACTTAAACAGATATATATTTACAGTGAATTTTATAAGACGCGTATGCTAAACTGCGATATTGCCCAAAAAATTAAAGAAATGGGCTTTAGTAAAGAACGCATTCGCGCAGACTGTGCAGAGCCAAAGTCAAATGACGATTTACGCCGTTTGGGAATTGGAAGAATTACTCCGTCGGTTAAAGGGCGGGACAGTATCCTTAACGGAATTTCGGCAATTTGTGAATACCAGATTACAGTCAGTCCTGCTTGTGTAAATATGATAAGAGAACTATCATCTTATGTTTATGATGATAAGCGAACCGAAAACGGACTTAAAATGCCAAAGGACAGTGAAAACCACCTTTGTGATGCGCTGAGGTATGCTTTTGAGGATGTAAAATATTTCAAACCGCAAAAGCAGAAGCGAAGTCAAGGATATGTAAGCGGAATTGATAAAAGAGATTTTAACGGAGGCTGGGACTTATGACAGTTTTAACAGTAATATTTACTGCATTGTTTGTCTTTTTAATCGGTTTTTTTGCGGGTGTCAGAAAAGAGCCGCCGATTAAGGCAAAAAAATCTTCGGCAAAGCTCCAACAGGACTTGCAGACTATAACTAAAGAATACCAAAACTTCCTAAATTATGACGGAAGCGAACAACAGTAAAATAAGAATGGAGAAAAAGTATGTCAGAAAATATTGTTTTAAATGATGCCAACCAAAGCAAAAATGAAAATATGACTGATGAAGGCTTGGAAACCGAAACAAACGAACAATCCGAATTAATTGTTCCTGTTAAGTTTAATAAGCAGGTTTTAAATTTGGATTTACAGAAGGCTCAGGAATTGGCACAAAAGGGTATGAAATTTGATGTGATTTCAAAGGATTATGATGAGCTTAAAAGCTTAGCAAAGGCTGAGGGTAAGAGTGTCAGAGAATTTATCGAAGCGCTCAAAGGCCAGAGGTGTGCTTTAAGAGAAAGCGAAATTCTTGAAAAATGCGGCGGTGACCGTCAATTTGCAGAGCATATTTTGCAGCTCGAAAACGGCAAAGAAACTGAAACCAACGGCTTTGCAGAGCTTTTGGAAGATTTCCCCGAAATTAAGTCTTTGGAGGATTTGCCTGAAAGTGTTGTCGAATCCGCAAAATTAAAGGGTACCCTACTGCTTGATGAATACTTAAGATATCTTCACAAGCAACAGCTTGCCGCAAGGCAAAGTGTTAAAAATCAACACAGAGCAGAGCAATCTGCTATGGGTTCATTACTTAATAAAAGAGGTACAGAAAACCCCGAGGCCATAGAGTTTCTTCGCGGACTATGGCAAAAATAATTAAATTTAAGGAGAAAAAATATGTCTATTAACTCTATTGAAAATGCTTTAAAATACTCAACCGAACTTGATAAAATGTTTTCCCAGAAATCTGCCACAGGATTTTTCAGTGACAATGCGCTTGCAACAAAATTTGTGGGTGCAAAAACTGTAATTATTCCAGATGTAGATTTTCAGGGTCTTGCAGATTATGACCGTGATACAGGCTTTACAAAGGGTGCTATCACAGTAAGTAATACTTCTTACACAATGCAGATGGACCGCGCACGCTCTTTACAGATTGACCGTGAGGATATGGACGAAACAGGTATTGCAAACCTTGCGGGTAAAATTCTTGGTGAGTATGTTCGCACAAAGGTTGTTCCCGAGTGCGACGCTTATGTTTTATCGAAGCTTGCAGGCTTGGCTGTAACACGCGCAAATACAATCGAGGGTGATGCTCAAAAGCCATTTGAAGCGCTTTTGAGTCTTATAAACGAGGTTCAGTCAGCAGTGGGTTATGACGAGGAATTAGTAGCTTTTGTTGATAGCTATATGTTCGCCGCTTTGCAAAACTCTGCTGAAATTTCTAAAATGATCACTGTAAGCGATTTTAAGCAGGGTGATATAACTCTTAAAGTTAAATCAATTAACGGTGTAGCAATTATCCCTGTAGTAAGCGAACGTATGAAAACCGCATATTCTTTTGGCGCTAACGGTTTTAAACCCGCAGAAAATGCACGTGAAATTTATATGCTCGTTACTCCCAAATCAGGCGCGCATCTTGTTAAAAAGACTGAAAATATGCGTATTTTCACCCCTGAACAGAATATTGATGCTGATGCTTATAAGTTCGACTACAGAATTTATTACGATCTATTTGTGAACAAGAGCGGTCTTGATGCTATCTGGGCTTGGGTTTCACCTGAGGTTACAATTACTACAAATCCTGCAGACAAGTCGGTTACTGCTGGCTCAATTTCAGGTTCGTTAAGTGTTGCTGCAAAGAGTGAAGGCGCAATTTCTTACCAGTGGTATGAATGTGCAGATGCTAACGGCGCAAATGCTGTTAAAATTGCAGGCGCAACTTCTGCTTCAATGACAATTCCTACTGACCTTGAAGCAGGCGAATACTATTACTTTGCAAAGGTTATAGTTGACGGTATGGCAGGCGTCAACTCTTCTGTTGCTACTGTTACTGTGGCATAAAGTATTCTAAATTCGTAAGGGAGAGCAATCTCCCTTACACAGAGGAGAAATGATATGACTAAACAGCCTAATGAAATTTTTAGGGAATACAGGTTAGGGACTGCATATAAATCAGCTTTAGGCAAGCGCGGTATGTATGAACAAAACCGTATAAATGAGCGCTTTTATATCGGTGACCAGTGGTACGGGGCTAAATGCGGAAACGAAAGACCGCTTGTGCGACATAATATTATTAAGCGTATCGGCGACTATAAAATGTCACAGGTTTTAAGTGCACCTATAAAGGTTCAATTTTCTGCCGAAGGTATACCCACCGACAACGACTTTATCCTTTCGAGAAATAATGTAAAGGACGATTCTTTAGAGGAAGTTTCGGTAATGACATCGGCTTTTGGAAAATATTTTGATACAACGGCGGAACGCGTGAACTTTTCGGAACTACAGGATAAGATTCTGAGAAATTCATACATCACGGGCACCGGTGTACTGTATACATATTGGGATAGCACAGTGCAGACAGGGCTTTATGCGGATGATTTAAAGACTGTTAAAATTAAGGGTGATATTTGTTGTCAGGTACTTGATATTGAGGATGTATATTTTGGTGATGTGTATGCTGAGAATATCGAAAATCAGCCTTATATTATAATTTCCACTGTTTGTGATACTGAATCAGTATTAAGAGAAGCCAGACTGTACGGTGCCGATATTACAACTCTGCGTTTAATAGAGGAGTCACAGCTTGACGGTAAAATTAATGTTCTTACAAAGTTGTTTAAGGAATATAAAAGAGAAACAGGATATACAATTAAATGTATAAAGGTTTGCGAAAATGCAGTTATAAGACCTGAATTTGATACAGGACTTACGCTATATCCCATATCAATTTTTAAATGGGAGCGAAAAAACAACAGCGCTTACGGTGAAAGTGAAATTACATATTTAATACCTAATCAGATTGCGATTAACCGAATGATTACGGCAAATGTGTGGTCTGCTATGACAACAGGAATGCCTATTATGCTCGTGAATGGGGATACGGTAAGTGAGAAAATTACTAATGAACCAGGGCAGATTATAAAGGTTTACGGTAGCAATGAGGATGTTGAGGGCGCGGTAAGATATGTTACTCCGCCGACTGCCCAAAAGGATTATGACAGCAGTATAAACTCACTAATTAACAATACTCTTACTCAAAGCGGGGCAAACGAGGTGGCGCTTGGTGATTCAAGAGCTGATAACGCAACCGCTTTGATTACTATGCGTGATGCGGCGCTTATGCCATTGCAGATTGTTAAAAACCGTTTTTATTCTTTCGTGGAAGCAACGGCGCGCATTTGGGCTGAATTCTGGATTAATAATTACGGTAAGCGAAAAATTAAAATTAAAGACGAAAAAGGCGTTTGGTATCTTGATTTTAATGCAGAGCGTTATAAGGATTTAATGATAAATACAAGGGTAGATGTTAGTAATACTGTTTATAGCGACAAAGAGCGTATTGATACGCTTTTGGAATTGTTTGAAAAGGGTATTATTAACCGTGAACAACTGCTTGCACGCTTACCTGACGGAGTGTTAAGTGAGCGTAATGAATTACTTAATGAATATATTTCGGGGGTGAATGAAAATGACAGGTAATGATATTTACAGACGGGTTTTAGGACTTTTAGGTTATTTGAATACCAATATTGAAAACGCAAATGACAATAATCTTTTAAAAAGAGCGCCCGATATTATAAATCAGATTTGCCTTGATTTAAAAATACCCCAAATTGAGCGTTTGTCAGATACAATAAAAGCCAATGATATTTTATTAGATGCTTTGTGTTACGGCACAGCAATGCTGATGGCGCTTATAGAAGGCGACGGGGCAAAAAATCAGATTTTCACCCAAATATATAATTCAAAAAGGGCAACTGCTTTGTCGCAAATAGAAAAAATTGAAGACAAATTGCCGTTTGTCAGTTACGGAGTTGATTAAATGAAATACAATTCATTAAAGCGACAGCCTGTAAAAACTTTAAAGGTTGCAGCATTCGACGGCGGTATTGATTTGCAAAATCCAAAAAGAAGCATTAAAAATAATGAGTTGAGCAGTTGTGAGAATATGTGGTTTAAGGATTCGCGGCTACAAACACGCCCTGGCTTTCGCGGGGATGTTAAAAAAGCGGTTAAAACCCAGATTTACGGTTATACAGGCAAGCTTGATTATCAGATAACCGATACCGAGGTTTATTATAACGACGCTTATCACAGAATAGCGATATCCGATGTTTTAACAGATGATTACGCTCATTATACTTATGTGTATCTTGTTGACCTTTGGGGGAATATTAAGCCGATTGGACATATGTCTTTTTTAAGGACTACAAGCGATATTTTCTATACGCCGATAAATATACTTTTTTATAACGGAAAATCGGAAACGGGCGGCGGTATTTTTGCTCTTGTAACACTGCAAAACGGCGGTGATACTACCCAAAGATATTATTATATTTATGAGATTGATAATACTTTTAGTGAATGGAACAGGGTTTTTAATTTTTATATTCCTACAATATACATAAACGGTAGGGGAAACCGCTATGAAACTGCACGCTCGGAAAGCTCGTTTTCAGCTCCTACTCCTAAAACACTTGAATCACCTAATATATTAAACGGAAGATTTAACGCTTATTATACTTCTGACGGATACTCTAATTCTTTTAGACTTCCTTTTTCTAATCTCGCAAATGAGTCAGTGTTGTGCAGAATATATTATACTTTGTATGATTATGTTGATTGGCGGATTGAAGCAAATGCCACTAAAAATACTCAAAAGTTTATGGATAGAAACGTTTGCGCCGAAATAGACCGCACAAAAGGAATAGTATATTTTACCGCTGACGGCGGTGATTATGCGGTACCTGTAATGCCAAATTATCACGAAAACAATATAAAAATAACCGCCACAAAGGAGATACCGTTAGGTTTTTCAAGAGTGGTACATTCTACCTGTAGTGTGAGAAATAATTCAAAATTGCTTATTGCAGGAGGTGAGAGCGGAAATACGGTATTTGTAACAAGCTATGAAAATCCGCTCTATTTTCCACAGAATTCCTGTGTTACCGTGGGGGACGTGGATGCCCAGATTACAGCTTTATCAGTACAACAGGGCAAGATAATAGCCTTTAAGCAGTATGAAATTTATGCTTTAAGCTTTAAAGCGGGCGATAATATTAATGAAATTTCGCTTCTTAGTGATAATGATACAATTTTTAAGAAGGCAGACAGTATTGAAGTAAACCAAATTTCCGAAAGAATCGGGTGCGAGAATAAGCGTAGTTTAGTCCTTTGCGGAAATATTAATTTTTGGTTGGGGACAGATAATAATATTTATGCGCTTAAGAATTTATCTTCCCAAAAGATTGAAAATATTTCAGATAAAATTATATCCGGTATGCCACAAGTAAAAGTTAAAAAGACTTTTGCAGTGGGAAATGAAAACTTTTATATTTTGATAAACGGGTCAAATGCTGTTACTGTTGATATAAAGGAAAGCGCTTTGTATTTGTGGACAATACCAGAAGTTTTAAGTGTTGAAAGCGGATTTTACCATAATGCAAAATTCAGATTTGTTTGTGTTTCGCCAGACAGTACAATTGCTTATATGGCAACCTTGGACGGTGAAGCTGATAGCTATATGTTTTATGATGAAAAAGGTAATATAACGGTATCAGAACATCCTATAAACAATAGTATGACAACCAAGCATTTTGATTTAACAGGTATGGGAAAATTCGTAAATATAGATAATGTATATTTATCCCTTTCGGCTGTTGGAAAGACAGAAATAACCTTAAATGACTGCCAGACTACAAGCATTAATTTTGGTCTTTCGGGTGAAAAGTATAATAAGTGCCAGCATAAGTCGGTACGGCTTATACCGCATTTGTACGGTGTAGATTCGGTTTATCTTAAAGTGAGCTCTGATAATTTAATGAGCATCGGTGAAGCGGAGATTTCTTATAGAATAACAGGGTAGTGTTTATGAAAAGGTTTTTGATTTTTTTGCTTTTGGTTATTTGCATAATTTCTTTTACAGGCTGTAATTCTGAAGCCCAAACGGACAGCGGAATTTGGCTGACTTATTATGAGCTTAATTCAATGCTTAATGGAGATTTCGAATCAGAGTTTGAAACAGTTATAAATAATTGTAAAAAGGCTAAAATTAAAAACCTTTATATACATACACGAGCTTTTGGGGATTCACTTTATTTATCTGATTATTTTCCGCTTGTTGAAAATGCCCGAAAATATGAATATGACATTTTCTCATATATTTTAAAGCAGTGTAAAAAAGCTGATTTAAAGGTGCACGCTTGGATAAATCCTTACAGAATTTCCACAAGCACAACTAATATAGATTCTATTGACCCTGCAAGCCTTGTATATAAATGGCTAAATGATGATAATAGCGAAAATGACAGCAATGTAAGCTTTGCAAACGGCATATATCTTAACCCCGCAAGCGTGGAAGTAAGGGATTTGGTGGTTGACGCCATAAGAGAATTACTTGCAAAGTATGAGGTTGACGGTATTCATTTTGACGATTATTTTTACCCGACGACTGATGAAGAATTCGATAAATATTCTTATGAAAAGTATATAAAAGAAACCGCCGAACCATTGTCTTTAGAAGATTGGCGGCGGTTTCAGGTAAACTCTTTAATAGGCTCATGTTATACTGCGATAAAGTATGCCAATGAGGATGTTATTTTCAGCATAAGTCCAACGGCTTCATTTGAACAAAATTATAAAAGGCTTTATGCAGATATAAGGGAATGGGTAAAAAAGGGATATATTGATGAAATAATACCACAATTATATTTTGGGTTTAATTATCCCGATGAGAGCTTTCGGTTTGAAAATCTTTTAAAAGAGTGGAAGCTTTTAGTAAGAGAAAATCCGAATGTGAAGCTCAAAATAGGTCTTGCTTGTTATAAGGCAAAGCCGACTCTTGAAGCCGATATGGCGGAGTGGACGACAAATGATGACATTATTGCAAGACAGGTGCAAATCTGCGAAAGTGACAGTGAAATTAATGGATACGTGTTATTTTCGTATTCATCATTATTTGGCACGGAAACAGAATACATAAGGCAACGCGAAAACTTAATGGAATACTTAAATTCGGGAGAAAATAAATGAACAGTACGGTAATAGTGGCTTTGATTTCCTTTGCGGGTACACTTTTAGGGACTGCTGGCGGCATTATAGCTTCAAGTAAGCTTGTTAATTACCGCCTTGAACAGCTTGAAAAAAAGGTTGATACGCACAATACAGTAACTGCGCGGGTGCCTGTAATAGAGGAGAAAATTAAAACTATAAATAGAAGAATTGCAAAATTAGAACATACAGACCTCAATGAATTTTGCAACGCAAATTAAAAACTGCAGTCCTAAAAAGGACTGCAGTTTTGTATTATTTAATGAGTGATTCGCCTGTCATTTCTTGTGGTTTGGTAAGCCCTAAAAGCTTGATTATTGTGGGTGAGATATCACAAAGCTTACCGCCCATTCTAAGTTTGCAATCTTTACCGATAACTGCAAAGGGAACAGGGTTGGTGGTGTGTGCGGTAAAGGGAGAACCATCGGTATCAAGCATTTTATCAGCATTACCGTGGTCGGCTGTGAGAAGCATTACACCGCCCATTTTTAAGGTTGAATCTTGAACTCTGCCAACGCAGGTGTCAACAGTTTCGACTGCCTTTACTGCGGCATCAAAGAAGCCTGTGTGACCTACCATATCGCAGTTTGCAAAGTTTAGAATAATAACATCATACTTGCCGCTTTCAATCTGCTCGCAAACCTTATCGCAAACCTCGTTAGCGCTCATTTCAGGCTGTAGGTCATAGGTTGCAACCTTGGGTGAGTTAACTAAAATGCGGTCTTCGTTATCGTATTGAGCCTCAACACCGCCGTTGAAGAAGAAGGTTACATGGGCGTATTTTTCAGTTTCAGCAATGCGGAGCTGTGTAAGTCCGTTTTTAGCAATAAATTCGCCCAAAGTATTTTCGAGCGATTGTGGCTTGAAAGCAACAGATACATTGGGCATAGAAGCGTCATATTGAGTCATACAAACATAGAAAACATCGAGTTTTCCGCCTTTACGCTCAAAGCCTGCAAAATCATTGTCAACAAATGTGCGGGTGATTTCACGCGCACGGTCAGGACGGAAGTTGAAGAAAATCACACTGTCGCCTGATTTAATTCTTTCAGTACCGTCAACAACAGTTGGGATAACAAATTCATCGGTGATGTTTTTACCGTCAGCATCAATTTCATTGTAAGACGCTCTTACGGCTCTTGCGGCGTCGTCGGTTTTAATACCTTCACCGTAAACCAAAGCGGCATAAGCCTTTTCGACACGGTCCCAACGGTTGTCACGGTCCATACCGTAAAATCTGCCGAGAACAGTTGCAAGCTTACCGCATTCTAAAACCTTAAGCTTTGCATTTAAAGCGTCAATAAAATCTGCAGCACTACTTGGTGGAACATCGCGTCCGTCAAGCAAAGCGTGGATATAAACGCGGTTAAGACCGTTGCGCTTTGCAAGCTCGACTAAAGCATACAAGTGCTCTATATGAGAGTGAACACCGCCGTCAGAGAGAAGTCCCATAAGGTGAAGTGCACTATCATTCTTTTTACAGTTTGCAACTGCTTCCATAAAGGCTTCGTTTTTGTAGAAGTCACCGTCGGCAATAGATTTAGTAATACGGGTGAGTTCTTGGTAAACAACTCTGCCAGCACCTATATTAGTGTGCCCAACCTCGCTGTTTCCCATTTGTCCGTCAGGAAGACCGACATCCATACCTGAAGCACCGATTTGCGTTGTGGGGCATTCTTTGAAAATGCGGTCAAGACGGGGGGTTTTTGCAAATTCAATAGCATTACCCTTGGTTTCATCATTAAAACCAAAGCCGTCCATAATAGTTAAAACTATAGGTTTTTTCATAATTAACTCCTGTTATTTACTTGCTGCTTTTACGATTACAGAAAAATCTTCAGCTTTTAAGGATGCGCCGCCGATAAGACCGCCGTCAACGTTTACTTTAGCCACCAATTCGTCAGCATTCTTAGCGTTCATAGAACCGCCGTATTGAATAGTAACAGTATCTGCAACATCTTTGCCGTAAACTTCGGCAATAGCTTCGCGAACGAAACCGTTACCTTCATCAGCCTGTTCAGCTGTAGCTGTAACACCTGTGCCTATAGCCCAAACGGGTTCGTAAGCGATAATTATATTTTTAAGCTGTTCGGCTTTTACATTTGTTAATGCCATCTTGGTCTGGAATTTAAGGAGAGTTTCAGTGTAGCCGAGTTCTCTTTGCTCTAAGGTTTCACCAACGCATACGATTGCGGTAAGACCAGCTTCGATAGCGGCAAGAGTGCGCAAGTTTACAGTCTGGTCGGTTTCACCGAAGTACTGTCTTCTTTCGCTATGGCCAATAACAACATATTTAACACCTGATTCTACGAGCATCTGAGCAGAAATTTCACCTGTGTAAGCACCTGAAGCCTTGAAGTGAACATTTTCAGCACCGATTTCAATGTTGGAGCCCTTAGCAGCTTCAACAGCGGCAGGAATATCAATAAAAGGAACGCAAAGTACTACCTTGCAGTCAGCATCTGCAACTAAAGGCTTCATTTCGTTTATAAGGGCAGTTGTTTCTGCGGGGGTTTTGTTCATCTTCCAGTTACCTGCGATAACTGCTGATCTTTTAGTTTTATCCATTTTTATTCTCCTTTTTACACAAATGTAGGGCGAATTAACGCCCTACAAAAATTTTATTATTTATCGTTGAGAGCGGCAATACCGGGAAGTTCTTTACCCACAAGGAATTCAAGGCTTGCGCCGCCGCCTGTTGAAATGTGTGTCATCTTATCGCCAAAGCCTAAGGTGTTAACTGCGGCTGCAGAGTCACCGCCGCCAATAACTGTAACAGCGTCAGTTTCGGCAAGGCTCTTAGCAACTGCAATGGTACCAGCAGCTAAAACAGGGTTTTCGAAAACGCCCATAGGTCCGTTCCAAACAACAGTCTTAGCATTTTTAACTTCATCAGCATAAAGCTGAGCAGTTTTAGTACCGATGTCAAGGCTCATCATATCTGCAGGAATCTTATCGGCTTCAACATTAGTGATTTCGATAGGAGCATCAATTGGGTCGGGGAATGACTTTGTGATAGCGCAGTCAACGGGGAGAAGAATCTTAACACCCTTTTCTTCGGCTTTCTGCATCATATCACGGCAGTAGTCAATCTTGGTTTCGTCGATAAGTGAAGTACCAACCCCGTAGCCTTTAGCGGCAAGGAATGTGTAAGCCATACCGCCGCCGATGATAAGAGTATCAGCTTTGGTTAAAAGATTTTCAATAACGGGGAGCTTACTGTCAACCTTAGCGCCGCCTAAAATACAAACGAAAGGACGTACAGGAGTTTCAACAGCGTTGCCGAGGTATTTAAGCTCTTTACCAATAAGGTAACCAGCAGCAGCTTCCTTAACATGAGATACAACACCAACAGTTGAGCAGTGTGCTCTGTGAGCGGTACCGAAAGCATCGTTTACGAAGATATCTGCTAATGAACCGAGTTCTGCAGAGAAAGCTTCACCGTTTTTGGTTTCTTCTGCGCGGTAACGTGTATTCTGTAAAAGAACAACATCTCCGTCTTTCATTTCAGCAACAGCTTTTTTAGCATTAACGCCTACTACGTTGTCGTCAGCCGCGAAAACAACTTCTTTGCCTAATTTTTCGGAAAGAGCTTTAGCTACAGGAGCTAAAGAAAGCTCGGGCTTTGGTTCGCCCTTCGGCTTGCCGAGGTGTGAACAAAGAATAACTTTACCGCCGTCTTCAATTAACTTCTTAATTGTAGGGAGAGCGGCATTAATACGGTTTTCGTCGGTAATAACGCCGTTTTTGAGCGGAACGTTAAAGTCGCAACGAACGAGTACTTTTTTTCCTTTTACGTTGATATCATCAACTGTTTTTTTGTTGAGTGCGTTCATAAATTTACATCCTTTCAAGGTTTGTTAAATTTTTTACAATTACTATTTTACCACAAAATAGATTTTTTTCAATTATTTTTTTAAAAATAATTGTACAAATATTAAAGCTCTTCCCACTTGTAATTATGCAATTGACCTAAATTCTGAAGTTCGGGATAGTCCCATTGGCGCAAACATTCATAAACAGCTATTGCAATCGAGTTTGAAAGATTGAGACTGCGTATATCATATTGCATGGGAATTCTCACGCATTTGTCAGGGTTTTTAATAAGCAGTTCTTCGGGAAGACCTTTTGTTTCCTTGCCGAAAAGCAGATAGCAGTTATCAGGGTAGGAAACATCACTGTGAGTGTGTCTGCCTTTAGTTGTGAAATAGAAGAATTCACCGTTGTTTTTTTCGAAAAATTCTTGTAAATTATTGTAGTATGTAATGTCGAGATAATCCCAATAATCAAGCCCTGCACGTTTGAGCTTTTTGTCGTCAATTTTAAAGCCCATAGGACCTACCAGATGAAGACGAGCTCCTGTTGCGGCACAGGTGCGCGCAACATTGCCTGTGTTTTGCGGAATTTCAGGCTCTACCATTACTATGTTCAATTTTGCCATTTTTATCACCAAATAGTATTATATATCTCGTAATTTCTACTTGTCAAGACTGATATTTAGTAGTATAATACTATGTATTGTGAAAATAATTGGGGTAGTATTATGAGAATGTATGACAATATTTTGCAAAAGGTTGCAGATTACGAAGAAAAAAGAGGTATTGTATATGCAAAAACCGACGGTAAGCTTTACAAAGGGATTAAGGCAGTTTACGTTTTGGTTTTCTGTTATACTTTGGTTATAAATGCTTTCTTTTTACTTGGCAATATTTTGAGTAAAACTATGTTTGAAGCGCTTGAAAATGCAGTCTATACTGTTATAGGTCTTAGTGTAGGTTTAATTGCAGGCTTTGTTGTTATGCGCTTTAAAAATAAGATTTGGGCTAATATTATATCACTTTTGTTAAATATACTTTGTTGTGTGGGTTTAGGTTTTACATTCGGCATACTTTTAAAAGATGTAATAGGCTTTAAAGTGAGTTTTTATTGGCGTCATCTTGTGCCTCTTTGCCTTTTGCTTTTATTATCGGTCGCTTTGTTTATAATAGCTGTAAGAGCGGTTGCTAAAACCCAGAAAATTTACAAAAAAATTGTTGAAAATATTTACAGTTCCCATAGCATTTCGGCAGAGGAAAGCAACTTCACAGCAGAGGAATGGGACGAGATTTTAAAAAACATATGAGTGAACTCAAAATAATCGCCAAAATAAAGACCGATTTTCCAACTAAGTTTGGAATTCCGCGCCAAAGCGGACTTGTTAACACCACTGCTAAAATTATTTTCGAACCCCAATATCGTGACGAATCAGCATTAAGGGGTTTGGAGGAATTTTCACATATTTGGCTTATATGGGGATTTTCTGAAAATCAGAACAAAGGCTGGTCGCCAACTGTACGCCCGCCGCGTTTGGGCGGAAATAAAAGGGTAGGGGTTTTTGCTACACGCTCACCAAATCGTCCTAATCCTATAGGTCTTTCAAGTGTGAAGATTGAAAGGATCTTTCGCGACGGTGAAAACGGTACGGTTATAACCGTTTCGGGAGCGGATTTACTTGACGGTACTCCAATTTATGATATAAAGCCATATCTCAGCTTTACCGATTCTCATCCTGATGCTTTATGTGGCTTTGCCGACGGCGTTTTTGTGGATAGTTTAAAGGTTGAATTTTTGGGCGATTTACAAGAAAAAATCAACCCCGAAGATTTAGAGAGTTTAATTAAAATTTTACAAAGCGACCCGAGACCGCATTATCAAAATGATGACCGAATTTATGCTTTTGAATATGCAAAATATCATATCGAATTTAAAGTAGAAAACAGTATCTTAATGATTGTGAAAATTGAAGTTTTAAAGGATGGCACGAATGTATAAAATTTTATCAAAAAAGGTTTTAAATTCAACAGTTACACAAATGGATATTGAAGCGCCGCTTGTTGCCCGAAAGGCACAGGCAGGGCAGTTTATAATTTTGCGAGTTGATAGCGATAGCGAACGCATACCGCTTACTGTTGCGGGTTTCGACCGTGAAAAAGGCAGTGTTAGAATAATTTTTCAAATTGTCGGTGCTACAACCCACAAGCTTAATATGAAGAACGAGGGCGATTATATTGCCGATTTCGTTGGTCCTTTAGGTAAGGCAACTCAAGTTGAAGGTCTTAAAAAGGTTTGTGTTGTAGGCGGCGGTGTCGGTTGTGCGATTGCGCTTCCCGTAGCACAGCGTTTAAAAGAACTCGGTTGCGAGGTACATTCCATAATCGGTTTCAGGAATAAAGATTTGGTAATTTTGGAAGAAGAGTTTAAAAACGCTTCTTCCCGCCTTACAATAATGACTGATGACGGCTCTTACGGTGAAAAAGGTCTTGTGACAAAGCCGCTTAAGAATGCACTCGAAAACGGCGAAAATTATGATGAAGTAATTACAATAGGTCCGCTTATTATGATGAAGTTTGTGGTTGCCACAACAAAGCCTTTTGGTGTTAAAACCACAGTTTCTATGAACCCGATTATGATTGACGGAACAGGTATGTGCGGCGGTTGTCGACTGACTGTAGGGGGAGAAACTAAGTTCGCCTGTGTTGATGGTCCCGATTTTGACGGTTTTTTGGTAGACTTTGACGAGGCTATGAGCCGTGGCGGAGCGTACCGTGATTTTGAGCGACACGCTTATGAAAATACTTGTAATTTATTTAAAAAGGAAGTAGAGTAATGGCAGCAAATATGTCACTTAAAAGAAATGAAATGCCAACTCAGGATGCCGTTGTCCGCGCTTCTAATTTTATGGAGGTTGCTTTAGGTTATAGCGAAGAAACCGCAATTAACGAGGCTATGCGTTGTCTTGAGTGTAAAAATATGCCTTGTGTTTCTGGCTGTCCTGTTAATATACATATCCCTGAGTTTATATCGAAAATTAAAGAAGGGGATTTTGAAGCGGCTTATCAGGTTATTGCAAAATCTTCAAGTCTTCCTGCGGTATGCGGAAGAGTTTGCCCACAGGAAACTCAATGTGAAGCAAAATGTGTTCGCGGTATAAAGGGTGAGAGTGTAGGTATTGGTCGCCTTGAGCGTTTTGTAGCCGATTGGCACAATGCACATTGTACTGAAAATATTAAAAAGGCTGAAAGTAACGGCCACAGGGTAGCAGTAGTAGGCTCAGGTCCGTCGGGACTTGCCTGCGCAGGTGATTTAGCAAAAAAAGGATACAGTGTAACTGTTTTTGAAGCCTTGCATATTGCGGGCGGTGTTTTGGTTTACGGTATCCCCGAATTTCGTTTACCAAAAGCAGTTGTAGAAAAAGAAGTAGAAACCTTAAAGGCATTGGGTGTGGAGATTAAAACCAATGTTGTAATAGGTAAAACTATTACGGTTGATGAGCTTTTTGAGGACGGCTTTGAGGCTGTGTTTATAGGCTCCGGCGCAGGACTTCCGCGTTTTATGGGAATAAAAGGTGAAACCCTTAACGGCGTTTATTCAGCAAACGAATTTTTGACAAGAAACAACCTTATGAAAGCTTATGAGTCGGACAGCGCAACTCCTGTTATGAAGACAAAAAAAGCGGTTGTAGTAGGCGGTGGTAATGTTGCTATGGATGCCGCCCGTACTGCTAAACGCTTGGGCGCTGATGTCACTGTGGTTTACCGCCGTACCGAAAAAGAATTGCCTGCAAGACTTGAAGAAGTACATCACGCAAAAGAAGAGGGAATAGAATTTAAATTTTTAACCAACCCCTTGGAAATTAACGGTAAAGACGGTTGGGTTGACGGTATTGTTTGTGAACGGATGGAGCTTGGCGTTCCCGATGAATCGGGAAGAGCGCGACCTGTAAGAGTACCAAATAGTGAATTCGAGGTTGAAGCTGACTGTGTTATAATGTCAATAGGCACTTCGCCTAATCCGCTTATAAAAGATACTACAAAAGGACTCGAAGTTAACCGCTGGGGTGGAATTGTTGTAAACGAAGACGGACTTACTTCTAAAACCGCAGTTTATGCTGGGGGTGACGCCGTAACAGGCGCCGCAACAGTAATACTCGCTATGGGTGCAGGAAAAACTGCTGCTAAAGCTATAGATGAATATATAATGGGTTAATTCATAATTTGGAATTATTTTGTAATGTTAGAAAATAAAAAAACAGGGTGGATATTCTAATCCATCCTGTTTTTTATGATTTATATTACCTTACTCAAGAAATCTTGAAGACGTGGGCTTTGTGGATTTCCGAATAGTTCTTCGGGTGTGTTTTCTTCCATTATTATGCCCTCGTCAATAAAGAAAACTCTATCGGCTACTTCACGGGCAAAGCCCATTTCGTGAGTCACAACAGCCATTGTCATACCCTCTTGAGCGAGGCTTTTCATAACTTCTAAAACTTCGCCAACCATTTCAGGATCAAGAGCAGAAGTCGGTTCGTCAAAGAGCATAACTTCAGGCTGCATACAAAGTGCGCGAACAATAGCAACACGCTGTTTCTGGCCACCTGAAAGCTGTGACGGATAGGAGTTTGCTCTGTCAGCAAGTCCAACGCGCTCTAAAAGTTTCATCGCTCTTTGCTCGGCTTCGGCTTTAGAAAGACCTAAAACTTTAATAGGGGATATAGTCATATTTTTAAGCACTGTCATGTGGGGGAATAGGTTAAACTGTTGGAAAACCATTCCCATTTTCTGACGGTGGGTATTTATATTGGTTTTAGGGTCTGTAATGTCAACACCCTCAAAATAAATATGACCGCCTGTTGGCTCTTCTAAAAGGTTAAGGCAACGCAAAAAGGTGGATTTACCTGAACCCGAAGGCCCTATAATGCAAACAACTTCACCTTTTTTTATTTCGGTATCAATGCCCTTTAAAACACCGATTTTACCGAAGCTTTTTTCCAAACCTTCAACTTTGATTAGTGTTTCATTAGTGGTCACTGTTGCGAAGCCTCCTTTCGAGTTTTCCTACAAGCCAAGTAAATAGCATAACAATCACAAGGTAAATAATTGCTACGGCAATTAAAGGCATAAAAGCAGAAAATGTGCGTCCGCGTATAAGGTCGCCCGCCTTGGTTAAATCCACAATACCCACATAACCCGCAATTGAGGTTTCTTTTAAAAGCACAATAAATTCGTTACAAAGGGTGGGCAAAACGATTTTAAACATTTGCGGCACAACAACATAAATCATAGTTTGAATGTAATTAAAACCTAGGCTTCTGCCAGCTTCAAACTGACCTTTGTCAATAGACATAATACCTGAACGGAAAATCTCTGCAACATAGGCACCTGAATTCACACCGAATGCTAATATAGCAATAAATGTTTCGCTGTTAGAAGAGGCCAAAATGACGAAATACATTATAAGCAACTGAACAACAACAGGGGTTCCTCGTATGACTGTTAAGTATATTTTACAAATCCAGTTGAAAAAGCTTAAAATATAAAATCCAAGATTTTTGTGCTTTTTAATTGTTTCGTAATTTTTATCGTAAGTGGAACGGACAATTGCAATAATAACACCGATAGCAATACCGATAAGTGTTGCAAAAAAAGTGATAATTAAGGTGTTTTTAAGACCTTGCACTATCCATTCCCAACGGTTGTCTTTAATGAAATTTAGAACAAACTCGTCGGATAATTCTTGAAACCATTCTTTCATTAGTTTCTCCTTTTATACAAAACTTAACTCATTCGGATAACCGAATGAGTTAAGCAGAAGTGATGCGTATTTTAATTATTTAATATATTTATCAATAATTTCTTGAATTTTGCCTTCTTTTGTAAGCTTTGCAAGAGCGGCATTTACATCTTCAAGTAATTCGGTGTTTTCTTTGTTGATAGCAATAGCATAGTCTTCATTTGCAAATTCGGTTTCCTGAATTTTAAGACCTTCATTTACAGCTACAAATGCCTTTGCGGGTTCGTTATCAATAATAACTGCGGTAACCTTACCTTCTACAAGAGCCTGAACTGCGTCAGCGCCGGTCTTGTAACGAATAACATTTTCTTCACCAAAGCCCCATTCGTTAGGTTTTGAAGAGCAGTAGATATCACCTGTGGTATCCTGCTGAACACCAATCTTGATGCCTTCTTTTACAGCGATAGGATCGCCTTTTTCATCAAAGCCAGTATAGAAATCTTCGTAAGAAGCATATTCAATGTCTTCTTTAACAATAACTGACTGAATACCGTTTGCATATGAGGTTGAGAAGTTAACGCTCTTCATACGGTCTTCTGTAACTGTCATACCAGCCATACCGATATCGTATTTACCGGATTCAACACCGCCAACGATAGAACCAAATTCAACATCCTTGATTTCAAGTTCTTTGCCAAGTTCATCCGCGATAAGTGTTGCGATTTCAACGTCAATACCAACATATTCGCCGTCTTCAACATATTCATAGGGCGGGAAGGTGGCATTTGTTGCCATAATCAATTTACCGTCGCTTTTAGCGCCGCAACCTGCGAAGCAGAGAAGCATTGCAAGGGCTAAAACTAATGCTATAATTTTTTTCATATGTATCTACTCCTTAAAATTAATTACTTAAAGTATAACACTAATATGCGAAAAAGTCAAGTCTTTTGCATATTTATGCATATCAGCAAAAAAGGATGCCAAAACGGCATCCTTTCCTTTGGGGTGTTTATAAAGATTAGTCGTCTATTTTACAGTCGGTTGCAGCGTCGTAAATAGCCACAATTTCATC
>JAZQGI010000010.1:0-11365 GCA_045539955.1 Acutalibacteraceae bacterium | reverse complement strand
ATAAAACTGCCACCGAAGAATGAAAACGGCGTTTTCAATTCGGTGGCAAGTTTTTTGAGATTTATAATTGTATTTCCGTCACCATATCCCCCTTAAACGACAAGGGCTTTGCCCTTGACCCGTTTACGGGTAGCCAGTAATTTTTGCATGGCTGTCAGGCCAACAAAAAAGCGCACTTGTGCGCCGCCAGTATCGTTTAGGAATAGCCCTAAAATGAAATACCACCCGCTAGGCGGGTGGATATTTATTTAAAATTTAAAATAATCTTTAGCGTTGCGGTAGCAAACACCTTCTACAATGTTTTTAAGGGCCTCCCAATCTTTTGGATAAAGACCGTCTTCAACCCAACCGCCAATCATATTACAGAGTATTCTTCTGAAATATTCGTGTCTGGGGTAGGAAACAAAACTGCGGGAGTCGGTAAGCATACCAACAAACTTACCAAGGTTGCCGAGGTTTGCAAGAGCATCCATCTGTGCTACCATACCGCTTGCATTGTCGTTGAACCACCAGCCTGAACCGAACTGAATTTTTGAAACATCAGGCCCTTTCTGGAAGTTGCCGAGCATTGTTCCTAAAACATAGTTATCCTTGGGGTTGAGGGTGTAGAGAATAGTTTTCGGTAGAATATCGTCAGTATCGAGATAGTTCATAAACGCCGAAAGCTTTTCAGCAATACAAAGGTCATTAATAGAGTCGAAGCCTGTGTCGGCACCCAATTTTTCGAACATACGGCTGTTGTTGTTGCGAAGAGCACCAATGTGCAACTGCATTGTCCAGCCAAGCTTTGTATATTCTACTGCGCAAACGCGAAGCATTGCGGTTTTAAAGGTGTCAATTTCTTCGAGTGTTAATTCTTCGCCCTTTACCTTCTTATCGAAAACAGCTTTAGCATCACCCACTGCAAAGGGGACATATTCTAATGCGTGGTCAGAAAGACGGCAACCGTTATCGTTAAAGAAAGCGATGCGTTCAGCCATCCAACTGCAAGCCTTTTCATAAGAATCGATTCCGTTAGCCTCTAAATAGGGTAAAAATTCGCCTTTTTCAATGTTTACAAGCTTGTCAGGACGGAATGTAGGAAGAACTTTGGTAGAAAAGCCTTGTTCACGAAGCTGTATGTGATACTTCAAATCGTCTGCAGGGTCATCAGTAGTGCAAATAACCTCTACATTAGATTTTTTAATAAGGTTTTGCGCTGAAAAGTCAGGGCGTTTTAAAAGTTCGTTACACTTATCCCATACTTCTTTTGCATTTTTTTCACTAAGCGGTTCGTCTATATCAAAGTAACGCTTTAATTCCAAAGCAGTCCAGTGATAAATCGGGTTGCCGATAAGGTAGGGCATAACACGGCAGAAGCCAACCCATTTTTCGTAACGGTCAGCGTTACCTGTAATATACTCTTCGTCAATACCGAAAGTGCGCATTTGGCGCCATTTATAGTGGTCACCGCCCAAGAATAAATCATAAGCGTCTTCAAAACGGTAGTCTTCAGCTATCATTTTGGGCACTAAGTGGCAGTGATAGTCAATAATCGGCAAATTTTCCGCAAAATCGTGGTAAAGCTTTTTTGCGGTTTTATTAGTAAGGAAAAAATCTTTATTTATGATTCCCATAAAATATACTCCTTTGTTTACAGTACAATACCGTCTTTAAAGATTGAAATTTCGCGGTAGCCGTTTTCTTCATTGCGGGTCATATTACCCGAAGCTACACCCAATATATAATCGGTAAGGCTCTTTGTGAGGTCTTCCATAGAAGTTCCTGTAAGGAGCGGTGACGCATCAAAATCAATCCAATTAGACTTGCGTGTGGCAATGCTGTTATTAGTAGCAATCTTAACGGTAGGAACAGGTGCGCCTATTGGTGTTCCTCTGCCCGTGGTGAAGAGGATTATATGCGCGCCTGCGGCAGTAAGATTTGTAATAGCTACAATATCGTTACCCGGTCCGTTTAAGAGGTTAAGTCCGTTCTTTTGGGCGGTGTCGCCGTAGTCGAGCACATCAACCACTTCTGAAAGACCGCCTTTTTGGATACAGCCTAAAGATTTTTCTTCCAAGGTTGTAATACCGCCTGCCTTGTTGCCTGGCGAGGGGTTTTCATAGATTACTTGATTGTGACGGGTGAAATAGTCCTTAAAGTTGTTAATAAGGGCTACAGTTTTGTCGAAAAGTTCTTTTGTAGGGCAACGCTTCATAAGAAGATGCTCTGCACCGAACATTTCGGGAACTTCGGTCATAACACAGCTACCGCCCTTGGAGATAAGGCTATCAGAGAAAGAGCCAACAAGTGGGTTTGCGGTAATACCGCTAAAACCGTCACTTCCGCCGCACTTAAGACCGATTTTAAGCTTGGAAATCGGAACAGGCTGACGCTTAAAAGTAGCGGCATATTCCTTAAGCTCGTTTATAAGGCGTACACCTTCGGCTAATTCATCGTCAAAGTCCTGAACATTCATAAACTTAACACGTTTATCGTTCCATTCGCCCAAAACTTCCTTAAAAACAGGGATATTGTTATTTTCACAGCCAAGACCTAACACAAGAACGCCGGCAGCGTTCGGGTGGTTTATAATACCTCTTAAGATAAGCTGAGTTTTAGTCTGGTCGTCACCTAACTGTGAGCAACCGAAAGGGTGCTCAAAATGGTGAGCACCCGTAAGCTCTGCTAATTTTTTTGCAATCTTGTTTACACAGCCAACGGTGTTGATAATCCAAATTTCATTACGGATACCAATGTCGCCGTTTTCCCTGACATATCCCATAAAGGTTTCGTCACTTGTAACTTTAACCGTCGGGGTATAGTCAGGCTCGTAGATGTATTCAAGGTTGCTGCTAAGATTTGTTTTAATATTGTGGGAGTGAACATGCTCACCTTTTTTAATATCAGTAACGGCGTGGCCTATTGGATTGCCGTATTTGATAATATTCTCGCCGTTTTTAATGTCGCGAAGAGCATATTTATGGCCGTCTTGGAGATTCACTTCCACATTGTCGAGTTTATGAATTATCATTAGTTCATCTTCTCCAAAATATCATCTGTAAGGAATGACAAATTCTCATCCCAAAGTTCAGTATTGCTGAGAATTTCTTTAACAGAAGCATTCTTCATAAATTCGCAAACCTTAGGATCGTCATTGGTCATATCGGTTTTATAGAACTCGATAAGCTTTGCAAACGAAGTTAAAAGATAGTGTGGTTTTTTGCCTGTACGCTTGATGTATTCAAGAAGTGATGGCAATACACGAACCTTAAATTTGCTGACAGAGTTTAGCGAAATTGAAGCGCAAAGGTGTTTAATAAATGGGTTTCTAAAGCGCTCAAAAACATTGTTAGCATAATCGAGTAATTCTTCTTCCGGTAAATCGAGTGTAGGAATGATTTCATCATAAACGCAATGCTTCACAAAGTCGCACATCTTTTCATTGTCCATACAGTCGCCCACGGTTTCAATATTTTCAAGCATAGCGTAGGGAATCATTGAAGTGTGAGCGCCGTTTAAGATGCGAACCTTTCGTGTTCTGTAGCGTTCAAGATTATCGGTAATGATAATGTTAAGACCTGTTTTATCGAGAGGTAATTCTTTTAAGAATTCACGGTCGCCCTCAATAACCCAAAGGTGAAACAGCTCGCTTGTATTGAGCATATTATCCTCGAAGCCAACATCGATTTTTTCATCTCTTGGGTAGCCTGTAACAATACGGTCAACTAAGGTGTTGCAGAAGGTATTTTCATTTTCTACAAATGCCTTGAAGTCAGCACCAAATCCCCATAAATCAGCATAATCAAGAATATACTTCTTTAAGGTTTCGCCGTTTTTGTTAATAAGCTCGCAAGGTAAGAATACAAAACCACCGAGTCCCAAATCAAAACGCTTCTTTAAAAGCAAGGTCACTTTTGCAGGGAAGGTTATATTGGGCGCGTTTTCGGGTTTATCTTCGCCGTTAAAGCAGATGCCCGATTCTGTAGTGTTTGAAACAACAAAGCGGAAGTCGGGGTTCTCTGCTAAACTTATGTAAGAAGCCCAGTCCTTATAGGGTTCAACTGTGCGGGAAATAACATCAATAAATTTCTTATCAACGGTGGGCTCGCCGTCCTTAAGGCCGCGCATAACGTGGGTATAAACGCAATTTTGTTTTTGAAGCATTTCGCACATACCCTTATCAATAGGCTGTACAACTACAACAGAACCGTCAAAATCAGTCTTCTCGTTTGTGATTTGTAAAATCCAGTCAACAAAGCCGCGCAAGAAACCGCCTTCGCCGAATTGGATAACCCTCTCATTACGAATAGTTTTATTTAACATATTATTTCAAATCCTCTAAATTATACATTGTTAAGTATTCTTTGGTGTTAAGAACCATCTTGTTAAAGAGCTCGCGTGCTTTATCAATTGGTAAACGAACAAGCTGGTCATTAGCAAATGCGGAGAAAGCAAGTTCAAGGTCACGGTCGAAGCAAGCCTTAACAACAATTTCCTGGTTACCGCAGATTTTAGCAATAAGGGGATAGATTTCCATAGGAATAGGACCTGCATTAACAGGAGTTACAGTACCGCAGTTGAAAGAAGCGTTAGTTTCAACTACAGCGCCAAGCGGCAAGTTGGGAGCCTGACCAACGTTAGGCATATTAACATTGGTAACAAGAGTGCGGAGACCTAAAATAGCACGGATTTGTTCAACGCCTTCTTCGCCTGTGGGCTTAAGCTCGAAAGCTTCTTCACCCTTTACAAGACGCTCGCTCTTAGCTAAACGCTCAGAAAGGTCGTTCCAACGCCACTCAACAGGAGTAAGGCCGAATTTCCAGTCTTCAACCTGTTCGGGAGATTTAAGATACCAGTCACCAGGGCAGAATTCTGCTAAGTGACGGTCGCCTGCAGCTGCTATGTAGCCATAACGCTTAAAGAGGTCGAATTTAACTCTCTGCCAGCATGAGAAGCAGTCGTTAAGATGTCCGCCGAAGTCGGTAGTAACACCTTCGTAATAATACTTGTCAGCAAATTCTTTATACATCGGGAACAAATCCATACCCTGATAGTAAGCAGAAGTAAGCCATGTAAAGTGGTTAACACCAACAACATTAACCTTAATGTCTTCACGGTTAACTTTTTCAATGCCAAGATTTTCTTCAAGCATTTTAGCCATCAAAAGCTGTGTGCCGAAAACTTCGTGGCAACAACCAAATGCTTTAATTTCAGGGAATGCGGTGTAGAGAGCCTTAACGCAGATAGTCATCGGGTTGGTGTAGTTGATAACCCAAGCATCAGGGCAATATTCCTTAACAGCTAAAGCGATTTCTTCAAACATAGGAACAGTACGGAGAGCTCTTACATATCCGCCAGGGCCTACAGTGTCACCTACTGCCTGATAAATGCCGTATTCTTCAGGTAAATGTACATCAGATTCCATTTCCTTAAATGTAGCAGGAAGAATTGAAATGATAACAAAATCAGCACCTGTGAGAGCTTCGCCGATAGTCTCGGTTGCTTCATATTTCCATACTGATTTGCAGCCTTCAACATCACCGATTCTATTACCGATAATGGCGTTGTTTTTAGCTGCCTGCATATCAATGTCATAAAGAGCAACTGTACCGCTTATGTCGTCAGCTTTTGCAAGGTCACTCATAAGACCCCAAGCCCAGCCGCGTGAACCGCCGCCGATATAAGCAATTTTAATGTCTTCAACTTTTTTGCCTACATATTTCATAGTAGAACCTCCAAAAATTTTTTTACAATTTTATTATATATCAATTTTTCTTTGGTTTCCTTAAAATTATTGACAAATTATGATTATTTTCTTTGATTTTTTGATATTATAATTAATGGAAAGTTAATTTTACAAATAAAGGCTTGTGTTAAATTAAGAAAAAGTGACACAGTTGCGCTGTGCCACTTGGGGTTATTTCATTTCAAATATGGGGCATTCTCCTAAACTGTGTGCGGTGTCGATTTCCTTTTGGGTGTTCGGCGTCCATACGAATTTAGGTGAGCGATAGACCGAAGTTGTGAGCTTTACAGTAAAAGAATTTCTATCAAGTTTGTTGTATGCTATAAAATTTGGTTTTGCTAAAAAGTTAAATGCCATAAGTGTAAGCAATATATTAAGTATACTGTATTTTTTCTTATCACGGCAGACATTGGTGTAAAGCTGTCCGTAAAAGACTTTGGGCAGATATTTATGCATAGCCCTAATGAGAAACGGATTAAAAGATTCAATACAGTAGTCACCTTTATAAGTTTTTAGAATTTCAGAAACCTTGGGACAAAGTGATGTATCAAGGCTTTCGCCCTTTAATTCTATAAGTATCGGAACCTTACCGTCCACAAGCTCTAATACTTCTTTAAAAGTAGGAATTTTTTGGTCACTGCCTGCAAGAGAGAGTTCTTTAAGCTCTTTTAGAGTAAGCTCGCATAATTTTTTATCCACACCTGTCATACGTGAAAGGGTGTAATCGTGAAAGACCATAACCTCGCCATCGCGGGACAACTGAACATCAAGCTCTATACCGTAATCCCTGTCGCAAGCAAGTAAAAAAGCCTGAAGAGAATTTTCGGGAACTGTTTTGCTATGAAGTCCGCGGTGAGCATAGTCACGTAAAAGGTTTTTGTTTTCGGGAAGTTTGCTGTCAGGACGGACAAAAACTAAAAAATAAAGGCAGGTTATAGTCAGAAGAATTGTTAAAATAATAAATAAAGTCAACATTATTAGTCCACATCCAACATTTCGAGCGCGCTCTTATTGTTTTCTATTTTAGAGTCACCGTGGCGTACAAAGAACATAGTGATAAAGGCAAGTGCTACGAATACCGTACCGAAAGCAAAAAATGTGTAGCGCATACCTAAAGCGTCGTAAAGGAAGCCTGAAAGAATGGGAGCTATAATCTGTGCCGACATTGAGGCAGTGTAGTAATAACCTGTATATTTGCCTACATTGCCCGATTTTGCAAGCTCAACTACCATTGGGAAAGAGTTTACATTGATGGTAGCCCAGCCGATACCGGCTAAAATGAAGATCGGGAACATAATAAACTCGGGGGTTCTCGAAGTTACAAAATTGCCGAGGAAAAAGGCGGTTGAAAGAATTATGACACCTGCTAAAATAGTCTTTTTTCTACCGATTTTTGAGGCTATGATACCAACAGGAATATATGAAACTATGGCTGCTGCCTGGGCGATAATAAGAGTCAGATTAAAGTCGAATCCAAGTATATTGGTGGCATAAACAGAATACTTACTTGTAATCGAGTTGTATCCTATAAACCAAAGTGCTACCGAAGCGAGAATAAGCATAAGAGAGCGAAGCTTAGCGCCTGAGAGCTTTTCATTAGCAGAGGTATTTTCTTCTACCTCTTCAAGCCCTAATTTTTTGGATTCTTCCTCCATTTCGTCTGCCCATTTGTTTTCCTTAACAGATAAAAGGAAGATAATAAATCCAACTAACATCAAGGCTACAACGGCTAAGAAATAGCCTGTATATTGCATATAGTGGTTTTTAGAGGTTGCAAAAACGATGCCAAGTGCCAAAACCAATATGCCGCCAAAGGTACCAGTCAGGTTAATTATGGCATTGGCTTTTGAACGCAAGGGTTTTACCGTAACATCGGGCATAAGCGCTACCGCAGGAGAGCGGAAGGTTGCCATAGCAACAAGTGTTACAAGTAAGGTTGCAATAAACCCGATAAGTGGCAAGGGGTTTTTAAGGGTGAGAGCTAATGTCGTTTCCTGTATAAAAAATGCTTTATCAGTAAGTTCGGGATATCCCACACTGTTTTGAATCTCAGGAATACCTTCAGCTATTACGCGAGCTAACTGAATATTATCAATAAGGGATAATCCGATAAAGGATATAACTGCTATAATTGTGCCGAAGAAAATAAAGGGAGTACGCTTTCCAAAGCGGGTATGCGTTTTATCAGAAAGCGCGCCGAAAATCGGCAGCATAAATACAGCTAAAACATTATCAATGGACATAACCGCGCCCGAAGCCGACTGCGGAAGACCAAAGTGATTTGTAAGAATTAGCGGAATTATAGAATCGTAGGCTTGCCAGAAAGCGCTTATAAGGAAAAAAGCCATACCCACAAGGATAACTCTTTTATAGTTAAGTTTCATACTAATTTTTTCCTTTCAATTTATACTTTTAATATATCACGAAAGAAATTAAAAAGCAACACTAAAAAGACTCATAATTATCAAAATTTTAATGTTTTAAAATTATTATTAAAAATAAACATTATTTTCTTTACTTTTTTGATATAGTGTGTTATATAATATGTGTAAGGATGTGAGAATTTTGCCTGATGTTAAATATGAAGAAATAAAAAACTTTTTTTATAACACAACTGCCTCTAATACAGAACGCAGAAGCTTAAAACACTATCATTCGCTGTATGAGATTTATTATCTTGAACAGGGCGAGTGTCATTATCTGATAGAAGGCAAACTTTTTGAAATGATTAAGGGCGATATTGTGTTTATACCAAAGGGTATGATACATAAGACTACTTATGAGGGAACTCATTCCCGCTTGCTTATAAACTGTTCGGGCAGATATCTCGAAAATTTTGAGCTTAAGGAAGCTTTTGTTTACCGCAATCAAAAACATAGCCGTGAAATATATAATGTGATGAAAAATATTGAAAATGAGTATCTGAGCGGGGATAAATTCTCTGATAATCTTATAAAAGGATATATGCAACAGCTTTTAGCTATCGTTTACAGAACAGAGAATAAATATAAAAATACCCGCCATCAAAATAAGTATGTTAAGACAGCGCTCAATATATTGGAGGAGGATTTCACACAGGATATAACACTGTCCTCTTTGGCTGATAAATTCGGTGTTTCGCCTGAACATTTTTCAAGAATATTCAAAAAAGAAACTGGTCTTGGGTTTAACGAATATGTTTCGCTTTTGCGCCTTAAAAAAGCTGAAACGCTTTTAAAGAAAAATGAGAATTTAAGTGTTTCTGAAGTTGCGTTCTCCTGTGGTTTTAATGATAGTAACTATTTTTGTGAGAAGTTTAAAAAGGCTTACGGAATTTCCCCTTTGAAATATAAGAAAAGCCTGATAGTTAAATAAGTTATCTGGGAATACTTATAAGGGTGATAAAATGTCAGTTTTTGAAAAAATTTATGCGGTTGTGAGGAAAATACCAAAGGGCAGAGTTGCAACTTATGGCTTTGTAGCGCTTTTGGCAGGAAATCCTCGTTGGGCAAGAGTTGTGGGTTATGCTCTTCATAATAATCCCGCACCTCAAATAATTCCTTGTCATAGAGTAGTAAATCGTGAGGGAAAGGTTGCCGAAGCCTTTGTCTTTGGCGGCGGTAACGCGCAGAGGGATTTACTTGAAAAAGAGGGTATCATTTTCGAAAAGGATGGAACAATAGACCTTGGAAAATATGGCTGGAACGGAGAAAATTTTGATTAGGTATTTATAGAGAAGAATAAGTGAAAAGGAGAATGTTTATGAAGATTGCGTTTTTTGATACAAAACCCTATGATAAAACGTCATTTGACCGCTTCGGAGAAGAAAAAGGTGTCAAATTCAAGTATTTTGAAACTAAGCTAAATGAGGATACTGTTGATTTGGCACAGGGATTTGATGGAGTATGTGTTTTTGTAAATGATACAGTAAATTCGGCAGTTATTGACCGCCTTTGCGAGTTGGGAGTAAGGATTGTTGCGCTTCGCTGCGCGGGCTTTAATAATGTTGATATGAAATACGCATTCGGTAAAATCCATGTATTAAGAGTCCCTGCATATTCGCCTTATGCCGTAGCCGAGCATGCTATAGCACTTTTGCTTACTTCTATCCGTCGTATTCATAAGGCGTATATCCGTTCTCGTGACTTTAATTTTAGTCTCGCGGGGCTCACGGGCTTTGATTTATACGGCAAAACAGTTGGAGTTATAGGCACGGGAAAAATAGGCAGAGTTTTCGTGGATATTTGTCGCGGTTTTGGTATGAAAGTGCTCGCTTATGACAAATTTCCCGCAAAAAATTTCGATAATGGGGATACGGTAAGATATGTTGAGCTTAAAGAGCTTTTTGCAAGCAGCGATATTATTTCTTTGCATTGTCCACTGACCGAGGAAACTTATCATATAATAGACGAAGATGTTATCAACTCTTGTAAAAAGGGAGTAGTAATTATTAATACCTCCCGTGGCGCTTTGGTCGATGCCGAGGCTTTGCTTGAGGGAATTAAAAGCCGTAAAATCGGCGCCGCTTGTCTTGATGTTTACGAAGAGGAATCAGACCTGTTTTTTGAGGATAATTCAGGACATATCCTTGAAGACGATACTTTGGCTCGTCTTATCTCAATGCCAAATGTTATAGTTACTTCACACCAAGCCTTTTTAACCGAGGAGGCTCTTTGCAATATAGCAGAAACTACGGTAAATAATATTGTAGATATGTTCACTAAAAATCAATGTCCAAATGAGCTTTGTTATCGCTGCGGTGAAACTGCCGACTGCAAGGATGGAAAATGCTTTGAATAATTTAAGAAATATGGTATAATATATTTGTCACTAAAAGAAAGGATGTGGTTTTATGGCAGTATTAAGCATAACTAAAGATAATTTTGAAGAAATAAAAAACAGCGAAAACACCGTTCTTCTCGATTTCTATGCAGAATGGTGCGGCCCGTGCCGAATGGTTTCTCCTATTGTGGATGAAATTGCAAATGAAAATCCGCAGTACCTTGTGGGAAAAATCAATGTTGACGAACAACCTGAGTTAGCGGCTGAATTTGGCGTTATGAGTATACCTACACTTGTGGTTATGAAAAACGGCGAAGTTGTTAATCAGTCGGCTGGAGCCAGACCTAAAGCACAGATATTAGCTATGTTAGATTAGACTTTAGAATCAAAAATCATTTTTTAATTGTCTTATATTGCATAAATGAAAAGCACCGCTATATGAGCGGTGCTTTTTGGCGGAGACGGCGAGATTCGCCCACTGCGCTACTGCTTGTGGCACGCACCCGACCTTTGCAACCGTTCGCTGAAAGGTTGCAATTCGGCAGAGCCGAACCGGTCTTTTCGAATCTCATACACTAAAACTAAAAAAGAAACCATACCTTGCGGTATGATTTTCTTTTAATTGGCGCCATAAGGAGATACGGTGCGCTCTCGGTTTGTGCCGACCGCTCCGAGCGGTAAACGGCAAAACCTTCGTGCTCCCGAATTCACAGTTTCAAAATGCTATCGCGCATTTTGAACTGCTTCGACGAACTACGTTCGACCTCCCACCACCACAAAAAATTAAGGAACCACACCAAAGGTATGCTCCCTTAATTTTGGCGGAGACGGCGAGATTCGAACTCGCGGGGGATTGCTCCCTAACTGATTTCGAGT
>JAZQGI010000009.1:0-8359 GCA_045539955.1 Acutalibacteraceae bacterium | reverse complement strand
AAGCCTCCGGAGCATTATATCAAACGCAAGTAGCCAGTTTCAAAACGGCAAAAGCGGATGCGATGAAAGAGGAATGAAACATAAAAGTTTTATAATTTATCTCGTATAAATTATAGCTTTTTATAAGTTTTCAGTAACGGGATAAGAGCGTGACCATAGAATTATCAAAGAGAGCCGTAAAAGCATTATCTGAAATGGACGCTCAAATACAGGCAAGAATTACTAATGCTATAAGGCAAATACCGAACGGAGATATAAAACCTTTAAAGGGATATAAAGGTTATTATCGTTTAAGAGTAGGTGGATGGCGTATTATATTCACTTATAAAGATAATGGGGATATTCTTATTTTGAAAATAGCACCAAGGGGCGAAGTCTACAAGGGAGGGCTATAATTATGACAGCGAGGGCGCAAATGATGAGTATGGTTGAACTCATACCTGAAACAGAAATACCGCTCATTATAGAAGTGTTGAAGCGGTTTATATCTTATGAAGCAGATGATGATATAGCCACGCCAGATGACATTATTGCAATTGAGGAAGGCGAAAAGGAATATATGGCAGGGCAAACTTTAAGCCTTGATGATTTTGAAAAAGGCGTTGTTACTATCTGACTTATTGAGGAGCTTGACTTAATAATGATGAAAAACGTAAACGATAAAGAGTATGAAAGGGAGCTTGAGAAGGCGAGAGCCGAATATAAAGATTTAATGGAGCGCAGCGCGGAAGCCGTCGGAGATGAAGATGACTTTGACGAATTGATGAAAGAGCTTTACACAGATGATGAATTATCAGAATTTGATTTAAAAGCGCGTTTTTTAGACGCTATATTAAAGGCGTATGATGAGAATATGGGGATAAGCCGGGAGCGACTTGTTGAAATAGCCGTGGAATTTTTAGAGAATTTGGAAATCAAAGAACCCGCCCTAGTTTGATTTTTGCGGGCGGAACTTCCAAGCGGCGACCGATGAGGGAGCTTGACACAAAAAAAGAGTTTCTCCGATGTGAGAAACTCCATAGTGAACATTGTTTGAAATTTTATAGGACTAAAGTCTTAATTTTATATATCATTGCAGGAATTTTTGAAAGATTTGTCGAACGAATGATTTATGAACTTTTTTTTGTGACAAAAAACTTCAAAATCATTCGTTCGACAAAAACTGCTCTAGCCTTATTATAAGTGGGCGAGGGCAGTCTTTTTTTGTTTTATTATGCTTGACTTTTCCCATTTTCACTTTATACTTTTATACATAAGAAAAAGCCGTCAAGGTACTACCAATACCAAGACGGCACAAAATAAAAGGCGCACTCAACCATACATAAGCCTGAGAAACTTCTGTACAAAACGCCCTTTTTACATAAACTTAGTTACATTTTAATTGCATTTTGAATTATTGTCAAGTTTTCCCATATTATTTACATAAAACTTGTTATGCTTTGATATTAGTTAAATTATTAAGAGTTTATTCAAAATGTGAGATAAAATAAATTTTGTAAAAAGGAAATTTTAAGCACTTGCGTCTTTTGGGCGTAAGTGCTTTTTTTTAGAAAGGAGATGAAAAAATGGGAAAACGCCTGACCTACACGCCAAATAGCACAAAAATCCGCGAGATAATCCTTGATAGAGGCTTGACTGATACGGAGGTAAGAAAACGTGCGGGGATATGTTGCGAAACATTAAGAAAAGCAACAAATGGCGAAAAAATATTACAAAAGAGCGCGGTTTCTATTGCAAGGGCTTTGCGTTGCGATTTGGCTAAAATCGTTATGAAATAGAACGCAAAAAAGCCATTTCTTTTTATGGACGACTCGGCGAGGCTTGTAAACTTACACTCCTTTTCGGAGAGTTACCGAGAAATCTTTTAAGAGTTTGAAAGGAAAATGATTGTTATGGACAAATTAAACGAAGGTGTGAAAAAACTTTTAACAGCGCACGAACAATTTCTTGAAGTCGCGGAGCTTTTTAACGAAGCAGGAAAAAATATTTCTAAAAATATCGAAGATGACTTACAAGAAATAAAAATTGATTGTTATGCATTAACAAATGAAATAGATAAAATTTGCCTCAAAGTTTTTGAAGCCAAGGCAAAAATTTAATCAAAGGAAAACCGCCCGAAATGTTTTCGTTTTCGGGCGGCTATGAAATAAAGCGAAGTGAAATCAAATGAATGAAAATGAAGAAATAACTCTACAAGCTATATATGAACTCGAAAAAGAATTTGCCGAAAATGGCGACAAACAAAAGATAATATATTTACAAGCACTTAAGAAACTTTTTATAAATAAAAAAATCAACTCATATTTAATAATACAAGTAAATAAAATTTATAATTATCTTGAAGGAGGTAAAAAAAACAATGGAAAAAATGACAAAAGAAAAAGCCGTTGCGGAGCAAACGCAAACGGCGGGACAAAGCGAATTAAACGCTACAAATATTGTAGCACAACCAAGTGACTTTGTAAACCCAGAAATTCAAAAAGCTATTGTAAACGCTCACGAAGCGGCGTTAAATTCCACTGAGGCAATGAAACATTTCCGTAGCCGTGGCTTTACCGATGAAATTATACGCCGCTTTAAGTTAGGTTATTCCGAAAAGGGATTTAACGTAATTTTACCGCCCGAGCGTAAAGTAAACAAAGAGAAATCGACGAAGTATAAATATATTTTACCTTTTCTTAATGAGAATGGCGTAGCGATTTATGCAGTATCGGAACTTTACGACCGCAAGGATATGAAAGGAGGATATTCAAAATATTATAATCCTAAAGGAGCGGATGCACCCATTTTTGGCGAACATTATTTAAAAGCCGAAAATCCCCCCGAATTTATTTATATTTGCGAGGGTGTTTACGATGCTATAAGTATTGAACAAGTGGGAGGCGCGGCGGTTGCGTTACGCGGCGTTGGTTATAACCGACTTATTGATATTTGTAGTAAGCGTAAAATAGAGACCAATTTTATTATCGTTGGAGACAATGATTATGACAAAGAAGAGCAAGAAAAAGAAAATACAGGACAGTTAAACGCTTTTAATCTCAGAGACCGCTTTAACGGCATAGGTTATTTTGCGTATGTTACACCAGTGAATAAAGGAATTAAAGACGCAAATGACCGTCTAAGAGCTAATACGCAGGAATTTGAAAGTTATATCAAGACTTGTAGAGAATTAGCCGCAAGTAATCTGACCATTTGGCGCGAAAAGCAAGCGGAAATTGAAAACACCACCGCGCTAGATAGGTCAGATAAAAAAGTTGTAGACAATCGTTTCTTCCAAGATAAAAAGTTTTTACACCATATATTTACGGATTTTCTTATAAAAAATGAGAACCTAAAACGGATAAACGGGCAAATTCATATTTACCGCAATGGTATTTATTCGCCACGTTTTGAGGAAATAGAAGGGGCAATGGTTAAATATATACCTCAACTGAAACGGACGCAAAGAGCCGAAGTTACGAGTCTACTTCAAATACTATGTAGGGATAATGTAGAACCGGCAAATGAAAATTTTATAGCCTTTAATAACGGCGTTTACCATTTGCCATCGGGGAGACTTCTACCATTTTCAAAAGAATATATTTTAACCAACCGTATACCGTGGAATTATAACCCAGACGCATATTCAGAGTTAGGCGACCGCTTTTTAAACGATATTTCTTGTAATGATACGGAAATCAGAAAGTTGATTGAAGAAGTAATCGGATATTGTTTTTTTCGTCGGAACGAGTTTAGACGGGCATTTATCCTTATAGGTGATAAAGCAAACGGGAAATCCACCTTTTTAAGTATAATTCAAAAGTTATTGGGAGATGACAATGTTTGTAATCTTGACCTAAAAGAATTGGGACAGCGATTTAAAGGCGCGGAACTTTTTGGGAAACTTTGCAACATTGGCGACGATATAAGCGATGAATTTAATCCCGACCCGGCACTATTTAAGAAAATTACTACAGGCGACAGAATAAATGTTGAACGCAAAGGGCAAAACCCTTTTGACTTTAATCCATATTGCAAATTAATATTTTCCGCGAATAATATTCCGCGAATACGCGACACAACAGGCGCGGTTATGGATAGACTTTGTATCATACCATTTAACGCCCGCTTTAAAAAGGATAATCCGAAATTCGACCCGCTTTTAAAGACAAAACTTCAAACAAGCCCTGTTATGGAATACTTCATAAAGCTAGGGATTGAAGGACTTCAAAGAGTACTAGAAAACCAAGAATTTACCCACTCACAAAAGGCAGAAGCCGCGCTGAGAGCTTACGAAATCCGAAATAACAGCGTACTAGGTTTTGTTTATGAAGCCGATGAGGACGGAGAAAACTTCGTAGACAAAACAACAAACAATGTTTATTATGACTATCAGAGATTTTGTCGGGACAATGGATTAAAACCCGTTGGGAAAATATCGTTTTCTATGCAGATAATCAGAATAAAATGCTTGAAAATTGTTGTAAGAAAAATTAACGGGCGCAGTGAAAGAGTTTTTGCAAATTAAAATCTAAAAGGTTACACCCTTAAAAATTAAAGGTGTAACCTTATTTTTTTCCTTGAAATATCTAGCTTTACGGCACTTTTTTTTTGTTTTTTTGGTTACACCTTTAAAACAAGGGTGTAACCGTCAAAAGCCTTGCTATTTCTAGCGTACAAGAAATAGGTTACACCTACTACACCTTTTTTGGAATTTCTTATATATTTTTTTAACTATTTTACGATATATTCGAAGCGGTATATAATATAAGGAATATTTTTTTTTTTTTAAACTTAATAAAAGGTGTAGTAGGTGTAACCTATATAGTTATAGACCAGTAATATCAAGGTAAATAGCGGTTACACCCTTAAATTGTAGGTGTAACCGCTACAATTCTTCTGCACCTTGATATTAAAGGCGTACAATAGGTTACACCCTTGTTTCTGAAGGTGTAACCTAGGTGTAACCTCAATAAAATCAAGGGATTAAGAAGGTAACACACTGAAATTTAGAACGATTTTTTCAGAAATAATATCGTAAACAATATTATTTGTTCGTAAAATGAAACAATAGAAAAAAAAGAGTAATAATTTCCTACTCTCTAATACGTAAAATTTGTAAATTTTTATGTGTTACTTTTTTTATATTCTCTAAATGTGTTCAAGAGGTTCGATTTTGACCCATTCCAATGTGTTGGATTAGTTGGTTTTATGATACGTCTCTAATGCGTCTAATGTGTCCAATATGTCCTTTTATTCCATAATTATTTCTAAAAGAAGCATAGATAAATGGCGAAATATCAATGGTTTACAGTTTTTATTTGATTTATATTATTTTTCGATTATTAGTTAAAATTCGCCTATAATGTGTCCCTTTTTTCACTTTTTTTATAAAAAACATAGAAAAAATGGAGGATTTTTCCATAAAATGCAATCGCTTTAATGTGGTTAAAATAGACCATTTTTCCCTTATTATATGTAAAAATATATGTGTATATGTGTATGTGTACATAAATTCTATAAACACTATAGTCCAGCTAAGAAATGTCAATAGGAGATGAAAATAAATTTGGAAAATTTTAAGCGACATTTTTGGTAGATTTTGTATCCAAAAAATGTTTGCAATGTTCGACAGGGGTAATAATTTCAAAAGGGCTATTATCTCTTAGCATAGCAAAAATAATGTTGCAAACTTTGTGCATAACAGCACCAACAGCAACGTTTTTCTTCTTGCTAGAACATTTGGCAACATAATAATCATGGATAACATGATTTACCGGTATTTTCTCTTTTCCGGAAACTTTCAAATTATTAATGGCAATCATGTGAAGCACACGACGCGCAAGTTTTGAACCGCGTTTAGACATATGAACCTTGTCACCGGTAAATTTGCCGGATTGTTTAACAGCCGGATCGAGTCCAAAATAAGCAAAAAGTTTTTTGGGCGATGAAAAAAGTTCAAAGGAACCCATTTCGGCAATTAACACAACTGCGCTTAAGAAACCGACTCCCTGAAGCGTTTGTAAAAGATTAATGCGTTCGCGAATCAATGGTTCGTTTAAATTATCAACAGTTTTATGTAATGCTATCAGCAATTCAGCAATCTGTGTTTGGTAGAAATTAATTTGTCTTACATAAAGTTGTATCCTCGTAGCATTACTGTCAATGGAGCGACCAAAAATAGTCGCGTCTTGCGCAGCAGCGATAAGAGCGTCATATTTTGTTTTAGCGTACTTTTCGCCAAAACGAGCCGTACTGCGAATTAACTCTACAATATTGTCTTTATCTGCTTCAAGAATATTTTTCGCCAATGGATACTTTTCTAACAACTTGAGCGATGTTTTAGTGGTTATTTTACTGAATATCCCTTTATATTGCGGAAATGAAACTTTAAGTTCAGCTGTAAGCTTCATAATGATAGCAGATTGCAAATCCTTAAAGTAAAAGTAGTCGCGTACAAGATTACGAAGATTTACAACCTCGTCAGAGGGCGTAATAGAAGTTTTAACAGATGACATCAATCCGATAGTTGCAATTTTTTTTGAATCAAATTTATCATTATGTACTTTTCTTATCCCGATATTTGTGCTATTCTTAGTAATGATAGGATTAATTGTTTCGCAGACAAAACCCTTATCACTGAGGAAGCGCATGAGCGGGATATGATATATCCCAGTTGACTCCAAAAAGCAACGGCTTTTAAGAGAAAACTGCTCTTGCGCTTCCTTTATTTTTTTGACTGCGAGTTCACGCGATTCAGGATTAGCATGAGTAATTTTAAAAGGCTTACCGACAAAAGTACCGTTTGGGAGAGCAATGGACATAAATGTAATGTCCGCGCCGACATCTAAACCCACAGATAAATAGGGTTCGGTATTTGATTCAGGTTCAGATAAATTTTTACTCATAATTTTTATCCTTTCCAGCAGGTATCCAATTCCAAAAAGCGGTTACACAACCTAGCGGCTTATACAGGTATAGCCAATGGGCTTCCAACCAGCCAAAACATAAATCACCACTGAATGGACTGACAGACTAATTAAGAGGTTTCATTGACCAAAGTCAATTCCCAAGGAGGAAACGTCATTTGCCCTGCCTCAGTAATTTTACCTCTATGTTTCGACTGTTGCAAAAGCCCTACCAAAAAAATTTTTTAGTCTTTATCGACTATAACATTATTATACTAGGAGATATGATTTATTTTGAATGGGTATACCCCCTTCATTTTTGTAGATTTTATACGATATTCTAGTATCGTAATTGTAGATGTGACGTTATCTAACACATAAAAATGATTGGGCACAATTTAAAAATGTCACTTGTTAGTATAGCAATTCCACAACAGTGAAATATAAAGCAGAGTGTTAAACATAGAATAAATGAGGATAGTGATTTTTAATAAACGTTCATCAGTGAAAATAGAAATGGGAATTGGCGAATAATCCTATATGAGAAAGTCACAAATAATACTTTTCTTCTATTTGTGTAAAATATAACGGAAAAAGTCACTTTACGACCGCGAAAAATGCCCGTAGACGCATTTGAAAAGGCAAATACATATAAACTATCACGCGATAAAACGAACGCCACAGAGAGACTTATTTTGAGTGAAAAGACCGCTAGACCGTATAAATACTGAATTTTTTATTCCACTAGAGGAAGAACCTCTAAACGAACCGCCCGCAAATATTGAAAATAATGGGATTTTATCGTACAAGCGAAAATAAGGCGTTTAGAGAGGGGGACTTACACACACGATAGTTTATATGCGTAAGTGATTAAAAACGTCACCACGGGCAAATATGAAGGCATATTCGAGAGATAATCGGGCGGGAAATATTGAGATGAAGAGAAGTTATATCATAAAACAGTTTTACTCCGTATAATTCTCGTTATAGTGAGTCTAATAATTACATAATATTTTCAGTATTATAGCAGTATAAAATATATTATTGTATGTTGAATTATTATTGATATTTTTACAATTTCCTGATAAAATTTAGAACGATACTTAATTTGATGATACACTATAAGAAAGAAGGTTTATTATGGAGGAAAAGAAAAAAGGGAGACCCGCAACTGGAGCGGCAAAGACAATAGCGCGGAATTTTAGATTTACACCCGCTGAATTTGCTGTATTAGAAGAAACCGCCAAAATGTACGATTTGAGTCAAAATGCTACTGTAATGCGGGCGGTTATGGAATTGCACCAAAAAGCAAAGCCTTATAAAAAGAAAGAGGCTTTTTAACAGTTTACAAAAACTTATAAAAAAGTATAAATAGCGTCTTGATTTTATAATTTGTTTTTTGTATAATAATATTAGGTGGTGATACCATTGAAATATTATACAATCAATAAATTTTCTAAAATGTGCGGTGT
>JAZQGI010000008.1:0-46772 GCA_045539955.1 Acutalibacteraceae bacterium | reverse complement strand
ATATAATATTTCATTTCATCATTTCCCAAATAGAAATCGCCGCCGCAGTTGCCGCATTCAAAGACTCAGCTTTACCGCTCATTTTAATAGTTATTTGCTCATTCGCAATAGCTTTTGCGGCAACAGTGAGTCCGTTTGCCTCATTACCAATCATAACCACTGAGCCGTTTTCAAAACAAACATCAGTGATAGATTTAGCTTCCTTTTCCACCACACAAGCAAAAGACTTGAGTCCGCTTTGTTTTATACAGTTTGAAAAATCATCAAAAATAATGAGTGGCATTCTAAGAAGTGTACCCATAGATGCGCGAAGACTCTTTGGTGAATACGGGTCACAACTGTCACCCGACAAAATAATACCGCTTACCCCTAAAGCCTCGGCAGTACGGCTTATTGCACCCAAATTCGAGGGGTCATTAAGATTTTCAAGCGCAATATACCTGCCATTTTTGTCAATTTCGGTGTTCTTTTGCGGCATACGAGCCACCGCGATAATACCCTGCGGAGAGGTTGTATCGCTGATTTTCTTAAAAAGACTATCTGGAATTAAATAGCATTCATCCGAATTTTCGGCGAATTTTCCCACAGCATCTTTATACTTTAAAGACGCAGTTTCACTTATAATTAACTTATCAAACTTGATTTCGCAAAACTTAGCGTCATCACAAATTCTAAGCCCTTCAAGCACAAATAAATTGTGCTCTTTACGGGCTTTACGAGAGCTTTGCAAAGCGCAAACAAGCTTGATAAGTGAATTATCTTTACTGGTTAAATTTATCCAATTTTTCATTTTTTCACCCTCTTTAAAAATGAAAAAGTCGCCCGATAGAGTTTTCAATCGGGCGAAAATTTATTATTTTTCAAGCGCTTTTTTAGCAGCTTTTACAAGTGTTGCAAAACCCTTTGCATCGTTTACAGCAAGGTCAGCTAACATCTTGCGGTTGATTTCAATACCAGCCTTGTTAAGACCGTTTATGAATGAAGAATAGTTCATATCATTCATTTTGCAAGCAGCAGAGATACGTGTAATCCAAAGACGACGGAAGTCACGCTTCTTAAGTCTTCTACCGATGTATGCATAGTTGCCTGATTTCATAACTGCTTCTTTAGCAGTCTTAAAAAGCTTAGATTTAGCGCCAAAGTAACCCTTAGCAAGCTTTAAAACTTTATTTCTTCTTTTGCGTGTTGCTAACGCACCTTTAATTCGTGCCATTTACTTTTCCTCCTATTAGCCTTTCCTTATTTATAAGGAATCAATTTCTTGATTGTTGCGGTGTTTGTTACATCGGCAACGATTGTCTTGCGAAGATTTCTCTTACGCTTAGTTGTCTTCTTGTTAAGGATGTGCGACTTAAAAGCATGAGCACGTTTAACGTTGCCGTTTTTAGTGAGTTTGAAGCGCTTCTTTGCGCCGCTGTGTGTTTTAATTTTAGGCATTTTAGTCCCTCCAAAAAATTTTTAAACTACATTATTTTCCTGATTTCGGAGCCAAAAACATAAGCATGTTACGGCCTTCCATCTTAGCAGCCTTTTCAACCGTGGAATAATCTTTACAGAATTCAGCGAAACGATTCATATTATCAAGGCCAATCTCGGGATGACCGAGTTCGCGGCCACGGAAACGAATGGAAACCTTTACTTTGTTTCCAGCGTTCAAAAACTTAATCGCTTGCTTACCCTTGGTTTCAAAATCGTGTACGTCGATACTTAAACCTAAGCGGATTTCCTTAACTTCAACAACCTTTTGGTTTTTTCTGGCGTCTTTTTCGCGTTTAGCCTGTTCGAAGCGGAACTTACCGTAATCCATAATTTTACAAACGGGCGGCTGTGCGTTAGGGGATATGCAAACTAAATCCAAATCTTTAGCGTAAGCTGTCTCCAAAGCCTTTGAAACAGGTATAATACCTATCTGTGAGCCATCGTCTGAAATCACACGGACTTCCTTAAATTTAATACCTTCGTTTATTGCGAGTTCTTTACTGCTGATGTGAATACACCTCCGAAATAGTTATGCGTTTTGCAAAACAAAAGCGTGGACGCAATACGCCCACGCATAAGAATACCAAAGATACTTTTGGAAACTTATTAACCCTTTAGAACAAAATCTTGGGGTGAGGACGACTTACGTACTACTTTGTTGTCTTAATTATTATACACGAATTTACACGTTTGTCAAGTA
Source organism: Acutalibacteraceae bacterium (assembly GCA_045539955.1). Lineage (GTDB taxonomy): Bacteria > Bacillota > Clostridia > Oscillospirales > Acutalibacteraceae > UBA737. Next base: position 44,593 of record JAZQGI010000008.1, on the reverse strand, counting down.
TTTTTTCAAAATTTCTGCTTTATCGGTCTTTTCCCAAGGCAAATCAATATCGGTTCTACCCATATGACCGTAAGCCGCGGTCTGTCTATAAATCGGACGGCGCAAATCAAGAGTATCAATTATAGCAGAAGGCCTTAAATCAAAGACATTCTTTACAGCTTCAGCTATCTTTTCATCAGCACATATACCTGTGCCAAAAGTATCTACCATAACCGAAACGGGTGTTGCCACACCAATAGCATAAGCTAACTGTATTTCGCACTTTTTAGCAATTTTTGCCGCCACGATATTTTTAGCAACATATCTTGCAGCATAAGCCGCACTTCTGTCAACTTTTGTCGGGTCTTTTCCAGAAAAAGCACCGCCTCCGTGACGGGCATATCCTCCGTATGTATCAACGATAATCTTTCTGCCTGTAAGACCTGTGTCACCTTGCGGACCGCCTACAACAAAGCGTCCTGTTGGGTTTATATAAACCTTTGTATTCTCGTCGAAAAGTCGGCTTGGAATAATAGGTTTAATAACCTTTTCGAGTATATCAGCCCTGAGTGTTTCAAGGCTTACTTCTTCAGTGTGTTGGCTGGATACTACAACCGCATCAACACGCTTCGGCACACCATTTTCATATTCAACAGTAACCTGTGTTTTTCCGTCGGGATTAAGGTATGAAAGCTCTCGCGATTTTCTCACATCAGTAAGTCTTTTTGCCATTTTATGAGCCAAAGATATTGCCAAAGGCATAAGCTCTTCCGTTTCGTCACAAGCGTAACCGAACATCATACCTTGGTCACCCGCACCGTTAAGGTTGTAGCTATCATTTTCACCGTCTTTAAGTTCAAGCGATTTATCAACACCCATAGCAATATCGGGCGACTGCTTGTCGATTGAAGTCATAACTGCACAAGTATTGCCGTCAAAACCAGCCTTAGCGCTGTTATAACCAATATCACAAACAACCTCACGTACAATAGCGGGTATATCGATTTTAGCGGTGGTGGTAATTTCACCCATAACATTTACTACACCTGTTGTACAAAAGGTTTCGCAAGCAACACGGGCGGTGTTATCCTGACTGAAAATCGCATCTAAAACCGCATCAGAAATCTGGTCGCAAACCTTATCGGGATGACCTTCCGTTACAGATTCGGATGTAAATAAGTAATTTTTCATTTTAAAATTCCTCCGTTTTAAACTAAAAAAACCGCTCTACGAAAGAGCGGTTAAATATTTTTAAAACCTCATCTTTCGGTAATACCGACGGATTTAGCACCTTGAAAAACAGGTTGCCGGGCTTCAACGGGCCGTGTCCCTCCACCACTCTTGATAAGGAAATATTCAGTTTGCTTTAATATTGTAACACAAAATTTTTATTTGTCAATATCTTTATTCCAATTCGCTTGCCATTTGATTGAATTTATAGTAAATACCTTTTAATTCCAGCAGTTCGCTATGTGTTCCCTGTTCTACAATACCATCTTCGGTGAGTACCAGAATTCTATCCGCATTGCGAATGGTAGAAAGTCTGTGCGCAATGGTGATTGTAGTTCTTCCAACCGACAATTTATTAAGTGATTTTGCAACTGCAAACTCACTTTCGTTATCAAGCGCACTTGTAGCTTCGTCAAGTATAATAATCGGTGGATTTTTAAGGAAAACACGCGCAATACTTATTCTCTGCTTCTGTCCGCCTGAAAGCTTAACACCGCGTTCTCCGACATAGGTGTCATAACCGTCCTTGAGGCTCATTATAAATTCGTCAGCGCCTGCCTTTTTAGCCGCTTCAATAACCTCTTCGCGAGTGGCGCCAGGTCTTCCGTAAACAATATTTTCATAAACTGTTCCCGAGAATAAATATACGTCCTGTTGCACCATACCTATGCTTTTGCGAAGACTTTTAAGGGTGTATTTCTTAATATTCTCGCCATCAAGTAAAATTTCACCGTCTGTCACATCATAAAAACGAGGTATCAAGTTACAAAGTGTGGTTTTACCCCCGCCCGAAGGACCGACGAAAGCAATTTTTTCACCCTTTTTGATTTTAAAATTAAGATTTTTAAAGACTTGATTATGGTCATCAGGATATTCAAATGTAACATTTTTGAATTCAATATTACCCTTGGCATCAATCAAATCCTTAGCATCAGGCTCATCGAAAATTTCGATATCTGCATCAATAATTTCAACAAATCGTTCAATACCTGTCATACCGCGCTGGAACTGTTCGGCAAATTCTATAATTCGGCGAACCGTTGCGATAAAAGTCGTAACATACAATAAATAAGCTATAAGGTCGCCCGCATTTATGTAACCCTTTATCATAAAAATACTGCCCGCGATTACAACCGAAGAATACATTATACCGTCAAACATACGGGTAGTGGTCGAAAAAGCACCCATATACTTATAGGTTTTCTCTTTGATTGTGAAAAAGTTCTGGTTATCCTTTTCAAACTTTTCTTTTTCGATATCTTCGTTAGCAAATGCTTTTACAACCTTTTGACCCAAAAGCGAATCTTCGATTCTTGCATTTAGTTCGCCTATAAGCTGTCGCTGTTCACGAAAACTTGAACGCAGTTTTGTATTAAGCTTCCGGCAAACCGCAAACATAATCGGAATAATCAAAAAGATTATGATTGTAAGCGGAATGTTAATATTCATAAGGATTATAAAGGAAACAATACCCTTTATTCCCGCAATAAAAAACTCTTCAGGGCAATGGTGTGAAAACTCGGTAACATCAAAAAGGTCGTTGGTAATTCTACCCATAATCTGACCTACTTTGGTGTTATTGAAATATGTGTTTGAAAGATTTTGCAGATGCGAATAAGCATCTCTTCGCATATCGGTTTCCATTTTTGTACCCATTACATGACCAGTGTATGCCATATAATAAAACGCCGCCGAGTCAATAAGACGAAGTACAAAGTACAAAACCCCCACGCGCAAAACAAACCCTATTGTAAGGGTTGCCAAATCGTTCATACCCGCATTTGTAATTTCACGCATTATAAGTGGCAGAACAATTTCACAAATTGTTGTAAGCGATGCGCAAAACAGGTCAAGCAGCAACGTTGGTATATATTTTTTGTAATACGGCAAAAACCTTTTTATAAGTGTACTCGATTTGTATTTTCTTTTTTCCATAAAATCACCTTCTGAATATTGTAATGATTGTAGTTAGTCGAAACGTGCCAAAAGCGTTTCGACAAGCCACTTAATAAGTGGCTTAGCAAAATTAAATCATAATATTTAATTTTGCACGACATTCATTGCAATGGAAAAGGACAAATTTTTAACAAAAATTTGTCGCAAAATCAAAGATTTTGTGGCGAAACAGGCTTGTTTCGCCTAACCTATTACATTATAATTATACATAAAAATTGTTGTGAAAGCAATATAAAATATTATCTAAAAAAGAACGGTTGGCTTTTACGCCAACCGTCCAGTTTTAGAAAGGAGGATTTCTAAAATGAATACTATTTTGTCAAGACATAGAACCGTCACCCGCCTCTATATCAGTCGGTTTTTTGCTGCTATTTTCTTGTTAAAATATTCTCACCGTCAAAGAGCACACAGCCCCTTGCACCGCCGAATTTGTCATTTTCTTTCAAATACTTTTTAAAGCCTTTTTGAAGATGGGTATTTTCGGGTAAATCATCTACAACACAATTTTCTATATCCACATTAAACACCCGCCAACAATCGAAAAATTTGTCGTGATAATATGTATCGTAAAACTCAAAATTTTTCATGAATGAATAGATGTTTTTTGCACATTCTTTAAAAATTTTACGGTAATCGGGGAAGAAAAACCACGAAAAACACTCAATAAGTAAAATGCCATCTACTCGTCGGTCCGCAAAAAAATCATAAGCCTTTTTAAAGGAATCAACCACAGCTTGATGAGTAAGCGGTCCGCTAGACGGAATATGACAAGCAAGAGTTGGAAAACCTTTTTCAACCTTAAAACCGTCTATCATAACCGTATCTTCACGGTGCTCCCAAAGATCATACTGAAGTCGGCCAAGACCAAAACGGCTAAGTTCTAAAAACCCCTTAAACCACCCCGTAACAAAAATACCATAAACACCCTTATAGGTCTTGCATTCGCACACCTTATAGGTGATATCCTTCATTGAGTCATAAAAAACTTCCAAGTCGATATTTCGTAACTTATAGTCTTCATAAGTATAACCCGTACACTCTAAAATAAAAATCATATCAGCAGTATACACATTAACTTGTGGTGCTATTTTGCGCATTTCGGTACAGGCTTGGTTAAAATCTTTTCCATCGCGCATATATGCTTTTGCTAATCGTTCACAATTATTGCCAAAAGCAGACTTATATTTATTATATGTTTCTACCATTTCATTAGTAAAACCAATTTTTTGAAACAAATCAGGTGCTACCACAAAAAAATACCCCCGTAACAGAAATCACGAGAATATTATATCAAAACTTTTCAAGAAATCAAGCTTTTATCGTAACACGCCAAAATTCTGGAGCAATGGTGGAGACAAGGAGACCGTCCCCTGTGTTCTCCTGTGTTCTCCGCGGTTCTCTTGTCTCCTAAAATCACGCCGTAGGTGTGGATGTAATCAATGCGAAGCATTGTATGTAATTGCAACTTAAGTTGCGTATGTAATCAAGCCGAAGGAATGAACATACAAAGCTTGTGCCTTGATGACATACAGTTTGCGTTGCAAACTGATTACATTACGCTATCGCGGATTACATACCAAGCCTTCGGCTTGGATAAAATAAAGCACCGCTTTCGCGATGCTTTATTTTGGCTGGGGTGGCAGGATTCGAACCTACGAATGCAGCAGTCAAAGTGCTGTGTCTTACCGCTTGACGACACCCCAATATTAAATTTTATATCTATTTTTTACGGTACGCTTTCGCGTACCGTAAACTGTGGGGTGGAAGATGGGACTCGAACCCACGGTCTCCAGTGCCACAAACTGGCGCTTTAACCAACTAAGCTACATCCACCATAGAACAAGAATTATTATACCATAATAATTTCTTTTGTCAACAAAAATTTTAACTTTTTTAAAAAAAGCCTTGCGATTTAAAATCACAAGGCTTTTAACTATTTAATTTCCTTTAAAAACTCTTCAATTCGAGCGAGTGCTTCCTTAATATGCTCTACCGAGTAGCAATAAGAAGCGCGTATAAAACCTTCACCGCTCTCACCAAAAGCGGTACCTGGTACCACAGCCACCTTTTTAGAATAAAGCAATTTTTCGCAGAACTCTTCGCTTGACATTCCTGTCGATTTAATAGACGGAAAAGCATAAAAAGCACCCTTTGGCTCACGGCAGGTAAGACCGATTTTATTAAAGCCCGAAACTATCATTCTACGACGCATATCATACTGCTTGAGCATATACTGAACATCCTCATCACAGTTCTTAAGCGCCTCAATAGCCGCATACTGACTTGTCGTCGGTGAAGACATTATAGCAAACTGATGTATTTTTGTAATCTCGTCAATAATCGGTTTAGGTCCGCAAACGTATCCTAAACGCCAACCTGTCATAGAAAATGCTTTTGAAAAACCGTTTACCGTGATAGTTCTCTCCCACATCCCGTCAATAGAAGCGGGCGAAACGTGAGGCTTACCCGAGAAAGTAAGCTCAGCATAAATTTCATCCGACAATACCATAATATTTGTGTCTTTAAGTACCTTTGCTATAGCTTCAAGATCTTCTCTTTCCATTATTGCGCCTGTGGGATTTGAAGGATAAGGAAGGATTAGCACCTTTGTTTTATCGGTTATAAGACTTTTAAGTTCATCTACCGTAACCTTGAAATCATTTTCAGCTTTAGTGTTGAGAATTACCGGAACACCGCCGATAATACGAGTTATAGGTTCATAACAAACATAACTCGGCTGTGGGATAATAACCTCATCCCCTGCATCTACTAAAGCGCGTAAAGCGGCATCAATAGCCTCACTGCCGCCTACCGTTACTAAAATTTCATTATCGGGGCAATATTTAGTACCGAACTTGCGCTCAAGATAAGAAGAAATCTCGCGGCGAAGTTCTATTAGTCCCCAATTCGAAGTATATTTCGTTTTCCCGCGTTGCAGTGATTCAATACCTGCTTTTCGTATAGACCAAGGGGTCTGAAAATCAGGCTCACCAACACCTAAAGAAATAACATCGTCCATAGTAGCGGCAATATCAAAAAACTTTCTAATTCCTGACGGTTTAATGTCGGTAACTGTTTTATTTAATATCTTGCCGTAATCTATCATACAAAGAGCTGCCCCCTGTCATCAGTAGGCCCAGTTATAAGCTCAACATCCATCTCTTTATAACGGCGCATTACAAAATGTGTTGCGGTTGAAGTAACCGAATCAATTGTTGCTAATTCCTTTTGTACAAACCAAGCAATGTCCTGAAGCGTTTTGCCCTTTACAATTACATTAAGGTCATAGTCGCCTGACATAAGGTAAACAGCCTCAACCTCACGGTATTTCATAACCTTTTCAGCGATTTCTTCAAAGCCAAGACCCGCCTTTGGAACAACGTTAAGCTCAACTATAGCTGAAACATAGGCACCGTCAAGCTTTTCCCAGTCAATAACCGCTTTATATCCGCGGATAACACCGTCTTTTTCAAGCTCTTTAATAATGCTTTCAACTTCCATTTCGGTTATGCCAAGCATAGTTGCAATATCATCAGGAGTATACTTTGCGTTTTGTGATAAAAGCTTTAATACTTCATATTTCATAATAATCACCTTACCTTATAAAAATCATACTTTAAGTATTTCGATATGTCAAGTTAAATTTTGGTCGTAACACGCACGCTCACCGCCGATAAATTTCGCTCGGCTTCGCGCCGCTAAAACTGTAGCTTCGCCTATTCTGTTATTTTGAAGTCTTACCGGTACAGCTACCGCTTTAATGTGCATACCAATCAAAGTAAACCCAATATCAAGCCCTGCGTGAGCTTTTATTTCTTTAACTGCAACAGGATTATTAAAAGCCTTATAAGCCACCGTTGCGAAAGAACCGCCCGCTTTAGCTTTTGGTACGACATTTACACTCTCGGCAAACGGAACCGCCGCACTCTCGGTTATAATCGCGCGGTTTAAATGCTCACAGCACTGCGCAGCAATAAAGATTCCCTTTTCATTCGCCGCCTTGTATATTCCGTCAAAAACCGCCTTTGCCGCTTCGGGCAAAGAATTTGTGCCAATTTTATCACCCAATATTTCACTTGTAGAGCAACCCACAACCAATATTTCATTTTGCTTAAGCTTTGCAGTTTCGATAATTTCTAAAGCCGAATTATAAGCTTGTAACTTCAAATTTTCAAACATTTTTACCACTTTTCCTAATTATTTCCTATATTATATCACATTTTAATTTTAATTTAAAGAAAAAATACTTGCAAAACGTAAAAAAAGGTGTTATTATGGTGTTTGTAAATGCGATGACGAAGGAAAGTAAGGTTTTACCGCCTTTCAGAGAGTATCCGCCAAGGCTGAAAGCGGATATAAGTGTCAGGTTTTACCCGAAGTTCCCTTAAGAGCAGCAGTGCTGAAAATTGCAGTAGGCACTGACGGTGAACTCCGTTATAGGTTACAAGAGTGTTTGCTTTTGCAAAAATACGGGTGGTACCGCGGAGATTTTTTATGCTTCGTCCTGTTTAAAGGACGGAGTTTATTTTATTTTTGGAGGTTTTTTAATGAAAACACAACTTGAAGCTATAAGCACACAGGCAAAACAAGCCATCGCTGAGGCTCAAACACAGGCGGAAATTGAGAATTTAAGGGTAAAATATTTAGGCAAAAAAGGTGAACTTACCGCTATTTTAAAGCAAATGGGTTCCCTATCCCCAGAAGAACGCCCCATTATGGGCCAGCTTGTAAATCAGGCAAAGGCGGAAGTTGAAAACCTTATTTCCGAAAAGAACGAGCAAATGAAAGCCGCTGCTATGGAGCAGAAATTAAAGGATGAAACCATTGATATAACACTTCCTGCTACCGAAATTCAAAAGGGCAAGCTTCATCCTCTTAACACAGTGCTTAACGATATGATAGATATCTTTACATCAATGGGCTTTGATGTTGTTGACGGCCCCGAGGTTGAAACCGATTATTATAACTTCGAATGTCTTAACGTTCCTGCCGACCACCCCGCACGTGATATGCAGGATACATTTTACTTGGCAGAAAATCTATTGCTTAGAACACAGACCTCTGCCGCACAAATAAGAACTATGGAAAACCGTAAACCCCCTATCCGTGTTATCTGCCCAGGAAGAGTGTTCCGTGCTGACGAGGTTGATGCGACACACTCACCTGTTTTCCACCAGATAGAAGGTCTTGTTGTTGACAAGGGCATTACTATGTGCGACCTTAAAGGTGTTTTGGAGGAATTTGCGCGCGAAATTTACGGCAAGGACACCGCAGTTAAATTCCGTCCCTCATTCTTCCCATTTACAGAACCGTCTGTTGAAGTTGACGTTACTTGTTCAGAATGCGGCGGTAAAGGTTGCAGAGTTTGTAAAGGCAGCGGCTGGATAGAAATCTTAGGCGCAGGTATGGTTCACCCGAATGTTCTCAAAAGCTGCGGTATCGACCCAGAAGAATACTCAGGCTTTGCATTCGGTATCGGTCTTGACCGCTTAACCACAACACGTTACAAAATAAGTGATATCCGTCTTTTATTCGAAAACGATAAACGCTTTTTAGACCAGTTTTAAGGAGGAACATTAAAATGAAAATTTCACTTAACACTTTAAAATATTATGTTGATATCAATGTTCCAGTAGAAGAACTTTGCGATAAAATGGTTATGGCAGGTTTTGAGGTTGAAAGCATTGAAAAAGAGGGCGAAAATCTGCAAAATGTTGTCGTAGCAAAGATTGAAAAAATCACTCCCCACGAGAACAGCGACCATTTACAGATTTGCCAGATGAATATCGGTAAAAGCGAGCTTGTTCAAATCGTTACCGGTGCGCAGAATATCGCCGAGGGCGATTTAGTTCCCGCCGCGTTGGATAATAGCTATTTGCCCAACGGTATGCACATTGTAAAGGGTAAGCTTCGCGGAGTGGAATCTAACGGTATGCTCTGCTCGGGTGAGGAATTATGCCTTACCGAAGCCGATTATGAGGGTGCATCTGTAAACGGTATTTTAATACTCAAAGATAGTGAAGTTGTCGGCACAGATATGCGCGATGTTTTAGGACTTAACGATTATATTATCGACTTTAAAATCACCGCAAACCGTCCCGACTGCAACTGCTTCTTAGGTGTTGCAAAGGAAATAAGCGTAGTTCTCGGCACCGAATTTAAGGCTCCGAAGCCCGAATATAAAACCATTGGCGGAGATATTAAAGATTACATTGATGTTGTGGTTGAAAATTATGACCTTTGCCCGCGTTATATTGGCCGAGTTGTTAAAAATCTTCGCATAAAAGAAAGCCCCGCTTGGATGCAAAAGGCAATTATTGCTTCGGGTATGCGCCCGATTAACAACATTGTTGATATTACCAACTTTGTAATGCTTGAAACAGGTCAGCCGATGCACGCATTTAACTACAACGATTTAAGCGATAAGAAAATCATTGTAAGAACTGCACGAGAGGGTGAAAAAATCACTACTCTTGACGGCAAGGATTACGACCTTTCAACCAATATGTTAGTTATCGCAGACGGTGAAAAGCCCTCCTGCCTTGCAGGTATTATGGGCGGTCGTGAGAGTGAAATCGAAAACGATACCACAGATTTATTCTTAGAATCAGCAAAATTCCGCCGTGACAATGTCCGTCACACAGGAAGAGCCTTAGGTATCCGTACAGAAGCGAGCGGACGCTTTGAAAAAGGCATTGACATTGTAAACGTGGAATATGCTATGGAGCGCGCTTTACAGCTTATTTCCGACCTTGATGCAGGCGATATTATTGACGGCGTTCTCGACCGCAATAACGGATTACCCGAAGAACGCGTTTTAAAGGTTACTACCGACAGTATTATCGAGCTTTTGGGTGTAGAAATTCCAAAAGAGCGTATTGTTGAAATTTTAAATTCTTTAGAATTACCCACCACTATTAACGGCAATATGCTCACAACAAAAGTTCCCTCTATCCGCGACGATATTGAGGGCAGAGCCGATTTAGCCGAAGAGGTTATGCGTATTTACGGATACGACCATATAGTAGGCACAAAGATGAAAGGCGCTGTTGTCAGAGGAACCAAGCTCCCCGAAAGAATTAAGACTGATAAAATCAAGTCGCTCTTAAACGGTGCAGGCGCTTTTGAAATTGCAACCTACTCATTTATCGCAAGCAAGGCTATTGATACACTTCTTTTACCCGAAGATGACGAAAGAAGAAATCAAATTAAGATTATAAATCCCCTCGGTGACGAATATTCAACAATGAGAACACAGCTTACAACAAGTATGCTCACCGTTCTTGCAACCAATATAAACAAAAAAATTCCTGACGGCAGATTTTTTGAAATCAGCAAGCGCTTTATTCCCAAGGCATTACCACTCACCGAACAGCCGCTTGAAATCCCGACAATGTCTATCGGTATTTACGGCGATAATGAAGATTTCTTCACCTTAAAGGGTATTATTGAAGCAATTTGTGCCACTTTGGGCGGTCACACCCAGTATGAAAGAAGTGCTGAGCCCTATCTCCACCCAGGCAGACAGGCTCTTGTTAAAGCAAACAATAAAGAATGTGCCGTTTTCGGTCAGGTTCACCCGACAGTAGCAAGCAGTTACGGTATTGATTGCCCAGTATTTGTTGCAGAAATCAAGCTTGATGTTTTGCTTAGCATTGAAAAACGCAAAACAGTTTACAAACCGTTACCTAAATTCCCCGCAGTAGAGCGTGACTTTGCAGTCCTCGTTGACGCAGATGTTCCTGTAGGCACACTCGAAAAAGCAATTTCTTCGGGCGCAGGCAGACTGCTCGAAAAAATCAAATTATTTGATATTTATCAGGGTGCGCAAATCCCCGAAGGTAAAAAAAGCGTTGCTTTCAATGTGTTCTTACGCTCTGCTGACAGTACTCTTACTGACACCGAAATCGAAGAAGCAAGCAACAAGATTATTAAAAAACTTGAACAAATCGGCGCAGAACTTCGAAAATAATACTTGAATTTTCAAAAAAATTGTTATACTATAAATATACAGTAGTTATGCAGAGAGGTGTTATTTATGAATGATAAGACGATGACCTTTTCGGTAGGCGACCAGACAGAGCAACAAATCCGTATGATTTTGGTTAGCGTTTATGATGCGCTTAAGGAAAAAGGCTATAATCCAATAAACCAGCTTGTCGGTTATATACTCTCCGAAGACCCGACATATATCACAACGCATAATAACGCCCGAAATCTTATAAGGAAAATCGACCGTGATACATTATTACAGTCACTTGTAAAATATTATATTTCCAACTAATGTAAAAGACCTCCGCAAAAAGCGGAGGTCTTTATTTATACGTTATAAATTATTTTAACACCTTTTTAAGAAATTGACCTGTATATGATTTTTCACACTCAGCTACCTTTTCGGGTGTACCGCTACAAACAACCGTACCGCCCTTATCTCCACCCTCGGGACCTAAATCAATAATATGGTCAGCGGTTTTTATAACATCAAGATTGTGTTCTATCACAAGCACGGTGTTACCCGCATCCACAAAGCGCTGCAAAACATCGATAAGCTTGTGAACATCAGCAGTGTGAAGACCTGTGGTAGGCTCATCGAGAATATAAATAGTCTTGCCAGTACCGCGTTTTGAAAGCTCTGTTGCAAGTTTCACGCGTTGCGCTTCGCCGCCCGAAAGGGTTGTCGCAGGTTGACCGATTTTAATATAACCAAGCCCTACATCATAAAGGGTTTTGAGTTTTCGATGAATTTTCGGTATACTTTCAAAGAAATACATACCCTCTTCAACCGTCATTTCAAGCACATCAAAAATGCTTTTACCCTTATACTTAACACTTAAAGTTTCGCGGTTATAACGACTTCCGCCACAGACCTCACAAGGTACGTAAATATCAGGTAAAAAGTGCATTTCAATTTTGAGAATACCGTCACCCTGACAAGCCTCACAGCGTCCGCCCTTAACATTAAAAGAAAATCTGCCCGCATTATAACCGTGCATTTTAGCATCTTTAGTTGAGGCGAAAAGCTCACGGATATCGTTAAAAACGCCTGTATAAGTTGCGGGGTTAGAGCGCGGTGTTCTGCCTATCGGCGCTTGGTCGATATTAATAACCTTATCGAGATGCTCTATTCCCTCAACCGACTTATACTTACCCGCAATAGTCTTGGCGCGGTTTAATTTGTTTGCCAACACATTATAAAGAATATCATTTACAAATGAAGATTTACCGCTTCCGGAAACACCTGTAACACAGGTGAAAGTTCCAAGCGGAATTTTCACATTTATATTCTTAAGGTTATTTTCAGCCGCTCCCTTTACGGTTATATAATTACCGTTGCCTTTTCGTCGCTTTTGCGGAACAGGAATTTGTTTTCTGCCGTAAAGATAGTCGGAAGTAATCGACTCAGTACAGTTTTTCAACTCTTCAAGCGGACCTGAGAATACAACCTTACCGCCGTGGATACCCGCACCCGGGCCAATATCAAGAATATAATCCGCCGATCGCATTGTATCTTCGTCGTGTTCAACTACAATTACTGTGTTACCAAGGTCACGAAGCCGTTTAAGCGTTGCTATAAGTCGGTCATTATCTCGCTGATGGAGTCCTATGCTTGGCTCATCAAGGATATAAAGCACACCCATAAGCGAAGAACCGATTTGTGTAGCAAGTCTTATTCTCTGACTCTCACCACCCGAAAGTGTACCCGAAGAACGCGAAAGGTTGAGATAATCAAGACCTACGCTCTGCAAAAATGTCAGTCTTTCACGTATTTCCTTTAAAATCGGCTTTGCTATCATACTGTCACGCTGACCAAATTCAAGGCTTTCAATAAACTCAAGCTCAGCGCTTACCGACATATCGCAAAACTCAATAATATTTTTACCGCCCACAGTCACCGCTAAAAATTCAGGCTTTAGTCTTTTGCCCTGACATTCGGGACAAGGCGATTCGGTCATATAGCTTTCAATTTCATTTCTCGAATAGTCGCTTGTAGTATTTTTGTAACGGCGTTCAAGGTTGTTTATAACGCCCTCAAACTCACCATAATAGGTTCCCCCACCGTAATCGGAGTTTCGGGTTAATTTTATTTTCTCACCCTTTGTACCGTAAAGCACTGCGTCCTTTGCCTTTTGGGGAATATCCTTAAAAGGCAAATTAATATCGAAACCGTAATAGTCGGCAATGCCTTTATAGTACATTTCGGCAATGGTCGAAGCATCGGGATTAAACCAACTGTTAACTCCCCAACCTGAAGCCTTTATAGCGCCATCAAGCAATGACTTATCCTCATCATTTATTACAAGCTTTGGGTTTACTTTCATAAACATACCAAGTCCCGTACAGTGCGCACAAGCACCGAAAGGACTGTTAAAAGAAAACATTGTGGGTGTCAATTCAGGTATGCTTATACCGTGCTCTTCGCAAGCATAGGACTGGGAAAACTGCATTTCTTCCCCGCCTATAACATCAACAGCGATAAGTCCTCCCGAAAGGTTAACCGCCGTCTCAATACTATCAGTAAGGCGTGATACAATATCCGCTTTAATAACAAGGCGGTCAACAATGACCTCTATCCAATGCTTTTTATTCTTTTCAAGCTTTATTTCCTCAGCTAAATCAAGAATATTTCCGTCAATTCTAGCCCTTACATATCCTTGCTTTTTAATGCTTTCAAGCTCTTTTTTATATTCGCCTTTTCTGCCCTTTACTATGGGCGATAAAATCTGAATTTTACTGCCTTCGGGCAACTTCATAACCGCATCTACAATCTGATCGGTAGATTGTTGTGAGATTTCTTTATTACAAATCGGGCAATGCGGGACTCCCACACGCGCATACAAAAGGCGCAGATAATCGTAAATTTCGGTAACGGTGCCAACCGTAGAGCGCGGATTTTTAGAGGTGGTTTTTTGGTCAATAGAAATTGCAGGCGAAAGCCCCTCAATTACCTCTACATTAGGCTTTTCCATTTGTCCCAAAAACTGACGGGCATAGGAAGACAACGACTCAACATATCTTCTCTGCCCCTCGGCATAGATGGTATCAAATGCCAATGACGACTTACCGCTACCAGAAAGACCTGTGAAAACCACAAGCTTATCGCGGGGAATTTCAACATCAATATTTTTCAGATTATGCTCATTAGCACCTTTTATTATAATTTTTTCGTTAGACAAACTAACCCTTCCTTAGTTTATTAATTTTATCTCGAAGCGTTGCGGCATACTCAAATTCAAGTATCTTCGCCGCTTGCTTCATTTCGGCTGTAAGACGCTTGATTTCTGCCTCACGTTCAAGCTTAGACATTTTAGAAACCGCTTTATCTTTAACCTTTGTGCCAATTTGTAATACCTCATTAACACCTTTTGTGATGGTTTTCGGAACAATGCCGTTTTCCATATTATAATTCATCTGTATCTCGCGGCGGCGTTCAGTCTCTCGGATAGCATTTTCCATCGAACGCGTCACACTGTCGGCATACATAATAACTGTGCCTTGGGCATTACGTGCGGCTCTGCCTATCGTCTGAACAAGCGAAGTTTCGCTTCTTAAAAAGCCCTCTTTATCGGCATCGAGAATTGCTACAAGCGACACTTCGGGGATATCAAGTCCCTCACGCAAAAGGTTTATACCCACAAGCACATCAAACTCACCAAGACGCAAATCACGGATAATTTCCATACGCTCAATGGTATCAATGTCGTAGTGCATATAGCGTACTTTTATATCTAAATCGGTTAAATACTCGGTTAAATCTTCCGCCATTTTTTTAGTTAAAGTGGTAATCAAAACGCGCTCTTTTTTTGCAATACGGATATTAATTTCACTCACTAAATCGTCAATTTGTCCTTCTGAAGACCGCACTGAAATTTCGGGATCTAAAAGTCCTGTCGGACGGATAACCTGTTCGGCAATTCTTGTTGCCTTTTCTTTTTCAAATTCACCAGGTGTTGCCGATACGAAAACTGCTTGGTTTATATGGTCATAAAACTCATCAAAATTAAGAGGGCGATTATCAAAGGCAGACGGCAAACGGAAGCCGTATTCAACAAGGTTTTCCTTTCTTGCCCTGTCACCGCCGTACATACCGCGAACTTGCGGTAAGGTCACATGCGATTCATCAACAAAAAGTATAAAATCTTCGGGGAAATAATCAAGCAAAGTCGAGGGTGTACTGCCTGGCTTTCGACGAGAAAGCACTCGTGAATAATTTTCAACACCCTTACAGGTGCCGATTTCCCTTAGCATTTCAATATCATATTCTGTTCGCTGACGAATACGCTGTGCTTCGAGCAGTTTTTCATTATCAATAAAGAACCGCTCTCGCGCTTCCATCTCTTCTTTAAGTTCCCCTAAAGCCTCTTCAAGCTTGTCCTGTGGGACAATATAGTGTGATGCAGGATAAATTGCTATATGCGAAAGAAGAGCCTTAACCTCGCCCGTTACTGTGTTTATCTCACAAATGCGGTCAATTTCATCGCCGAAAAATTCAATTCTCACTGCATTTTCCATCGAATAAGCGGGAAAAATCTCAACCGTATCACCGCGAACACGGAACTTGTTTCTAACAAAATTTATATCGTTTCTTTCATATTGCAAATCTACAAGCTTTTCAATAAGCTCATCACGGCTTTTTTCCATACCCTGCCGCAAGGAAATAACCATATTGCGATAATCAATAGGGTTACCGAGTGAATATATGCACGAAACCGATGCCACGATAATAACATCGCGCCGTTCCGACAAAGCACAAGTAGCACTATGGCGAAGCTTATCAATTTCGTCGTTTATAGAAGAATCTTTTTCAATGTAGGTATCACTGCCTGGGATATACGCCTCAGGCTGATAATAATCATAATAGGAAACAAAGTATTCAACCGCATTTTCGGGGAAAAATTCACGGAACTCCGAGCACAGTTGTGCGGCGAGGGTTTTATTGTGAGCGAGAACAAGCGTCGGGCGGTTTACACGCTCGATAATATTAGCCATTGTAAAGGTTTTACCACTACCAGTAACACCCAGCAAAACCTGTTCTTTATCGCCCTTATTTATACCGTCAACAAGGCTCTCAATCGCTTGCGGTTGGTCGCCTGTAGGCTTATAGCTACTATGCAAAACAAACTTATCCATTCACTCACCTCACAATGCAAATTTTCACAAATATATTATACCACAAATATTTTATAAGTAAAGAAAAAGCAAATGCTTTTTTATCCGTACGCAAGGCGAACACCAAAATTATGCATTACGCATTACGAATTACGCATAAAAAAACTCCGCCGTAGCGGAGTTTTATTTTCTAAGTCCCTTTGGATAATGATTTTTTGCGGTGCCATTCACAACCTTGACTCCGCCCATAGCACAGCCGTCCACTGTGACAACTGCCCAACCGTTCGGGCAATCGGCGGAAATTTCTTCTCCGTGGAGGTATTTTAACACCTGTTCATCATCACACTTAAGTTCAATTTTTCTTCTAAAATGTTTACCGAGCGCCATAAAAAACTGATGGTGTGGCAGAATATAATTTTTCTTAATTTCGCCGATAGTAACCCCGCAAGAAAATGCCACGCCGTCCTTTATTTCAAAATTCGGTGTAAAATACACCGCTTTGCCGTTATAAAGACGCACATTCTCCTTTTTATAATCGGTTAAAACATCATCTAAAAATTCAAAAACTATATTGTCGATTTTCTGCGGTTTGGTTTGTTTTACAGCAATGGAAAACGGCTCATTAGTGTTATGTAACACCGCCATAAACTGTCCTTCCCCCTTAGAAACATGGGGATAAAACCGCCTTGTAAGGTTTATGTTTTGAGTTTTACAACCCTCAAACAAAATTCCGTCAACTGTATACTTTCTAACCCTTTCATTAACAGGTACAAGCTCGAATTCGGGGTGATTTTGCAAAAACAAATCAACTGTTTTTTCGTTTTCTTCCAAAGAAAAGGTACACGTGGCATAAACAATATATCCGCCGTCTTTAAGAGCTTTTACTGCGTTTTCCAAAATTTCGGTTTGCCTTTTTGCACACTTCTCAACATTTTGTAGGCTCCACTCACTAATAGCAATTTCTTCTTTTCGGAACATTCCCTCGCCCGAGCAGGGCGCATCAACCATTATCATATCAAAGGTTTTAGGGAAAATTTCAGCAATTTTATTAGAATCAAGACAGGTCGTAACGGTATTTAAAAGTCCCAATCTTTCAACATTACCTGTTAAAATCTTACAGCGCGAAGATATGATTTCATTAGAAACAAGTACACCGTCTTCGCCTAATTTATTCTTAATTTGGGTGCTTTTGCCGCCTGGGGCTGCGCACATATCGAGCACTTTCCAGTCGGGGTTTATATCGATACATTCCACGGGTGCCATCGCAGCAGGCTCTTGCACATAAATCATTCCCGCGTGGTGATAAGGGTGGTTGCCTATTTTTTCATAATCAAGATAAAACGCATTCTCGACATAAGGCACTTTACCGGTTGAAAATGTATTAAGTTTTTCGAAATCGGAAAGTGATATTTTATCGTTATTAACACGAAATGCTTTTACAGGAGGGTTTTCAAGTTCACTTAAATAATCAGCGTAACCTTCACCCAAAATTTTCCTCATTCGCGCGGTATACTCTAATGGAAGTTGTTTCATTTTAAGATTCCTTATCATTCATTTCGGTGAATAGCATACACATTGCAACGCTCGTCATAGCAGCTGTTTCGGTTCGCAAAATCCGTTTGCCGAGAGATATCGGAATACCTCCCTTTTCTTTTGCTAAATCTATTTCCTCGGTAGCAAAACCGCCTTCGGGACCGATTATAATGCCTACCGTTTTTACTCCCGAAAGCTTTTGCAAAGCGTTCTTGGTTGCAAGCATACCCTCTTTGTTTTCGTAAGGCACTAACAGCAAATCAAGGCTTTCCGCCATTTCTAAGGCTTTTTTATAGGGCAACGCTTCTAAAACATTCGGGATATCATTTCGTTTGCTTTGTTTTGCGGCACTTTCAGCAATTGCTTGCCAACGCGTCTGCTTTGATTTCTTTTTCTTATCGTCAAGCTTTACAACACAGTGGCTCATTTGGGTTGGGACTATGGTATCCACACCCAATTCAACCGTTTTTTGTATTATAAGCTCCATTTTATCGCCTTTTGGAAGTCCCTGAAACAAGAAAATCTTTATCGGAAGCTCGGTATTTTGATAATTTTCTTGTATAATTTTTGCAAAAACAGTGTTGTCGCTAATACTTTCCAACTCACACAAATCGCTCTTACTTTCAAAACTTACCAAGAACTTGTCACCTTTGTTCATTCGCAAAACATTTACAATATGGTTATAGTCATTCCCCGAAATATTATAACCGCCGTTCACTTTGGCGGTATCATCTACAAAAAAATTAAACATACATTCACTTCCCTTGAGCCCATTATAGCAAAAAACTCCTTCTTTTACAATACAAAAAACATCCGATTATTGTTAAAAAATAGACAATGAATTTATGGCAATTCTATTGCTTTTTATAGAAAAAAATTGTATAATAAAATGAAATATGTTTCGGGCGTATAAGTTTTCAAAAAATTATGTTTTTGCATAAATTTAACGCTCAATTCAAACCATAAATATAATATTCTTCAAGGAAAGGAAATTTGAGATGGCTTTTTATCTTAAAGGGGTTAAACTCCCTCACAGAAAAAACACTGCAAACTCACAGCCTGAAAAAATTTCGTCTGTGAATCAGGTGACTATCCCAACTTCTATGCACATCGGCGCACCCGCAAAAACAATCGTTAAAAAGGGCGACCAGGTATCCGTCGGTACTCTTATTGCCGAAGCAGGCGCAGGTTTATCTTCCCCTGTTTACTCAAGTGTTTCCGGCACTGTAAACTCTATTACTGAGGTGTTGCTTTCAAACGGTGCCACCTGCGAGGGTATTGTTATCGACTCTGACAGTCAAATGACTCTTGACAGTTCTATCGCTCCTCCTGTTATAAACAGCAAGGAAGATTTGATTGAAGCATTAACTAATAGCGGTATTGTAGGTCTCGGCGGAGCAGGTTTCCCAACTGCCGTTAAATTTAAAACCGAAAAGCAAATTGAAGAACTTATTATAAACGGTGCTGAATGTGAACCATATATCACAAGCGATACTGTAACAATGCTTACAAAAGCTGATATGATGGCTTACGCTATCGAAAACTTGGTTAAGTATTTTAATATTAAGAAAGTTATAATCGGTATTGAAAAGAATAAACCAAAAGCTATCGAAAATATGAAAAAAATGGCTTCTGGGCTAAATAATGTTGAAATAAAGGTTTTACCAAGCGTCTATCCCCAAGGCGGTGAAAAGGTTCTCGTTTACCATACAACAGGAAAAATTATCCCCGAAGGCGCTTTACCGATTGAAGTTGGCTGTGTTGTTTGCAACTGCACTACGGTAGCCGAAATCGGAAAATACTTAAAAACAGGCATTCCGCTTGTTAGCAAGGTCGTAACCGTTGACGGTGATGCTATTGAAAACCCAAAGAATGTTATTGTTCCTATCGGAACGTTAATAAAAGATGTTTTGTCTTTCTGCGGTTTGAAAAAAGAAATCGCAAAGGTGCTTTACGGCGGTCCGATGATGGGTATTTCCGTAACAGATACAGACAAGCCTGTTATTAAAAACACAAATGCTTTGCTGGCATTTTCAAAAGAAGAGGCTTTTATTCCTAAAACTACTGCTTGTATACGTTGCGGAGCTTGTACTAACCACTGTCCGTTTGGTATAAGCCCTGTAGCAATTCTCAAGTCATACAAAGCAAATGATTATGAGGGTATGAAAAAAGCAGGTGCGCTTTTATGTATGGAATGCGGTTGTTGCTCCTTCGTTTGCCCTGCAAAAATACCAAACGTCCAAAACAACAAGCTTGCTAAACTCTCACTTAGAGGCGAGCCTAAGAAGGAGGTAAAATAAAATATGGAAAAATTGCATATTTCAACATCTCCTCACATAAGGAGTAAAATTTCAACTCAAAGTATAATGCGCGATGTAGCAATATCCTTGCTACCTGCCGCTGTTGCCGGTTGTATAATCTTTGGGATTTCGGCTTTGTGGGTAATATTAACCTGTATTATTTCCGCCGTTTTAGCTGAGTATGTTTTCAACGCAATCACCAAAAGAACTCAAACCATATTCGATTTCAGCGCGGTTGTAACAGGTCTTCTTTTAGCATTAAACCTCCCCGCCAATACTCCGCTTTGGCAAGGTGCTGTGGGTTCGGTTTTTGCCATTATCATTGTTAAGTGTATTTTCGGCGGTATTGGTTGCAATCTTGTGAACCCTGCAATCACCGCCCGTGTATTTATGTTAGTAGCTTTTGCAAATTTAGCAACACCCGCCTATCCCTTGGATGCGGTTTCATCTGCTACACCATTAGTTAATTTGGCAAACGGTGAAAACGTTAACATTTTAGATTTGTTCTTAGGTAATATCGGTGGTGCTATCGGTGAAACCTCTGCCTTAGCGCTTTTAATCGGTGGCATTTATTTGCTTTGCAAACGCGTTATTACTTGGCACATTCCTGTTTCAATAATTGGCAGTGTGTTTGTTTTCAGTTTCCTTTTAGACGGCTTCAGTGTTATAAATGCTCTTGCTTGGATTTTATCGGGCGGTCTGATACTTGGTGCTTTCTTTATGGCTACCGACTATGTAACCTCCCCTGCCACTGCAAAAGGTAAAATTATCTACGGTATCGGCATTGCCGTTATCACAGTTTTAATCCGTTTCTACGGCAACTACCCAGAGGGTGTATCTTTTGCAATACTTATGCTCAACATTTTAAATCCTTATATTGAAAAGGCATCACGCAGAAAATTGTTTGGGGGTAAGAAATATGATTAAAAATTTTAAAAGTGCAATAGCCCTCACAGTTATATGCGCGGTTGTATCGGTTTTGTTAGCGCTTACCAACAGCCTGACCGCTCCCATCATTAAGGAACAAGAATCTGCCGCAGTTAATGAAGCTCTTTCTGTTGTACTCCCCGGCGGTTCTGATTTTTCACCCGTAGAAATCGGCGAATACGAATTGCCCGAAACCATAACCGAAATTTACACCGAGAAAAACGGCGGTTATGTTTTTAAAATGGCAACTTCAGGTTATGCTTCTAACTTTATTTTGCTTTGCGGTATTGATAAAGACGGGGTTGTAAAGGGTGCAACCTGTATTTCAAGCGGTGAAACCTTAGGTGTTGAAAAAGATTATGGCGACACCTTAAAAGAAAAAACAAACGAAAATATTGACAGTGTTGAAACCATTTCGGGTGCTACAAAAACCACAGCTGCATACAAGGCAGCTGTTAAGGACGCTCTCAATTCTTTTGTTATTTTAAGTGGCGGAAGTGTTGATTTGCGTGATGAGGCTGAGATTCTAAATGACAATCTTTCTACCGCCCTCCCCCAAGCAGAAGGTAAATTCTCTCCCGTTTTCATAACTGAAGATATCGGTGATATTAATGCGGTTTATTCAGCCGACAACGGTAACGGATTTGTCTTTGTAATCGGTGAACAATTCGTTGCAACCGATAAAAACGGTGCTGTAATCGGTGAAAATGATCTTAAAGCAACTGTTGAAGCCTCTGCTAAAGCAATTATCAACTCTAAATTAGAAGAAATCGATATCACAAAATATTCTAATATGCCTACGCAAGTTGCAAAAGCTTTTAAGACAAACAGTGGAAACTATGTTTTTGAACTTCGTGCCGCAGGCTTTGGTATTAATGGCGATAAATATTACAATCCGTCAGGTGAGCCTATCGAAATCAAAGTATCTGCCACCAAGGACGGTAAAATCATTTCTTGTTTAACGATTTCCCAAAAAGAAACAGACGGTATCGGTTCCGCTTGTCAGGACGAAAAATTCTATTCACAATTTAATGGAAAGACCGAAACTGATTATTCTGAAATCGATGCTATAAGCGGCGCTACCTTGACAACTAACGGTTATAAAACCGCAGTTTCAAAGGTCTTTACTGCTATTAAAATATTGGAAGGAGTGTCTTAAATGAATAAAAACAATAATATGTCAATTTTCCTTAAGGGACTTCTTCTTGAAAACCCTGTATTTGTTTTGATTTTGGGCACCTGCCCCACACTTGCTACTACTAAAACCGTTATCGGTGCCATTGGTATGGGACTTGCCGCTACGGCAGTTCTTATATGCTCGAATATAGTTATCTCGCTTTTGCGTAAGGTAATCCCCGACAGCGTTAGAATCCCTTGCTATATTGTTGTTATTGCAAGTTTCGTTACTATTGTAGAGATGATTATACACGCTTTTGTTCCTACTATTTACGAGCTTTTGGGTGTATATCTACCGCTTATAACCGTTAACTGTATTATTTTAGGACGCGCCGAAATGTTCGCCGCAAAAAATAATGTTGGAAAATCCGCTCTCGACGGTTTGGGAATGGGGCTCGGATTTAGTATTGCCCTTATTGCAATGGCAACCATCCGTGAAATCTTAGGCTCTGCTTCTTTCGCAGGAATTACAATCCCCTTCCTTGAAAACTATAAAATCAAATTCTTTATAGAAGCCCCAGGCGGTTTCCTTGTATACGGTGTGCTTATCGCTATCGTTTACAAATTAACCCACGGCAAAGCTCCTTATAAAAAAGAATTTTCGTGTGCGACCTGCCCGTCTGCCGCTTTTTGTAACCGCGGCAGCTGTCAACCAAAGGAGGAAATATAAATGGATGCTTTTAAAAGTTTAATAATTATTCTTCTTTCCTCTGTATTTGTAGATAACTATGTTTTAACCCGTTTTTTAGGCATTTGTCCTTTCTTGGGTGTTTCTAAAAAGCTTGATTCTGCAGTAGGTATGGGCGTTGCGGTTACTTTTGTAATGGTAGTTGCTACTGCTGTTACCTGGCCGATACAAACCTATGTTTTAGGTGAAAACTTCGGTTATCTTCAAACAATAGTATTTATCCTCGTCATCGCCGCTTTGGTTCAGTTTATCGAAATGGCACTCAAGAAATTTATCCCATCTCTTCACAAAGCATTGGGCGTGTATCTTCCTCTTATCACCACAAACTGTGCTGTTTTAGGTGTTGCTATTAACAACATCAACGAACACCAGTACAACTTTATCCAATCTATTATTAACTCTTTAGGCGTAGGGCTTGGATTTATGCTTGCAATGGTGCTATTTTCTGGTATGCGCCAAAAAATCCAAGAAAGCGAAATCCCTGAAAGCTTTAAAGGTCTTCCTGCCACTCTTATTGCCGCTTCATTCATTTCTTTAGCGTTCTTCGGTTTTGGCGGAATTATAGAGAATCTTTTTAAATAGGTGAATAAAATGACAAGTATTTTAATTGCTTTTGCTGTTGTAACTGCAGTAGGCTTGATTGCAGGCATACTTTTGGCATTAGCATCCTACTTCTTGAGCGTGCCTGAAAATGAAACTGTTAAAAAGGTGCGCGAATGTCTTCCAGGTATCAACTGCGGTGCCTGCGGATATAATGGATGTGACGAATATGCTAAAGCCATTGCCGAAGACGGCGCTAAAACAAATCTTTGTGTTCCGGGTGCAGACTCAGTTGCATCAGATATTGCAAATATAATGGGTGTTGAAGCACAGGACGTTGTAGAGATGGTAGCATTTGTAGGCTGTAACGGTCATTCAGGTGCTACAGATAAAACTAACAACTATAACGGTGTTAACACTTGCAGCGCCGCTTCTATGATATACGGAGGCCCTAAC
Organism: Acutalibacteraceae bacterium; assembly: GCA_045539955.1. Classification (GTDB taxonomy): domain Bacteria; phylum Bacillota; class Clostridia; order Oscillospirales; family Acutalibacteraceae; genus UBA737. The sequence goes on along the minus strand of JAZQGI010000008.1, from coordinate 20,701 downwards.
AGTTGTAAATACGGCTGTCTTGGCTGCGGTGACTGTGCTGTAGCCTGCCCCGTTAATGCCATCTGCTTAAAGGACGGCATCGCACATATTAATCCCGAAATTTGTATAGGCTGCGGTATGTGTGTTAAAAAATGCCCTAAAGACATTATTAAACTTGTTCCGCAAACTGCAAAAATTGCAGTTATGTGCAATAACAAGGAAAAAGGCGGTGCAGCGCGTAAAAAATGCACTAACGCTTGCATAGGCTGTAAAAAATGTGAGCTTAATTGCCCAAGTAATGCTATCACTGTTATTAATAATCTCGCAACTGTTGATTATTCCAAATGCACTAACTGTGGCAAGTGCGCCGAAGTGTGCCCTACCAAATGTATTCACATTTTAAACTAATATGCACAAAAGCAAACTTAGAAACGATATTATCTTAGTTGGCGTAATTCTTCTTTTAGCCCTTATAATTTTCACCATTTTTAAATTAAATTTAAAGAATGGAAATAAAGTAAAGGTTACAGTTGACAGCAAAGAAAAATATTGTTATAATTTTAACAAAGATACAGAGGTTGTTATCAAATCAGGCAACCACACAAATGTTTTGGTAATTGAAAACGGGCAAGCTTATATCAAAAGCGCAAACTGTCCGGATAAGATTTGTGTTGCGCACCGTAAAATTTCAAAAACAGGCGAAACAATAGTATGTCTACCGCATAAGTTGGTTGTCGAAATTATAAATGAGTGATAAAATGTCTAAAACCAAAAAGCTTACATTTTTAGGTCTTTTAGCCGCGCTTTCAATTGTGCTTTCATTTGTGGAAACGCTCCTCCCCCCTATCTATGCGGCAGTGCCAGGTATAAAAATTGGTCTTGCAAATATTGTAAATGTTTTTTTGCTTTACAAATTTTCAATTAAAGATACCGTGGCAGTCACCTTAGTTCGTGTACTTACAACTGCTTTACTTTTTGGAAATTTAATGACACTCTCCTACAGTATCGCTGGTGCAATTTTAAGTATCAGCGCAATGGCGATTTTTAAAAAAACCAATCTTTTTTCCACTGTAGGCGTAAGTATAGTAGGCGGTGTCACACATAACTTAGGGCAAATTTTAGTTGCTATCATAATAACCTCTACGGTGGAAATTGGTTATTATATGATTTTCCTTTGTATTACCGGCGTATTATCGGGCACACTTATAGGAATAGCAGGTGCGCTCGTTTTAAAATACACAAAAAATTTAAAGGGTGAAAAATTATGAAAAAAGTTTTAAGTATTGTTTTAAGTGCGGTTATGCTTTTATCGCTCGTATCACTTGTTGGTTGCGGTAAACAATCACTCAAGTTGGGTATTGGTGTTGTTTCTTCTGTTGCTGATATAAAATCAGCCGATGCTGACACTAACGGCTCCGCAGAAAGTGATTCAACTGTTGCCGCAGTCTTAGTTGACGAAAGCGGCAAAATCGTTAAATGCGCAATCGACTCTGTTTCCGCAACATTAAGCTTTACTTCTGAGGGAAAATATGTTCCTTCAAAAGAAATCTTAACTAAATATGAATTAGGCAATGACTATGGTATGGTAGCCTATGGCGGTGCAAAAAAAGAATGGTTTGAACAGGTAGACGCTTTTACTTCATTGGTCGAAGGCAAAACTCTTCAGGATGTAAAGGCACTCGTAGCTACTAACGGTAAAGGTAATACAGAAGTTGTAAATGCTGGCTGTACCATTATCATTTCTGACTTTATAAACGCTCTTGAAAAAGCTGTTACTAATGCTAAAGAAAGCGGTGCTTCTGCAAAGGACACTTTAAAAATCGGTATTGTTTCCACCCAAACAGGCTCTAAGGACGCTACCGAAGAAGCTGAAGGTATTAATGAAATTGATACAACAGTATCTGCTGTAGCTTCAAAGAACGGTAAGGTTACTGCTATTTTAACCGACGCTTTTGTATCAACAGTAAAGTTCAACACAAAGGGTGTTGTTGCTGATACTTCGAAAATTGATATTGTCACCAAATTAGAAAGCGGCGACAAATATAATATGGCTCAATATGGTCAGGATTTAAATGGCGACGGTGTTGTTAAAGAATGGTATATCCAAGCAGCAGCTTTCAATGATTCTGTTGTTGGAAAAGATGCTGACGGAATTTCTGCTCTTGCAACTGATAAGGGCTATGGTACCGAAGAACTTCAAACTGCAGGCTGTACTATAAATATTGCTGATATGGTTAAGGCAGCAGCTAAAGCTTCTAAATAAAACAAAGTAACAAAAGGGGCTTATCGCCCCTTTTATTTTTAGGAATTATGAAAAAGATTATATCATTATTTTTAATATTATTAGCCGCTTTTCAGGTGTGTTTTTTAACTGCCTGTAATAAAAAACCAAAAAAATTCACTGACTATTCATTCGATTTCTTCGATACTGTGACAACCATCGTAGGTTACGAGCAATCTCAAGAGATTTTCGAAAAAAACTGTGAAAAAATCAAAGGTTGGCTATCTTTATATCACCGCTTATATGATATATATACAACCTATGAAAATATTACTAACCTGTGCACAATAAATATGTCACAGGGCGAAGAGGTTGCTGTTTCGAAAGAAATTATCGATCTTCTTGTATATTCAAAAGAGCAATATATAACAACAAGCGGTAAGCTTAATATTGCAATGGGCAGTGTTTTATCTATATGGCACGATTACCGCGAATATGGGCTTAATAATCCCGAAAAAGCTTCTCTTCCCGAACCGAGTTATTTAACAAACGCTAATAACCATACAAATATAGAAAAAATTATTATTAATAAAGAGAAGCAAACAGTAAAACTCGCCGATAAGGAAATGAAGTTAGATGTCGGCGGAATTGCAAAAGGCTTTGCCGCCCAACAGGTTGCAAAAAAAATGCAAGAAAATAAAATTTCGGGTTATATACTTAATATCGGCGGAAATGTAAAAATAGTGGGAAATCGTCCTGACGGTGAAAAATGGACAGTAGGCATCGAAAATCCTGATACTGAAGATACCCAAAACCCATATATCGAACAATTAAAACTCGATAATAATATGTCGCTTGTGACAAGCGGTTCTTACCAAAGGTTTTACACCGTAAACGGCAAAAATTATCACCATATTATAGACCCCCAAACCCTTTATCCAGCCCAGAATTTTAAATCTGTTTCGGTTTTGTGTGAAAACTCAGGCCTTGCAGATGCTCTTTCAACTTCCCTTTTCTGTATGTCTTATGAAGATGGCAAGCAACTAACCGAGAATTTGGACGATGTATATGTTATGTGGGTTACAAATGACGGAACGCGACTTTTTTCTAAAGGCTTTAAAACTTTTTGTACCAAATAAAAAATAACTGTGATGCAAAACATCACAGTTATTTTTTTGACTTATCCGTCTAATTCGGGTAAGCCTTTTATAGAAATGAGTAACGAAAGCAAGCCCGAAAGTAGTGAAGCGGAAATTACAAGCTTCCAGTTAACAGCTGACAATACTGCCGAAGTGCCTATTGTAGCCACCGCAGTTTCTGCAACTGTTTTAATAGCTCTCACACCTGCGGCTTTAAACCATTTTAAAAATTTTTCTTTCATTATTACACCCCCAAAATTTTCTTCCAGGTATTAAGTCCGACAATGCCGTCAGCATTAAGACCTACGTTATTTTGGAAGTTAATAACCGCCGACTTTGTGTTGTTTCCGAACTTACCGTCAGCAGTCACACCCACAGTATTTTGAACAAGCTTTGTAAGGTTTGGGTATTTATATGTATCACGCTTTTTGCAAATAGCTTGTTTTGCAACCGCTTCACATTCGCTTCCCCACTTGCCGTCTGCGCCGTATTTTGAGAACTTAAAGCCGTCAGCTATGGCGGCTTTTTGCCAAGTGAGTACCTTATTTTCCGTTACAGTCGGCGGAGTGATAACAGGCTCTGTCTTTGTAAGTCCCGCTTTTGCTACAATAACCTCCACACAAGCGGTAGCCACCTGTTCAGCAAAATTATCAGTTAATATAATCGGCACATCGGTAGAGCTATCCATAAACCCACATTCAATTAATACACAAGGCATTTTACTTTCTCGGCATTCGTGAAGATTGGCGGTAGTTATAGGATTAGCACGGTTACCTTTAAGACCTGTATATTTAATAACACTATCATATAAATCATTCTGCCATTCCGAAGATTTAGTGCTGGCTTTGGTATAAACAAAGGCCATTATACCTCCGCCCGAACCACCGTTTATACCTGCGTTGTGGTGAATAGATAAATAAAAGTCCGCACCGAAAGTGTTTGCCTTGTCGGTCCTCGTTTTAAGGGCAACATCAATCACACCTGTGACATCATCAAGACGAAGAACTTCAATACCCCCATAAACCCTCAACTTTTCTTCAATCCTTTTACAAATTCGGGAATTGAGTACCCACTCCCTTGTTTCATTCGGGTCTAAAGTTTTAAGACACCTTTTACCCGTGGTATTTCTACCGTGTCCTGCATTCAATGCTAATTTAAACATAAAATTTTCCTCCTTAAATTTTTTCTCTTAAAATTTCAAATGCCCGATTTTTTAAACGATTCACTGCCTGACGTCTGATTTTCATTTTTTGTGCAATCTCACAGTCAGAATAACCATATTTATATCTGTAAACAAGCACCATTTTTTGCTTTTCAGTCAAAAAAGCGAAAATCTGCTCAAGAGCTATCTTTTCATCATACATTTCACTTGCAAATACACAGTTTTCATATAACGGACAAGCATACCGTGCAAGTTTATCAGCCTTACGCGAAAGCGCTATGTACTGATTACGAATGCAAACAGCGATGTATTTTTTTATCCCAAAAGAACAATCAGCTTTAAAATGAGATAAATCTATTGAATAAATCAATTCTATGAAAAACAAAGTTAATTCAGAACTCGCATCTTCATTCCCGATATGCGCTGAATAAAAATCAATAAGTTTTTCAAATTCGGCGTAGATAATTTCGAAAACTGACATATCATGATTTTTAAACTGTTTTATAAGCGGCAAAATTTGTGAATTACACATTTGTCAACCATCCTTTCATAAATAGAAAGAAAACAGTCGGCAATTTGTAAACACTCTATTACTAATTTTTTCCAATAAACAATTTCCAACCATTTTCTGACATTTAGACCATTCTATTCATTATTTTTGGAAATTGTCGAAAAACAGAGTAAAATACAGATTTATAAGAGTAAACTACTTTTTTTGCTATTTTAAGTATATATTGACAATTTTTAGAAAATATTATATAATTATAGCAAAAAAAGTAGAATTTAGTTTTAAAAAAAGTCTGTCTAACAAGACAGACTTTGTAAATCAAGAAAAATTATAGAAAGGAGGAATTAAAAATGCGTATAGCAATTTGCGACACAGATAATGCCTTTGCTAAATATCTCAAGCATAAAATTTACTTTTATTGTAATAAACACAGGCTTGATTTTGTCATTGACATATTTACAAATGGCGAAAACTTACTTGAAAGCGAACAGAAATATTCACTGATTTTTATAGAATATTCCCTTTCAGGTATTAACGGTCTTGAAACCGCAAAGCTTTTACGAAAAAACAATATCCATTCTAAAATCATTTTCATTAGCCAAAACACCGATTTCGTTTTTGAAACCTTTAGTGTATCACCTTTTCGCTTTTTAAAAAAACCGATCAGTGAAATAACACTTTACAAAACACTTGACGATTACTTTAGTGAAAACAGCACACATTACACGCTTTGGGTAAACGACGGAACGAATACTATTTGCCTTAATACCAACGAAATTGTTTACTTAGAAGCAAACAATAAATATTGCTTTATTCACCTTAATAACAAAACAATCCTTTGTAAAAAAACAATGGCGCGGGTATTTGAGTTTCTGCCAAAGCTTCATTTTCAAAAAATAAACCGCGCATACATTGTAAATCTTGACGCTATCAAAAAATACAATTCCGAAAATGTAGCTTTAAAAAACGGCGAAACTCTACGAATAACCCGCACCTATTTTAAAAATTTTAAACATAATTACCGTGAATATTCACTGCCAAAAATCATTTAACTTCTTAAATAAAGTGTTCTCGAATTCCTGTGCATATACACATTAAGCACTAATCCTATACCTAAATATAAACACAATAGCGAAGTACCGCCAGCAGAAAAGAAAGGTAAAGTAATACCGATAACAGGCGTTACTGATGTGCACATACCTATATTTATAATCGTTTGTGCTAAAAGCATTGAAAATATACCGATGCAAATGTACTTGCCCTCGTCCTTAGTGCAAATTCTGGCAATCTTAAGGCATCTTAAAACTATTGCAATAAGTAAAATAAGAACCACAAGACAACCCAAAAAGCCTAACTCTTCACCAATTGTAACAAATATAAAGTCATTGTGGCCCTCAGGTACGCCTGCTTTACCCATTTGGGTAAGCGTTCCGTTCATATAACCCTGCCCTGTAAAACCTCCATTAGCGAGCGCTAATCTTCCACGATACTGCTGCCAACCCACACCTTGAATATCCGCATCAATATCAAACATATTAATAATTCTCTTGCGGTGGTCATCATTTAAAATGAAAAAGTATGCAATCGGCGAAGCCACCAAAGCCGCTGAAAACGCTGCGGCAAAATACTTCCAAGAAACCCCTGCTGCCATAAGCATAAATAGCACCATAACTGCAAATACAAGCGCTGTTCCGGCATCACCCTGAATAAAAATTAGCAAAACAGGAAACGCGCCGTGGGCGCAAACAGGTAGCAAATATTTTAATTTATTTATATCGCGCTTAACTCTTGCCAAATGCGTGCTGAAAGTTACCACAAAGCAAATCTTCATAAGCTCTGACGGTTGAAAGGTTGTAAATCCAAGATTAAGCCAAGCCTTATCGTCAGTACCCTCAGGTGCGAAGCCAATAAAGAATGTAAGTATAACGGGAATAAGCCCCAAAGCCGCGGCGAGATACCAATATTTAGAAAAATATTCTAAATCAATAGTAGATATAACACAGGCTGCTATAATTCCCGCAAACATACAAAGAGCTTGTACTATTACAGGACGAGAGCTTCCCATATAATTAGTAGCAGAAAAAACAGCTATACAACCATAAGCCGATGCAAAAAAGCATAGCAAAAGTAGAACCTTATCAGATTCACGGACAAAGTCTGCAATTCTCGCCATTAACTGTCTCAATTTCTCGCCTCCAGAAGTTTACTTCGACTTAATTATACTTTATTTTATATAAATATTCAAGTAACTCTTTATAATTGTAAAAATTTATGTTATAATATACGCAGTTAATTATACGAAAGGTAATTTTATGGAAAAATTCATATCAAAAAGTCCTAATGATACTGAAAACATCGGTAAAAGCTTGGGAGAAAAAATAACAAGCGGAACGGTCATTGCCTTTCGCGGCGGTCTTGGAATGGGAAAAACCTGTTTTACCCGCGGTTTAGCAAATGGTCTTGGTTCAACTGATACTGTCACCTCCCCAACCTTTGCTCTTATAAACGAATATTTAAGCGGCAGACTACCGCTCTACCATTTTGATATGTACCGCATTTCAAGTTGGGAAGATCTTTATTCGACAGGCTTTTTTGACTATATAGCACAAGGCGGCGTACTGGCTTGTGAGTGGAGTGAGAATATTGAAAACGCTCTACCGGAAGATACTATATTCGTTGAATTTAAGCGCATCGACGATACTACCCGCGAAATTACAATAAAACAAGCAGGTGAATAATATGAAAATTTTAAGTATGGAATGTTCGGCAACGCCTGCTTCGGTAGCTATCCTTGAAGACGGCAAGCTGTTAGCCTCAAGTTTTGTGAATGTAAAACTCACCCATTCACAGACCTTGATGCCGATGGTGGAAAATATACTCACCTGTGCAAAACTCACAATAAACGAAATCGGCGGTATCGCTATAAGTAACGGCCCAGGCTCTTTTACAGGCGTGAGAATCGGCATCAGCGCCGTAAAAGGCCTTGCCGCTCCCAAAAATCTGCCCTGTGTAGCAGTTTCAACCTTGCGGGCTATGGCAGAAAATTATTCTGATACTGACTGTATTGTCTGCGCCGTGATGGACGCGCGCTGTAATCAAGTATATAATGCCCTGTTTGATATAAACAACGGTGAAATTTCCCGTATTTGCGAAGACCGTGCCCTTTTATGTGACGAATTAGCTAAGGAACTCAAAGAGCTCTCTCAAAATAGTGAAAAATGTATTATAATAGTGGGCGATGGCTCTGATATATTTTATCCGTTTGTAAGAGATTGCGAAAATATCAAAATTTCAGCATCTATAAGGCGTTTTCAGAACGCTATAGGCGTAGGGGCTGCGGCACAAGAAAACTTCAATAAAGGCGATACAATAGAATCTTCAGCACTACTCCCCTTTTATTTAAGATTACCCCAAGCAGAAAGAGAATTAAAAGCAAAGGAAGATAAAAAATGAAAATTGCATTAGGTTGTGACCACGGCGGTCTTGAACACAAAAACGCTATTGTCGACTACTTAAAGGAAAACGGTTTTGAAGTAACCGACTTCGGCATTTACGAACAGGTATCGGTCGACTACCCTGATATTGCAAAAAAAGTATGCGAAAGCATTCAAAATGGTGAATGTGAACGCGGAATTTTGGTTTGCGGTACAGGTATTGGTATGTCGATTGCCGCAAATAAGCACAAGGGTATTCGTGCCGCTTGTTGCAGTGAGCATTTTTCTGCAAAGTATACCCGTCTTCACAACAACTCAAATATTTTGTGCTTAGGCGGAAGAGTTATCGGTGTTGGTACAGCGGTTGAACTTGCTGACATTTTCGTAAATACCGAATTTGAGGGCGGCAGACATCAAAAAAGAATTGATAAGATAACCGAAATAGAAAATAATCAGTAAAATTTAAGGACTGTCGAAAGACAGTCCTTTTTATATAAATAATTCTAAGACAAAAACAACGGCGCAACAACTTACCGCCACACCGAAAAGGCTTACATTAAAATACGCCAATAAAATTCCAACAATAAGCGCTGCAAGTCCTGACCAGATAGTATTTGTTGCATCCAGAATCGCAGGGAATGTCATTACAGCCAAAGTAACATACGGCACATAGTAAAGAAATGAGCGAAGCGTGACATTTGTAATTCTCTTTCTGATAAGCGTCAGCGGTAAAACCCTTATGAGAAATGTCACAAGGAACATTATACCGATATATATGTAAACATTATTCATTTGTTTCTTCCTCCTTTACAGGAAAAAGAATTGCCGCCGCAAGAGCGATTATAACCGTCAAGATAATAACGTGTATACCTGAGGAAACTTGGGACAAAAGCGGAATTTTGGAAAAAGCAAAGCTTAGACACATAGAAACTGCAACTATGCCCGCAATAACCGGACTCTTCTTAGCGGGAGGTATAATAATAGCTAAAAACATACCGTAAAGCCCAACACTTAAGGCACTTACAACATTTAAAGGCAGAATGTTACCCAAAACAACACCCAATGCCGCACCGCCAGCCCAACAAGGAATAGATACCGTCATAGCGCCGTAAGTATAAAATGGGTTGAGTGTACCTCTTACTGCCGAGGATATGCCAAAAATCTCATCCGTAACATCGAAGCCAATTATCACGCGGTGCAAAAGCGGAGTTTGGGGTGCTAACTTCTGACTTAAAGCACAGGACATTAGGAAATATCTGATGTTAACAATAAAAATAGTAAGAGCCATATCAATATATGGTGCACCCTCTTCTATTATTTTAAAGCCTGCATAACCGCCTGCAGAAGCGTTTGTGAGTGCGGTCGCCAAAAAGGTCTGCAAAGCAGTAAGCCCCGCATTCTTGGCAACTATACCCAAGGTGAACGCCACCGCAAAATAACCGAGTGCTATCGGCACACCGTCACGCAGTCCCCTCTTATACCATTTTTTATTCATAAAAAATATCACCAAGCATCATTTTACGCCTTTTAAACTTTTAAGTCAATATTTTTCACCGTTTTGGTTAAAAAACATAGTATATATTGAGTTGTAACCCGACTTAAAAAATTATTTAGGAGGCTATTCTATGGCAGATTTAAGAAACGGCTGTGCGCCATGCGGCGATTTCAAGGAAGCCGTTTGTATTGATGCTGGCAGAGTTTACGATTCTTGCTGTGACAGGGATTGCTTGGAGGATTTGCGTTGCTTCTTCCTGCCCGAAACCCAAGCACTTATAAATCACGCAGTGAGTGTCAGACTGCGTAGCGCTGAAGTACTTAATGTTTTCATAGATGTTGAACCCGTAAACTTTAACAAAGGCTTTTATTCCTGCGACTTAACATTCTTCTTCCTATTATCTTTTGACCTTTACACATCCTCACGCGGTTGCCCGAAAATTATAAACGGCATAGCATCCTTTAATAAAAAGGTAATTCTTTACGGCAGTGACGGCTGTGTTAAAACCTTCTCAAATGTTTTAGGTAATGAATGTACTGGCAACCATAACAACACCTCCCGCGGAAACAATATGCCCAAATGTGTTGTAAGCACCGTTGACCCTGTACCACTTTCTGCTCGTCTTTGCGAAATCCGTGATTGCTATGACAGTGTTTGCTGTGTTCCTGAATGTATATGTGAAGCAATCGGCGGTAATGTTGTGACTGAGTTACAAAACGGTACCCCCACAATTTTTGTTACAATCGGTCTTTTCACTGTTGTACAGCTTATCCGCAACGTGCAAATGCTTATCCCTGTTTATGATTTCTGCATACCCGAAAAACAGTGCAAAAGTTCTACAGACCACCCTTGCGATACCTTTAGCAAAATCCAATTCCCCGTTGACGACTTTTTCCCACCGCGCCCCTGTAATATTGAGAACGGGCCTTCCTGCTCTTGCCACGAAGATTTTAACGAAGACGAATAATAACAAAGAGAGTCAAAATTTGTATAAATTTCGACTCTCTTTACATATTAAAAAGGCTTAAAAAGGTAATTTGCGGTGAAATATCCTATAAGCACTAAAAATATTGCTAATATGGTCAAAAGCATTGATTTTAAAAACAGTCGCATACTCTTTTTCACAGTATCACCCAATATATTTTGCCCACTCGGAGAGATTTTATGACCGTTTCGACCTTAAAACAAAAAAATAAACGGTATAAAGACACCAACGAATACCTTTTTGTATTTAGCGACTGCGAGGCGCTGACTTTGGGTATTCTGTTTTTATACCGCCTTAAAATTAATTTTAAAAGTATGCTATACACAACCGAAAACGATTATCGGCTCATAATATCCTCCAGAAGCTTTAAACCGTGCTTTTTAACCTTAGGTGAATATTGTGTACACTTTAGCAAAAGCATTTATGAAACCGAATACACAAAAGAACACGGCAAGCTGTTAATAAAACAAAATGCAATAAGAACCTTTGGAAAATACTTTTCTAAAGACTCTTGAGAAGACGCATTCTCTCTTCCATTTTATCACCAAAAAGGTAACTTCCCGCAACAATAACATCAACGCCTGCTTCAACCGCAAGGACTGCAGTTTGACCGTTGATACCGCCGTCAATTTCGATTAAGGTATTATAGCCTTTATTATCAATCTCAGCCCGTAAAGCCCTTACCTTATCCAAAGACTCAGGCATAAATGACTGACCGCCAAAGCCTGGCTCTACCGACATTACAAGCACCATATCACAAAGGGGTAAAAACTCAAAAATCTCCTCAGCTTTTGTGCAAGGCTTGATTGTAAGACAGGATTTGCAACCGCAATCTCTTATTTCCTGTAGAGTTTCTCTTATAGGGCTTCCCGCTTCAAAGTGAAAGCCTAAAAATGAAGCCGATTTTGCAAATTCTTTTATATATCTGTGCGGACGGTCAATCATCAAATGAACATCCAACGGAATATCGGTATTTGCTTTTACCTGTTTCAAAATAGGATTAGCAAATGAAATATTAGGAACAAACACACCATCCATTATATCAAAATGGAGCATATCTGTTTTGTTTTCTTTAAGTCTTCTAAGCTCGTCCTTTAAATTTATAAAATCTGCTGATAAAAGCGAGGGTGAAATTTTAACCGACATAATAATCCCCTTTTTTCATTTACTGTAATAATTTTATACTTAAACCAACATTTTGTCAATAAAAGGCCTTGCATTTTGCAAAGCCTTTTTGTTATTTCTTACTCATTTGGTTGTAAACACACCAACCAACAGCGCTTATAACTAATGTAAGCACAAAAATTATAATTGCAAATATGTATTTTTGCGCGCCCAAAAAACTTCCGCCAATGGTTGAGGTTATAACCGACGGAATTCTGGCTATTGTAGCAATTATAAAAAAATGCTTCCACTTAATATCGGTGAGTCCTACAAAATAAGTAAGTAAATCCTTTGGCGTACCAGGTAAGAAAAACATTAAAAACACTATGAATGCCACTTTTTTACGGTTTTGCAAAAATTTAGCGGATTTTATTTTGCCAAAGGTGAAAAACACCTCTACAAGTCTTACGCCAAACTTTCTTACAAGTGTGAAAACAATCAAGCTACCTATCGCTATTCCGATAAGGCATAAAACCGTACCCTCTACAGCTCCAAAGGCATACCCTGCGCCGATTTCCAAAGGCTCACCAGGTACAAATGCTATGATTACCTGAAACACTACCATCAAAACAAAGTAAATTTTGCCCAATATTCCGCTTGCGTCGACCCACGCACGAAACTCTTGAGGCGACGAAACAAAGCGAATCATCGGTCTGCCGATAAACCAACCAACAACCGCACAGAAAACAACAAAAGCTATTATTGAGCACGCACTTATAATTTTTTTGCCTTTTTCAGTAATCATAATCCGTCCTTTAACTATTTATACATCGGAAACTCCACAGTCGCTTTAAATAGGTCGCCGTCTGTTTCAATTTTAATTTCCCCACCCTGCAATTCTACAAGGCTTTTCGCAATAGAAAGACCAAGACCGCTTCCTTCAGTATTACGGGACTTATCACCCCGCACAAAGCGTTCCATAAGCTCCTCATGAGAAATATTAAGTTCGTATTTTGAAATGTTTCTAAAAGTAATAACCGCTTTGTCTTCACTTATAAAAGCGTCAATATACGCACGTGTATTGCTTTGTGAATATTTACAGATATTACTTAAAAGATTGTCGAAAACCCGCCAAAGATGTCTTGCATCTGCTCTTATAATAACATTTTCGTTCGCGATTTTCAATAGCGGAATTACATTGGCTGATTTCAATCTCTCATCAAACTCACCAACTGCTTGGGTTAACAGCACTCCAACGTCACATATGTCATAATTAACCGATAAATTACCTGTCGAAGCTTTCGATGCTTCAACCAAATCCTCAATTAGTTTTTTTAGTCTGACTGACTGACGATCAAGCACCGATATATATTCTTTAGCTGTATCGTTAGTTATTTCTTCCTTTTTAAGCAAATCGACATAATTTATAATAGAAGTTAGCGGTGTCTTAATATCGTGTGAAACATTAGTTATCAGCTCTGTCTTAAAGCGTTCGCTTCGCATTTTCTCATCAACCGCCGCTTGCATACCGTCGTTTATGGTATTAAGCTTTTCGGCAAAATCCTTAAAATCTAATATCATATAGTCGGTATTTATTTGATGTTCAAGCTCTCCAGAAGCAATCTTTTCGCCGCCTTTTTTAATGCGTTGTAAGGTAATTGCTATATACAAAACCGCCACTACTAAAAGGAAATTGATAACAACAAAACCTAAAATCAGCATTTCAACCTGATATAAATTAAACATCAGGAATATAGCTTCAAAAAACAAAACAACCGCGATTTCCAAAGCTACCCGCCACACAAGTGGTAATCTTTTTATGTGATAAACGGTAAATTTTGTGAATTTTTTCAAGGTTCGCAATAAAAATTTCATAGCTTTAAAAATTATTGTATTCTTAAAAAGCGTTCCTGTTTTAACACGCGTTGCAAATGTCATTGTATACCCCAAAAGCAAAAAATACATTACAGTACCGCCAAAAAACAGTACAAGCACAAATTCCAAGCCCTCATAATAAAAATCGCATAGCAAGGTAATGCCCAAAGCGATAACAAATCCAACAAATAGCGTGTAAATATCAAACGGAATCTTATCAAGTGCGTTAGGTTTTATATAACTATAAGCATCCTTATGTCCTGCACTGCAGTAAAGATAGCACAATAACACAATTAAAGCTATGAGCGAAAAAATTCCGAAGAAAATCACAGCATAACGAAGCCTATGCCCTGTCAAAACAAGATTGCGGATTACAGAATATTTATCAGTTTTAGTCATTTCGTCAGCAACATAAACCGTGAATATTTCATCTTCGGTATAATACTGTTCCGCAGTGATTATCTTTGCGCCGTTATAGGTGGTTAAAATATCTTCTCCGTTAGCCTTTTCAATAGAAATATAAACATTACTGTCCTCGAAATAATATGGTATATTTTCACGTTCTAAATCATCATAACCCGCAAGCATATAGCAGTCCGATTTTGCCATATCCCCCAAAATATTGCGTTCTAATTTTTCTGCGGAATTTACATAAAAATCAAAGTATCCCATAAACGCTACTGAAACAACCGAAATCACAAGCACAAGCGCCATAACATAAGAAAGTAGCACCGCCGTAATCTTCATAGGTAGACTGCATTTTAAATTTTTCATATTAATTTCCCTTTTCCATTTTATAACCGTGAGCCCATACCACCTTTAGATAACGCGGCTCAGCAGGATTAATTTCTATCTTTTCACGCAAATGCCTTATATGTACTGCAACCGTACCTTCATTACCGATAGCCTCCTCATGCCAAACTTTTCGGTAAATTTCCTTTGGACTTAAAACCGCGCCTGCATTTTCCATTAAAAGCTTCAAAATATCAAACTCTAAAGGAGTAAGCGTCACACTCTGCCCATCTACAAAAACTTCTTTAGAAGCGTTATTAAGTTCGATATTTCCGATAATTAGATTTTCCTTTTTTACATTTCCGCCAAGCTGCATATATCTTCTCAGCTGTGAGCGAACACGAGCCAAAACCTCAACAGGATTAAACGGCTTTGTTACATAATCGTCGGCACCAACATTAAGTCCTAAAATCTTATCCGTATCTTCCCCCTTAGCAGAAAGAAAAATCACAGGAATGTTAGATTTTTCGCGCAGCCTTGCTGTTGCGGTAACCCCATCGCAAACAGGCATCATAATATCCATAAGCACCAAATGAATTTGTTCCTCTTCAATTATTGCAAGAGCTTGTTCGCCGTTATATGCTTTAAACACTTCGTAGCCTTCGGTCTTTAAATAAATTTCAAGTGCTGACACAATATCTCTTTCATCATCACAAACTAAAACGTTATACATTTTCTCACCTCGCTATAATTGTACCATTTCTTTGTTTAAGAAAAAAGTGGGAAATTATTTAAGTTTTTATTAAGATTGAAATTTGTTAGAAAAAATGGTATTATTAAAATGTGCTATTTTTTAAAATTGTGAATTCCGAATTTTTAAAAGGAGTTTTTATGAAATACGAAATTTTGCAAAACTGTCCACCTGTTATCAGAGATTTTCTCACATACAGCGAAACCATTAAGGGTAAATCTTCCCTTTCGGTCGAGGGTTATTATCTCGATTTACAGACCTTTTTCCGCTATCTCTTATTCGTACGCGGTCTTGTCGATGGAAAAGCCGAGTTTGAAGAAATTGATATATCGGAGGTAGATATAAATTTAATAAAAACCGTAACCATTTCCGACCTTTATGCTTATCTTGTCTTCTGCAAAAATGAGCGTAGCAATAATGCCGCTACGCGTGCTCGCAAAACTTCAACACTTAGAATATTTTTCAGATATATGTGTGAGCAAACCCACCAGCTTGATTCTAACCCCGCGCTTATGCTCGAATCCCCAAAGGTTAAGCAGTCACTTCCAAAGCACCTAACCCTTGAAGATTCATTGGAGCTTCTAAATGCGGTTGACGGCCCCAACCAAAAGCGTGACTATTGCATTTTAACCTTGTTTTTAAACTGCGGTCTTCGTTTAGCAGAGTTATGTTCACTCAATATCGGTGATATCAAGCCTGACGGCACAATGACTGTTACAGGTAAAGGTAATAAAGAAAGGCTTGTATACCTCAACGAAGCCTGCCAACAGGCAGTTAAAGAATATCTTGCGGTACGTCCGACTAACGATATAACTTTTACCGACCGCAATGCTCTTTTCATCAGCCGTAACCACCGCCGTATCAGTAACAAAACTGTTCAGCATATAGTCAAAACCTATCTCGAAAAAGCAGGGCTTGGCGGTCAGGGCTTCTCTACCCACAAATTACGTCACACCGCCGCCACACTTATGTATCAACACGGTCAGGTTGATATCCGTGTGCTTAAAGATATTTTAGGACATTCCAACCTTGGCACAACACAAATTTACACCCATGTGTCTGACAGCCAAATTAAAAATGCAGTTGACGCCAACCCCTTAAGTAATGTTAAAAATAAAAAATAAGCCCACAATTTTGTGGGCTTTTATTGTGCGTATAGAATATACAAATATAAAAAAACTCTCGTGTTTCCACGAGAGTTTTTTGTTAATTAATTGTTTCTTGACTTCCAAGCCAGTAGAACTTTGCACTATCCGAATTATCAACAACTTTCATAGATGTCAAGAATTCCTCAACAGTTGTTGCACGTCTGCTGGTTTCCTCTAACTTTAGAGTTACTGGATAAGTATCCGTAGTTGAATAACCTTGCGTATAATCATCCGGACTATTTGTATAAAGAGGATATGCATTATTTTCGTTATAATATTCTCCATACGGAACTGCACTCAAATAATTACGTGTAATAATTCTGCTGCTACGGATATATGGATTAAGATAATAGCTATTGTCGCTAATCACATTAGTAGAATTATCAAACTTAAACAAAGTCGCTGGCATCTTAACTTCCTTAGTACCTGTAGCAGTATCTGTACTAATTACACCTGTTCTAAACGACGTGGTATTATCAAGATTAAAGATTTCCATGCCAGGTGAATCAATAGTGTTATTCTTGAAGTCGATGTCAATATCTGCCCTCTCAGCACGACCACGGACAACACCCTGAATACCGCGGAGACCGTCAGCCTCGCGCGAACTCCAGCCAAGTGAAGTGAAACGCATAATATTATGGCTAATTACCCAATTATTAAATTTCGCAGTATCACCATCACCAGCATCTGTGCAGTCATCGAAGAATTCAATATCACAGTTGTTGTATTCTAATAAGTTACCTTTAACTGTAAATCCGCTATAATCAATGGCTTGATTACCTTGCGGTGAGATTGCAGAATCGAAAGTCTGATAAATCCAGTTGTTATTAATAACAGAGTTATAACCGCCACACCAAAATTCAATAGCATTGCCCGCACGCCCGCCTTTAGAATCTTGATAACCGCCGCTATAGCCAATCGTGCAATTAGTTACAGTAATATTGTTATTTTTAAAGGCCCCGGCAATTGCGCCGCAAGCAAAACCTTCAAATGCAAGATCATCAATAACTATATTGCTATAACCAGTATCAGAACTCCAAACACCACCATCTTTAATACCTAACGAAATACCTGCAATAGCACGGGTTACTTCAATTGAAGAATATTCTTTAGTTGGTCCTTCTGGGTTATCACAATAGAGGTAAAGTTTTCCATCATTGTAAGTAAACTGACCCTCTTTATATACAGTATATAATCCATCGACATATTCTCTGCGCTGACCCATAGAAACGTTTGCATTTGCAGATCGGTCATCAGTCTTGTTAAATATCATTGCCACAGCGCCACTTTGGGTTCCTAACGCGTAACTGGCATTGATTTGAATTTCAGGAGCATCACAATGCCAAATGTTAGAATCTTCTGCGGTTTCTGTCCAAGTCACATCTGCATAATCCTTAGGCGAATCCTTAAACAATGGTTTAGCACCTTCACCGTAAGCACCGTATGTTACGTTGTTCTGCTTTACTGCAATATATGCATAGAGGGGGCTGTTTGTTGCAGCTTCAAACGGTGTATCTATTTGGAACACACTACCACGTTCAAAGAGCACTATAGCACCTTCTGGTAAAGATTTACTATTGAGCTCTGATAAACTCATAGGTGTTTCTGCAGATGAACCATCACCTTTATCTGTATCTGATACATAATAAACATTATTACCTGTCCTATAGTTTGAGGTTTCAGTTACACTATCTTCTAAGAAAGTATACTTTTTGGTGTTTATATCAAAAGTGCTGGTTGATCCTATAATCTCATTGCGCTTATCAGTAACGTCAACGCTACCTGTATAGCTAAATTCAGAAGTTACCAAATTTTTCAAGAGTTGCTCACGGATAATAACTATGTCGTCACTGTTAATTTCACCGTCGTAGTTTTTATCCGTCATATTGATGTTGAACTCTTCATTAGCGTTATTTGCAACTTCATTAGCACGAACAAGGTCACGGATATCATAAACGCTATCATAGTTGATATCACCGTTAGGTGTACCTGCGTCGCCTTCTCTGAAGCACTTGGAAGAGAAATACAGATTATCGAAGTATGTATTGCAGTATTCACCGCGTGCATCACTTTGCGAGTCAGTACCGTATGTGCTGACAGCAATATGTGTACCTTCTAAAGGATTTTCATCTTTATATGTTTCATCAAACATAACCTTGTTTGTTGTAACATTAAGAACTATCGCTCTTACGTAAGCCACTGTATTTGTGTCTTCTGTTTTATTAACAGCGCTCAAACCAAGACGGTAAGTATGCTTGTCGTTAAAGCTGTAATCAACACCCGCTGCATCAGCTGCATTGCGGTTTGTAAGTTGAGCAAAACCATAATCGGTGCTTATTGTTCCATCACCAAGACGCTGTACTCTTGACAAAACAATTTTACCGCCCGATACCTTCAAGGAATAGCCGCCCTTACGAGTAGAAGCTAATCTTGCAATCAAATTAGCGCCGCCTCCTAAGGTAAAGGATTCACCCTTGATATCAACACTTATATACTGATCTGAACTATTAATATATTTGTTTGAAATGGTAGTATCGTTAGCGAAAGCGCTATACGTTGATTCAACCTTAAGCTTGCCGGAATCAAGAGTAGCTTTTTTGCCATTATTACGCCAATTTATAACAAATTCTTCATCTGTCATATCGTCGAAATCTTCGAAATATTCATCAGTTGTCAAGGTCCATTCGTATTTGTCCTTACCTGTAAGGTCAAGAACACCGCCAACAGAATTAACAATAGTATTTCCGTCAGAAGAAGTAGCCGTTACATTATATCCGTCATTTACGAGGTATTTACCTGCCGTTTCGGTAAATGTAAGTATTTCGGTATTACCAGTCTTATTAGTGATAATCCACTTCTTAGCATTAATATCTTCAATACCCGTGGGTATTGTGCCAGATGAATTGATAATCTGAACTGCGGCATTATTAGCAAATTCGTACTTAAAACCTGTACCGTTAAATGCAACCTTATATTTAAGATTGAAATTGACATTCTTATTATAAGTTACTTTATTATCATGACCAAAAGCAAAGGTTTGCGTTCTGCTATCATCGGTACCATTGTCGAAATAGGTGACATTGATATCTGCATTATATGTTTTTTCTACATTTCTATTGCCAAGGAAAACAGTTTTGCCGGCAAACAAGCGATTAATTTCAACATTTTGAGCAGTGTTTGCAGTGGCGCTATCATTACCAAAAACAATCCTTTCTGCTATCGTGCTTTTAGTATCAATACTAAGTTTAAGATCAAAATCATTAAATCTAAAACCACTATCTGTTATAATTGTCACTTTGCCAAACTCAGTAGGTCCGCCCAAAGTCAAATTCTTGCTTGTTGCTGATTTAACGACTGTTTCATTATTAGCAGAAGTTACAACAAGCTTAAAGCCGTGAGCTGTAACTGCATCATTCGCAGACCAAGTAACCGTGTCGCCCGATGCAATATTAACCGTAACAGTATCGCCTGTAGTATAACCTTCGCTGACAGCATGGCTAACAGCCGCATCAATAGTTTGGTATTCACCGCTCGAACTTACATTATATTCTACTTGTTGAGCATTTCGCTTAATTATAATTTCATAAGTTCCGGATCCCTTTCCTACAAGGTTAAGAATACCGCTTTCTGAAATTTCTTGAATATTTACGCCGCCCTTGTAAACGCAAAGAGTTTGACCTTCTTCAATATTTACATTATATTTACCTGCAGTATCTGTGAACGAAAGTGCGTCTGCATCGCCTGTGTTGTTATTGATTATCCATTTCGGCGCTGTGATGCTATTGGTAGTTTCATCCCATGTGAGAGCTCCCTCTCCAGATGAATTAATAATCTGAATTGCACCGTTAAAGGTGTTAGTTCCATAGTTTTGGAAATTCACCTTACCCGATTTGATATCAAAGTTAATGTTCTTATTATATTCAGTATTAGAACCCGCAATACCAAATCTGATATTAAATGCGTTTTCAGTATCAAGGGTGTTATTATAAACAACCTTGATATCGCCATTATATGTAGCATTGCCTGATGCACTTGCTAAAAATAGCTTTTTAGAAGTATTATCTCCAGTATTGAAAGAATCAATTTCAATAATAGGTGATGCCGAAACTGTGGGTGCGCCTGTACTTAAGGAAATGGTATCCTTATCACCTGAATAAGTTGTACCGCT
>JAZQGI010000007.1:0-16144 GCA_045539955.1 Acutalibacteraceae bacterium | reverse complement strand
GCCAATTTGTCTTCCTAAGACCGCTTGGCCTCCGACTTGCCTTTTAGAAATTCTTGATAAGATTACTTCAGGTAAGGGCACACTTGAAGACATTGACCGTCTTGAAGAACTTTGCTACTACATTAAGCAAAACTCACTTTGCGGTCTCGGTCAGACTGCTCCTAACCCTGTACTTTCAACACTCAACTTCTTCCGTGACGAATATGTAGCTCACGTTGTTGATAAGAAGTGTCCTGCAGGTGTATGTAAAGACCTTCTTACATTCGTTATCGATCAGGATAAGTGTATTGGTTGTGGCGTATGTGCAAGAAATTGCCCTGTTAACGCTATCACAAAGACCGATTACATAGCACCCGGTCACAAGCTTCCGTCTTACACTATTGATGCTGACAAGTGCGTTAAGTGCGGAGTTTGTATGGGTAACTGTAAGTTTAAAGCAATTAGTAAGCAATAAGAAAGGAGCCTTAAATAATGGATATGATAAATGTTAAAATTAACGGTATTGCTGTAAGTGTACCTAAGGGCTCTACTGTTTTAGATGCTGCCCGTAAAGCAGGTATCGAAATCCCAACCCTTTGCTTTATGAAGGATAAGAACGAAATCGGTGCTTGCCGTATCTGTGTTGTTGAAGTTAACGAAGGCAGAGGTTTCCGTATTGTTACCGCTTGCGTTTACCCCGTAAGCGAAGGTATGGAAGTTCTTACCAATACCGAAAAAATTCAGAAAGCCCGTAAAACTACTCTTGAGCTTATTCTCTCTACACACGAGAAAAAGTGTCTTTCATGCGCTCGTTCAACCAACTGTGAGCTTCAAAAGCTTTGTCTTGACTATGGCGTAGATGAAAGTGCATTTGCAGGTTTTAAGCCTGAATACGAGCTTGACTGTAGCACACCTCACCTTGTGAGAGATAATAATAAATGTATTCTTTGCCGTCGTTGTGTTGCTGCTTGTAACGAACAGTATGTTGGTGTTATCGGCGCTAATAACCGCGGTATTGATACTAATATCGGCACTCCCTTTGAAGTTGGCCTTTCAAATGTTCCTTGTATTTCTTGTGGTCAGTGTACTGTTGTATGCCCCACAGGTGCATTGGTTGAAAAGGACGATACTGATAAGATTTGGGAAGCTTTGGCAGATAGCAGTAAGCATGTTGTAGTTCAGACTGCTCCGTCTGTTCGTGCTACATTAGGTGAATGCTTCGGCAATGCTATTGGAACTAATGTTGAAGGTAAAATGGTTGCTGCTCTCCGTAGACTCGGCTTTGATAAGGTGTTTGATACTGACTTCGCTGCCGACCTTACAATTGTAGAAGAAGCAAACGAACTCGTAGAACGCATTAAGAATGGCGGTACTTTACCGATGATTACTTCTTGCACACCAGGTTGGGTTAAGTTCTGCGAATACTACTATCCCGATATGATTAACCACCTTTCAACTTGTAAGTCACCTCAACAAATGGCTGGTGCTGTAATTAAGACTTACTATGCTCAGAAGATGGGTATTGATCCTAAGGATATCGTATCAGTTTCAGTTATGCCTTGTACTGCTAAAAAGTTCGAAATCGGCAGAGAAGACCAATCTGCAGCAGGTGTTCCCGATGTTGATATTGCTATCACCACTCGCGAACTCGCTAAGATGATCGATCGCGCAGGTATTCAGTTTAATATGTTACCTGATGAAGAATTCGATTCACCTTTAGGTGAAGATACAGGTGCAGCTGTTATCTTCGGCGCAACAGGTGGCGTTATGGAAGCAGCTCTTCGTACTGCTAATGACTGGCTTACAGGTAAAGACAACACCGAAATTGATTTTGAGGCTGTTCGTGGTACACAGGGTCTTAAGGAAGCTGCTGTTAATATTAATGGCAACGAAATCAAGGTTGCTGTGGCATCAGGTGCCGCTGCTGCTAAGTGTGTAATGGATATGATGAAGGCTGGCAATCCTAAGGGTTGGACATTTGTTGAAATCATGGGATGCCCCGGCGGTTGTGTAAACGGCGGCGGTCAACCTATCCATCCGCAAAGCGTTCGTGATACTGTTGATCTTAAGGCAGTTCGCGCAAAGGCTCTTTATGATCAGGATAAGTCGATGGCTATCCGTAAGTCACACGAATCTCCTGTAGTTAAGAAACTTTATGAAGAATGGTATGACGGTTTCGGCGGTCATAAGGCTCACCACGATTTACATACAAGCTATGTAGCTCGTGAAAAGTATTCTAAATAATTAAAATAAAAAAACTCCCGTTTTCACGGGAGTTTTTTTATTCTGCATCATAGCGTGGATTTCTTCTAAAGAGAAGAGAAATGCACCAAACACCTGCAAGAGCGATTACGGTGTAGATTATTCTGCTGATTATTGCAGTGCTTCCGCCGAATGCCCAGGCTACAAGGTCAAAGCTGAAAAGACCTACAAGACCCCAGTTAAGTGCGCCGATGATTACGAGAATTAAGCAAATTTTATCAAACATTTTTTTCAACTCCTTTAAGTCACTAATATGTTAACCCTAAAGAGACGAAATATTCAAAAAAATAAAACCTTTCTTTCGAAAGGTTTTAAAATTTTAATCGAATTTTAAAATGTCGGTCATATCATACATTCCGTTTTGCTTTCCCGCAATAAATTTTGCAGCTCTGAGGGCACCAACTGCAAAAACCTGTTTAGAGTGCGCCGCGTGAGATAGGGTAATTACCTCATCTCGACCTGCAAAGATAACATCGTGTTCGCCAACAATTGTACCTGCGCGTACAGAGTGAATGCCGATTTCGTTTTTCGGGCGTTTAGCGCGCTTTGAGTGTCGGTCATACTCGTAAGCGAGTTTATCATCAAAAACGCTGTTAACGGCGTTTGCGAGCATTATAGCTGTACCTGAGGGAGCATCAAGCTTTTGATTGTGGTGTTTTTCAATAATTTCAATATTAAAGTCTTCACCTAAGATGCTTGCCGCTTTTTTTGCAAGTGAGCAAAGCAGATTAACACCTAAAGACATATTAAAGGTGAAAAATATAGGAATAATTTTTGAAGCCGTTTTAATTTTTTCAATTTGGCTATCTGAATAACCGGTTGTTGCAATTACGAGAGGCAATCTTTTTGCAGTAGCAAATGCGAGCAAATCATCAAGCAAAGCAACGTTAGAAAAATCGATAATAACATCGGCGTCTAAATTAATTTCGTCAAAAGTAGGGAATACAGGATAATCCATACCGCTATTGTATTTATCAACGCCTGCAACAATTTTAATATCTTGATTTGACATTGCACATTCGGTAATGTTTTTACCCATTTTACCGCAAGCACCAACAAGTATTGCTTTTATCATTCTTTCACATCCATTAATTTTAGATTAAATTACATTCTTTAAGCTTGGATTTTAATAAGTTCAGGTTCTTTTCATCCATAGGGTATAACGGCAGACGGCATTCGCCTACATCGTAGCCCAAAAGGTTCATAGCAGTTTTGACAGGAACAGGGTTTACATCACAGAACATTGCGTTCATAAGACCGAGATATTTATTCTGCAAGTCTTTTGCGATGCTGGTGTTACCTTTTAAATACTCTGCACAGATATTATGAAGAACATCGGGCAATAGGTTTGAAAGAACTGAAATCACACCGATACCACCGAGTGATAACACGGGAACAGTTTGGTCGTCGTTACCTGAATATATATCCAAATCGTCACCGCAAAGATATTTAATTTGAGCAATTTGTGAAATATCGCCCGAAGCTTCCTTTGTGGCAACTATTCTCTGGTGTTTTGCAAGTTCTTTATAGGTTTCTGGCTTGATATTAACACCTGTACGAGAGGGCACATTATAAAGAATAATCGGTTTTGAAACTCTATCAGCAATATAATTATAATGGTTTATAAGACCGTTTTGAGAGGTCTTGTTGTAATATGGTGTAACCATTAAAAGTGCATCAGCGCCCAAGTTTTCAGCATCACGGCAAAGCTCAACCGAATATACGGTATCGTTACTGCCTGTGCCTGCAATTATGGGAACTCTTTTGTTGGCAGCTTTTACAGCAACTTCGATAACCTTAAGGTGTTCATCATATCTGAGGGTTGATTTTTCACCTGTTGTACCGCAGATCACTAAAGCATCAATTCCACGCTTAATCTGAATGTCAACAAGGTCTTCAAGCGCTGAAAAATTAACACTGCCGTCCTTGTTCATTGGAGTTATAAGCGCCGTAGCGCAACCTTCGAAAATACGCTGTTTCAAAAAACCACTCCTAAAAATTAATTCATATAACCTTTAGCGCAAAGGAGTTCTGCGAGTAATACAGCACCGCCTGCAGCGCCTCTTAAAGTATTATGTGAAACGCAAACGAATTTATAATCATATTGTGTGTCTTCGCGAAGACGACCGATGGAAACTGCCATACCTTTTTCAAGGTCACGTGTAAGTTTTGTCTGTGGCATATCGTCTTCGGTGTAATAGTTAAGGAATTGCTTTGGAGCAAGCGGTAACTCTAAATCCTGTGGCTCGCCCTTGAAGTTTTTCCAAACTTCTAAAATTTCCTCTTTAGAGGGCTTGTTTTTGAAAGAAACATAAACTGCCGCCATATGACCGTCAGAAACGGGGACACGTAAGCACTGCGCTGTGAACTTAGGGCTGTCAGCGGGTACGATTTCGCCGTTTTCAATTTTACCCCAAATCTTAAGCGGTTCTTTTTCGCTCTTTTCTTCTTCACCGCCGATGTAGGGGATAACATTATCAATCATTTCGGGCCAGCGTTCAAATGTTTTACCTGCGCCTGAGATTGCCTGATATGTACAAACAAGAACCTTATCAATTCCGAACTTATCAAGCGGATAGAGTGCGGGGACATAGCTTTGGAGTGAGCAGTTGGATTTTACTGCAATAAATCCGCGTTTTGTACCAAGGCGTTCTTTTTGAGATTTTATAATCTCTGCGTGGTTAGCGTTGATTTCGGGAATAACCATTGGAACGTCAGGTGTAAAGCGGTGAGCTGAATTATTAGAAATAACAGGGCATTCATGCTTCGCATAGGTTTCTTCCAAAGCCTTAATTTCGTCCTTTTTCATATTAACTGCACAGAACACGAAGTCAACCTTTGATACGATTTCTTCAATATCCTTTTCGGCATCTAAAACTATCATATCACTGAATTTTTTGGGCATTGGAGAAGTCATAGCCCAACGGTTGCCAACGGCATCTTTATAAGATTTATTTGCAGAGTTTGCACTTGCTGCAAGTGCAGTAACGTTAAACCAAGGATGATTTTCAAGCAAAAGAGCAAAGCGCTGTCCAACCATACCTGTAGCACCGATAATACCAACATTAAATTTTTTCATTTTAAACAATCCCTTCAAAAATGTAAAATGTGCTTGATATATCAAACATTTTACAATATAATATATTACATATACTAAATTATCATACCATTTATCTGGTATTTTGTCAATTTTTTTGTGGGGGTTTTTATGAAAACAAGCGATTTTTATTATGATTTACCTGAAGACCTTATTGCCCAAACCCCAATCGAGCCAAGAAACACTTCAAGGCTTCTTAAATTGGATAAAATTTCGGGTGAAATAGAGCATACTTCTTTTGATAATTTGTTCACCTTTTTAAAAGAAGGTGACTGCCTTGTGCTTAACAATACGCGCGTTTTACCCGCACGACTGTTTGGTACGCGTGAAGATACTGGTGCAATTGTTGAGTTTGTGCTTTTAAAGCAAAGAGGAGTAAATCTTTGGGAATGCCTTGCAGGCCCAGGTAAAAAAGCAAAAGAGGGGTATAATTTCAAGTTTTCAGACGAGCTTTCGGCTACTGTACGTGAAGTATTGCCTGACGGTAACCGCATTGTTGAATTTTTTCCAAAAGGTGAGTTTTTTTCTGTACTGGATAAGGTTGGGCAGATGCCTTTGCCTCCTTACATAAAGGAAAAACTTCAGGATAAAGAGCGTTATCAGACAGTATATTCAAAAGAACTCGGTTCGGCGGCGGCACCCACTGCGGGACTTCACTTTACGAATGAAATGCTCGAAGAATTAAGACAAAACGGTATTAAAATTGCATATGTTACCTTGCATGTGGGACTTGGCACTTTTCGTCCTGTAAAGGTTGAGGATATTACTGAACACAAGATGCATTCTGAACATTATGTGATATCACGTGAAACCGCCGATATTATAAACCAAACTAAAGCCGAGGGCGGAAGGGTTATTTGTGTCGGAACCACGAGCTGTAGAACTGTTGAGAGTGCGATGCAAAAATTTGGTGAAATTAAAGAATGTTGTGACGATACGAGCATTTTTATTTATCCGGGTTATAAATTCGCTTGTATGGATGGGCTTATCACAAACTTCCATTTACCAGAAAGCACCCTTATAATGCTTGTTTCAGCGTTTGCAGGCTACAATAATACAATGAACGCTTATAAATGCGCTGTAGAGCAAAAATACCGCTTTTTCAGTTTCGGAGACGCGATGATTATTGTATAAAGGTGAAATATGTATAAATATATACTTTTTGATTTAGATGGTACTCTTACTGACCCCGCAATCGGTATTACTAACGGTGTTATGTACGCTTTAGAAAAATACGGAATTAAGGTTTCTGACCGTAAAGAGCTTTATTGCTTTATCGGGCCGCCTTTGGTTGACGCTTTTATGAAATATTACGGCTTTTCCGAAGCTGATGCTAAGCAGGCTGTGGTTTATTACCGTGAATTTTTCAGGAAAACAGGTATTTATGAAAACCGTGTTTATGATGGTGTTGAAGAAATGCTTAAAAGCCTCAAAAACAGTGGTAAAACCTTGATTTTGGCGACCTCTAAACCCGAAGAATTTGCTGAAATTGTGCTGAATCATTTTAATTTAAGGCAATATTTTGATTGTGTTGTCGGTGCAACTTTTGACGGAACTCTTAATTATAAGAGTGATGTTATAAGAGTAGCTTTAGACCGAGGACAAGTTTCAAATATTAATGATGCAGTTATGGTTGGAGACCGTCATCACGATATTGAGGGTGCGAAGCAAAATAATTTAAAATCGGTTGGTGTTTTGTACGGCTTTGGCGACCGCGAGGAATTAGAAAATGCAAAGGCTGATTTCATTGCTAAGACACCAAAAGATTTGCTTAAAATATTAACAGAAAATTAGGAGATAAGATGTATAAATTATTAAAACAAGAGGTAAGTGCCCGTCGTGGTGAATTTAAAACTAACCGCGGAACAGTACAAACCCCCGCTTTTATGAATGTTGCCACGTGTGGCGCTATTAAAGGCGCGGTTTCTGCCGAAGATCTTAAAACGCTTGGCTGTCAGGTGATGCTTTCAAATACTTATCATTTGCATATACGCCCTGGGGACGAGGTTGTCAAGGCTTGCGGTGGGCTGCATACATTTTCTACTTGGGACGGTCCGATCTTAACTGATAGCGGCGGTTTTCAGGTTTTTTCGCTATCGTCACTTCGTAAAATTGAAGAAGAGGGTGTAACCTTTGCATCGCATGTTGACGGAAAGCGAATTTTTATGGGACCTGAAGAAAGTATGCGGATTCAGTCCAACTTAGGTTCGACAATAGCAATGGCTTTTGATGAATGTGTTGAAAATCCTGCTGAATATGCCTATTCAAAACAGTCTTGCGAACGGACTACCCGTTGGCTTAAGCGGTGTAAGGCCGAGATGGCACGGCTTAATTCTTTGCCCGATACAATAAACCCAGAGCAGATGCTTTTTGGTATAAATCAGGGGTGCACATATAATGATTTAAGAATTGAACATATGAAGCAAATTGCCGATTTGGATCTTTCGGGTTATGCTATAGGCGGTTTGGCGGTTGGCGAACCTGCTGAGGTTATGTATGATGTTATTGAGCATGTCGAGCCTTTTATGCCAAAGGATAAGATCAGGTATTTAATGGGTGTTGGAACTCCCGCAAATATACTTAATGCGGTAGAACGCGGGGTTGATTTGTTTGACTGTGTAATGCCGAGCCGTAATGCCCGTCACGGACACCTTTTCACAAGCGAGGGTATTATCAATATTAATAACAAAAAATATGAATACGATATGCGACCGATTGATGAAAACTGTGGTTGTCCTGTCTGCTCACGCTACTCAAGAGCTTATATACGACACCTTTTAAAGAGTCAGGAAATGCTTTCACAAAGGCTTCTGGTTATGCATAATTTGTGGTTTTATAATCACCTTATGGAAGATATAAGAAATGCCCTCGACAATGGAAACTTTTCTGAATTTAAGCGTGAAAAGGAAATTATTTACTCAAAAAGAATATGATACTTGCATTTTTAAAAGTAATGCGGTATAATAATAACAATAATTTTTGAAAGGAATTTTAAAAAATGAATTTTAATTTGTTACCTCTTGCAGAAACTGCAGCACAACCCGGTATGAGCCCTGTTGTTTTAATCATTTTCTATGTTTTAATTTTTGCTGCACTTTATTTCTTTATGCTTCGTCCCCAAAAGAAAAAACAAAAAGAAGAAAAGAAGATGCGTGAAAACCTTCAGGTAGGCGATGAAGTAGTAACTATCGGCGGTGTTTATGGCAGAGTAATTTCTTTGAAAGAAGATACAATGGTTATTGAATCTTTAAGCGACCATAGCAAGCTTACCTTTGCACGTTGGGCTTTGCAGTCTAATTTAACTGTGCATGACGATGTACCTGATAAAAAGTAATATGTAATATATTTTGTCCCTTCCGAATATAATCTATTGTTCGGAGGGGATTTTTTATGGAGATTAAAAAAATTGATTATATTTTAATTTTAAAAGCAATTTTAATTTTTATTATTTTTAGCGCAGTTTCGGTATTTTTGTTTGCAGCAGTTTTGTATTTTTTAGAAAGCGGATATGAGTTTTCACCGTTATTTGCAACAATTTCAATTGCTATTGGTTGCTTTGCGTCGGCGTTTTATTTAGGAAGCAAAATAGGAAAAAACGGAATTTTAATCGGTATCTCGGTTGCCGGCATTGTTTTTATAATCGCAACTCTTGTTACATTACTTGTCAATAGCGGTGCGGTGAGTATTCATATCTTATTGCGGCTTGTAATTTTAATGCTGGCGTCTCTCATAGGTGCTATTATCGGTGTAAACCGTAAGGATAATCAAAAATACATATAAAAAACTCCCGACTTATCGGGAGTTTTTGCTTTATTGATTTACAATGTTTTCGTAAATTGTTTGAAATTCTTCTGCGGCTTGTTCTGATTTTTGGGTGTTTGCCGTAATCTGTTCGCGGGTTGCGTTGAGAGAATTAAGCAAATTATCAACCTCGTTAATAAAATCGTCAGAGGTTTTTGTAATGCTTCGGCGAAGCTCTTCAAGAGAAATGTGCGCTTCGTCTATTGCTGTAAGATTTTTTTCCACTTCAGAACTTGCAAGGGAAGAGCTTTCTTGTGCATTAGTCATTATTGCTTGAGCATTTGCTTGTGACACGAGATATAGCTTTCCGATATTTTCAGACAAGCGCTCTATTTCTTCAGCTTTTTGAGTAAAAGCATCAAGTTTTTTGCTGATAATATTTTTTTCTTCCAAAAGCTTTTCATAATTTTCCTTTGAAAGATTAAGCTCTTTTGACAATTCCTCAGCTTTTTCGGTTAAAGCATCAGCTTTATTTTTAAATTTTTTATGTGCTTTTTCTATGTATTCAAGAACATCGTTGCAGTTAAAACCAAATAGACTTTTTCTAAATCCTATAGACATTTTTAACTTCCTTTCAATGCGAGTAAAGTTATTATACCATAGCAAATATATAATTACAAGAAGAATTTTTTAGTTGACATAATTCTTATGTTGTAGTATTATAATATTAAACTTGTAATTTGCTATATATTATTTTCCGTCAGCACCTTAATACGAGGTTGTTGATTTTTTATGCTCAATTTGTATAGTTTACATAACAACATTAAATTACTGCATTTTGTTAAGAGCAACATGATGTAATACTAAATATAGAATTGTAATATCTTGTCCGTATTTTGCATAATATTTCACGAAGGTGAGTGATAATATGCAAAAGGGAAGAGTGTTAAGCTTAAGAAAATTTGGAATAACTGAGTTTTTTCAAAAAAATTCATTTTTAATTGTTCTTACAATATGTTTTATTTTAGGAATTTTTTTGGGAGTTTTTATTCTTAAGGATATTTCAGCCTTGAGTGATTTTCCCCAAAATTACATTAACGATTATATTTCTGCCCGTACAAATAGATCTTTTGTTAAGGTTTTGTTTGCTTCGGTGTTGGAGTTTTGGGCGGTATTATTTTTAACATTTCTTTTAGGCGCCTCGCTTTTTGGTGTGGTGACAGTACCTTCGCTTGTGATACTTAAAGGTTTTTTATACGGCGGTATTACAGCTTTTCTGTATTCTTCACACGGTCTTAAGGGTGTTGCGTTTAATGCTATTATTTTTATACCGTCGGTAATAGTTTTCATTATTGTTTTTTTGGTGGCTTCAAGAGAGTCGATAAGATTTTCTCTAAAGCTTTCGAGTTTAACGCTCAATAAAACACTGCCTTTTAGTCTTTCGCAGGACTTTAGGGATTACAGTGTAAAATATCTTATATTTGCGGTCGCGGTATTTTTTTCATCCGTTGTGGATGCACTTGTATCGGTAGGTCTTATGAAATATTTTACATTAT
The DNA here is from genome assembly GCA_045539955.1 of Acutalibacteraceae bacterium. Taxonomy (GTDB): domain Bacteria; phylum Bacillota; class Clostridia; order Oscillospirales; family Acutalibacteraceae; genus UBA737. Next base: position 5,509 of record JAZQGI010000007.1, on the reverse strand, counting down.
AGAAAAGGGGGATGCAATATGACGGATAAACTGCAGAGCTTTGAAAATTATTTGCGCGTTAGTAAAAAGTCTTCTAAAAGCACTGTCGAAGCATATTTGCGCGATGTCCGTCAGTTTATTGAATATTGCGTTTCTCCTGATTTTTCTGCGATTACTGCAGAAGAAATTAACAGTTATATAAATTCAATTGATAAATCAGAAGCCACAAAGGTGAGAATAATCGCTTCTTTGCGAGCATTTTTTAATTGTCTTATTGAAATTGGCGAGGCTGACGAAAACCCTACCAATGCTATAAAAATTAAAAAAAGAGAAACAAAGAAATTAGGTGTTCTTGAAGCTGACGAAATCGTACATTTACTTGCACAACCCAGCGGTGACGATTTTAAAAGTATTCGTGATAAAGCAATGCTTGAGCTTTTATATGCAACAGGAATAAAGGTTTCGGAATTATTGCAGATAAGGGTTAGTGACATCAATCTTACTATTGGTATTCTTCACCTTAAAACAAATGAAAAAGAGCGTATAGTGCCAATTTATCCTGCAGCGGTAAAATCACTTGAGGATTATATACAAAATGCCAGAAGCGTCATTATTGAAGATGAAAGTCAGGAAATTTTGTTTACAAATTTGGGCGGACAACCTATGTCCCGCCAAGGCTTTTGGAAAATCATAAAGTTTTATGCTGAAAAAGCGGGTATAAAGCAGGATATTACACCACAGACACTCCGACATTCGTTTGCGGCGCATCTTTTGGAAAACGGCGCAAAACTACAGGATGTTAAAGAGATGCTTGGGCACAGTGATATTTCATCAACACAAGTTTATGCTCAATTTGTAAAAAATAAATACACAAGTAAATATGCGAAATTTCATCCGCTTGCAAAATAAAAACTCTCCGAAAAAACGGAGAGTTTTTTTAATTAGGTTATATTATTTTTTCTTTAATTCTTCAAGAATTTGTGTTAATAGCTCTTCAGTTGTTGGTTTTGGTTCTTCCGCAATTTCTTCTTCGACTTCCTTTGCACGCGCCTTTTCAGAAAGCTCTTTAGCTTTTGCAAAAACTTTAATTATCATAAATACAATTAAGGCGATAATTAAAAAGTCAATAATCGTTACGAGAAGAGTGCCGATGCCTATAGTCACAGCAGGGATAACTTTTCCTGTTGCATCTACAGTTTCGGGCGCAAGTACAATGTTAAGCTTGCCTAGGTCAAAACCGCCGATAAGCCAACCTATAAAGGGCATAAATACATCATTTACGATACTTGTGGTAATTTTACCGAAAGCTCCTGCGACAATAACACCAACAGCCATATCGATAACATTACCGCGCATTATAAATGCTTTAAATTCTTCAATTAAACTTCTTGTCTTTTTAAACTTCATAGCAATACACCTTAGGTTTCGCTGAATATAACAGTAACATCAGGATGTAACTGTAAGAGAGATGCCGGAACCTGCGGATCAATAGGACCAAAGAAGGATTTTTCCAAAATTTCCTTTTTATTTTGTCCGTTAGCTATAAGCAATACTTTTTTAGCAGACATAATACCGCCCATACCCATTGTAACGGCAGTTTTCGGAACATCGTCAATACTTTCGAAGAAGCGTGCATTTGCTTCAATTGTAGAGGGGTCAAGAGTTACTAAGTGTGTCTCTTTAGTGAAGAATGCGTCTGGCTCATTAAAACCTATATGACCGTCAAGACCGATACCTAAAAGCTGGATGTCAATGCCCATTTCTTTAATACGGTTGTCGTATGCTTCACATTCTGCTTTTATATCAGCAGCTTTACCGTTAGGAACAAAGGTTTTTGACTTATCAATATTGATATGGTCAAAGAGGTTATGATTCATAAAGTAACGGTAGCTTTGGTCGTTAGAGCCGTCAAGACCTGTATATTCATCAAGGTTGATAGAGGTAACTTCAGAAAAATCAAGATCTCCGTTTTTGCACCATTCAATTAAGTTCTTGTAGGTACCAACAGGAGAGGAACCAGTTGCCAAACCTAAAACACAATTTGGCTTCGCAATAACTTCGGCAGCAATAATAGCTGCAGCCTTGCGGCTTAAAATTTCATAGTTTTCCACAGTGATAAATTTCATAAAAAAACTCCTTTAAATATTATTATACAAACCGGCATCAATCATTGAGCCGATAGCATTTACAACATTTTGTTTATCTTCTTTGTAAGTGACACCGTACCATTTTTCTTCTGCTACGAGAACCTTAACTTCCTTTTCGCCTTTTTCAATAAGGGAAGATACAACGCTTGGTAAATAATATTCGCTTTTTGGAACATTAATTTTTTCAGCCAAGAATTGTTTAAAGCCTTTCTCAATATATTCGAAAATGTCGGGCATAAATCCCCAAAGGTTCATAGAAACAACGGTATCGGGAGATAAGGGTTCCCAAGTTTTTCCGTCGTCTTCTGTGAATTTGCAGTCAACAATCTTTGTACGTTCAGTAACAGAAGATAAATTGCTGTTTTCATCAGTCACACAAACACCGCGTGAGACATAACCGTTCTCAGTTAAAGTATTTACAAGACGGAAGCCTACCATACAATAGTTTGTCTCTTCTTTTCTTAAATAATCAGCAATTTTTTGAAAAGCACTGCGTCCGTAGAAATCATCAGCATTAACAACAGCAAAAGGCTCTTTTACAACATCCTTACAGCAAAGGATTGCGTGTGCAGTGCCCCAAGGTTTTTCACGGTCAGGAGGGCATACAAAGCCTTCTGGTAAAATATCGTTTTCCTGAAAAACATATTCTACCTTTATTTTATTTTCAATGCGTTTTCCCACAAAATCCTTAAAATCCTTTTCGATTGCGTGTTTTATAACGAAAACAACCTTTGTAAAGCCGGCTAAAATTGCGTCATAAACCGAAAAGTCAAGAATTGCTTCGCCATTGCGACCTACGGGTGCGATTTGTTTAAGACCGCCAAAGCGACTGCCCATACCTGCTGCCATAACTACTAATGTAATGTCCTTTTTCATAATAAATTTCCTTTCTGTTAAACTTAACCTGGAGGCCAAGCTAAATTTCTGCGCGCTAATAAATGGAAGTGAATATGGCCGACAGTCTGTCCGCCGTCAGAACCGCAGTTATTAACTACGCGGTAGCCGTTTTCAAGATTTTCTATTTTTGCAATCTCTGCCACGGCTTCGAAAATTTTTGCTATATAGTGGCTGTTATTAGAAGTGATTTCATTAGCTGAGGAAATATGTTCTTTCGGAACAATAATAGCGTGGAAAGGTGCCTGAGGGTCGATGTCTGCAAAGGCATAAATGAATTCGTTCTCATAGATTTTACTACTTGGAATTTCACCTTTGATTATTTTACAAAATAAACAATCGTTCATAATATCACCTTATTTTATCTGGCTTTCAACTATTGATACAACGCTTGAAAGAGCGGTTTGTAGTTTGGAAATATCCTTACCGCCTGCCATTGCGCTGTCAGGCTTGCCGCCGCCGTTACCACCGGTAAGCTTTGCAATTTCGCGAACCAAGTTTCCTGCGTGAATACCTTTTGCTAAGGCATCTTTGCCGCAAGCTGCACAGAAGGTAAGCTTTTCACCGTTTACACCTGCAAATACAGCAACGGTATCTTGATTATCTGCTTTGATAATATCACTCATTTTACGAAGCTCATTTGCATCGGCGCCCTTAAGCTCTTTAGCAATAACACGGATACCGTCAATTACAGTGGCATCGTCAAGAATACTGCTCATTTTAGAGTTAGCAAGCTGTGCTTCTGCTTTTTCAAGGTTCTTTTGTGTTTCTTTAAGCTCGCTTACAACCTGTGAAGCGCGTTTTGAAATATCGTTGATATTTGCAACCTTTAAGGCGTCAGCAGTATCAGTAGCAAGCTTAATATAATTTTCAATAACTGACAGCACATTAGCGCCAGTTACCGCTTCAATACGACGAACACCTGCAGCAACGCTCGATTCTGAATTGATATGGAATAGACCAAGCTTTGATGTGTTGTCAACGTGGGTACCGCCGCAGAGTTCAACAGATACATCTTTAGCATTTACAACTCGTACGACATCGCCATATTTTTCTCCGAATAATGCCATTGCACCAAGCTTTTTAGCTTCATCAATAGGCATTTCGGTATTTTCAACTGTTACAGCATTAAGAATTGCATTATTAACAAAGTCTTCAACTGCTTTGAGTTCTGCGCTGGTTAAAGCAGAAAAATGGGTAAAGTCGAAACGTACTGACTTTTCGTTTACAAGCTGACCTGCTTGTTCAACATGGTTTCCGAGCACTACACGAAGGCCTGCTTGTAAAAGGTGAGCGGCTGTATGGTTGCGCCTTATTGCATTGCGACGGTTTACATCAATCTCAGCCAAAACCTTATCTCCAACCGAAATAACACCATTTTTAAGTGTGCCGAAGTGGGTGATGATACTGCCAGATGTTTTTGTGGTATCTGTTACGGCAAATTCACCGTTTGAGGTTTTAATAACACCGCTGTCGCCAACCTGACCGCCGCTTTCTGCATAGAAAGGAGTTTCTTTAAGAACGATTATAGCTTTTTGATTTTCAAAAATGCTATCAGTGTGTTGATTGTCAACAACAATATCAAGAATTTCGGTTTCAATGCTATTTTTTGTATATCCAACAAATACGCTTTCGGGAATGTTATCAAAAGTAATACCTTCGCTTTTCCAACTTTCGCCGTCGGAAGATTTACGAGCATTACGAGCCTTTTGCTTTTGTTCTTCCATTAATTCTTTAAATCGGTCTTCATCTAAAGTAATACCTTTTTCGTTTAGTATATCTTTAGTAAGGTCGATAGGGAAGCCGTAAGTATCATAGAGCTTAAAGGCATCTTCACCTGAAAATGTTTTACTGTTTTTAGTAAGCTCTTCAAGCATAGCAAGACCTTGGTCTACAGTTTTATTGAAAGAAGCCTCTTCATTGTTGATAACCTTTGCAATAAGCTGTCTTTTTTCAACAAGTTCGGGGTAGCCTTGCTTGTTTTCGTTAATAACCGTGTCGCAAAGCTCCATAAAGAAGGGGCGGTTTATACCAATAAGCTTACCGTGACGAACAGCACGGCGGATAATACGGCGAAGCACATAGCCTCTGCCTTCGTTTGAGGGAATAATACCGTCACTAATCATAAATGTAGCAGCTCTTGCGTGGTCGGTAATAGCGCGGATAGAAATATCGGTATTAGTATCTTTGCTGTATTCTTTGCCGGAAATGCGGCAGACATTATCTAAAATATTGCGAATGGTGTCAACCTCAAACATATTGTCAACATCCTGCATAATGCAGGCAAGACGTTCAAGACCCATACCTGTATCAATGTTTTTATGTTCGAGTTCGGTGTATGTACCGTCGCCCATATTATTGAATTGTGAAAAAACGTTGTTCCAGATTTCCATATATCTGTCACAGTCACAACCTGGTTTACAGTCAGGTGAGCCGCAACCGTATTTTTCGCCGCGGTCAAAATAAATTTCACTGCAAGGACCGCAAGG
>JAZQGI010000006.1:0-35115 GCA_045539955.1 Acutalibacteraceae bacterium | reverse complement strand
GTTCTTGAAACACCGTACTTTTCACAAAGTCTGCCAATGTATATATCCCTTGCCATAACATCATCTGTTGTAGAAAGAATCTGCGCCGCATTAGCAAGATACCGAAGTCTTCCGTCATCAGTGTCAAGCAATAGCCCGTCCGCCGCCATCAGAAGTTTATACTCAATATCACTTACCGCTCCCGAAAGAAGCGCACGGAACCTGTCCGCACCGTTATTTTTAATAAACTCATCGGGGTCTTTACCGTCGGGTATTACCACCACCCTGACATTAAGCCCCGTATTTTCAAGCAACTGCGAGGCACGCCTTATGGCTTTCTGTCCCGCCGCATCAGCATCAAGCATTAGTACAATTTCTTTTGTGTATCTTGCTATCAGGTTAACCTGTTCCGGTGTAAATGCCGTGCCGAGAGGTGCTACCGCATTGCAAAAGCCTGCCTGGTGCAAGGAAATAACATCCATATTACCCTCAACAAGAATTATTTGCTCTGAACAATGATTCTTAGCATAATTTATACCGAAAAGGTTTTCGCTTTTTTTATAAACAGGCGTGTCCGAGGTATTAACATATTTACCGCCTGCCTTATCGTCACCTGGCATTGCCCTTCCGCTAAAGCCTACAACGTTACCTCTTATATTTATTATAGGAAACATTACCCTTTTTCTAAAACGGTCATAATAGCTTCCACGTTGACTTTTACCTATGACATTCGCTGTCATCATTTCATTTATAGAATAGCCTTTTTCCTTTAAATGATTTATAAGGCTATCCCAACTGTCAGGCGCGGCGCCAAGACCGAATTGCTTTATAGTTTTAAGCGAAAGTCCACGCCCCACAAGGTATTCGCGCGCCCACTTTCCGCCATCACTCATCAGGTAATTGTGAAAAAACTTTGCGGCTTCACGGTTAATATCATAAACTCTGTTTTTAAGCTTCTGCATAGAATCGTCATAACCGTCCTGCGGTAAGGTAACGCCGCTCTTTTCAGCCAACAGTTTCACCGATTCAATATAATCAAGATTTTCGATAAGCCCCGTAAATGTTATAACGTCGCCGCCTACACCGCAACCGAAGCAATAAAACGAGCCATTTTCAGGATATACTGTGAACGACGGGGTTTTCTCACTGTGGAACGGGCAAAGTCCCACAAGATTTTTACCTCTGCGCTTTAAGTTAACATACTGCGAAATAGAATTTTCAATATCATTTCTATATTTAATTTCTTCGATAACCTCATGCGGTATTGCCATAATTCCACCTACCTTTAATATATTTTTAACTCTTTAAATCTGCCAAGATTTAGGAATATAAATATCCGAATAAACGGTTATAGCATAATGGTCGGTCATACCCGCAATATAATCAGCTATAGCCCGTTTTTCGCCCTCATCCTCAACAATTTTCAAGAATTCATTTCCCATTTTTTCAGGATTTTGAATAAGATAATTAAAAATACCCTCAATAATTCCTAAAACCTTTGTTTCTTCGGATTTTGCAACGGGATTTTTATATACAGCACTGAACAAAAATTCGTGCAAAAGATTATAATATTTTTCGGTTTCGCTGTCCATTACAATATCGTCAACACTGTTACTTACAATAGAATTAACAAGTGTACTAATTCGCGCGCTTTTGTTATTACCAAGATGTTTTACAATATCCTTCGGTATCTGCTCACCCGAAATTACACCTGCTCGGATTGCATCATCAATATCGTGGTTTATATAAGCAATACGGTCAGCAAATCGCACAACCTTACCTTCAAGAGTTTTGGCAAATTCACCCTTTGTGTGACGCTCTATACCGTTCAAAACTTCATATGTAAGATTAAGGCCTTTGCCATCCTTTTCAAGCTTTTCACAAACTCTCACACTCTGCTCATAGTGTGTAAATTCAAAAGGTAAAAGGTCATTCAGCGCTCTTTCCCCAGCATGTCCAAAGGGTGTGTGCCCTAAATCGTGCCCCAAAGCAATAGCTTCTGTTAAATCTTCATTAAGCCTTAAAGCGCGCGCAAGGGTTCGTGCAATCTGTGCGACCTCAAGTGTATGGGTTAAACGGGTGCGGTAATGGTCCGACTCAGGCGATAAAAAGACCTGTGTTTTATGTTTAAGACGGCGGAATGCTTTAGAATGTATAATTCTATCACGGTCACGCTGGAAATCTGTCCGCAAATTGCACTTTTCTTCCGCTTTTGCTCTGCCCTTAGAATTGATACAAAGGGTAGCATTTTTTGAAAGTATTAAACTTTCGTTATGTTCGGTTACAGTTCTTATGTTTTCCATTCAACCACCCCTTCATTATATATATTCGCAAAAAAATAGCGAATTCCTTTATTTTTCTCTAAAAGGTGTCAATTTTTCTTGAATTATATCAAATTTAAGCCTTGCGCTGAAAGTCTCTATCAATTTTTTATCAAAACTTTCTATTTCTTCCCGTTTTAAACTGAACTGGATTGTCACCTTATCTGTGAATTGGGTATCATCTATCACACCGTCAACCGAGCTTATCAGGTTAACAAGCTTTCCGTGGTCAGTATAATCACAGGTAATGCTCAGTAGAGCGCTCGGCACCATTTTAAAAACCTCAGCCGCCGCCAAGCAATCCTGTACCGATTTTGAATATGCGCGCACAAGACCGCCTGTGCCTAAAAGCACCCCGCCAAAATATCGCGTTACCACAACGGCAATATTTGTAATGCCCAAACCTATAATAACATCAAGCATCGGTTTCCCTGCTGTGCCGTGCGGCTCACCGTCATCAGAAAAACGGCAAAGCTTACCCTCACAAACAGAATACGCAAAGCAGTTATGTCTTGCATCCCAATATTTAGAGCGCATTTCTTCCAAAAAAGCTGTTGCTTCCGCCTCGGTTTCGCAGTGCTTGAGCGTTGCAATAAAGCGTGAACGCTTTTCTACATATTCAGTTTCATTTTGTCCAAAGACGGTTAAATATGTATCCAGAGAAATACCCCCCTTTTTATTTAAAAAACCGCACCCGCCGTCTTCGGCAGTGCGGTTTTCAGGTAATTATTTTCCAATATTGAAACGCTTATTAAATCTATCAACACGTCCGCCGGTATCAACCAACTTTTGCTTACCTGTAAAGAACGGATGACATTTAGAGCAAATATCCAAGCGGATATCCTTTTTAGTGGAACGAGTTTCGAACTCAGCACCACAAGCGCACTTTATTGTTACCTTTTCATACTCAGGATGAAGTCCTTCTTTCATCGTTGTCACTCCTTTCTATCACATTAGCCAAATTATAATATCATATCCGCTGTAAAAAATCAAGTATTTTTTTATTTAATGTTTTTTTGCTTTTTAAAATTTTTGTTGACAGAACGGGGTGTTTTGGGTTATAATCTACAATTGAAAGGTTATGTGTGGAAATTTCTGCACTTTTAAACCGCAAAGTCAAAATTAAGGAGGGTACAGAAGTTGAAGAGAACATATCAACCGAAAAAGCTTCACCGTAAGAAAGAGCACGGTTTCTTAAAGAGAATGGCTACTGCTAACGGCCGCAAGGTACTTGCACGCCGCAGAGCAAAAGGAAGAAAGAAATTGTCATATTAAAAGCCACTTCCACGTGGCTTTTCCTTTTTTGTTATGAAAATATTAAAACTAAAGGAAAACCGTGATTTCCGTCGGGTATATAATAAAGGTAAATCCTATGTGAGCCCTTATTTTGTGGTTTATATAAACAAAAACCGTCAAAACAATATTAGGCTGGGCATAACCGTCGGTAAAAAAATCGGAAATGCCGTAAAACGCAACCGTGCAAAACGCGTTATAACAGCGGCATTCAGTACGGTTTACCCCCAAATAATCGGGGGTTATGATTTTGTAATTGTTGCGAGAACACGAATTTTGAATGTAAAAAGCACCGAAGTAACCTTAAATCTTTTAAAAATTCTTAAATCCGTCGGTGTGCTCAAAGAAATTGAAAATGAAAAAAATTCTGATTAAACTGATTAGATTTTATCAGCGTGCGATATCACCGCGTAAAATTTCCTGTTGCCGTTTTGTGCCCTGTTGTTCGCAATATGCGATAGAGGCTATCACTCTTCACGGCGCATTCAAAGGGAGTATGCTGGCGCTTTGGCGAATTCTCCGTTGCAATCCCCTTTGTAAAGGCGGGTACGATCCTGTACCCCAAAAAAAGCATTAAATTTGAAAATTACCATTTTATTTCGAATGGATGGGTGTATAAATGGATAAATTATTTAATATTATTAACATACCTTTAGGTTGGGTTTTAAGGTTCATTGCAAGTGCCTTTCAGGGCAACTTTGCAGCCGCAGTATTTATTTTCACTTTACTTATAAACATTGTATTTATTCCGCTTACCATCAAAAGCCAGAAGTCTGCCGTAAGCCAACTTCGTATCAAGCCTAAGCTTGACGAATTAAAGCAGAAGTACGGCGACGATAAGCAAAAATACTCAATGGCTATGAGCGAGCTTTACCAACAGGAAGGCGTTTCAATGTCTGGCGGCTGTCTTCCAATGATAATCCGTCTTGTTATTATGATGAGTATCTACTATCTTATAATGAGCCCTGTTACCTATCTTATGAATGTTGATGCCAATGTTTTAAAAGCCGCTACCGAAGCTTTACAGGAAACAGGTGTTAAAATTGTTCAGGGCAGAAGCGAACTTCAGGTTATAGGTGCCGTTCTTGCCGATAAAATCAGTTCACCTGAAATTTTAGAAGCCTGCAAACACATAAATTTCAGCTTTTTTGGCATTAATCTGACCGAAACTCCCAAGTTTTCATTTAACATCTTCGGCGATTTCCAAAAAATCTGGATAATGCCTCTTTTGGCATTTGCTTCTCAAATGCTTTCAAGCGTTTTCTCAATGAAATTGCAGAAGAAAACCAATCCCGACGCTCCAAGTATGACCGGTATGATGCTGACTATGCCATTGATTTCACTTTTCATTGGCTTCTCACTCCCAGGCGGTGTTACATTCTATTGGGCCTGTTCCTCACTTATAGGCGGTTTAGCGCAAGTTGCCGTCCAATATTTCTACGGCCCACATAAGCTTCTTTCAAAAGAACGCAGCAAGGAGCTTTTAAAACAGTGTGATTTTGAAGAAGGACAAATTAAAAAATTAAGCAGTAATGACTGATTTTAAGGAGGATAATCTCTTGATTAAAGAAGCAATCGGCTATGGCTCAACTATTGAAGAAGCCAAAGAAAATGCCGTTTTAAAATTAAATGCAAAAGAAGATGCAGATATACAGTTTGATGTACTCGCTTTCCCGAAAAAGAAGGTTTTAGGTGTTTTCGGCGGAAGTAAGGCACAGGTTAAAGCCTTTATTGAGCTTCCTGACCCCAAACCCAAAAAGCCCGCTAAAACCGCTAAAAAAGAAACTGCTGCACCTAAAAAACAGGATAAAAAAGAAACTACAAAGCCTAAACAAAGCACTGAACAAAAGGAAGAAGTACCTTTTATCGATGAAAAAGAGCTTTCTGCAGATTCCCGCGCCGCAAAGGCTATTGCATACTTAAAGCCAATACTTGAAAAATTAGGTTGCATAAATATTTCAGTTAAAGTTGCCGAAAAAGAAAATTCCGCTTTAATTGAACTTCAGGGCGAAGGTTTGGGCGTTATAATCGGTCACAGAGGTGAAACTCTTGACGCCTTACAGTACCTTGCAGGGCTTGCCGCTAACAGCGGCGGCGGATATTATAAGGTTTCGCTTAATATCGGTGACTACCGTCAAAGAAGAGAAGAAACTCTTATTAACCTTGCTTCCCGTATTTGCAAACAGGTTTTAGAAACAGGCAAATGCCGCACATTAGAGCCTATGAACCCCTATGAACGCAGAATTATCCACACAGCAGTACAGAATTTTGACGGTGTAACCTCAGCCTCTTTTGGCGAAGGCAGTGAGCGCCGTGTTGTAATCGGAATTGAGGGCACCGAATTAAAACCCTTGCACCGCCGTGACAACCGCCGCGATAATAACCGCCGTCCACGTAATAACCGCAGTAACAACACAGTTACTTCCGCTCCCACAAGAGAACCTAAAAAAGACAGCGATATCCCGCTTTACGGCAAAATTAATTAATTTTAAACGGTCGGAAAACCGACCGTTTTTTCTTGCCTTTAGAATAGTAATTGACAATTGACCTATATATAGTATATAATAGTTTTGTTAATAAATAGATGTTAACTTTTCGGACATAATAATAAAAAATCATAACGACTGGAGGGGCTATTTTGGAGAAATTTGTGATTTCCGGCGGCAAGTCCTTAAATGGCACAGTCCGTATCAGTGGTGCAAAAAATGCCGCTGTTGCAATTCTCCCCGCGGTTTTACTTGCAGACAGTCCTTGTATAATTGAAAATATCCCTAATATTTCCGACGTTACAAATATCTTAATTGCCATGCAAGCGTTGGGTGCTAATATAAAAACCATAAATAAATCTACTGTTGAAATTGACCCCCGACACGCCAACTCCTTCGTCGTTTCTAAGCAAATGGCAGAGGGTATGCGCGCTTCGAGCTATTTTTTAGGCGCATTACTCGGCAGAATGAAAAAAGCCCGTGTAGCACCTCCTGGCGGTTGTAATTTCGGTGTTCGCCCGATTGACCAGCACATTAAAGGGTTTGAAGCTTTAGGTGCTAAAATCACCTTTGAAAGCGGTCTTGTTGAAGCAATGGCAGAGGAGCTTTACGGTTCATCAATTTATCTTGATGTAGTATCTGTTGGTGCTACTATCAACATAATGCTCGCGGCTGTAAAGGCAAAAGGCCTTACTGTTATTGAAAATGCCGCAAGAGAGCCACATATTGTTGACCTTGCAAACTTCTTAAACTCTATGGGCGCAAACATTATGGGCGCAGGTACCAACATTATTAAAATTCGCGGCGTTGATACACTTCTTGGTACTACCTACAGCATTATCCCCGACCAGATAGAAGCCGGCACATATATGGCAGCGGCAGTGGCAACGGGCGGTGATGTTCTCATAGATAATGTAACCCCCAAGCACTTAGAGTCAATAATAGCAAAACTTCGTGAAACAGGTGCCGAGATTACAGAATATGATGAAGCCGTACGCGTTACAATGAACCGCAGGCCTAAAAAATGCAATGTAAAAACAATGCCGCATCCTGGCTTCCCAACCGATATGCAGCCGCAAATTGCAACTGTTCTGGCTTTAGCTGAAGGAACAAGCATTGTCACTGAAGGTGTGTGGGATAGCCGCTTCAGATATGTTGACCAATTAACCCTTATGGGCGCTGACATTCAGGTTGACGGCAAAATGGCAGTTATTACAGGTGTTGAAGCCCTTAACGGTGCTCCTGTAAAAGCAGTTGACCTTCGCGCAGGCGCAGCGATGCTTATCGCAGGTCTTGCAACCAAAGGTATCACCGAAGTTGAGGAAATCGAGCGTATTGACCGTGGTTATGAGGATGTTGTTGAAAAGTTTTCTAAACTCGGCGCTGATATTAAACGCGTATACACACCCGAAACTAACGAGATTTTAAAACAAGCATAACAGGCAGGTCAACTTATGTTGACCTGCTTTTCATAAAATGTAGAAAAGGAATATATGATATGTCAAAAATTTGTCCGCTTTACAGCGGCTCTACAGGCAACAGTACATACATAGGCACAAAAGAGGGCAGTATCCTTGTTGACGCAGGAGCTTCTTTTAAATCGATTTGCGAAAATATGAGACTTGCCGATGCTAAGCCAGAAGAAATTCTGGCGGTTGCCGTCACTCACGAGCATTCCGACCATATAAAAGGTCTAAAAACATTTTTAAACAAAACCTCTGCTTGTCTTATCGCTTCTTTAAAAACGGCAGAAACACTCTCTAACAACGGCATAGTCCCCGCAAAAACAAAAGTAATAATTGCCGAAGAGAGTCCCTTACAAATCGGCGGAATTGAAATTTCACGGTTTGCCACAAGTCACGACTGTGAGGGTTCAAGCGGATACACCTTTCTGCTACCCGACGCTAAAAAGGTTTCAATCTGCACTGATTTAGGAACCGTTACGGACACCGTGCGAAATGCCCTTTCAGGCAGTGATGTTGTTTTGATGGAATCAAACCACGATATTGAAATGCTTAAAAAAGGTCCTTACCCTCCCTTTTTAAAAGCACGCATTTTATCAGACCAAGGACATATTTCAAACAATATTTGTGCGTCAGAGCTTAAAAAACTTTTTCTAAGCGGTACAAGGCGATTCATTTTAGGTCACCTAAGCCAGCATAACAACACCCCGCTACTCGCGAAAAGCTGTACCACCTCTGCGCTTATGGATTTAGGAGCACAAATTGATACGGATTATCTTCTTTCAGTTGCAAAGCCCAACGCAAACGGAGTGATGGTTATATGATTAAGGTGACAATTATCGCTTTAGGTAAGCTTAAGGAAAAATACCTTTCGAGTGCGGTTTCGGAATATGAGAAACGCCTTTCAAGGTATTGCAAGCTTGAAATTACCGAGCTTGAGCCTGTAAGACTTCCCGAAAAGCCATCTCAAGCGGATATCGATTCTGCTCTTTTAAAGGAAGCTGAAATGATTATAAAAAAAATTCCGCAAAACAGCGATATCTTCACCCTTTGTATAGAAGGGAAGCCGTTATCGAGCGAGAAATTTGCCGAAGCTATCGCCGTTTCACAAAATACAGGTAAAAATCTGACTTTTATAATTGGCAGTTCCTACGGTCTTTGTGAAAAAGTAAAAGCGCTAAGTAAAATGCGACTTTCCTTTTCTGCTATGACCTTTCCGCATCAGCTCTTTAGAGTAATGCTTTTAGAACAAATTTACCGCGCATTTAAAATAAACGAAGGAAGCGCTTATCACAAATAAAGAGTTCCGATAATCATCGGAACTCTTTTTCTATCCCTTAACTGCACCGGCAGCTACACCCTTAATAATATATTTTTGGCAGAACAAATAAAATACCACTACAGGTATAATAGACAAAACAAGCATCGCCATCATTGCGCCCATATCAATAGAACCGTATCCGCCCTTTAAATACTGTATAGCTATCGGAATAGTTTTGTAATCATTACCTATTACAAGATATGGCAAAAGGTAGTCGTTCCAAATCCACATAGCATTAAGAATTGCGACAGTTATGGTTGTTGGCTTAAGAATAGGGAAAACTATTTTAAAATAGGTCTGTAACGGACTGCACCCATCAATAGTTGCCGACTCTTCAATGCCTAAAGGCACAGATTTCACAAAACCCGTAAACATAAACGTTGCAAGGCCTGCGCCGAAACCTAAATATATTAAAATTATCCCCAACGGATTATCAAGCCCTAAAACATTTGCTGTTTTTGACATTGTAAACATTACCATCTGAAATGGTACAATCATAGAAAAGACAAGCGAATAGTAAAGAATACTTGTTAAAACAGTTTTCACACGCACAATATACCAGGCTGTCATTGAAGTGAAAATAACTATAGCCAAAACCGAAAAAACGGTTATAAATAGTGACCATCCGAAAGCTTGTAAAAAGTCGGTTGTACGAAGTCCCTCGACGTAATTCGCAAAACCTATAAAGGTTTCACTTGTGGGAAGTAAAAACGGCTGGGTTGCGATTGAGAACTTAAGCTTAAATGAGTTTATTACTACAATTAAAACAGGCGCGATAAAAACTAAAGATAACAGTAAAAGAAGTATAAATATCAAAGCATCTTTAACCTTTTTAGACACTAATTTTCAACCTCTTTTCTGCGTGTTAACATAAGCTGTGTCAAAGAAATTACCGCTAAAGCCAAGAAAAAGATGACCGATTTTGCCTGTCCTATCCCCTCAAAACCTATCCTACCGTAAAAGGTTTCATAAATATCAAGCGCAACCATCCGCGTACTACCGCCAGGCGCGCCCGCTGTAAGTGCTAAGTTCTGATCAAAGAGCTTAAAGGAATTTGTGATTGTCAAAAACAGACAAATTGTAATCGAGGGCATACATGAGGGTATTGTGATTTTAAAAAGAGTTGTAATAGGTCCTGCACCGTCAACTCTTGAAGCTTCGATAATATCGTTTGGAATATTGCTTAATCCTGCAATATAGATTATCATCATATAACCTATCATCTGCCAGTTCATAAGGATTACAAGTCCCCAAAACCCGTATGACGCATCACTTGTTATTGAATAATTGAATCTGAAAAGCACTCCGTTTATTATAAGTTGCCAAATATAACCCAACACTATACCGCCGATAAGATTCGGCATAAAAAACACAGTTCTGAAAACCCTTGTGCCGAAAACATCACGCGTGAGTAAAAGTGCTAAAATAAAGCCAAACAAATTTATTGTTATAACCGAAGTAACCGCAAATTTTACAGTAAACCACAGCGAATTTAAAAATGTGCCGTCATTTGTAAAAATTTCAATATAATTTTTAAGTCCAACAAATTCGGCATCTGCCACTGTTCGAAATTCTGTAAAGGAGAGAAATAATCCTAAACAAAAAGGCACCGCAAAGGCAATAACAAATGCTATAAGTGTTGGCAGAACAAATATTGGGAAATACCGTTTGAGCGATTTCATTTAATTTCTTTCACTCTTCCATTTATCACTGATTATGCTTTTAACCTCGTCCCATTTTTTAGTGCCCTGAACATATTCAAGCAGCGCATTACCCGTTTCCTTTTTAAAGTTTTCACTTGGAAAAGCAGTAAAAATCCAAGGTACTGTAGCCACATCGTCACTTGTCAGATAGCGGTTAATTTCACGTGCCAATGGGTCGTTAGGTGTTTCGCTTTCTGAAAATGTGTTGAAAGGTGTTATAAAGCCTAACTTTTCTGTTACATATTTTTTGCCTGTTTCACTTGAAAAAAGCCATTCAAGGAAATCAAGAGAAGCCTTGCGTTTTTCTTCACTTACATTTTTATTTATTGCAAGATAGTTTTCTGTGCCAATACAAATTCCCTGACTCTCTTCTCCCTCTATACCTGTATAAATCGGGAGCATTTTTATATCATTCGCATCAACAGTATTACCCTTAACTCCCGAAATCTGCGACCATGCCCAGTTTCCGTTCTGCACCATTGCCGCTTTTGAAAGCGCAAACTCTGCCATGGAATCCGCTACCGACTTAGAGCCTAAAAGAGTTTTGGCTGTCACTGAATTTTGTGTGTATAGGTCGAAAATATTTTTGTAATTTTGCTCGTATTTAAAACCAATTTCTTTCGCATCTAACAACGAAAGAGTCGGATCTGTATCCTTTTCTTTATCTTTAAATTCATAATAAAGCGGAATATTAAGCAAATGTGTCTGCCAACGCCAATCCTCTCCTGAAAGCAGCGAGGTAGAAGCAAATACACCGTCTATACCCAACTCGCTCTTATGCTTTGTCATATCCTCGACAACAGTTTTCAAAGAGGAAAAGTTTTTTATTTCCTCCATACTATTAACACTTTGCTGTCTTTGAGATAAACCAAAGTATTTATCCATAATAGCGTTATTATAAATTATACCGTAGCCTTCAACAACATACGGCACGGCATATACTCCATTATCTTCCTTGATTGCTAAACTTTTGTCCGAAAGATAGGAATAAATTTTACTATCCTTAATATCAAGGCAATAATCTTTCCAAGAATTATACCCTATAGGTCCGTTAACCTGAAAAATTGTAGGTGCTTCGGTCTTTGCAATTTCAGATTTTAAGGTTTGCTCATAGGTATTAGCCGCAGCCGTAACGACCTTAACCCTTACTCCCTTTTCTTTTTCATAAATATTGGCGATTTCTTCCATAACAGCCGCGGATTCGGGCTTAAAATTGAGATAGTAAACAAGTGCGTTGTTGTTTTTCCCTCCGCAACCAGAAAAACAAACAGTTACTATTAAAACAGTTAAAACTAAGGAAATTATCTTTTTCACCTTAATGCCTCCTACTCATATTAGTAATACTTTTCCACAATTAACTTAAATTATGATTTAATTTTTTCAAGCGCACCTTTTTCAAGGCGCGAAACCTGAGCCTGAGATATGCCGATTTCATCAGATACTTCCATTTGTGTTTTTCCCTGCATAAAGCGAAGTCTTAAAATATGCTTTTCGCGTTCGCTCAGATCCTTTATTGCTTGCTTAAAGGAAATTTCGTGAAGCCAGTTTTTATCATCGTTATTATCTCCTAACTGGTCAAGAACATAAATTGTATCTCCGCCATCCGAATAAACAGGATCGTAAAGCGACATTGGTGACACAACACTTTCAAGCGCAATTACTACATCGGACACAGGCAACCCCAATTCGTCGGCTATTTGAGAAACAGTCGGTTCTGTTTGCTTTTCTCCCATAAGCCGTTCCTTTGCCTGCATAGCTCGATACGCCGTATCCTTTATTGAACGGCTGACTCTTATCAGGTTATTATCCCTCAGATATCGCCTTATTTCACCTATAATCATTGGAACGGCATAGGTTGAAAATTTAACATTCTGTGTTATATCAAAATTATCAATCGCTTTTATAAGCCCTATACAGCCTATTTGAAACAAATCATCAAGGTTTTCTCCTCTGCCTGTAAATCTTTGAATAACGCTTAAAACAAGGCGAAGATTCCCATTTATAAGACTTTCTCGCGAAATCCTGTTTCCATCACGCGCTTCTTTTAAAAGCCTCATCTTTTCCGCCTCTTTAAGCACCGGCAATTTTCCAGTATCTACACCGCAAATTGAAACCTTGTTATACATAAAAGCATCTCCGTCTTTATTTTTTATGACATAAACATTATTGCCTTTATGAATTGCTATTACACTATAAAAATATTTTTTGTTTCGACAAATTTCACTTGCATTTTTAAAATATATAAAAAAAGCGCTTTACAAAGCATAAACTGTGTAAAGCGCTTAAATTTATTTTATTTTTTCAATATCGTATGGTGTTGTCTGGTAAACAAAATAGTTTAGCCAATTGGAATACAACAAATTAGCGTGAGAACGCCAAGTAACATTTGGCTGTTTCTTAGGATTATCGTCTGGAAAATAATTTTCAGGAATTTTAATAGCCTTTCCTGCTTCTAAATCCCTAAAGTACTCATTAGCTAAGGTATTTGCATCATACTCGGAATGACCTGTTATAAAAATCTGTTTACCCTTAGCAGTTGCCATTGCATAAATTCCTGCCTGCTTTGAAGAAGCAAGAATTTTTAAAGCCTTGCACTTTTTAACATCCGAAATATCAACTGTTGTATGCCGCGAATGAGGCACCATAAAAACATCATCAAAGCCACGGAACAAAATCGAGCGTTTATAATCAACTGTGTGGGGGAAAATGCCGAACATTTTTTCCGCCAGAGGCTTTTTATCAATGCCGAAATGATAATAGAGTCCCGCTTGTGCGCCCCAACAAATATGAAACGTGCTGTGAACATGCGTCTTGGTCCATTCCATAATTTCACAAAGCTCATCCCAGTATTCAACCTCTTCGAAAGGCATCTGTTCAACAGGCGCCCCCGTTATAATCATACCGTCAAATGTACGGTCTCTAACATCATCAAAGGTTTTATAGAAAGAGAGCATATGCTCCTGTGGGGTATTCTTTGAAAGATGGCTCTTTGTGTGAATAAGTTCAAGTTCAACCTGCAAAGGTGAGTTGCCAAGAAGACGCGACAACTGAGTTTCAGTTTCAATCTTCTTAGGCATTAAATTTAAAAGTAAAATCTTAAGCGGACGAATATCCTGTGTTATGGCTCGCGTTTCAGTCATAACGAAAATATTTTCATCATTTAAGGTTTTTACTGCAGGTAGATCATTTGGTATTCTAATAGGCATAGTTTATATCCTATCCTTTAAAAATTATTGGATTTTATCGAGTGCTTGCTTTATATCAGCAATTATATCGTCACTGTCCTCAATGCCGCAGGAAAAACGAACAAGGTCAGGTGTGATGCCTGCCGCTAATAATTCGTCATCATTCATCTGACGGTGGGTAGCATTAGCAGGATGTAAGCAACAAGTTCTCGCATCAGCAACATGTGTTGCGATTGCAGCCATTTTAAGTTCCTTCATAAAAGCTTCTGCAGCTTTTCTGCCGCCCTTTACACCGAAGCTTACAACACCGCATCCGCCGTTTGGCATATACTTCATAGCTAAGTCATAGTTACTGTCACCCTCAAGATGCGGATAACGCACCCAAGCAATTCTGTCATCACTTTTAAGGAATTTAGCAACAGCAAGACCGTTTTCACAATGGCGCTTCATACGAAGATGCAAACTTTCAAGACCTAAATTAAGAACATAAGCGCTCTGTGCGGACTGGCAACAGCCAAAGTCACGCATAAGCTGTGCAGTAGCCTTTGTAATATAAGCACCCTCAAGTCCAAAACGTTCAGTATAAGTCACACCGTGATAACTGTCGTCAGGGGTGCAAAGGCCCGAGTATTTTTCGGGGTATTTTGTCCAGTCAAACTTTCCTGAATCAACAATACATCCGCCCACTGCACTGCCGTGACCGTCCATATACTTAGTAGTTGAATGGATAACAATATCTGCGCCCCACTCAAACGGACGGCAATTTACAGGTGTTGCAAAGGTATTATCTATAATAAGCGGTACCCCATGCTTGTGCGCTATGTTTGCAAAACGTTCAATGTCAAGAACATTTAAAGCTGGGTTAGCGATGGTTTCGCCAAAAACCGCCTTTGTATTGGGTTTAAAAGCCTTGTCAAGCTCCTCATCAGAGCTATCAGGAGAAACAAAGGTGAAATCAATACCCATTCGCTTCATTGTAACGGCGAAAAGATTATAGGTGCCGCCGTAAATTGCAGAAGAAGCAACAATATGGTCGCCACAGCCTGCAATATTAAAAATTGAAAAAAAGGATGCTGCCTGACCTGAAGAAGTCAGCATTGCGGCAGAGCCGCCCTCCATCTCACATATCTTAGCAGCGACTAAATCACAAGTCGGGTTCTGAAGACGGGCATAAAAGTACCCCGAAGCCTCCAAGTCGAAGAGCTTACCCATATCCTCGCTTGTGTCATATTTATAAGTTGTACTCTGATAAATCGGTATCTGACGGGGTTCGCCGTTCTTTGGCTGATATCCGCCCTGAACACATTTTGTGCCGAGTTTTGTGTTTTTCATTTTAATTACTCCAAACCAAATAATTTTTTAGCATTCATATTAAGTATACTACAAATTTCGTTTTCGTCAAGAGAAAGACTCATAAAATATTCAATTTCACGCTTTGGTGACCACATAGGATAGTCTGTCCCGAATAAAACCTTATGAGCACCGTACTTTCTTATAATCTCTCTTGCTTTTTCGGGTTTTAAATAAGGAAAGCTCGAAGAACAGTCAACATAAAAGTTAGGCATCTGGCGGTAACAGTCGACTGCTTCCTCCCATATTGACCATCCCCCCAAGTGAGCACCTATTACGGTAAGACCGTTATAAATCTCCAATATAGGCAAAAGCCGATTTGGATTAGAGTAATCATAGCGGTTATCACCGGTGTGCATCAAAATGGGTAATCCCTTTTCCTCGCAAAGCTCATAAATTTTAAGACATCTGTAATCATCGATCTTAAAAGCCTGAATATCAGGATGAAGCTTAACTCCTCTCAGTCCTAATTCCAGAAGATGAGTTATATCTCCCTTTATATCCTCGCTATCAGGGTGCAATGTTCCAAGGCCTGTCATAAGTCCGCCCGAATTTTCAACCTCTCTTGCTATAAATTCGTTGATACTTTTAACCTGCTTGGGAGTTGTGGCTACAGACTGAACTATGAAATGGTCTATGCCTGCCTCTTTGCCCAAAGCTAAAAGATTATTAACAGTGCCTGTTCCTACCGAATTTTCACCGTAGAAATTATCAGTGCCTGCAACTGCCTTTTCGGCTATTTTTTCGGGATATATATGACAATGAGAGTCTATTACAAAAATATCGTTTATCATAATCCTAATCTCTTTGCGGCGTCTTCCCGCATTTTATACTTAAGAATTTTGCCTGCGGCATTCATCGGGAAAGAAGAGACAAATTCAATATAACGCGGAACCTTATGGCGTGCCATATGGTCTGCGATATATTTTCGCATTTCCTCCTCAGTCATGCTTTCGCCCTTTTTAAGAATTATACAAGCCATAATTTCTTCGCCGTAGGTCTTATCAGGAACACCGATAACCTGAACATCGCTCACCTTATCGCAAGTATAAATAAATTCTTCTATTTCCTTGGGGTAAATATTTTCACCGCCGCGGATAATCATATCCTTTAATCGTCCTGTTATACGGTAATTGCCATCGTCATCCTTACAAGCAAGGTCGCCTGTATGAAGCCAGCCGTCCTTATCAATAGCCTCAGCTGTGGCTTTTGGCATTTTGTAGTAGCCTTTCATTATATTATAACCGCGCGCTACAAATTCGCCGTTAACTCCGTTAGGGCAATCAAGCCCTGTTTCGGGATCAACTATTTTGCATTCAACATTAGCAAATGCACTGCCAACAGTTTCTGTACGAACAGTCAGCGAATCGAAATAACTGCTCATTGTGCAACCGGGTGAAGCCTCTGTCTGACCGTAAACCGAAACAATTTCTTTCATATTCATATTATCAGCTTCGGTTGCCTTTTTCATAAGATCAGCAGGGCAGTTTGCTCCCGCCATAATACCCACACGCATATATGAAAAATCAGTTTTCTTGAAATCGGGGTGATTCATCATAGCAATGAACATTGTAGGAACACCATTAAAGGCGGTAATATGCTCGTTGTGAACACAAGCCAAAGACGATTTTGCTGAGAAGTAGGGCATCGGACACATTGTAGCGCCGTGTGTCATAGACGAAGTCATTGAAAGCACCATACCAAAGCAGTGGAACATCGGCACCTGAATCATCATTCTGTCAGCCGTGGAAAGTTCCATTCTGTCCCCTATATATTTACCGTTGTTTACAACATTATAATGTGTAAGCATTACACCTTTTGGGAAACCTGTAGTTCCCGATGTGTACTGCATATTACAAACATCATCCTTGTGGACCGCAGCCGCCATTCTGTAAACCTCAGAAACGGGGATTTGTGTAGAAAGCTCAATAGCATCGTTCCAGGTAAGACAACCCTTTTGCTTAAAGCCAACAGTAATAGCGTTACGCAAAAATGGAAGTCTTTTACTGTGAAGCGGTGAGCCAGGCTTGGTATTTTCAAGCTCAGGGCATAATTCAGCAATAATCTCGCCGTAGTGACAATCCTTTGCGCCCTCTGTCATAATTAAAGTATGAGTATCAGACTGGCGTAAAAGATATTCAATCTCGTGTATTTTGTAAGCAGTATTAACAGTTACAAGCACCGCTCCCAATTTAACGGTTGCCCAGAATGCAATATACCACTGCGGAACATTCGAAGCCCAAACAGCCACATGGGTACCCGCTTTAACACCAAGAGCAATTAAAGAACGCGCAAAGGTATCAACATCGTCGCGGAATTCACTATAGGTTCTTGTATAATCAAGGGTTGTATATTTAAAAGCATATTGGTCAGGGAATTCCTCTACCATACGGTCAAGCACCTGTGAAAAAGTACAGTCAATAAGGCGATCCTTTTCCCATACATATCTACCCGTATGCGCGCGGTTATAATAAAGAGAATCATTCTTCTTAGTATCGCCGAACTGCTTCATAAAGTTTACGAAGTGAGAAAAAATTATCTCCATATCGTCAAGCTCTTCGCACCAATCGGGTATCCATTCAAGAGATACAAAACCGTCAAAGTTCACCGAGCGCAGACCCAACATCATTTCTTCTATAGGCATTTCACCCTCGCCAATAAGGCAGAATTCGTCACCGTTTTCGGTCTTTTGTGCGTCCTTAATATGAACATGCTTTACGTAAGCGCCTAAATTTTTTATTGTAGTTTCGGCGTCCTCATTAGCAACGAAGTATGTAGCATACATATCCCACAAAGCCGCAAGATTGTCGTGCGCAAAGCTGTCAAGCATCTCACAAAGACGGGAAGTGTTTGCAAAAATTCCTGAAGTTTCAATAAGCAAGACAATACCGTTTTCTTCTGCCTTGTCGAGCACCTTTGCAATAATACCGCGCACAAAATCATAATTTTCTTCACCGTAAGCCTTAATACGAACATAAGGAATATGCAGATTTGAAGCAATTTCAATGCACTTTTCAATTTCGTCTATGCTTTTATTTTCATTTTCGGTATCTGCAAGATTACATATTGTATCAATACAAGGGATTGATAGCTTCTTTTCATAAAGTTTTCTGACAGTTTTAGCTGCAGCATAATCGTGGAAAGCGCCGTCCTTATCTGTGAAAAGGCGGTTATGAATATTATGAAGTTCTATTCCCTCAAACTTAAGTTCTTTTGCAATTTCGCAAAAATCATCAAAAGTGCTATTGTGCCAGCCCTTTGTTGAAAAAGCTAATTTCATTTTTATGCCTCCTCATAAACAATCTTATTTACGGCATTTATATACGCTTTAATACTTGCAGCGATAATATCCGTAGAAATACCGTTGCCCGAATAAAGCTTTCCTTCACTGCGAAGCTTTACAACTGCTCCGCCCATAGCACCTTTACCCTCTGTTACGGATTGAATCTGAAAATCATCCAATTCATAGTGACAGCCGATAATCTGTTCAACAGCTCTGAAAGCGGCGTCAACAGGACCGTCACCTGTAGCAATACCCTGTAGGGCTTCGCCATCTTTTTCAAGGGTGATCTGTGCAGAAGATGTGATTATGTTACCGCTGTTTACAACATAGTTAACCAATTTATATGTAGGCGGCACCTGTAAAGCAACATTTGCTACAATAGCGTCAAGCTCTTTAGCGGTAATGCGCTTTTTATCAGCAACACGTAAGAATTCGTCGTAAACCTTTGCTGCGTCCTCCTCGGACAAATCATAGCCCAAGCTCAAAACTGCAGAAAGCACCGTTTCTTTATCATCATTAGCATCCAATTCCATTTCGGTTTCATATGTAGAAACCACACTAACAGAATTTTTATCGGTCTTAGCATTGTTTATTATCCAACAAATCTGGTTTATAATTCGGTTAAGCTCGGTAAATTTAACCGAAGATTCGAAATCACAAGACTCACCGCAGTTTTTTATAATTCCCGCAAAGGTTTCAAGCGGTGTAATGCTTCCGCCAACACAGGTTTTTACCACGCTGGCCCCGTTATTTACTGCAATTACGGCATCCGCAGCGGCTAAACCGTTCTTATTTTCAGACATAACGCCCGTTTCTATGCCATCCGCCTTAAATTCAGCCACAAATTCGCCGAACTTATCCGGCAAGATTTCAGCTGTGGAATCGCAAAGAGTAATAAAGCTTGCCCCTGCTTGTTTAGCTATAGAAATTGCCTCTTTCAAAAAATCAGCCTCTGCTCTTGTAGCATCAATAGCGCAAAATTCAACATCTGCGCATTTTTCTTTTGCAAAAGCAACCGTTTCTTTTATCATATCAAGCATTTTAGGTGACTTTATATGCAATGAATACTCCATACCTACACAGGACATTGGAAGTTCAATCCTGATACGCGGATTTTTTGCAGTTGAAAGTGCCAAAGAAGCCTTTTCAACATCGGCCTTTGTTATAGCCGCAACCGAAATTACTGAATTTGTAACAAAAGAACCGATAGTGCGTACAAGCAATATATCCGCCTTATCATTTTCTATTTTAGGTAGTTCAATAGCATCCACATTTAAGCGTTCAAGCTGTCTTGCTATTTCGATTTTTTCCTTAAAACCGAATACTGCGCCGCTCCCGCATAATGTTCTGTCTGCAATTTTGATTTTCATAAAATTACCTTCTTCCTTACATTAAAAAATCCCTGAGAATGCAATAACATCCTCAGGGACGAATAATTTAATTCGCGGTACCACCCTGTTTACCGTATAAATACAGTCACTCAGCAAGGCTCTAACAAGCCTTTGGCCTTGATAACGGGACCTGCCGTAGCAGCTTACTATAAAATTCAGCCGCTCTGCTCAGGAATGAGACTTGACTTAAAAAAGTGTACCGCACTCACACCAACCGCGCGGCTCTCTGAACACCGAAATTAAGCAATAATTCCGTCAACGCATTTAACATTTTTAAAAATTATAACACCAAAAAAAATCTTTGTCAAGTATTTATTTTAAATGTTTTCTTGCTTCATTAAGGCGATCAATACATTTGGTACAAACAGCATATCCGCCAATCTTAACACTTGCTGACAATTTATTGCAAAAAACACAATATGGTTGATATTTTTTAAGAATAAGTTTATCGCCGTCTGGTATAATTTCAAAGCTATCCACTTCATTTTCTATACCAAGTTGTGTACGGTATTCCTTAGGAATAACAACCCTACCCATTTTATCAACTGCGCGAACAATCCCTTTTGACATAGTAATTCACCTTTCGCAAAAATTATGGAATAATTATACAGTATTTGACATTATTTGTCAATGACCTCTTTTTACCATATAATTTCTGCCATATTGCAAGCTTTAAGAATTTTATTTGTTTCGGAAAAATGCTTACAGCCGAAAAAACCTCTGCGTGCCGAAAGCGGACTGGGGTGAACAGTTGTAAGCTTTTTATGAATCGGGTTTGTAATTTTTTCAGCTTTCTTTTGAGCGTGGGCTCCCCACAGCAAAAATACTATCGGTGTTGTTTTGCCATTAAGTTCTTCAATAATACGGTCGGTAAAAATTTCCCAACCCTTACCTTTATGGCTTGTAGGTTGACCTTCCCGTACAGTCAGCACATTGTTAAGCAATAATACACCCTGCTTTGCCCAGGAATCGAGCTGACCGCTCTCAGTAATTTTTCTGCCGACATCATTCTCCAATTCCTTAAAAATATTACGAAGCGAGGGCGGGAATTTAACACCCTCCATAACCGAGAAACAAAGCCCGTGCGCCTGATCCTTGCCGTGATATGGATCTTGCCCGATTATTACTACCTTTGTATCCGCAAAAGAGGTATACTCAAGTGCTTTAAATATATTCGCTCGCTCTGGATACACTGTTTGGTTCGTATATTCGTTATCAAGAAAACGGCAAAGCTCTTTAAAATAAGGCTTTTGCCACTCATCTTTTAAAACGACATCCCAATCGTTACCAATAATCATTTCTTCACCATTCTCGACCAAATTATAACGCCAATCTGGAGCGGAATTCCTATAAGCAAAATCTCCCATATATTAAAGTGTAAAAGCTGAACCGCAGTACACAGCAGAACACTCCATACAAGACCTGATATAAGAGCAAAAAGTATTTTACATTTATTCCATATAGCATCAAAGACAATGCCGACAATTAGCGATACAGGTACAGCCCAAGCAAAACATATAGGATAATATTTGCCCGTAAAAATGTGAAAAAATACAAACAACACCAAAGCCACAAGCCATACTGCAAGAATACTTAAAAGGGTGATATGTAAATATCTTTTACGCATATCTTTCGTTTCTATTAAAACAGGCTTGATTTTTTCTTCGCTCACAATGTTATCAAGACTTACTTCATAAAGCCGACTAAGCTCATAAAACACTTCAATAGGAGGAAGCGATTCTCCTTTCTCCCATTTGGAAACAGCCTTATCAGAATAATTAAGCTTTTCGCCAAGCTCTACTTGGGTAAGTTTATTCTTTTTTCTTAGAATTTGTAGGTTTTTTCCAATCACAAAATTTAAGTTTTCCATTTTTTCTTCCTATCCAATATTGTTTTAAATAAAATAAATAAAACTGCCCATATTATTTAGGGAGTGATTTTTTTGGGTTTAATCCAGTGTGCCGAAAACTGCAAATTTCAAACAGATGGTTACTGCCAGCTTGAAACCTGCAGTAATATTAATTCTTTAGAGAACGTATGCCCTTATTTCATTTCGCGTTTAACTGATAATAGCAAGTGCCTGTCCCAAATTAGTGACACCGACAAGCTTGATTGAAGATGGACAGTTCGTAATCTGTTTAAGGCAGGCTTTTGGCAAAATACACCTTTTAAAACCAAGACGTACCGCCTCGTTAACACGCGCCTGTGCACGAGGCACTGTTCTGATTTCGCCCGAAAGCCCGATTTCACCGAAAGCAATTGTATGCTCGTCTATTGCAATATCCCTTAGTCCTGAAACCAACGCCATTGCTACAGCTAAATCTGCCGCAGGTTCGTCAAGACGCATACCTCCGACTATATTTACATACGTATCAAGATTTGAGAAATAAAGTCCTATTCGTTTTTCAAGAACTGCAAGCAGGAGATTAAGCCTGTTATAATCATATCCCGTGGCGGTCCTGCGCGGGTTACCAAAGCCTGTTGTTGTAACAAGCCCTTGGACCTCAGCCAAAAGCGGTCGTGTACCCTCAATAACACAAGTAATACAAGCCCCCGAAACATCTGTAAGTCTGCCTGACAGAAGCATCGCAGATGGATTTTCAACCTCTCTAAGACCCGTTTCGCTCATTTCAAACACGCCGATCTCATTAGTAGAACCAAATCGGTTTTTTATAGCTCTCAAAATTCTGTATGACTGGTTGCGCTCACCCTCGAAATAAAGCACAGTATCAACAATATGCTCCATAACCTTAGGTCCTGCAATGTCGCCGCCCTTATTTACGTGACCCACAATAAAAAGCGGGATATCCAAGCTTTTACAGGTGCGAAGTAATAAATTAGTACACTCCCTGACCTGAACAATACTTCCCGAAGCAGAAGACAATTCACCGATTTGCATTGTCTGAATAGAATCTATCATAACAAGGCTCGGCTTTGCAGATACTATATAATTACTAATTATCTGCGCATCAGTTTCGGTCATAATATTAACATTATCACTGCCAATGCCTATTCTCTGTGCGCGCATTTTTATCTGTGTTGCAGATTCTTCACCTGAAACATAAAGTATATTTACCTGATTTTGTAAAGCGTTACAAATTTGCAAAAGGATAGTTGATTTTCCAATACCTGGATCACCGCTTAATAGCACGCCTGAACCCTTGACAATTCCGCCGCCAAGCACACGGTCAAGCTCTTTTATTCCTGTAACAAAACGTTCCTCATCGGTTACATCTATCTGCGAAAGCGGTTTTGCTATAGCCACAGAAGAACCGACGGCAGCTGTCTTTACAACAGGCTTGGAAATACGGACATCTTCTTCCAAAGTGCTCCAGCTATTGCAGGAGGGACATTTACCCATCCACTTTGCAGTTTCATACCCGCACTGTGAGCAAATATATACTACTTTAGACTTCGTTGCCATTTCCGTTCTCCTTAAAATATTCCGCTATTCCACAATAAATACTAAAAGCCATCTTATCCTGATAATCACGACTTTTTAATTTCTCCAGTTCCTGCGCGTTACTCAAAAAACCGCACTCAACCAATACCGCAGGTACCGTTGCATTATAAAGCAAATATGTACTGCTTGTTGCCTGCTTATTAACACGTGTATTTTCCGGTTGAATAAGACTTATGATTGCGCTTTGTATTCTATCTCCTAAAATACGTGCCTGCTCATTTTTACTGTAAAACACCTGTGAACCGAATGCCGAAGAGGTTGTAAACTTATTCAAATGTATACTTACAAAAACCGCATTGGGATTATCTCGCATCAAATTAAGGCGATTTTTAAGGTCGCTTTTCTTTTTTGAAGCAATTTGTGACGATTCGGTATCCTCAGTGGAAACATCGGCTTCTCTTGTCATTATAACATGAAAGCCGTTTTGTTTCAAGAGGGTTTCAAGTGTTAACGAAATGTTTAAATTTATATCTTTTTCTACCGTACCGTCGCTTGCTACCGCGCCTCCGTCAAACCCGCCGTGGCCTGCATCGATTATAACCGTGTTTTGACCTTTAATCTTAGTCCCCGTAACAACTGCTACATTTTCCTCGGCATAAAAATACACCGAAACCGCGCACACCATTAGAACTAAAAACAAAGGCAGTAAGCCGCGCTTTAATATATTCACACCATCATTCCTTAAATTCCCTTTTTTAAAATTTATGAAAATAAAGTAAAATTTATTCAAGCTAATACCTGCATATTTTAGTTGAACTCAAATAGGTTAAAGTTTTAACAATTTATCTTGAAATCTCAGTTTGAATAATGTAAAATGCAAGTATAATATTTAACGAAAGGGTGTTTTAAGTGAACAGATTTACTTTAAACGAAACTTCTTACCATGGCGCAGGCGCCATAAACGCAATCCCCGATGAAATTACTCGCAGAGGCTTCAAGAAAGTTTTTGTTGCAACTGACCCAGGTCTTATCGAGTTTGGCGTTGTAAAAAAAGTTACCGATGTACTTGAGAATGCAGGTATCGCATACGGCATTTATTCAGACATCAAGGCTAACCCTACAATTGAAAATGTACAAAACGGTGTTGCATCCTTCAAGGCTTTAGGTGCTGACTGTATCGTAGCTATTGGCGGCGGTTCTGCAATGGATACCGCAAAGGCTATCGGTATAATTATCACCAACCCAGAATTTGCAGATGTTCGTTCTCTCGAAGGTGTTGCTGATACAAAGAACAAATGCGTTCCGATTATCGCAGTTCCCACCACTGCTGGTACTGCTGCAGAAGTTACCATCAACTACGTTATCACTGATGTTGAGAAAAAGCGTAAATTCGTTTGTGTTGACACCAACGATATCCCGATAGTAGCTGTTGTTGACCCTGATATGATGTCTTCAATGCCCGCAGCTTTGACTGCTGCTACAGGTATGGACGCTTTAACACACGCTATTGAAGGCTACATAACAAAGGGTGCTTGGGAGCTTTCTGATATGTTCCACATTAAAGCTATTGAAGTTATCGGCCGTTCACTCCGCGCTGCTGTTAAGGGCGAAGCTGACGGACGCGAAGGTATGGCTTTAGGTCAATACATCGCAGGTATGGGCTTCTCCAACGTAGGTCTCGGTGTAGACCACTCAATGGCTCACACACTTTCTGCTTACTATGATATGCCTCACGGCAAGGCTTGCGCTACACTTCTTCCCGCAGTTATGGCTTACAACGCTGAAGCTACAGGAACCAAATACCGCGACATCGCTATTGCTATGGGCGTTGAGGGTGTAGAGAAAATGACTCAGGACGAATACCGCGCTGCCGCTGTTGATGCTGTTCGTAAGCTTGCTGAAGATGTTGGTATCGTTTGCTCACTTAAAGGTGTTGTTAAGGAAGAAGACCTTGATGCACTTTCAGCTGATGCTTTTGCCGACGCTTGCCGTCCTGGTAACCCCAAGGATGTAACCGAAGCTGATATCAAAGCTCTTTACAAAAGCCTTATGTAATTAAAAAAATCCCCGAGAAATCGGGGATTTTTAATTCGGAATTCGTAATGCGGAATTCTGAATTATCGTAAAATCTATATAATAACATTGTAGGGGCGTGCATTGCACGTCCATCTAAATTTGATTAAATCTAACGGACGACCGATGGTCGCCCTACGAATAATCAATTTGACATTCATTACACAAAAAGCGGTTATGAAAAAATCCATTCATAACCGCTTCTAATAATATTCAGTTGTATCTATCACTTAAAATTTCACCTTTTTTGCATACCGTAAAAACGGCGTTATTTTCATTTCTTGGGGCGTTCCCCTAAGTTATTTTCTTATTTGCAAACTTGTTAAACCTTAAGTTTTAAAATTTAAATTGTACATTGGATTCACCCTAACAGTTTATTTGATAAAACGTTTAATTCCTTTCATTTTATCACCGCCTGGTGTTATATATGTAAATTTTTGAATTTATTATTTTATTTCTAAAGAGTCCATTAATGTTTGAAGGTTTTTACTTTTAAATTTCTTACTTCATTGGAATCACGCCTTTCGTTTATTTAAGAAACCTTTCAGGTGGAGTTAACTCTTTCATTATTTTAGCTCCTCCTTTCTTTTCTGTCTTCATTATAAGTTATTATACACAATTTGTCAAGCAAAAGTTGATAACTTTTGTATATTTCGTAAAAATGTATATTTGTTCATACTTTTCTTTGTGCAATATGTTAAAATATACCTGTATTAAGGAAGTGACTTTATGAGACCAATGAACCCCCCTCCTGCAGGTATGCGCGGACCTATGCGGATAGGCGGTGGACCGCGCGGATTTTTAACCGAAGAGGAAAAGCAAAACAAGCCTAAAATTGATAAAAAATTACTGCTAAGAATACTAAATTACTTAAAGCCTTATAAATGGCAGTTTTTACTTGTTTTTGCCGCTCTCATCGTATCGGCAGTACTGGGGCTTTTCCCCTCTATTATAACAGGTAGAATTGTAGACTCTATAATAGATAACGGCAGTATGAAAATGCTGATACAGCTATTGGTTTTAGCTTTTGTTGTGCTTTCGCTATCGCAGATAATTAGCGTTCTTGAACAGTATATAAACTCCTGGATATCGCAAAAAATTATTTTTGATATGCGAAACGAAATGTATGACCATCTCCAGCATATGCCACACGCATTTTTCACTAATGAAAAACAGGGCGATATCATAACACGAATGAACAGCGATATCAACGGTGTGAGCGCAGTAATATCAGTTATGCTGACATCGGTTGTAAGTAACATTCTAACAGTGGGTACCTGTGTTTTTTATCTTTTCTACACCGATTGGCGTCTCGCACTTGTGGGGCTTATTGTAATACCTTTGCTTATCTTTCCCACAAAAGCCGTAGGCAAAAAGCGTTGGATGCTTGCAAGCGAGGTTCAGGAAAAAAGTGACGAGCTTAACACACATATAAACGAAACCTTATCTGTCAGCGGTTCAATGCTTGTAAAGCTTTTCACTAAGGAAAAGACCGAGTATGAAAAATTCCGCGCAATAAATAACGAGGTTACAAAAACCACAATACGAGAGCGCCGCGCGGGCAGTTGGTTCCATGTTTTTCTTGGAATGTTTATTCAAATAGCTCCCCTTTGCATTTACTTTGCAGGCGGTTTCCTGATTATGAGCGCGGGTGAGCGCGGTCTTTCTGTGGGCGATATTACAGTTGTTGTATCACTGGTAAACCGACTTTATCAGCCTGTGCGCTCGCTTCTTGATTTGCAGGTTGACTTCATTCGTTCTTTGGCGCTTTTTACCCGCATTTTCGAATACCTTGACCGTCCGCACCAAATCGAAAACCCAAAAAATCCGCAAAAACCCGATTTAGAAGACAGCTGTGTGGAATTTAGCGATGTCCATTTCTCATACGAAAAAAATAAGGAAATTTTAAAGGGCGTAAGCTTCACTGTTCCCAAAGGCAAAATGTATGCCATTGTCGGTACCTCAGGCGCGGGTAAATCCACCATTATCGGTATGATACCCCGTCTTTACGATGCTTTAATAGGCGAAGTTAAAGTTTCGGGAGTTAATGTAAAAGACTTTGATTTATCATATCTTCGCACAAATATCGGTATTGTAACTCAGGACACCTACCTCTTTAACGGCACAATTTTGGAAAATCTATTATACGCTAAACCCGAAGCCACAAAGGAAGAGATTGAAAATGCCTGCAAGGTTGCAAATATTTACGACTTTATTATGAGTCTGCCCGATAAATTTGAAACCATAGTCGGCAACCGCGGGCTTAAGCTTTCAGGCGGAGAAAAGCAACGTGTATCAATCGCGCGGGTAGTGCTTAAAAACCCGAAAATTCTGATTTTAGATGAAGCAACCTCTTCGCTTGACTCAATCTCAGAAAACCTTATAAGCGACGCACTCAACAACATAATGAAAGGCAGAACAAGTATCGTTATTGCTCACCGCCTTTCAACCGTTATTGCGGCAGATAAAATAATGGTTATCGAAAAAGGTGTAATAACGGCTGAGGGCAATCACCTTGAGCTTATAGACAAGAGCGAAAAGTATAAAGAGCTTTACGAAACCCAATTCAGAAAGGTTTTGGACTTCGAAAAGCATAAAAACATTGACTTAAAAGAAGAATAATATTAGAATAGTCTTAAGGAGTGATAACTATGGCAGAAATGAATAACGAATACAATCCCGATATAATTACCCTTGCAGATGATGCAGGCAAGGAATATTCTTTCGAAGTGCTTGACGCTATCGAAACTGATGACGGCAGATATTTGGCACTTCTTCCCACCTTTGAAGATCCTCAAAAAATGCTTGACGACAGCGGAGAGCTTGTAATTGTCAAGGTTGGGGAAGAAGACGGTGAAGAATATTACTACGAAATCGAAGATGATGATGAATACGAAACCGTCGCAGATGCTTTTGTAGACCGACTTGAAGATTATTTTGAGATTGATAACAAATAAAAACTCCGCTTCGGCGGAGTTTTTTAAATGCGGAATTCGGAATGCGGAATTCGGAATTATTTTATTAAACCATAAACCCTGGCTTTCTATTTTAGATGCAGAAATGCTTTTCTTCGCGCGACGGCGTACAAAAGTACTCCGAGCGAGAAAAAAGCATTAAAATGCAAATATATACAAAAAAGGTCTTACAGAAAAACTGTAAGACCTTTTGTTTTTTGCTTTTGTTCTGCGCTAAAAGAGAAAGCCTTTAATTAAGCTTTACCAACAGAACCGAAAAGTTCCATCTTCTCTTTAACAGTATCTTTAATAGCCTGTGTGCCATCAGCTAAAAGCTTTCTTGGGTCAAAGCCCTTGCCTTGCAAATCTTTACCAGCTTCAATATATTTACGGGTAGCTTCTGCAAAAGCCAACTGACATTCGGTGTTAACATTGATTTTTGAAACACCCAAAGAAATTGCTTTCTTAATCATATCAGCAGGGATACCTGTGCCGCCGTGGAGAACGAGAGGCATATCGCCTGTAAGCTTCTGGATATCATCAAGAGTCTCAAAGCTTAAACCTGCCCAATTTTCAGGGTATTTACCGTGAATGTTACCGATACCTGCAGCGAGCATTGTAACACCGAGGTCAGCGATCATTTTGCATTCGTTCGGGTCTGCAACTTCGCCAGCGCCTATAACGCCGTCTTCTTCACCGCCGATAGAACCAACCTCAGCCTCCAAAGAAAGACCTAATTTATTACAGGTTTCAACCAATTCTTTTGTCTTTGCAATGTTTTCTTCAATCGGATAATGCGAACCGTCGAACATAACAGAAGAGAAGCCTGCTTCGATGCACTTCTTAGCGCCTTCGTAAGAACCGTGGTCAAGGTGAAGCGCTACAGGAACAGTAATTCCGAGCTCGTTAATCATACCGTTTACCATACCAACAATTGTGGTATAGCCACACATATATTTACCTGCGCCCTCAGATACACCGAGGATTACGGGTGAATTAAGCTCTTGAGCGGTCTGCAAAATAGCCTTTGTCCATTCAAGGTTATTAATGTTAAACTGGCCAACAGCATATTTGCCTGCTTTTGCTTTATTGAGCATTTCTTTTGCGGATACTAACATTTTGATTCCTCCAATAATTTTATCTCTTATAGTTTATACCAAAAACTGTATAAAATCAACCATTATTTACAAGTATCTTCCACTACTTCTTCAGGCGGTAATTCCAATACTTGAGGATCAGCAAGTAATTTCTTCATATAACGGAAAGCAGTTGCAAAATAACTGCCCGAGCAAATACGCTCATCCATAGTAACGCCTATCGGCAAGCTTCTTTCAAAAACAACCTCACCGCTCTTGCGCTTAGGAACTTCACGCAGATTACCCATTGCCATAAATATACTGGTTGTTCCAAATTCGTAACAGTGGTGGTAAATATGGTTTGTTCTGATAGATGCAAGGTTTGTGATACCAAGGCTCATATGGAAAGGTGACATATCAATAATAGCCTTTGGCAAAAGACCATGCTTATCCAAAAATTTAAAAAACTTAACTCCCACCGTCAAAAGACCCGGAATGCTTAAAAGAATTTTAATAATCTTTTCCGTGCCGTTATTTTCAGGCGCTTCTCGGTTTTCGCTAACGTATGTATTTATTTTATCATTAACATCGAAAATTGTGTCGGTTTTCTCGAAGTACATTTTAGACATTGTGCCCTCATGGCTTTCAAGTGACTGTAAAACCACCATACCAACTGCAATTTCATTTCTTTCATAAACCTTTTTATTTACAATAAACCGGTTAAGCTCTGGGTATTTTGCCATTGTGCGTAGATACGCCGCAAGTACTAACGCCATATGGCTTACAGAAATGCCCTCTTTTCTCTTTTTGTTGACATACTCCTGCATTGGTGCGTAAGGGATATCAATGGTTATCATATTCATTGAATCAATACGCTTATCCATAATGTGCGCCGCAACCCTGTACATAGGGTCGGTATTCTTGAGTCTTCTTCCGTCCGCTCGCATAATCTTCCCCTTTTGTCGATTTTTGTAATATTATGATACCATATTGCCGATGATTTTACAATCTTTTTTTGAAAAGCTATTATAAAAACTTGTTATATAATAAATTTTATGCTATAATGTTTATGAATTATTTGTTGAATTCTTTCCATACTAATTTTGGGTGAATTTAATGAGTGATAACAAAAACAACAAGCAAGAAGTTGGCGAGGAAATAAAAGAGTTTGGCTCGACTACCTTTTGCGGAAAACACAAAATCTATTGCCTTACAATAATCGGCGAAATTGAGGGACATAACGTTTTGCCCGAACAGTCCAAGACCACAAAATACGAGCATATTATTCCACAGCTGGTAGCAGTTGAGGAGTCAAAAGATATTGAAGGGCTGCTTGTGATTTTAAACACCGTCGGCGGTGATGTTGAGGCGGGGCTTGCTATAGCTGAGCTGATTTCAGGTATGAAGAAACCGACAGTTTCTTTTGTTTTAGGCGGCGGTCATTCTATCGGCGTGCCTTTGGCAGTATCTGCTAAGCGTTCTTTTATAGCGCCGAGTGCTACAATGACAGTCCACCCTGTAAGAACAAATGGACTTGTAATAGGGGTTCCGCAGATGTTTAACCACTTTGCACGTATGCAGGAGCGCATAACCGATTTTGTGGTGCGAAACTCTGGAATTTCCAAGGAAAATTTCACTTCGCTTATGATGAACACAGGAGAAATGGTGACCGATGTTGGCTCGGTGCTTTCGGGAGAAAGGGCTGTAGAAACAGGACTTATTGATAAAATCGGCACACTTTCAGATGTTTTAAGCGGACTTTACGAACTGATAGAAGAAAATTAACACATATAGGGAGAGTTGTTATGGCAACCAAAAAAAAGGGAAGTACCAAATCCACGCCCCAAAAACAAAATAGGCGCGCAGTACCGGTAAATGAGGGCAACCGCCAACTGCATTCTGTAATATGGTTTGCGGTTGCTGTGTTCTTGCTTTGCGTAGTTTTCATTAAAGGTCAGAATATCTGGACCTTTATACATAATTTCATTTTTGGAATATTCGGTGTAACAGCATATTTTTACCCATTCCTGCTCGGCTTTATCGCGGTTATGTTTGCAACCGATAAAATGGGAAGCTCTATTAAAGCCAAGCTTATTGAAGGCAGCGCAGTTGTAGTTTTAATCGGCGCTGTTATTGATGTTTTTACCACAAAAGACCCGGATTTAACCTTCTTCGAGCACTTGACGACTGCTTATGAGGGTGGAATTTTGCTCAAAAACGGCGGATTTTTAGGTGCGCTTTTAGGTAAGCCGATTTATTTGGCCTTCGGCAAAACAGGTGCGGCAATTACACTTATTTTGCTTATTTTCGTGCTTTTGATGATACTCACAAGCACAACCCTTATTTCACTTTTCAAAACAATGGCAACCCCTGTGGTTTCGGTTAAGAAACACGCAGAGGACGCTTATACTAAATACGCCGAGGAACAGCAAAACCGCCAATTCAATATTGATATTCCTGTTGATGACGGCCCTCAAGAGCGCAAAAAAGCGCGTATGCGTATGAGCCCGAAGCAAAGGCGTCTTGTTGATGCTTATCACGGCAAGGAAATAGCGCCCGAACCCGAGGAAATTACATATCCTGAGGGTAGCGAAGATAAAGAAACAATGGATACTGCGCTTAAAAACGCACAGGAAGAGGCTCTTGAAATTAACTTCAAGGAAGAAACAAAGGTTTTCACCGAAGAGGTAAAAGAGCTTGACAGCGCAACCGATACGGGCTATGTTTTCCCACCGCTCACTCTACTTAAAGAACCTACGGCTTCAAAGGGCGGCATCGGCCAAGACACTACTACCACAGCAGAGCATCTTGTTGAAACCTTAAAAAGCTTTGGTGTTGAAACCAGAATTGTTGACATAAGCCGAGGACCGACTGTCACCCGATACGAGCTACAGCCCTGCGCCGGTGTTAAAATCAGCCGTATTACTGCTCTCGCCGACGATATCGCCCTTAACCTTGCGGCAGGCAATGTCCGTATAGAAGCACCCATTCCGAACAAAGCGGCAGTCGGAATTGAAGTGCCAAACAAAGAAAAGAACGCAGTTACTATACGCGAAATTCTTGAAGCACCCGAATTTATGTCAGCCAAAAGCAAGCTTACTGTAGCTTTGGGTAAGGATATAAGCGGCAATATTATTACTACTGATATTTCAAAAATGCCGCACGGTCTTATTGCAGGTGCTACAGGCTCAGGTAAATCAGTTTGCACAAACTCTATTATCATAAGTCTTTTATATAAAAACTCACCCGACGAATTAAAGCTTTTGCTTATTGACCCAAAAACAGTTGAGTTTGAACCATATAACGGCATTCCGCATTTGTTAGTACCTGTTGTTACCGACCCAAGAAAAGCCGCAGGTGCTCTTGGTTGGGCTGTAACCGAGATGGAAAAACGTTACAAAATGCTTTCTGACCGCAAGGTGCGTAACATTGAAGAATATAACCGCTTTGTTGAAACCTTAAGCGACGACCCTGAAAACGAAGTGGAAAAAATGCCATACATAGTAATTATGATAGACGAATTTGCAGACCTGATGCAAACCGCTTCTAAAGAAGTTGAAGACTCCATTGCACGAATTGCCGCAAAGGCACGTGCGGCGGGTATTCACTTGCTTTTAGCAACACAGCGTCCGTCGGTAGATGTTATTACAGGTGTTATTAAAGCCAATATACCAACCCGAATTGCGCTTACAACCTCTTCGCAAATAGATAGCCGAACCATTATCGACTCCGCAGGCGCCGAAAAGCTTTTAGGACGCGGCGATATGCTATTTAGTCCTGTTGGCACAAGCAAACCCCAAAGATTGCAGGGTTGTTTCGTAAGTAACGAAGAAATTAAAAATGTTGTTGACTTCATAAAAGGTGATAAAGCCGCTAACTACGATGATGATGTTATGTTTGAAATAGAGCGTCAGGCGGCAATTGAGAAGAAGCAAAAAACAGGTCTTGCAGAGGACGGTCCCGATGAAGACCCAATGATCAAAGAAGCAATTCGAGTGGTTGTGGAAAACGGACTTGCCTCCACCTCACTTTTACAAAGAAAGTTAAAGCTCGGTTATGCACGCGCGGCGCGTATTGTTGACGAAATGGAGGCCCGTGGTGTTGTAGGACCTTACGAAGGCTCAAAACCGAGAAAGGTATTAATAACACAGGATGAGCTTATGGAAATGGAACTTTCCTCTGATGAATAATAACAACAGACGCAAAACCAGATTTATACTTACGGCGATTATAACGGTGGTTATCTTCGCCGTAATACTTTATGCTATTAAATATCCATTTTCATTTCATAAATTAACAAATAAAAGCGATGGATTTGACACCTCTCAGGATTTTGTTAAATTTATGGATGTAGGTCAGGGTGACTGCGCACTCATTTACAGCAATGGCTACAGCGCGCTAATCGATGTAGGACTTCCCAACACCGCAAATGATTTGAGCGCAGAATTTTCGGACTTTGACATCACACAGTTAGATGCCGTCATAATTTCTCACCTACATTCAGACCACGTTGGAGGTCTGCCAAAAATTGCCGAAAATTTCGAAATCGAAAATCTTATTATGCCTACCATATTAGAAAATAGTATTTCAACCGCAAAAAACGGCAGACAAATTGCAATAAACGGCGGTGCCAAATATTATAATGCCAAGCAAGGAATGAACTTTCAAATAGGTGAATTTGAAATTACAATTCTTTCAGATTACACCGATAAATCTAACGAAAACAACCGTTCACTTTTTGTAATTGCCGAAATAGACGGTATAGAATTTATGTTTACAGGCGACGCCGAAGCTAAGATGGAAAAACAGCTGTTAAACGAAAATCTCGATTTAGATTGTGACATTTTGAAAGTTTCCCACCACGGCAGTGACACCTCCTCTACGAAGGAATTTTTAAATGCAGTCACACCCGAATATGCTGTTATATCAGTAGGGGAAGACAACATTTATTCCCACCCTCACAAATCAACACTTTCTTTGCTTGAAAATAACAATACTGAAATTTACCGCACTGACCAATGCGGAGATATAACCTTTCATATTGACGGTGGAAAAATTACGCTGACAAAAGAAAACGGGTAATATAAAAAGCGTCTTGTAAGTTCTTCTTACAAGACGCTTAAATTTTATTTTATGAATTTTTTATAACCTTGTCCATATTGAACACATCTGGATACACGGCTTAAGGTTGCCGATGAAATATCGGTTTTCTCTATAACCTGATTATATGTTTTACCCTCCATAAGAAGCTTTGCCGCAATAACTCGTTGAGCCATTTGCTCAACCTCCTTGTCGGTACATAAATCATTCATCAAGGTTTCAAAATCTTCCGGGGTTTTAATAGACGCTAATAATTTATACAACTCTTTTCTCATTTCCTGTGTAATCTTATTAGTACCCATAGCTTCCTCCTAAAATTCTTCTAAAGATTTATTTAAGAAATGCTTAGTCTTTGGGGATTGAGGATTTTCAAAAATATCCTGAGGACTGCCCATCTCCTCAATTACGCCGTCTGCCATAAATATAACCTTATCAGAAACATTTTTAGCAAATTCCATTTCGTGAGTTACAATAATCATTGTGCTGTCCTTACTTTTAAGACCTTTAATAACCTTTAAAACTTCGCCCGTAAGCTCAGGGTCTAAGGCACTGGTCGGTTCGTCAAAGCAAAGAATATCAGGATCCAATGCTAATGCGCGGGCAATAGCTACACGCTGTTGCTGTCCGCCCGAAAGCTGACAGGGGTAATTTTCAATTTTTTCGCTAAGTCCAACCCTTTCAATAAGCGAAAGTGCGCGCGCTTTGATTTCTTCAGGTGTGCCACGCTTTAAAAG
>JAZQGI010000005.1:0-22986 GCA_045539955.1 Acutalibacteraceae bacterium | reverse complement strand
GCAAGCACCGATTTCGTTCTTATCCTTCATAAAGCAAAGGGTTGGGATTTCGATACCTGCTTTACGGGCAGCATCTAAAACAGTAGAGCCCTTAGGTACGCTAACAGCAATACCGTTAATTTTAACATTAATCATATCCATTATTAAAAGGCTCCTTTCTTATATCTTAGAGATTGCTTTAAACTTACAGTTACCCATACATACACCGCACTTAACGCACTTTTCAGCGTCAATTTCATAAGAAGGCAGTTTATGACCGGGAGCAACATAATCAGTCTTAGCAATAGCAGAAACAGGGCAGTTTCTTGCACAAAGACCGCAACCGATACATTTTTCTTTATCGATTGTAAAGGTAAGTAAATCCTTACATACGCCTGCAGGACACTTCTTATCAACAACGTGAGCGATATATTCATCACGGAAGAAGTTAAGTGTAGAAAGTACAGGGTTAGGAGCAGTTTGACCGAGACCGCAAAGAGAGTTTTGCTTAATGTAGTAGCAAAGTTCTTCGAGTCTGTCAACATCTTCAAGTGTTCCCTTACCAGAAGTAATCTTATCAAGCAATTCAAGGAGACGCTTTGTACCTACACGGCAAGGAGTACACTTACCGCAAGATTCGTCAACAGTAAATTCAAGGAAGAATTTAGCCATGT
Organism: Acutalibacteraceae bacterium; assembly: GCA_045539955.1. GTDB lineage: Bacteria > Bacillota > Clostridia > Oscillospirales > Acutalibacteraceae > UBA737. Next base: position 22,333 of record JAZQGI010000005.1, on the reverse strand, counting down.
CAACCATACAGTTGTCTTCGTCCATAACGATAAGACCGCCTGAACCCATCATACAACCGATAGCAGTTAAGTTGTCATAGTCAACTTCAGTATCGATAAGGTTTGCAGGGATACATCCGCCTGAAGGACCGCCTGTCTGAGCAGCCTTAAACTTCTTACCATTAGGAATACCGCCGCCGATTTCGTCGATAATATGACGAAGTGTAGTACCCATCGGGATTTCAACAAGGCCAGTGTGCTTAATCTTACCGCCTAAAGCGAACACCTTAGTACCCTTTGACTTTTCGGTACCCATTGAAGCAAACCACTCAGCACCGCGAAGAATAATCTGCGGAACGTTAGCAAAGGTTTCAACGTTGTTTTCAACGGTAGGCTTGCCGAAAAGACCTTTAACTGCCGGATAAGGCGGACGAGGTCTCGGTTCACCGCGGTTACCTTCAATAGAGGTCATAAGAGCAGTTTCTTCACCGCAAACGAACGCACCTGCACCCAAACGGATGAACAAATCAAAGTCGAAGCCAGAGCCAAATATATTTTTACCTAAAAGACCGTATTCACGAGCCTGATCGATAGCCTTTTGCAAACGCTTAACAGCGATAGGATATTCGGCACGAACATATACATAACCTTCGGTAGCGCCGATAGCGTAACCTGCGATAGCCATTGCTTCTACTAAGCAGTGTGGGTCGCCTTCCAAAACGGAACGGTCCATAAATGCGCCTGGGTCGCCCTCGTCAGCATTACATACAACATATTTTTGGTCAGCCTTATTAGGAGCGCACAAAGACCATTTAAAGCCTGTGGGGAAGCCGCCGCCTCCACGTCCGCGAAGACCTGAATCCGAAATAACTTTAATAACATCCTCAGGCTTCATCTCGGTAAGAACCTTACCTAAAGCTGCATAACCGTCCATTGCGATATATTCGTCAATGTTTTCAGGGTCAATAACACCGCAGTTACGAAGAACAACACGGTTTTGAGATTTATAGAAAGCGGTATCACTTAAAGCAACCTGACCTTCAACCTTTGGAGCGTCCTTACCTGTATCGTTATATACCAAACGCTCAACAGGACGACCTTTCAAAAGATGTTCTTCAACAATTTCTTTTACATCTTCGGGGGTTACACGGCTGTAGAAAGTACCGTCAGGATAAACGATAACAACAGGACCTAATTCGCAAAGGCCGAAACAACCGGTCTGAACAAGTTTAACTTCTTCTGTAAGTTGAAAATCTACAAGATTTTCTTCAAAAGCCTTCAGGATAGAAGCACTGCCTGAAGAAGTACAACCTGTACCGCCGCAGATTAACACATGTGCACGAACCATATTTTTACCTCCAATATTTTATTCGCTTATGCTTTAATTGTATATTCAGCAACAACATTGCCGCCTTTTAAATGCTCTTTAGCTATTTTCTTAGCTTTTTCTACGTCCATCTTGACATAGGTTACCTTTTCCTTGCCTGCTTCGAAAATTTCAACAACAGGTTCATATTCACAAATACCGATACAACCGGTTTGTGAAACGGTAACAGTGTCCATAAGACCGAGAGCATTTACTTCCTCTACCAATGCGTTAAGCACAGGACGAGCGCCTGCAGCAATACCGCAAGTTGCCATACCAACAACAACACGAATGTCGTTAGTACCTTCGCGAAGAATAACCTTATTCTTCATTTTCTCTTTGATTGCCTGTAATTCAGCTAAAGATTTCATTATAAATCTTCCTTTCTATGCTTTTTGAATTTCGGAATACTGTTCGCGTAAGTATTCTTCTATCCATTTAATTACTTCATAAGTATTAAGCGGTACATCTTCGAGCATTAACCTTAATTCCCTCGTATCAAGTGCAGCCTCACCCTTTTCTGTTTTATGCGAAAACAAAAAATCGGTATCTGGGTGTCCTTGAATCAAGGTTTTAACCGTTTCAACAACATCACCTAAAGGTGCGCAGTCAATATGGTTTTTAAAAAATGTGGCTGAAACTTTTGTACCGTGTTCACTCGGAAATTTTTCAAAATGCTTTGAGCTTATTTCCATTGAGCCGCCTGTCTGCTCAGCGGCAAGTTTTAAAAGCGGTAACCCCATACCAACCTTTCGCGTAGTGCGGGTGGTATAAAACGGATTTACTACACCTTTTAAAATTTCATCGGTCATTCCGCTACCGTTATCGGTAATGGTAAGAACCATTTTGTCAGCACTCTCTAAAATCGAAATTTCGGTAAGAGTTGCACCCGCTTTAACCGAATTTTCGGTGATATCGAGAATGTTTAATGATAGTTCTTTCATCTTTTATCCCTCAAAATTTTAAAAAGGTTTTTAACCGCATTTTCATCATCTTCGGGAAGTAAAAAGAAGTTTTCCTTTTCACTTATATCCCATAAATAATGAGCGTCACTGCTTACAATAAACTCACAGCCTGTATCAGCAAAATCATCTTTTTTGAGTTTATTGTGAAGTTCACAAAACTTAAAAGGATGATTAGGCGGGAGACCGCCTAATATCGCTGTTACTGAGTTTGAATCGCGGTCGATATGAGCAGGATAACAAACCCCACCGAATTTTTTCACAAGTTCTGGCACTTCGTCAAAGGAAACCGACGTCGCGTTTGACAACAAATGTTTTTCACTTGAAATTACATTATCAAAGCTGTCACAAACCAACTGATTACCAAAAATATCGGTACGATTTTCTATCAAAATACGCCTCTTTTCGATTTCGCCGTCAAACGCCACGGCATTTTCCAAAGTCTCGAAAAGACAAATCATGTGAATTTCTTCAGATGTTGTAAGTTCCATACCCGCAATCGCGATTATTCCGTGATTTTTTGCAGCTTCAAAAAAGTGCGGACAGTTTTTTACGGTATTATGGTCGGTAAGCGCCATAATATTAAGTCCGTTAAGCTCGCCCATACCTGCGATGCTGTTTGGTGTAGAATCATCATCACCGCAAGGCGAAAGACAAGAATGAATATGTAAGTCGTAGTAATACTTTTTCATATTATTGCGTTCAATGTAACTGCAGTGTTATAAATATCCATATTTGTTTTAAGAATATTGATGTCCTTTTCCAATGCGGTATTTATAACCTCTTGGTCAACCGAAACACCCTCAGCCAAAACAATACACGCTGTATCCGCTAAAGATGCCACTGCTAAAATATTTACATTAGACATTATTGTGATCCAGACATTATCTGCCTTTGCTCTGCCCATAACCCAACTTAAAAGGTCACCGATATATACACCGTCGATTTCTCTTTCGCCATCAGGCAAGGTTACAATTTCGAATCCAACTTGATTAGCTAATTCCTTTACCTTCATTCCTGAACACCGCCATCATTATGCTTTTTTATAAGACACTTATCAATGGTTGAATGCCCTTTTACAATATCCTCAGCAAATGCTCTGCAATTAGGAGCACCGCAAGAACCGCAGTCAAGTCCCGGAAGTTCCGCTTTAAGCCTTTGAATATCCGCCATCATCCGCATTGATTCTGCCATGCTGGAAGAAAGTCGGGATATTGGCTGATAAGTTGGTAAATCATCAAACAAAAATTCACTTGGCAAATATTCGTCTGTTTCTACTGTGAAATTCTCAGATACAGGCATATATCTTCTAAGTGACCTGAGCCTTGCTTTTGCGATAAACGGATTCTGAATTGTAAGCACCCCGCCTACACAGCCTCCCGTACAAGCATTAAGCTCAATAAACTCAAGCGGTGGAATATTTCCGTTTTCAACCTGATCCAACACACGCATTACATTATTAATACCGTCAGCCGCAAGATAATTTTCATTAAAGATTGCGGTTGCTTCTCCGCCTGAAGAAGCCCAACTGATACCGATAATACCTGAATTTGAAAGCGGTTTAACATCACTTCCGTACTTCATCACGCTAATAAGCTGAAAATATATATCGCTTATCGGTATTACCAAATCCACTTTACTTTTATACCCAGCAAAGCCGTTCTTAACATAGCTTACCTTAGCCGGACACGGTGAAATAAAGCATACGCCTATATCTTCATCAGAAAACTCAGGATGTTCGCGCTTTGCCTTTTCTCGCGCCAAGTGAGCCGCAACCTCCATTGGAGGCAGCATATGTATCACATGGTCAAGAAGTGATGGAAAACGCAGCGCTATAAGACGGGTAACCACAGGACAAGCAGAGCTTATTGCAGGTTTTACAATACCGTCGGTTTTAAGATATTTTCGTGTATATGCCGAAACAAGTTCTGCAGCGGCAGAAACCTCAAATACATCATCAAACCCGATTTTTAAAAGACCGTCAAGCACATAGTCGACATCATCCAAGTTATCAAACTGACCGTAAAGCGTAGGGGCTGGCAAAGCAATTTTCCATTTGAACTTATCAATTTCCGAAAGACTGCCAGTCTTTGCTTTTTTGGCGTTGTTTGGACAAACGCGGATACATTCACCGCAGTCAATACATCTGCCTTCGTTAATAACAGCATGACCGTTCTTAATTCTAATGGCCTCTGTAGGACAGTGCTTAAGGCAGGTCGTACAGCCGTTACATTTTTCGACATCTAAAACTACTGAATGTTCATATGTATTCATATAAATTACCTGCCGAAAACTAATTAAAATTTACTTTCATTGTAATAGTGGTCCCTACACCGACTTCTGATTCAATATTCATATAATCGGTATAGCGTTTCATATTAGGAAGTCCCATTCCTGCGCCAAATCCTAACGAACGGATATTATCTGTAGCAGTGGAAAAACCTTCTTGCATAGCCTGTTCGATATTCTTAATACCAGGGCCTGTGTCTTTAAGGATAATCTCAATACAGTCTTCATACACATTTACATCAGCTGTTCCGCCGCGAGCGTGAATTACCATATTGATTTCGCCTTCATACATTGCAATAGAAACGCGTCTGATAATTTCGGGCGGGAGCCCTAACTGCCTTAAATTCTTTTTCATTAAAAATGATGCATGACCTGCCGATTTAAAATCATTACCATCAACATCAAAATGAAAATTCAATACATCAGACATTTTAAACCTTTTTACTCAAGAGACCGTTGCTATATAAAATACCGCAAGCCTCATACATTCTTTTGCTTGTAGTTAAAAGGACTATACCGCTTTCGCGTGCTAACTCAATCATTTCGGCAGTAGGCATTTTTGAGCGAACAAAAACCACACAGTTCATATCCATCATTTCAGCAGTTCTGATGACCTGTGAATTAACAAGACCTGTAAGTAAAACCGCTTGGTCTTTTACATAAGCTAAAACATCGCTCATCATATCACTGCCGCAAGCTGAATAAACGTGAAAGTCAAGTCCTTCTTCGTAGCAAATAACATCTGCTTCGAGTAGATCCTTAATCGTGCTGATTTTCATAAAAATTTATCCTTGTCGTTTATTTTGAAAAACCGTATTTTTCCAAAATACCGTCAACATCGTCAACAGTAAGGCGTCCGTAAACTTCTTCATTAACAGTAAGTACTGGAGCCAAACCGCAAGCACCGATACAACGGCAAGCTGTAAGTGAGAATTTACCGTCTGCTGTACATTCGTCTGAACCGATGCCAAGACGTTCGCTGAATTTATCGAAAATATCACCCGAACCTTTAACATAACAAGCAGTACCTAAACATACAGAAATGTTGTACTCACCCTTAGGCGACAAAGAAAACTGTGCATAGAAAGTAGCAACACCGTATACCTTTTCAAGCGGCACGTCCATACCTTCAGCAATCTTTGTCTGCACTTCCATAGGAAGATAGCCGTAGATTTCCTGTGCTTCTTGCATAACAGCCATCAAAAGACTTTTGTCGTGCTTGCTTGCATTGATTACACTTTCCAGCTTTGCTTCCTGTTCTGCTGTACCCTTAAAGGGCAAACTACTGATTTTTTTGAGCATAAACAAAATCCTCCTTTTGATAATCGTCGGTAAGATTGTTAAAAAAATAACAAACCCACACATACTAATATATTATAACATATATATTTATGTTTTACAAACAAATTTTACTTAAAAATCGATTTTTTTATAAAATATATTCCAAAATAATAAGAAAGGTTGAAATAAACGATAAATTATTGTATAATAAGTATAATTTGTCGAAACTTTGGGAAGCGTTTCGACAAGCCGATTTTATCGGCTTTGCACAATTGAATTTTTTAATAATTCAATTGTGCATTACACTCATTGCAATGAATATTGTCAAATTTTCTTGGAAAATTTGTTTCCAAGTCAAATATTTGGTGTCGAAACAGTAAATTTTATTACTGTTTCGACTAACTATAACCATTGTAATAATACATATTTTTCGAAAGGAAAACGTTATGATGAACACCTTACGGCGCCTATTTTCCCTGTTTATATGCGTAGTTTTAATGATATCATTTACTGCTTGCGACAATACAGACAAAGCATACATATATTTCACTTTACAAGAACAGCCAAAAACTCTCGACCCACAAACCGCTGTAAGCGATACTGAGCTTATGATTGTGAGAAATATTTTCGAAGGTCTTTTGCGAAAGGACGAAAATGGAAAACTCGTATGCGGTGTTGCAGAAAATTATAAAAAAACCAACCTGACTTACACCTTCCGTCTTCGAAAAGACGCTATGTGGAGTAACGAAGAAAAAATCACAGCCTATGATTTTGTGTTTGCGCTAAGGCGAGCTGTTGACCCAAAAACCGAAGCACCTTTTGCAAAAAGGCTTAGCAATATAAAAAATGCAAATTATATCCTTAACGGCGAAAAATCAATTTATGATTTGGGCGTAAAAGCGACCGATAGCAGAACCCTAATAATAGAACTTTCACAAGAAGATAAAAACTTCGAGGAAACACTTACCACAAGCATTGCAATGCCCTGCAATGAAAGTTTCTTTAACGAATCCGCTGGCAAATACGGTTTAGAAAAAGAAACCACACTTTCAAACGGTAGTTACCGACTTGCTAAATGGGGCAAAGAAGTTTTTGGAATAAGGCTTTACCGCAATGATTTTTATAAAGGAGATTTCGAAGCTAAAAATGCCGCAGTCTTCTTTTCTATTGATAAAGACCGCACACCAATACAGGTTTTATCAGAAAATGATGCCGATATTGCATTTATAAAACCGCAAGATATTGAAACTGCAAATAATGCAAATCTTAAAACTGCAGATTATGAAAACATCTGTTGGTTTTTAACCTTAAGTGATGGTTTTTCAAAAGGTATCAGAAAATCGTTAGTAACGCTTGCAAGCCCACAGGTTTTTTCTAAAAATCTGATTACAGGATACAGCAGTGCACAGAGTATTTATCCACAGGTACTCAATACCTCTTCTTCCCCGTCGGGTATGCCTATTTATGATTTAGAAAATTCGAAAATACTTTTCAAGTCAGAAATCGAAAGCCTTGTTGATAAAAAATTTCCAACAGATGTGGTTTTATACTACTATGACGACGGTTTTTCTAAGACAGTAGTAACCGATATAGTCGGTCACTGGCAAAACCAATTAGGCGCTTTCGTTAATATTGAAGCCGTCTCCGCACCGTCGGTTTTACAGTCACAACTGACCGACAGGACTTACGCTTTAAGCATTTTTCCTATCTCTGCTGATTCACCCGACATAAATGAATATCTCGAAAAATTCGGCATTGAATATAACGGCGAAAACTTTTCCGAGCTTCAAAGTGAAATTTTAAAATCAAACAATATTGTGCCATTAATGACACAAAAAACAATTATTGCTTACAACGAAAACCTAACAAACATTAAATTCACGCACGGTAATGGTTGTATTGATTTTGCTCATATAGTTAAAAACGATTAAAACAATAAGAATCCCCACGTCTAACGTGGGGTATTTCATTTTAGGGCTATTCCTAAACAATATTGGCGGCGCACAAGTGCGCTTTATGATTGGCCTGACAGTCTTGCAAAGATTATTAGTCACCCGTAAACGGGTCAAGGGCGTAGCCCTTGTCGTTTAAGGGGGTTACGGTGACAGCGAAGATATTATAAAACACGTAAAACTTGCCGACAAATTGAAAACGCAGTTTTCACTCTTTGGCGGCGTTTTAATAAAATTTAATTTTGTCACCTAAGGGGGAAATCGAAATTCCCCCTTAGGCGAATCTTTCCGCCCTTTCTTTTCGCCTACACAAGAAAGGGCGTGCCTGTCGCGGCACGAGCGACAATATAAAATTTTTTTCTTTAACAAAATTTTTCATCGGTTAACCTTTTTCGAACCGCGCGACAATCGTGTGGTTTTTATTATACCTGAAGCTCTCTGAATTTATAAAACTCGCCTTTCTTTTCGACAAGTTCTTCATAAGTGCCAAACTCAACACATCTTCCGTTATCAATAACTGCAATTTTATCAGCGTTTTTAATTGTAGAAAGTCTGTGAGCCACAATAAAGGTTGTTCTATCTTTTGAAAGATTTTCAATAGCTGTTTGGATATGCCTTTCGGAAACCGTATCAAGAGCGCTTGTAGCCTCATCGAAAATAATTACACGCGGATTACGGATAAGTGCACGCGCTATTGAAACACGCTGACGCTGACCGCCTGAAAGGTTATATCCCCTTTCTCCGACAAGGGTATCAAGTCCTTTTGGAAGTTTTTCGATAACATCTCTCAAACAGGAAAGGTCAATAATATGCTGTAAAAATTCTTCGCTTACATTAGGTGAGCCGTAGGTTATATTTTCACGCACAGTGCCTGAAAATAAAATATTATTTTGGGGAACAACTGCCAAGTGAGAGCGATACGAATGTAGGTCAATATCTTTAATGTCAACGCCGTCAATCTTAAGGGCGCCTGAATCTGCAAAATAAAATCCTGTTACAAGATTAATAGCTGTTGATTTTCCTGCTCCCGATTCCCCAACAAGTGCCACTGTTTCACCCGCAGCCACCTTTAAGGAAAGACCGTTTAAAATTTTGTTGTCGTCGTCATCATATCTGAATTCAACATTACAGAACTCAAAATCACCGTTAAGTTTAGTTAATACTTTTTTACTGCTATTTTCTTCTATTTGGTCGGATTTTAATATTTCTGCTATTGAATTAATTGCTTCAGCACCTGCAATAATAGTCGGCAAAAAATTCAAAACCGTATTAACACTATCTAAAAGCCGAGAAAAGTAAGATTGGTATAAAGTAATATCGCCTATTTTTATCGCTCCAATAAATGCCATATACACCACAACCAAAAGGCATCCTACATTAAGACACTGTATAATCAGCCATGTCGATGTGTTAAATCTACTATTAGCATAATCAATTTCAAAACCGGCTTTTGAGGTGTCACTCATAAGCTTTGACATTCTTTCAATCTCAAAATTTTCTACCGAATGAGCTTTCGTAACAGGTATCAAATCAACCATATCAACAACCTTTGAGGTGGTCTTTTCCATCTCTATACGATATGCTCGGTTTTTTTCTCTGATGGCTCTTCGAAGTTTTGAAATAAAAAATAAAACAGGAATACAAAGGGCAAAAAATACGAGTAACTGCCAACATCCTTTTACAAGAATAACTACAATAATTGTCGTAAGATTTACAACAATATGGGTACCGTGGCGTATAACATATCTAATCGTACCTGCAACGGATTCGGCATCGCGCATTATTTTAGACTGAATTTTACCCGATGGCATTTTTTTACTAAAAGCAATATTTAAATGTTGTAATTTTCGAATTATTGAACCACGAAGTTTAGCCTCAATAGAACGCGTAATTATTACCAAGCGTCTTTGATATGTCATTTGAAGCGGGTAATTTATAGTAAGCAAAAAAATAGCTATTGATGCATTAGCGATTATAATATTTAATTTATTAGCCGTATTATCAACAATAGCGTTAATTATATTTGACGTTGCGATTGGCAAAAACAAAAGAACGCTTAACTGCAAGGTGCAAAAAATTATAACTATTGCAATATCCTTATAATGACCCTTGCACAAGAAAAAAATATTACTTAAAAAAGAAGTTTTTTCACCGTTTTGTTTATGTTTCCTTAAAAATTCTTCTTCGAAATCAGAGATATTATCATCGAAAAGATTTTTAATTTCGGGTTTGTTTTTAACTGCTTTCATAACGAATACCCCACAATCAAATGCGAAAGCTTGTCAATTTTGGTTTACTTGTATTCCTCAATGAGTTTTTTAAAATAAGGTAAAGATTTTTCTATTTGTTCAGTAGAAACACAATAGCTTATACGTACATATCCCTCATATCCGAAAGAGTCACTCGGAACAAGCAATAATTCATACTTCTTTGCTCTCTCACAAAAAGCATTTGCATCAGCTTCAGGGGATTTTATAAAAAGATAAAAAGCGCCGTCCGGCTTAGCGGCTGTATAACCGTACTCTGTTAAAGCGTTATATAGCAAATCGCGGTTTTTCTTATAAACAGTAACATCATTTGTAAGCTCTACACAATCCTTAACTGTAAACTGCAGAAGACTTGGAGCGCAAACAAAACCAAGTGCCCTGCCTGCGCCGCAAATTGCAGCATAAACCTTTTCGCAATTTTCGATTTTTGGTGACACAAAAATATATCCTATGCGTTCACCTGGTAAAGATAGTGATTTACTGTAGGAATAGCACACTAAGGTGTTATTATAAAAATTGGGTATGTAAGGCACTTCCACATCATAAGCAAGCTCACGGTAAGGTTCATCGCAGATAATAAAAATACGCTTGCCATATTCTTTTTGTTTTTTGTCCAAAAGTGAGGAAAGTTTTGCTATTGTATCTTCTGACAAAACAACACCTGTGGGGTTATTAGGAGAATTTACAATAACTGCCTTTGTTTTTTCGGTAATTGCATTTTCCAAAATTTCAAAATCAATCTGAAAATCACTTTCACGGCATTTTGCTACAACAAGCTTTGCGCCCGCTTTTTCAGCAAAAACACGGTATTCGGGGAAAAACGGAGCTAAAGCGATAACCTCGTCACCTTTGTTACAGATAGCATTAAGACAAATTGTAAGTGAAGCTGCCGCACCGCAGGTCATATAGATAAGGTTCATATCAGCCGCAATTCCAAAACGGTTTTCTATACTGTCAGCAATGGTCTTTCTGACATCTGGCGCGCCCTGAGCCGAAGTATATCCGTGAAGCTTTACAGGGTCAGTTTCGGTAAGTAACTTAACCATAGCTTCATTTACTTCTTTTGGAGCGGGAATGCTTGGATTTCCAAGACTGAAATCAAATACATTTTCTGCGCCGATTTCGGCTCTTCTTTTATTGCCATATTCAAAAATTTCGCGAATAACCGAACGGTTTTCGCCTAACTGCAGCATTTTTTCATTTAACATAATCTTCACCTTTATTCTATTTCAAGTTCTTTTATAGAACGCATCTGATAATCCACATTTTTAAGTAATTCGCTCTTCTTAAGCGCTACAGCGGCACCCTTTACAACGCTATGTGCAGGGTCTTCGAGATGATGTACCTTAACGCCAAGGTACTCTTCAATTTTCTGCGCAAAGCCTGAAAGCTGTGAGCCACCGCCCGCCAAGTACATTCCGTCCGCCATAATATCAGCAACTAAATCAGGGTCGGTCTTATTAAGTACTTCACGTATGGCGTTACAAATAGTATCAAGTGTATCTTTGATAGCTTCATAAACCTCACTTGAAGTGATTTCAAAGCTTTCGGGAAGCCCAGTAAAAACATTTCTTCCCTTTGCAATTACCGCAATTTCAACATCACGTTCAATCGCAGTGCCAACCTTAATTTTTATAGTCTCGGCAGTGAGATTTCCTATTTCAATATTGAATTCTTTTCTTACATAGCGAATAATCTGTGCATCTATATCAAACGACGCTGTTTTAAAGGAATTACAGGTAGCAATACCGCCCATTGAAATAACCGCAACATCGGTAGTACCTGCTCCGATATCAACAATCAGGGTTCCGTGGGGATTTGAAAAATCAATTCCCAAGCCGAAAGCAATTGCAAGCGGACTTTCAATAACAGTAATATTTCTGCCTCCCGCGGCTTCAACAACATTTGCAAGTGAGTGATGCTGAAGCTCGGTAAGACCTGCAGGCAAAGTAGCCATAATCCGCGGTCTTAAAACCTTATTCCCAAAAGCCTGTTCCATATACTCTTTAAGCATATATTCTGCCAAATCATAATCAGAAATAACACCGTGTTCTATGGGAAAAACGGTTTGCATACTCTCGGGTGTTCTTCCCAAGGTTTGCTTTGCTTTTTCGCCGGTATATACCACTTCCCAACTCTCACTGTCGACTGTGACGACATTAGGAAGCTCTAAAACAACCTTTGAACTCGAAAAAATAACCGTTTTCGAAGATCCGAAATCTATACCGATATCAGTTGCCATTTATTTTCTTTCCTTTCTTTGACTGAGTTATAAGACCAGTAACACAATACACATTATCGGCACCTGCCAAGAGCAACTGCTTTGCACATTCATCAAGCGAGGCGCCGGTTGTCTTAATATCATCAACAAGCAAAATCCTTTTGCCAGTAACATTATAATTAAATTTGTACCTACCCTTAATATTAGAAAATCTTTCTTTAAAGGGCGTTTCGTGTTGAATTTTAGGGGAATATTTGCTCGAAAGCAGACCCTCAAAAATTTTTAGGTCAAGTATTTTTGAAAGCTCTCTCGCCAACACTTGAGACTGATTAAACCCACGCTTTAATCTCTTTACAAAATGCATCGGCACGAAAGCAATCCCGTCAAATTCGATATCATTATACACTGTTTTCACAGCTTTTGCCATCTCAAATGCGAAAAATTTCGAAGCGCTGAAAGTTTTTCCAAACTTAAAGCGATACATAGATTTCCTTGCAACCTCTTTATTTACAAACGGTGCAATACTTCCGCCGAAATGAAATACACGGTTTTTACATTGACATTCTTTTTTATCAAGACCGCACCGCTTGCAAATTTTAGAAAAATCAACATACTCTATCATTTCATAGCAGTAATCACAAAGAAAATCATCTTTATCAATTATTTCACCGCAGCATATACACTTGTTAGGAAATAATGCATTCGCAATGACATCAAAAAACTTCATCCGATAAATTGTCCTTTAAAAATTTTTGAAGCAAGGTGTAACGTAAGGTTTTGCGATTATTAGCCACCATACAGTTCCATATCTCCCTATCCCCCACAAGCACCAATCGTTTTTTCGCTCTTGTTACCGCTGTATATAAAAGATTGCGGTACATAAGCTTTTTAGGAACATCACTCAAAGGGATTATTACGCAGGTATATTCACTTCCCTGACTTTTATGAACAGTCACGGCATAGGCAAGTTCGAGCTGATTAAGATCATCTGTAAAATATGTGGCAACGCGGTCATCGTACCTTACTTTTACGATTCCTCCGCGAATATCAATATCCGTTATATAACCGATATCACCGTTAAAAACACCTGTGCCAAACTCACCGTTATCTTTCTGGAATTGCAAATCATAATTATTCTTTATCTGCATAACCTTATCGCCCGTGCGGAAATAAACGCCTTTAAAAGCCAACTGGGGCTGACCTTTTTTGCGAGGATTAAGCCTTTCTTGCAAAAGATTATTAAAATTAACCGTTCCCGTGTCAAGCATTTTTGAGGGACATAAAACCTGAATATCGGTAACAGGATTAAACCCATAAGCAGACGGCAAACGGTCGCAGATAAGCTCTAAAACTGTTTGCACTGAGGAATATTTATCGGTTCGCGGCAAGAAAAAACAATCGGAATCCTTATTAGAAAAATCTGCCGCTTCGCCATTTATAATTGCATGAGCGTTATGTATAATAAGACTTTCTTTAGCTTGCCTGAAAACCTTTTTAAGCCTTATTGAAGGAAAAATATCAGTTTCTAAAATATCATTTAGAACATTACCCGCACTGATGCTTGGCAGCTGATCAGAGTCGCCGACAAGTATTATTCTGCACGATAGTCTTAATGCTTTAAGCAGATTATCAAACAAGAGTGCATCTATCATAGAGGCTTCATCAATTATTATCACATCGCAATCAAGGGGGTTCTTTTCATTTCTCGCAAATTGCTGCTTGTCCCCCTCACCCCACTCTACCTCTAAAAGACGGTGAATGGTTTTAGCCTCTCTTCCCGTAAGCTCGGTAATTCGTTTTGCCGCTCTGCCTGTGGGAGCTGCTAATTCGATATTTAAATCTCTGTTTTCAAAAAGCTTTATTATTGCATTTAAAGTAGTAGTCTTACCCGTACCGGGACCGCCCGTTAAAATCAAAATTCCGCTTTGAAAAGCCTCAAAAATTGCTTGCTTTTGCAATTCTTCAAACTTAATACCAAGCTTATTTTCAACATTTTGAATTTCAAGCTCATCAACCGTAACCGAAGTATTTATAAATTTTTTTACAGAAAAAAGCCGTGCGGCAATATGCTGTTCTGCATTATAATAATCGGGAATGGATAAAAACTCCATACCGCCAATTTCTTCACTGTAAAGGCTGAAGTTATCTATTAACTTATCACAGCAAATTTCCACAACAGATTCTTCGCAAGAAAGAAGTTTACACGCAACAGGAACAAACTTATTTCTTGGAAGACAAGTATGTCCGTTTAACAGGTTTTTTCTTAAAACATATTCAATACCTGCCAAAATTCTTTCTTCACTTGTCATATCAAATTGAAAATCTGTCGCGATATCCTCAACCAATTCAAAATTAAAATCAATACCCTCAGCACACAAGACATAAGGATTTGCTTTAATAATTTCAATTGACCGAGCACCGTATTTACGGTATATATTCACACATCTGTCGGGCGAAATATTAAATTTTGAGAGCAAAAGCATTATATCGCGAATTCCGTATTGCTTGCGGTATTCTTCGTTTATAGCCATAGCCTTTGACAAAGAAATACCTTTTATAGTTGCCAATGCAGTCGGGTTTTCATCAATAACTACAAGACTGTCCTCACCGAATTTTTCAACAATTCTTGCCGCAGTAGAAGGACCTACACCCTTTATAGTTCCAGAAGATAAATATCTTAAAATAGCGGCTTTATTTTGCGGTGCTTTTCGTTCAAAGCTTTCCACCTTGAACTGTTCACCGTAAGTTGTATGTACAATAAATTCACCTTTAAACTCTGCGGTATCTCCCTCATTTAGAAAGGGCATTGCTCCAACAGCAGTAAACTCCTCTGTTCCGCACTTTAATACTGCAACGGTATAATAATTTGATTCATTACGAAAGGTGATTTTCACAACATCAGCTATAAAACTTTCCATTTTACTTCCCTTTCTTTAAAATCAAACTTTCGGTGGTATTGATATCCCATATTTATCAGCAATGTTTTTACACTTTTTATATGACTGCGCATCTAACTCGCCAACACCCAAAACAATAAAATCCGCAAAGCTTTTGCCGTGCCATTTATATTGTTCACAAATATATAAAAGCTGTTTTTCTGCCGTTTTATTCTGCAAATTAACAACAAGATGAGAATAAAGTCTGCGTTTTGGAAAAATGATGAATAGCTTCAAAATATGTAGAAACTCACTCAAACCAAAAACAGCAAATATAAGAAAAATCAACAAAAGAAAAGTTTTCATAATATCCCTCCGATATATTATACGCAAGGATATAAAAACTGTTTAAAATCATAAAATAAGGGCTGGTTTTCAGCCCTTATTTTCACTTAATTGTAACGGTAGTTTCGTAGGTACCTACTGCCCAGACATTATCAATTCCCTTAAAGCAAATTATCGCACCAACTGAATGCTCTCCCGCTTTTTTATTCGATAAATCAACCACCGCATACGCATCTGCAGTGTTAAAACTGTTTATTACAGCCGAGGGACCGCATATCTTAACATTCTTAATTTTACTGCCGTTAGCTTTTAAATTATTTTCAAGATTTTTAAGCTGTAATTCAGATACCGTTATTGTCTTTTCGCTAAAACTTTCCGTACTGAACTTAACAGTAAAATGCTCAATGTTATCAATCAAACGTACACCGTCTGGCAAATTTGCCGAAACATCAAAGCTTGATGAAGATTTTGAAATTTTTGAAATATCAATAGCTGAAAGCACAACCTTTTCTGTTTTATCAACAGTTTCAGGTTTGCCAATAACGGTTACTGTCTTGTGGTCTACTGTATAAGACAAGGCATTCTTATTAAAGCCATCAGGCAAATTAGTAAACGCAACCTCCACAGGTACTGTTTTCTTTTTAGATATAGGCACAGTAACCTTAACCTTAGTAGCGCTCAAAGTCAAATTATCTGTGGAAATTTCTCTGTTTTCAGAATTATATAATTTAATATCTGCATCAAATGTCTCGCTAACGGATAAGGTTTTGTTAACCTTAGTATACGCTACAACAGAATCTATTTTATTGATAACTGAACGCGGACCTTTAATTGTTATAGTATCGCTTTCAGCGGCGCTTACAACACCGTCTTCCGCGATAAGACCCTTTTCCGCAGTTACACCCTCTGCCACAGCCTTAACTGTGAATTCCTTAGTATCTATATAATCAAAGGAAACCTTGAGGTTTGACGGAGTGACACTCAAAACCTCATATCCCTTATTTGAAGAAGCAGGAACAGCGGTAACTTCAAGACTATAGTCACCTGGCGCATCAACCGAAGCGGCAGAAGCAAAAAGATTAACATCTTCGCTCTTAAGCGAACTTATAAGATACGTCGGACCGCGCACAACAACAGTGAATTTTTGTTCTGAAACATCGCCCACAATACTCATACCGTTTTCAGATGCTAAAGTATTCTCGAGATTGATATTAACTGTCATATTAGCAAAGCTACGGTCAATAATAGGGTTTTCCTTTACAACTATCAAAAGCCAAAAAATAAATGCTAAAAATATCGAAAAAGGAACAGTAAAGCGTCTGTTATGAAGTAATTTTCTCAAAGAAAAGGAAGTGAAAAAATCAATAATTTTAGACATTAGTCATCCTTCCTTTCTTTACTCTTTTTAAATGGGTTAAAACTTTTAATAACCGACATAATTGTGTTAGATTTCTTAACATCATCTTCTGCAATCAAAAGTCTGCGAAGCTCTGCTATAGCAGTAACAGAATTATAATTACGGGTTATGTTTCCTCCCACTGCAATAGATATAATTCCCGTTTCTTCCGAAACCACCAAAATCACCGCATCAGAATTTTCACTCATACCAATGGCGGCTCTGTGACGAGTACCAAGCTGGGAATTAATATTATCATTTTGTGTCAGAGGCAAAATACAGCCTGCCGCTAAGAGCCTGCCTCCTCTTACAATCAATGCACCGTCATGAAGCGGAGATTTCGGGAAAAAGATATTATTAACAACAGAAACAGAGGGTGCGGCATCTAACACGGTTCCTGTATTCACTATTTCGCCCAACTGGGTTGTGCGTTCAAAAACGATAAGCGCGCCGACTTTCTTTTCAGACATAAATCCTGCCGCTTTTCCGATTTTATCAATACTTTCTGATAAAACGCTTTCACCATCGTCAAAAAATCTGTCGTGAGAGAATTTAGTTCTTCCTACATTCTCAAGAATGCGGCGAAGCTCAGGCTGGAATATTACTGCCGCTGCAATAATTGCAGAATTCATAAACTTTGACAAAATCCATTGTAAAGTAACCAGATTCCACCAATTTGCAATAACATAAATAACGAAAAGTATAAAAAGACCTTTTACAAGCTGTCCCGCTCTCGTCTCACGCAAAAATCCAATCGATTTGTAAATTATAAAGGCAATAACCAAAATATCCAGAATGTCGAAAATTCTGATATTTGATATCGCATATAAAATTTGATTCCAAGTGGCGTAAATCGCATTAAAAATGCCGCTCAATCTCAAAACATCCTTTTCCCTAAATTATAATATATCTATACAAATACATTGTAACACAAATAAGAAATTCATTCAATAGCTATTTTGCAATTTTTATAATTTTTTTATCTTTCAAAACTGCAACAAGTTTCGCAACCTCATTCATTGTATTAAATGCCCCAAAGCTCACCCTTACAGCACCGTGAGAAAGCGTGTTTAAGCGTTTATGCGCAGTAGGAGCACAGTGAAATCCCGCACGTACTGCAATATCATTTCTATTCAAAATCTCTGCAAGCTCATGGCTTTTAAGACCTTTGAAATTGAAAGGTAAAACGGGTACAAAAAGATTTAACTTAGGCGCCTTGGTATAAAGAATTATATTTTCATTTTTCGAAAGCTCATCATATAGCCTTTGTAAAAGAGAAAATTCATGCTTATAGATAGCTTCTATGCCCTGTTTTTTAACAAAATCAACCCCTGCGCCCACGCCCAAAATCGCAGGCACATTTATTGTTCCGCTTTCCATTGACTCAGGCAACATTTTAGGCTGAGAAAAATCCAAAGAATCCGTACCGGTTCCGCCCTCAATCACTGTGTTTTCTATCGGCTTTCGACATATAAGCACCCCTATTCCCATTGGCGCATATAAGCTTTTATGCGGCGCAACACAAAGATAGTCTATATTCATTTCCTGCATATTTATGGGCAAGACACCTGCAACCTGTGCTCCATCAACACAAAACCTAACTCCCCTTTGCTTACATATTTTACCGATTTCATAAAATGGGAGTATTTCACCTGTAACATTTGAAGCACCTGTTGTTAAAACAAGCCGTGTGTTTGGTTTTATTTCATTTTTAAAGTTTTCAAGTGTTTGCGATATGGTATCTCCAATTTTTGCAACCGAATATTTTATCTTCATTTTTTTAAGTGGGCGCATAACCGCGTTATGTTCAAGCTCGGAAATTACAATATGGTCGCCTTGCCTTAAAACTCCTTTTAAAACACAGTTGATACTATGAGTGCAATTTTGTGTAAATACCACTGTTTCAGGCCCCTGCGAACCAAAAAAATCGGATAATTTTTTTCGCACATTATAAACTGCATCCGCTGTTTTTGAAGATAAATTATGACCGCTTCTTCCTGGATTTGCCGATAAATAATTAAGCGCAAATCCAACCGCATTTACAACCGTTTGCGGTTTTTTACCGCTTGTTGCGGCATTATCAAAATATATCAATAAAATCACCCTTAAAAACAGGCACCCCGTATGACGAGATGCCTTAAAATTCATTTTTGCTCTTGAATATCAAGTATTTTCACACCGTTTTCACGGAGTATTTTTTCTGCTGATTGTAAATTTCCTTCCAAAAAAATCGCATATCCGCAGCCATAGGTTTTGCCTGCGGTAACACGCTCAATTTTAACTTTAAACCCCTTTTTTCGCAACAGGTCGCGTCCCTTAATTGCATAGGTCACAGTACCCGTTTGTATTATATATCTCTTCATTTTTTGTCACTCCGTTACTACATACTATGCAAAAGTCGTCAGGCTGACAACCCCTCCTGCATTTCATCCTTGTAATAACGCACCGTTACAATAAAGATTATCGGAAACAAAACAAGACCTGCTACCCCTAAAATTTTAAGTCCTGCAAACATAAAAATCAAAGTAAAAAGCGAATTAATTCCAATCTGTTTTCCAATTATTTTAGGTTCTAAAAAATTTCTGACAAGCACTGTTATAATATATAAAACTGCAAGAGAAACGGATAAAGAAATATTGCCTATAAGCGCTAAAGTCACCGCCCAAGGTACCATAACTGTCCCCGTTCCGATAACAGGAAAAAGATCTACTAAAGCAATTATAAAAGCTAATACAAAAGGATAATCTATTCCGATTATCAGAAAACCTAAATACAACTCACACAAAGCTATTAAGGATAAAATTAAATAACCCTTTAAAAGCTTTAAAACACTGCCGACAAATATGTTTTTTATCTTAATTGCTTTCTTTGTCACTTCACTTCCAATAAGCGTTTTTAAAAACCTTATCAAATGGTCAAAATCCTTTGCGATATAACAAGTAGCAACAAGTGTAACAATACTGCTTATAAAAAAAGATGGCATTCTTTTAGCAAAACCGCCCGCAAAATCTGAAATTAAACTGCCTATTTTAGCTAAAAAATCTGAAACAGTATCATCTATTAAAGAATCAACAGCAACTGCAAATTTTTGGGGCAAAAGTGAGAAAATATTTGAATATTTGGTTTGTATTTTCGAAAAAACTCCGCTGAATTTTTCAAACAACTGTGGTAAAAGCTCGGTAAAACCTACAGAAAATTTTATAAGTCTATATAACAAAAAAGCCAAAATAAATCCGACTGCAAGATAAACCGAAACCGAAAAAACAGCCGAAATATTACCCTTTTTTATGTTCGTTTTATTTGATAAATATCTTGAAGGCCTCTGCACAATATAAGCTATTGCAACCCCTATTACAAAGGGAAATAAGTATTTTAAAATAAAAACCGAAATAACAATAATTAAAAAAATTATTACTAACGCATAAAATACATCGATTATAAAGTTCTTTTTTGCTGTTCGTTCCAAACAAATAACCCCGTTTTCAATAAATTTTATACGTCTTTACCAAATATATTAAATTACTTGATTTTTCTTGCATAATAAAATATAATAATATCTATATAAAATAATATTTCCACTTTTTATGGAAAATATTTCAGGAGATTAAAATGATTGATGTAGCTATAATGGGACACGGAGTTGTCGGCTCTGGTGTTGCCGAAATCCTTATAAATCACAACGAACGTATTTCAAGCAGAGTAAAAACCCCTGTAAATGTAAAATACATTCTTGATTTAAGAGATTTTAATTCTGTGCCCTACAGTGAAAAATTTATTAAAGATTTCAACATAATTCTTAACGACAAAGACGTTAAGGTAGTCGCCGAGGTTATGGGCGGTGTAAACCCTGCTTATGATTTCGTAAAAAAATGCTTAAGCGCGGGCAAGAGCGTTGTAACCTCTAATAAAGAGCTTGTTGCCGCAAAGGGTGCCGAGCTTATAAAAATCGCACAGGACAACAATGCAAACTTCCTTTTCGAAGCCTCTGTCGGTGGTGGTATCCCCGTTCTTCGTCCTATGACACAATGTATGTCTGCAAATGACATCAACGAAATCTGGGGTATTCTTAACGGAACCACAAACTATATTCTAAATAAAATGATAGTGGATAATATGGATTTCGACACTGCGCTAAAGCTTGCTCAGGATTTAGGCTTTGCTGAAAAAGACCCAACTGCCGATATTGAAGGACACGACGCTTGCCGTAAGGTTTGCATTTTAGCGGCTTTGGGCTTTGGAAAGCACGTTTATCCTAATCAAGTGAAAACAGAGGGTATCACCAAAATCACTCTTGACGATGTAGCCTATGCCGACAGCTTTGGCTGTGTTATAAAGCTTATCGGTCATGCAAAAAAACTTGAAAACGGTAAAATTACCGCAAGCGTTGCCCCAACTCTCGTAAGCCGTGATTGTATTTTATCGGGTGTAAACGGCGTATTTAATGCAGTTATGCTTAATGGCGACCAAACCGGTGAAGTTGTATTCTACGGCAAGGGTGCCGGCAAAGAAGCCACCGCAAGCGCTGTTGTTGCAGATATTATGGACTGCATCAAACATCTTGACTCACGCAAGTATCTATCCTGGGAAGATGGAAATAATGATTATGTTGATTTATCCTATGATCCTGAAACCCGTCTTTTCGTTGTTATTAAATCTGATAATTTTGAAAATTTAAAAACACAGTTCAAGGAAATTTTCAGTGATACTGAAAGTATTGTTACAAACCAATCAAAATGCGAGATTGCCTTTATCACACAAAAAGATAAATTAAGCGAAATTTCAAAAAAGCTCACACTCTTCAAAAACGGAATTTCTGTTAAAACCCTTAAAACAATGCTCTAATCGGAGGTAATATAATGGCACTTATAGTTAAAAAGTTCGGCGGTTCTTCAGTTGCCGATGCAAAAAAGGTTTTCAATGTTGCAAATCTTATAGTTGAAGACTATAAAAAAGGCAACGATGTTGTTGTAGTAGTTTCGGCTCAAGGCGATACTACTGATGACCTTATCGCAAAAGCTAAAGAAATCAACCCAAAAAGTCCTTCAAAGCGTGAGATGGATATGCTTTTATCCGCTGGTGAACAAATTTCAATTTCCTTGCTTGCAATGGCTATTGAAACAATGGGTTGCCCTGTAATTTCACTTCTCGGCTGGCAAGCAGGCTTTAATACTGACTCTCACCACACTATCGCCCGTATAAAAAACATCAATGGCGAAAGACTTAAAAGCGAAATTGAAAAGAAGAAAATCGTTATTGTTGCAGGTTTCCAAGGAATTAACAAATATGACGATGTAACCACTTTGGGTAGAGGCGGCTCCGACACAAGCGCTGTGGCTATCGCAGCCGCATTAAAGGCTGACCTTTGCCAAATCTATACCGATGTTGACGGTGTTTACACC
>JAZQGI010000004.1:0-3606 GCA_045539955.1 Acutalibacteraceae bacterium | reverse complement strand
TTATCTGGGGTAGGTGGATTTATTCGATTATGGAAAATGTCAAAAAGATAGGTTTTGGACACTTTTAAATCTTCGGCAAATTGAGCTTGCGTATAGTGTTTCTCTTTTAAGAGTGCAACAAAATATGCGCCAAATGTCCCCTCCTGATATTTAGTTTTAGCCACCATTTCACCTCCGAAAAGTAAATAAGTAAACTAACTACTTTACTATTTTATCATATAGTATTAATAATTGCAAGAAAAAAGCGCAATCTTTTTAGATTACGCTCACAAAAATCTATATGTAATTTTCTATCAAAAACCGCCGTAAAACCATAAAATTAGGGGCTTGTGTTCAATAGGGCAAACTAGCGAAAACCCCAGTGTTTATGCGGGTTTCAAGCGGTTTGCCCTATCTCATACGAGTGAAACGAGTATCTATGTTCTCCAAAATTGTCTGAATTTAATTCAGCAACAATTTTGAGAGGTTATAATAACACAAGCCTCTATTCTTCTCACCTTGCCTCTTGCGGTGCCCGACTCTGCGCTCACTTGGAGCGTGGCGCAATCATCGACCGCAGCGCTTCGTTTTGCTCGCTGTATCTCACACCGTGAGCGCTCGCAACCTCACCTGTTGCTTTCATATATAAATTCTCCTTTAATTTCAAATCGTGATAATATTATTTGTAATTAAAGGGAATTAATACTGATATACTTGACTTTTATACAGGGTATTGATATAATCGTGAAAAAAGAGGGTAGAACTATGCAGGACAAGAGACAATATAATTTAGACTTTTTAAGAATTTTGGCTTGTTTTATGGTTTTGATATTACATGTATCAGGACATAACTGGAGCAAAATTTCTCCCCAAAGCATTGAATGGCAGGTTTTTAATGTTTATGATGTTCTTGTGAGAAGTGCAGTACCTTTATTTTTTATGTTAAGTGGCAAACTGTTTCTTTCAAAAGAGGAGATATCTTTGAAAAAATTGTTTCTTAAAAACATTTCAAAACTGCTTTTTGTATATTTTTTCTGGTCGCTCTTTTATGCCGTAGATTTACTAGGGTTCAAAAACACACTAACTTCTCCAAATCTCTCAAATATTTTATATGCTTTTTTATCCAGCAAATACCATTTATGGTATCTTCCTGCTTTGATTTCTGTATATCTTCTTGTACCCGTTTTTATCAGTATGAAATCATATAAGAACGGAAGAATTCTTGATTATACAGCAGTTTTATTTTTTATTTTTTCTATATTGGGGTACAGTATTCTGCTTTTGCCGATTGGTCAAGCATATAAAGAGTTTTTGCAGAGTTTCAGTTTTATCTTCGACACATATTGTGGTTATTTTCTTTTCGGCCATATATTTGATAGATATAGCGAAAAGTTAAAGAGAATCCCAACGTTTGTCTTGTTAGTCGTGTTTTTTATAACGATAGTTGTCACGGCGGCAGGAAGCTATTTTCTATCCGTAAAAGCAGGAACAGGAATATCAACGCTTTATAGTTATTTTTTCATATCGACATTTATTGAAGCAGCCGTAATCTTTATGCTTTTTCTCAGGTTACCCCACATTAACATAGGTAAAACGGTGGGAACAATAATCAAAAAAATATCCAAGTACACACTTTTTGTTTATTTGTTTCATCCGTTCGTTATAGAACATTTGGACCTTTGGTTTGGGGTTGACTCTCTATCGTTTGCACCAATACTATCAGTACCCCTTATAGCCATCCTTCTCTTTGTTGTATGTATTATCATAGCTGTAGTTTTAGATAAAATTCCGGTTGTTAGAAAAATATTTTTATAAGCGAATATTAAAAAGAAAACAACTATGGCGAAATTAAAGAATTTTTAGATAACATAAAGCGAGGTGAATTTCACCTCGCTTTTATTTATAATAACATTAGTTTATTTAATCGGGACATATCTTAACGCTATTAAGTTTGATATGAATTTTTTGTATTGTTTTATAAAAAAGTGGCATTGATAAGAAAAACAACATATAATATTGTTCATAACGGTATCTCGGTTGCGTTTCCAAGAAAACATAGGCAAAAAATAACAATCCAAAAATCAATACCCACAGCATATAAGCCTTGTTTTTAACAACATTGTTTTCAATAATAGACTGAATAAATGAAAACAAAATACTGATAAAATACAATAGCGTTCCAACAACATTCAATACTCCTACCAAAAAAGAATGATTTGCATTGAATACTTCATTGGCAAATCCGTACTGATTATCAACATCACCTGAGAAATAAACCATCTTTTTAATTATCCACTGATAACTGATTTTATTTTCAACAAAACAAGCCTTAAGATACTCTTTTGCTGCCACTTTATATGCTTCATAGTCAAAATTAAATGCCATCAAATCATAATAAAACTGAGTATGGCGAGCATCAGTAGATGGGCGACCTGTAATTCCGTTACCCGTAAGGCCTAAAAGTAACTTGAAATAAGGATTCGAATTTTTTATTCCGATAGGAGCCAAATCCGAAATAATAAAAAACAGGTTTATCAGATTAAAGGTTACAAAATAGGTTGCGAGTATAGTTAAAGCGCCAAGTAGAAGCTGTTTTTCCTTTTTGAAAACACCGTATAACAAACTGCAAAGAACAAAGGCTATAAAAATGACCGTTGTTGTAGGCCTTAACGTTTGGGCAACAGCCAACAACATTCCACAAAAAACATATTTTACAAATTTTTTCGCACTTAAATAGATATAAATAGCAATCAGGCATAACAGGCAACTTATATGCTGGTTATTTAATATTCCCGAACCCATAAAAATGTACGGATTTATAACCATAAGGACAGCAGCAAAAAAGCTTTCCTTGCAAGTAAAGAATAACCGCATTATTTTATAAACAACAATATTTGTAATTGTTATAACTATAATTTCTATAATTTTGAGAGCGACCAGGCTACCGCCAAAAAGTCTTAGGAGAATCGACAAATAAAAGGCATAACCTATCTGAAAATTATAAAAATAAAAATAGTTATCCTTTTCCTTTGCCATCAAAGGAAATTCTCCATCTATAATAGCATTCGCGCCTTCCACCAAAACCTCATAATCATTTACAGGTTTTACATCACAAATTAAATTCCAACCTCCGAGAAGTATTAGAGAAATGCCGAGCAATAATACTATAGCCGTTTTATCCGAATTGATATTAGCAGATATCAAATAAGCAAAAATTACTAAAAATGCGAAAAGAATAACGCCGCAAACTTTTATAGCAATTTGAAAATTGTGCTCCCACAAGAAAAGCACACTCAACAAACAAAATCCCAAAGAAAAAAGCAGCAAAACCTTAGCCACAATATTTGTACTTTTTTCAAATATGGAAAAAAAGGGGCTTATTGCTTGTTTAAATGGAGTTTTTACAAGTTGTTTGTTATCCATCTTTCACTTTCCTTTTCATATTGTTTTTACAAATATATAATACAATGTATTTCTATCTTTCCTTATAAATCAACAGTTTTCTTACTAAGAAATTATAAAAAAACACTATTGCCGTAGCCGCAATTTTGGATAACATCTCGTTAAAAGCAAGAAGGTCAACTGCCACCCACATTATAACCAAATTCATAAGTAATCCAACAATGC
>JAZQGI010000003.1:0-128581 GCA_045539955.1 Acutalibacteraceae bacterium | reverse complement strand
TATTCGGGATTGGAAAGTTGCACGGCGGCATCACTATTATATTCGGGACCTTTGGAGTGTAGCTTCGGTTGTATTGGTTTTGGTGACTGTGCAAAAGCCTGCCCCTTCGGTGCAATTACAGTAGAAAACGGCAAACCTGTTGTATGTGAAGAAATTTGTATGGGTTGCTCAAAGTGTGTTGCGGCTTGTCCAAAATCGCTTATAAGCATTATTCCCAAAGACCATAAAACAACCGTTAACTGCTCTAATAAAAATAAGGGGGCTGCGGTTGCAAAGGCTTGTCAGGTTTCCTGTATTGCATGCCGTATGTGTGAAAAGCAATGTGAACTCGGTGCTATAAAAATTGTGGATAATCTCGCAGTTATCGACCATTCACTTTGTAACGGCTGCGGTAAATGTAAAGAGGTCTGCAAAAGAGGAGTTCTTATTTAATTCGGAATTAGGAATTCGTAATTCGTAATTACACCCCGTGGAATTTTCCACGGGGTGTTTTTTTATATTATCTTTTTATAATTCCGAATTCCGAATTACGCATTCCGAATTAAATTTTGTTCTATAAAGGACAAGTCACTCATAAGATTAAGTGAGGTGAACAAAATGCAAGACAACAAAAAATTTTATGAAGTGCTTTACGCCGTGTCAGACAGAACAAGAGCTGTACTTGAAAAGCTTTCTCCAACCGTTAAAGCCAATACCTGTGAAATCAGAATGAGAGCAGGACTGCCTTTAGCCTTAACCGTCGGAAGCGAAACCGTATTTGTACGTGAAAACGGACAAACCCAGTTTTTCCTATCCCCTGACCTATTTAAAATCGGCAAAGCGGATTTAGAGCAAAGCTTTAAAAGACTTTGCAACAATTCGGTTTTCGCTCACGAAAACGAACTTAAGAACGGGTTTATTATTATGAAAAACGGTAGTCGCGCAGGGGTTTGCGGTAATATCGGTGTAAACGGTGCTTTCCGTGACATTTCATCCGTCAACATCCGTATTGCGCACGAAGTTTTAGGCTGTGCCAACCAAATTGTAAGAAATTATCAAAACCGCGGTCTTTTGATAGCAGGTCCTCCCGGCAGCGGAAAAACCACTGTACTTCGTGACCTTGTGCGTCAGCTTTCAAATGGAAACACAGGACGTCTTCTGCGTGTAACAGTCATTGACAGCCGCTGTGAAATTTCAGGCAGTCACTCAGGACTGGCGGTCACCGACTTGGGAGCCAATACCGATGTTCTGATAACCGAACACAAAGCAGCAGGAATAGAAATAGCACTTCGCACAATGTTCCCCGATATTATCGCTTTTGACGAAATTGGCACACAAAGCGAGCTTAAAAGTGTTTCCGATAGCTTTTGCGCAGGTGTTAGTATTATAACTACGGCACACGCAGGCAGTATCTCCGAGCTTAAGAGCCGAACTGTAACAAACTCACTTCTACACAGCGGTGCTATACAGCAAATAGCATTTCTGCCGAATATTCACGGCGGAAGAATCACCGTTTTATCCACAAAGGAGCTTTTCCGTGACGCTGTTGTTTAAATTAACGGGTTTTGTTCTTATAATCTTCACCACCTGTTCAATAGGTTTTTTAAAATCCGCTGAACTTGGGTCGCGGCATAAAAAACTACAAAGTATACAAAAAAGCATTACTGAACTTAAAGAGCGAATTCGTATGGGCGGCGGCGAAATCGACAGACTTTTAAGGTTGAGTTTCCCAGAATACCCCATAAATTACAACCATTTAGAAAAAGAAGATATTGAAATTCTGTCGGATTTTTTTGCAAATATCGGTTTATCGGACACAAAAACCGAATATGAACGGTGCGAACTTTATATAAATTTATTAAAAAACAAAACTGAAGAAGCAAATTCAAAGTACCGCGAAACAGCCCGTCTTTACAAAAACATCGGTCTTCTTAGTGGGATTTTCATCTGCATTTTTTTGTTGTGAGGTTAAAAAATGGATGTTGATTTTATTTTCAAAATTGCCGCAATAGGCATAATTGTAACAGTTCTAAACCAAGTGCTTATCCGTTCAGGCAGAGAGGAACAAGCAATGCTCACCACCCTTGCGGGTCTTGTTGTAGTACTGCTTATGGTGGTAAACTCTGTTGCAGAACTTTTCGACACAGTAAAGGATTTATTCGGTCTTTAATATGGAAATTTTCAAAATTTTAAGCCTTATTTTCATAACCGCGGTTATATGTTTAATTTTAAAACAGTACAAGCCTGAGTACTCTCTGATAATAGCAATTTTATGTTCAGTCATTGTGCTGACAATGATAA
Source organism: Acutalibacteraceae bacterium (assembly GCA_045539955.1). Classification (GTDB taxonomy): domain Bacteria; phylum Bacillota; class Clostridia; order Oscillospirales; family Acutalibacteraceae; genus UBA737. The sequence continues at coordinate 126,301 of JAZQGI010000003.1, read as the reverse complement.
TGAGCCGAATTTTGACTCCGCTCTCGTTAATAGAGCAAAAAATTGAAAACAGCGGAATCGACAATAATTATTTCAAGGTAGCATTAAAAGCACTCGGCATTGGTTACATAACTTCGTTCATCGCTGACTCCTGTCGGGATGCAGGCCAGAATGCCTTAGCCCTCAAAGCCGAGCTTGCAGGCAAAAGCGCAATTTTCATACTTTCGGTTCCGCTTGTTCTAAGTATTTTAGATACAGCGTTAGGATTTTTGAAATGATTAAGAAAATAATCTGTCTTATTTTCGTGGCTTTTATTTTCACTCTCGGTGTCTCTGCCGAAGAAAACGATATATATAAAAAGCAATTAGAAAAAAGCGGAGCCTTGCAAATAGAAGAACAACTACCCGATGAGGTTAATGAATATCTTAGAGAAAACGACATAGATATTTCGGATTATAATTGGGTTAATAATCTCAAAACCGAAAACGTTTTTACACATATTATAAACTTCCTCAGAAGCGGACTGAAAAAACCGCTAATATCTCTTGGCTGTATATTAAGCATCATAATAATAAACTCTGTATTGTTTGATTCACAAAACAGTTCGGTTAATACTGTTGTTATCTATGCTGCAACTTTATCTGTCGCAGGCATAATAATAGCGCCCATTTTTTCTGCGATAAGTACCGCCGTTAATGCTATGAAAGCTTGCGCAACATTTATGACAGCATTCGTCCCTGTATTTGCCGCAATAACAGCTGCCGCGGGAAAAACCGCCACAAGTATTTCTATGAGCGCTATGCTTTTAGGCGCGGCAAACGGTGTGAGTTTGCTTTCAAATTTTGCAGTTGTTCCGCTTATAAGCGGATACTTAAGCCTAAGCCTTGCAACAAGCGTTTCTCCAATTATACAAAACAACGGCATTTCACAAGCTGTCAAAAAGCTTTCCCTCTGGGTGATGTCCTTTATATCAACTGTATTTTTGGGGGTTTTAAGTGTTCAGACAATTGTTAATTCACACGCGGACAATCTCTCAATGCGCACTGCGAAATTCATAATCGGTTCCTCCGTTCCTGTAGCTGGCGGCGTACTTTCAGAAGCGCTTGGCACTCTCACGGCATCAGTTTCACTTTTAAAATCTTCAGTAGGAATATACGGAGTTGTGGTATGCTGTCTTATATTCCTACCAATCATAGTCGAACTTCTGCTATGGCGCTTTTCACTTTGGGTAGCCGATTTTGTATCTCTTCAGTTTTCACTAACCAAAATTTCAACGCTTTTGCAATCTATCGATACTGTACTTTCGGTACTGATAGGAATAATTTTACTAACAGCGGCAATGTTTATAATCTCACTTTCAGTTGTGATAGGAAGCGGTAGAGTATGACACAGTTTTTCATTTCTTTCTGCACAGGCTGTATACTTATAGGTGCGCTTTACATTATCTGCCCTGACGGCGCAATTTCTAAGCCTATAAAACATCTTTTCAGCCTTGTTTTTTTAATAGTTATAATTTCTGCCGCTAACATACCGCTTAAAAGCATTGATTTTTCTTTACCGCCCGTTACCGATGCCTCGACCAATTATGAGGATATGCAAATTTTTGCCGCAGAGTATGTCTTTTCACAGGCGTTAACATCTAAGAATATAAATTTTAGTAAAATTTCAATTTGTACGGATAAAACCGAAGACGGTAGCATAGTAATTACTAAAGTGATTATTGTATCAAACGAGCCAAGAGAAAAAATAATCGAGGCGTTGGATGTGTTAGCAGAGAATCGAGAGGTTGAAATACAAAATGAATAATATTTTTGTGAAATACGCAGAAAAGCTAAAAAGTCCGAAAATTTTAATAATTATAGGTGTTTTAGGCATTCTTCTCATTTTTTTATCAAGCCTTGGTAACGGCACAGATAACAAAGAAGCAAAAGCCTCTATAACTGAAATCACCGCCGAAGAATACCGCGTTTCACTTGAAAAGGATATAAAACAAATCGTCAAAGGAATAACCGGAAGCAATAACGTTACGGTGGTTGTAACACTTGAAAGCGGTATGCGTTATAAATACGCCGATGTAACCGAGGGTGCTTCTACCGATAAAACCGAAGATAATACTATATCCTCAAGCAGCGAATTAAAGCAAGGGTATATTACGGTTAAAACTGCCGACGGCGGAGAGGACGCTCTGCTCGTAACAACCCAAATGCCTGAAATTCGCGGAGTCGCCATTGTATGTTTGGGCGGAGATAATGAAATAATAGCCGAAAAAATTGAAAATACCGTTACGGCGGCATTAAATATTACATCACAAAGAGTACATATAGCAGGAGGAAACTGAAATGAAAAAAGGCAAAGTTTTAGGAAAAGGACAGTTGGCTGTCGGGGTTATGGTTGTAGCGCTTGCGGCAGCAATATGGCTTAATACAAAATATATGCCCTCTTCCACAAAATATTTAGGCGAGGCGTCCTTTGTTTCCACAAGCTCAAGTGAAGCTGTTGAAACTTCCGCAAAGGCCGAAACCGACTATTTTACCGAAGCCAAATCCGAGCGTGAAAAATCCTTGAAAAACGCTACCGATACTGTTAAAGAACTTTTAAAAAGCGAAAACCTTACAAAAGAAGACAAAGAAACTGCTCTTAAAAAAGTTGAAAACATAACTGAAAATCTCAAAGCAGAGGCAAATATTGAAGCTCTTCTTAAAGCAAAAGGGTTTTCAAAAGCTGTTGCAGTAATCGGAGCAGAGGGTATAAACGTAATAGTCCAATCCGACGGTCTTACCACCGCAAACACTATGCAGATTCAGGATATTGTAACGGCAGAATCGGGATTAGACCTTTCAAAAATAAAAATTATCCCCATAAAATAAAAAAAAGTTGTTTTATTCACAAAAAGGTGTTATAATATAGAAAAGATTTTAAATTATTATGGGGGTTAAAATTTATGGATAATAAAACCACTCTTTCAATCAATACCGAAGTACTTAAAAAAATGGCAAAAATCGCCGCAACCGAGATTGAGGGTGTTGCAGGCATTTCAAACAAAAATATCGACTTAAAAGGCGCTCTTAAAGCAAAAAATCCATTTGCTGGTGTTAAGGTAGAAAGCATAAACGGCGCTTTGGAAATTGGAATTTATATTATTATTAAAAAAGATGCCAATGTAAAAGAGGTTGCCGAAAAGGTTCAGGAAAATGTTAAAGACAAAATCCAGACCATGACAGGCACCGCTGTTACAAAGGTTAATGTAACCGTAGCTGATATCGAGTTCGAAAAGCCCGAAGTTTTAGAAGAAACTGAAGAATAAAATATTAAAGCACCTGACTATATTAAAAGTCAGGTGCTATTTTTATTTATTTTATTCTCAATAGTGATGCAAGAAGACGTAAGTATTCGCCTAATTCTGCCGCAAAGATTTCTATATTTTTTAAATACATTTTCATCAATAAAACCAGAAGAAAATAAAAGTTTTAGCCATCCTTCTGTTTCATTACATTCTTTGCGTGCAATTTTAAATTTCGAAAGCATATCCGGTAAACTTTGCGGATATTGTGCTTCCATAACATTTGCAAAAACACTTGATGAAGATTTACGAATTTGAAAAACAGCATTGGAATTTCCCGTAATATTTTTACATAAAGCTTCAATTTCAATTGCTAATTGTTCAGCATATTTCAAAAGCAAATTGTCGCCCATAATTATCACCGACAAAATTATAACACAAAAAATCAAATTCCACAACCAAATCACGCGTAGCGTGTATGTAATCCGACAAAGTCGGTATGCAATCAACACAAAGTGTTGTATGTAATCAATCCAAAGAAAAACACATACACGGCTAACGCCTTGATAACATACAGTTCGCAATGCGAACTGATTACATTCCGCTTACGCGGATTACATACAAATCCTTTGGATTGTATAAAATAAAAGGACTACCGAAGTAGTCCTTTTATTTTTGGTGATCCATCGGGGATTCGAACCCCGGACACCTTGATTAAAAGTCAAGTGCTCTACCGTCTGAGCTAATGAATCATTTTTGACAGCCTTAATATTATATCAACTACACGGTCACTTGTCAACAAAAAATTGAAAAATTTTAAAATTTTGCCACAATTTACAAATTTCCACTACATATTAAAAGCAATATGGCTGTTTGAACTAAAATGATAATAGGCAAACCAACCATAAATTTATTATGCTTTGTTTTGTGCCTGATTATGCACATAGTAATATACATAGCCGCTGCACCGCCTACAGCCGAAACCAACAGTAATGTTTTTTCACTTATTCTACGGCACTTGTGTTTTGATGCGAACTTATCATAACAACAAATTAACACCGCAAATACACTAATAGAAATTAGATAAATTAAAAAATTCTTCATACTACTCTCTTATTATACTTTTTTATAATTATACTGCTTTCATACCGCTTTTTCAATTTGTTTTTTTAATTTGTTTATAATTCTTTTTTCAAGTCGCGATATATACGACTGGGAAATCCCCAATGTATCTGCGACTTCCTTTTGTGTATATTCATCATATCCGTTCATACCGAACCGCATTTCCATAATTTGCTTTTCGCGGACAGGCAGTCCCTTTACAAAAGTATTGAGCAACTGTTTTTCATCCTCCTGCTCAACTCCTCTGCCGATCTCATCACCGTCACTTCCCAAAACATCTGAAAGCAAAAGTTCATTACCGTCCCAATCAATATTAAGCGGTTCATCAATTGAAATCTCATGTCTGTGGGAAGAACTCTTGCGCAAAAACATAAGTATCTCATTTTCAATACAGCGTGAAGCGTATGTCGCAAGCTTTATATTTCTTTCAGGGCAGAATGTATTAACTGCTTTTATAAGGCCGATTGTACCTATCGAAATAAGGTCTTCAATATTAGTGTTTGCAGTATCAAATTTACGCGCGATATAAACTACCAGACGCAAGTTATGAACAATTAAAGCATCCCGTGAAGCCTTATCGCTTTTATTTACAAGCTCCGTTTCATCAGCCGCAGAAAGCGGCGGTGGCAAAGTTTCAGGACCGTTTATATAAAATGTAGGTTTCAAAAAACCGATTTTTAATAAAATTACGTAAAATAAGCTTTTAATACTCATAACAATCACCTTAAAATTTTTGGATTAATAATTGCATTGTAACCATCAATAAGACTAACCTTTGATATCGCTAAAAGCGGTTTTTTGAGGATTGCTTTTTTATCTCCGAACTCAACCGTTGCGCTGTCACACCGAAAGCTATCAAGAGTATCATATCCCGCAACTGTCCCGCAAGGTAAAATGCGATATCTTTTTTGCAAATCGATATTTTGTGTAAAATCCACGCTTCCAAAAAGCGCTTCTATTTCACCTTTATCAGCAATAATAACATCGCTTTTTTCAAAAATGTCCTCTATCGAATTTCCCGTATCGGCTATAGCCTTAAGCCGCACACTGTTACCGTTTGCAAAAACAGTAATGTCACAGCGCTCTGCCAAGCTGGCATTTTTACCAAATATCTGCCACAGAACCGAAAATACAACATAGCCTACAACGGTGCACACAACCAACACTGTAGGCGAAATATGTAAATACACCACCGCATTGTTAATAACCAAACCATAAGGCTTGAAAATTATCCAAAAAGCAAACATAATCCCCGCGTATGCGCAGGTTACCAGAAAAAAAGCAACTGTATTTTTAAGATATTGCTTAATACCTTTAAATTTATAACCCACAGCACACAGACAAAATGCAACCGCGAGTTTATAAAGAAATTCAACAAAAATTTTTTGACTTGGCAAAAATATGTAAAGTGAAGACAATCCCCCAAGAAACGAAGCTATAACCGTTCTAAAGGTTTTTAGTCTTTCGTGTGTTATTTTTGACGTTGCTAATAACAAAAAATAATCAACAATGGTATTTAGAAAAACCAATACATCTGCATAGACAATCAAAGCAATCACCAATTATATTATACCTGTGCATCTTTAAAAACTTTGTCGATAACTCACCCTTCTTCAAAAATATTTATACAAAAAAACAGCTGACTTTGCGTCAGCTGTTTTTTCGTTATTCACCAAACGGGAAATTAAATTCGCCGCCGTTTTGTCCGCCCGAAAAATCAGGCAGTTCATCCTCTCCCTGCTCTATCTGGGAATAGCTTGATTCACTAACATTCGCCTTTAAAACAGCATCTATAGTTTTGCTGTTTCCGTTTTCATTTACAAATGTAACCTGAATCTTGTCGCCCGCTTTTGCCTTTTCAATAATATCAAGCACGATAACATCACTCGTAACTTCTATACTATTGATATGTGTGATAATATCACCTTTTGAAAGCTTACCGTAAAGGTCGCTATCGGCAGATACAGAATCAACATAAAGTCCCTCATATTTATAATTACCAACGCTTGCCGTAACAGAATCAATTGCCTGATAAGTAATACCAAGCTTAGCCCTTGTCACGATAGAGCCTGTCTTTATAAGCTCTTGGACAATACGTTTAACGGTTGTTGTTGGTATTGCATATCCCACCGCATCGACATCACTACTTGCAAGCTTAGATGAGGTTATTCCTATAACCTGACCGTACATATTAACAAGTGCTCCGCCAGAGGAACCTGGGTTTATGGGGCTGTCGGTCTCAATAAGACGCGAAGAATAATTAGAGGTTGTCTGAACTCTTCTTGAGGTTGCAGAAACAATACCCTTTGTAATACTTGAAGAATCAGACGCGCCGCCAGGTCTACCTATTGCAACCACATTTTCCCCGAATATTAACTGTTCGGAATTTCCAAGAACCGCGGGAGTGAATTTTACGCCGTCAATCTTTAAAACCGCAAGGTCTGAAATTTTGTCACCCGCAATATATTTGGCATCATATTCCTTGCCGTCATAAGTGTAAATTTTGAATTTAGCGGCACCGATTTCAGAATAAATATGGTCATTTGTAACGATGTATCCGTCACTTGAATATATAACACCGCTGGCGTTTGCTCCCTTGCCTTTAGAATTATAAACACAGATGCCTACAACACTTGGATTAACCTTTTCATAAACCTGTGCTGCAGTCATTTCGTCATTATCCTTTGGTTTAGCTTGCAGCCCAACAGCGACATTTTGATTTGTATTTGCACCCCTGCCAAGAAAATATCCTGCGCCACAAGCCGAAGTGAGCGCAATAATCCCCGCTAACAATAACACAAAAAGTTTAAGTCCACGGCTCATAGGCTTGCGGTCTTCAAGCGGTTTTACCGCTGTATAGTTAATTGGATTATAAGGAGACACAAAACTATCCTGTACATCCTCATTTGCCTGTTCTAAAGCTTCCTGCTGTTTGGCCACAGGCTCCAATTCTTCAACCTTTTCATCATTATCAACAACAGTTTCTTGCGATTGAGGCTGTGTATTTTCTATATTATTTTCATTTTCAAAACAGTTAAATTCTTCCATTTTAAATCTCCTTTGGTAATATGACCTTAAAGGCAGTGAATTCGTTTTCTTTACTCTTAACCGAAATTTTACCCTTGTGGGCCGAAATTATAGTTTTCACTATATAAAGTCCCAAGCCTGTGCTATTTTTGACTGCTGAACGGGATTTATCCCCCTTATAAAACCTCTCAAATACAAAGGGTAACTCTTTTTCGGGGATCCCTATGCCTGTGTTTGTTATAGTAAAGACTATATCTGTATTGTTTTCCGTAAGAGAAAAGGATATCCTTCCGCCCTCATCAGAAAATTTAATTGCATTATCAACAAGATTATAAAGAACCTGATGAATTAAATCCTTATCGGCATTAATTTTAACGCTTTTAAGATTATCCAATCCCTCAATTTCAAGACGGTTTTTCTCAATCCTCTGTTCCTGGCTTATCATTATAGTACACAAAAGCCCATAAAAATCAAACCTCTCAGGATTTAGTGAGAACTCACCCGATTCAAGTCTTGTCATATCTAACATTCCGTTAACCAGACGGGATAAACGCTTTATTTCCTGTGATACGATTCCGAGATAATATTCACGTTCATTTTCTTTTATTGTTCCGTCGAGAATACCGTCAATAAAACCGCCGATAGTGGTCATAGGTGTCTTCAGCTCGTGTGAAACATCGCCCACAAAGCTTTTTCGCATACTTTCAAGTCTTGACAGCGAATTTGTCATCATATTAAACGATACCGCCAATTCGCCTATTTCATCATCGCTCGTAACAGGTACGCGTTTTGAAAAATCGCCTTTTGACATTGCCTTTGCCGCCTCAGACATACTTTTAAGCGGTTTTGTAAGACGGTAAGTCAAAACATATATTGCAATGAACATAAATGCTAACGGGATTATTGCCCAAAGATAATAAATCTTTGAAATTTTTGAAAGCAAAACTCTCGCTTCTGACAAGGGCTTTGTAGCAAAAACAAAGTAATTACCCTCTTCTCCCATCGCCTTAACAGATACATAGTGCGGATATTTATATATGCCCAAAGTGTTAATTTCAAGCTTATTATCCCCACCGCTTTTATCAATTACGTCCTTTGGAATGATATAGGACGAGTGCATACACTTGCCGTTTTCCTGCCACTCATCACAAGCACACATCAGAATTGTGCCGTGAGAATCAGTTATGAAAATATCACTGCCCGAAACCTGCGACAAGGACACCGCGATATTCGAAAATTCACCGCTGTTTTCACCAGTGGAAAAATTTTGAAAGCTATCGCTTATCTGTACACAGCATTCCTTTAATGTTTTATATGAAGATTCTGTAAAATTATCGTTAAGCACTACCGATAAAATCATCATAAGCACCACAAGGCTTACCGCTACCACGCTTACCGTAATAAAGAAAAATTTTTTAAAAAGTTTAAGCTTCATAAATTATTTAACCTCAAACTTATATCCCACTCCCCAAACGGTTTTAAGGGACCATTCTTCAGATATATCTTCAAGCTTTTCACGAAGCCGCTTAACATGAACGTCTACCGTTCTTGAATCCCCGTAATAATCAAATCCCCAGACCTCATCAAGCAACTGGTCACGGGTATAGACTCTGTTTGGATTGTTGGCTAAATGAAATATAAGTTCAAGCTCTTTAGGTGGCGTATCAATCTGCTTGCCGTCAACCTCAAGCTCATAATTTGTTAAATTTATGCGAAGCTTGTCATATTTGACTTCGTCTGTCTGATTTTTATTTTTATCATTGCTTCGGCGCAATACCGCCTTAACACGAGCCACAACTTCTTTTGTATCGAACGGCTTTGTTACATAATCATCTGCGCCAAGCTCTAAACCTAAGATTTTATCAAACACTTCACCTTTGGCGGTAATCATTATAATAGGTGTCTGTGAAGTCTTGCGAATTTCTCTACAAACTTGCCAGCCATCAAGTCGGGGCAGCATTATATCAAGTAAAATAAGGTCAGGTGAATACTTTGAAGCAGCGTTTACAGCCTCCTCGCCGTCATTTGCGACAACCGTTTCAAAACCCTCTTTTTCTAAATAGAGCCTTAACAGCTCGCAAATATTTTCATCATCGTCAACAATCAAAATCTTATATTTCAATCAACACACCTACTTTCAAAACATATATTACCACACTTTTTTCAAAAGAGTATTAAAAAAATATGAATATTTAAAAGAAAAAGGCTGCCTCCGCAGAGACAGCGCATCAGTCTTAAAATTATTCTTCAGCTGATTCTTCTTCCTTCATTTTTGCGAAGCATTCACTGCAATAAACCGGACGGTCATCACGGGGAATAAACGGAACCTTTGCCACACCACCGCAAGCAGCGCATACAGCTTCGTGCAATTCTCTGGGCGCTCTTCCTGCATTCTTGCGTTTGTCACGGCAAGGCTTGCAGCGTTGCGGTTCATTTACAAAGCCTTTGGATTCATAAAATTCCTGCTCTCTTGCAGTGAAAACAAACTCCTCTCCGCAGTCTTTGCAAACCAGTGTCTTGTCTTCAAACATTTCCTTTTACCTCTCTTAGGTTTTTTATTATTGCCCCGGACGGAATCGCACCGTCTTCTTTGATTACAATGTTTTTCTTTTAAACTACATGGGCATATTTAGACGGTTTACACCGTTATTTATGGATTTTTTTGCGGATACGCGCAAGCGCATTATCCACAGCCTTTTCGGTTATATTCAAATGCTGTGCAATTTCAAGATAACTTTTACCCTCTAAAAACTGCTGCAAAACATTGTATTCCATACTTGAAAGCTCAAGTTTTATATTCTCTTTAAGTTTATTATAATCCTCTTGTTCGATTAAAATACTTTCGGGACTGTTATGATACGGTAGCTCTGCTTCGTCAATCGGTAAAATAAGTTCTTCCGGAATAACTTTTCCCGAATTGCTTTTGCGAAGACACGACACCACCGAGCGTTTTATACATACATTTGCAAACACAGAAAATGAAGCTTTTTTTGGGTTATAATTTTCAACTGCTGAATAAAGGGCAAAGGTTGCTTCCTGAACAGCATCCTCAACCTCACTCTCAGCGCAGTATTTTTTAGCGGTTTTTATTATTTGCGGAAGATAACGGTCTATTATTATCTGCAGATTTTCATATTCGCCTTGATTTATCAGCAAAATGACCTCATCATCAGTCATATTTTTGTTATTTTCGACAAAATTTATTCCCATCAGCGCTCCAAAACCGTATTTGTGACCAATTCTTTTTATATAATACCTTATATAAATTTGATTGTCAAGCAAAATTTTTCACTCTTTATTGTTGCAATATTACCAAAAGTAATGTATAATTTAGATAATAAATTTTTAGAAGGAATTTGTTATGAATTTTACACCTATTGACAACAACTCACTTGTAGAAGGCTTTTGTATAATCAAGAGCGTTGATAAAAAAACCTCTTCAAAGGGTGACTGCTATCTTGATATGACTTTGGGCGATGCCGAGGGTGAAATTAATGCAAAGCTCTGGCGTTACTCTCCTGAAATTCACGGTGAATATGATGCCAATCAAATTATTAAGGTGCGAGGTACTGTTTCACAATATAACGGAAGTGACCAGCTCCGTATTGAACGCATCCGCCCTACCACTCAAGAAGATAACATAAACCCAGAAGATTTTGTAAAATCCGCCAAATTTTCGGGCGAGGATATGTATAACGAACTTTTTTCTATTGCGCAAAATTTTAATGACAACGATTTAAAACTGATTGTTTGCGAAATTTTAAAGGATAACAGATTAAAGCTTCTCTATTGGCCTGCAGCTTTTAAACTGCATCACGCAGTGCGCGGCGGACTTCTTTTACATACGCTGACTATTGTACGCTTAGCAGAAAGTGTTTGTGAAATTTACCCCTTTGTTGACCGTGAGCTTTTGATTTCAGGCGCTATTCTGCACGATATTGCGAAGCTTTGTGAATATGATGTTGCTGAAACCGGAATTGCTTCGGGTTATTCGGTAGAGGGTAATCTTTTAGGCCATCTTGCAATGGGAGCTATAATTATTGATAAATATGCTGAAAAACTCGGTATTTCCAAAAAAAACGCAATGCTTTTAGAGCATATGGTACTTTCACACCACGGCGAGCCTGATTTTGGCGCCGCGGTAAGACCTTCTTTTATTGAGGCTGAGCTTTTATCAGAGCTTGACTTAATGGATTCTCGCGTTTATGAAATGCACGAAGCTGTAAGCGGCACTGAAGCTGAAAACTTTTCAGGCAAGCTTTGGGCTATGGATAACCGCAAGCTTTACAACCATAACCGCACTGATTTGGATAAAACAATAAAATTGTTTTAAAATAAAAATACAAACTATTAAGGAGTTTTAATAATGAAAATCACAAAAGATATGCTTATAGGCGATGTATTGGATATAGATACGGGCTGCGCTCAATATTTCTTTGAAATAGGTATGCACTGCCTTGGCTGTCCCGCTTCAAGAGGCGAGACTATTGAACAGGCTTGTCAGGTTCACGGCACTGACTGTGACGCTTTAGTAGAAAAGCTTAATGCTTATTTTGAAGAAAAATAATGGTGAATTTGAGTTTACGGCTTAAAACTATCGCTTCCCTTGTGCCTTTTGGCGCAAGGGTTTGTGATGTTGGCACCGACCATGCGCTTCTACCGATTTATCTCAAACAAGAAGGCTTGGCAAAATCGGTAATCGCTACCGACCTTAATGTAAAACCGCTCGAAAATGCAAAGAAAAATCTTGTCACAAGCGGTATCTGTGATATTTCACTTCGGCTTTGTGACGGACTTTCAGGTGTGACAGCAAACGAAGTAGACACCGTGATTATCGCAGGAATGGGCGGTGAAGTCATTGTTAACATATTAAAAAACTGCGAATGGATAAAAAGCAATGCCATAAGCCTAATTCTTCAGCCTACCACCTCTGCAGAAGAATTGCGAAGATTCTTAATTTTAAACGGTTTTGAAATTAAAAGCGAAATCCCTGTTTCAGAAAACAAAAAGCTCTACTCGGTAATGACTGCAAAATTTACCGGTGCCAAGCTTACTTATCCTGAGCATTTTTATTTCACCGGTAAAATACCTTTAACCGCAGAGGGTATTTTATACATAAAAAAGCAACAAAAAAGACTGTTGGAATGTATGAATGCCCTTGAAAATATTGAAAACAAAAAAGAAGAATACGAGAGATACAAATTATTGTGTCAACAAATAGAAAAATTATTAACGGAGAATTAAAATGTCATTTGACGGCGCCTTTCTTCACAAAACACTCCAAGAACTAAAATCTGCTATCGATTGTCATATCGATAAAATCTACCAACCGTCGCGCGACGAGTTGGTATTTTTGCTGCGTAAAAAAGGCTTTCAGAAAAAGCTCTTTATATCTGCAAAATCAGGCGCCCAAAGAATACATTTTACTGAAAATAAATACGAAAATCCCCCCTCTCCGCCAATGTTCTGTATGCTTATGCGCAAATACCTTTTAAGTGCAAGGCTCATTGCTATTTCACAGCCCGCACTCGAAAGAGTTGTAACCTTTATATTCTCCGCTACAAGCGAAATGGGAGATATTACCGAAATAAAGCTTGTTTGTGAACTTATAGGCGGGAAGGCTAATATAATTTTAGTGAATGACGAGGGCAAAATTATCGACGCCTTGAGGCGAAGTGATATAGAAACCGCAAGCCGTATTATTCTGCCAGGTGCCACCTATCAATTACCCGAAAAAACAGAAAAACTAAACCCCTTGCTTGCTTGTGCTGATGAAATTTTAAATGGTGCCGAAAACCGTTCCCTATTGCAAACAGTTGACGGCTTTTCACCCCTTATCTGCCGTGAAATTGAAAATTCACAAAACCCGAAAGTGACGCTTGAAAATATTTTAAACGACCTTAAAAATAAAATAAAACCTATACTGATTCTTAACGAAAACAAAGAACCGTTCGACTTCACCTACACCGAGATTTCACAGTATGGAAATTCATTTCAAAACACAACTTTTGAAAGCTTTTCTCAACTGCTTGACGCATTTTATACCGCAAAAGAAAACAGCTTGCGAATAAACACAAATGCAAAGGATATTTTAAAGCTTATAACCAATCTTAAAAACCGCACCCAAAAAAAACTTGCGTTAAGAATGGAAGAGCTAAAAAAGTGTGAAAACCGTGAGCATCTGCGTATTTACGGCGAGCTTATTAAAGCAAACATTTTTGCGATAGAAAAGGGAGCTTCCTTTGCAGAAGTTCCGAATTATTACAGTGAAAATTTAGAAACCATAAGGATTCCGCTTGATATTTCGCTATCAGCACAAAATAACGCAAATAAATATTTTAAAGAATATAAAAAATCTTATACTGCAGAACAAACACTCAAAGAACTTACCGAGCAAGACAAAGAAGAACTGATGTATTTTGATTCTGTTCTCGACAGTATAGAGCGTGCTTCCTCCCTTTCAGATATTGCTCAAATCCGTGAAGAATTAACCGACGGCGGATATATAAAATCCCACGGCAATTTAAAAAAGCGACGCGAAGTTCAAAACGAGTTTCGCGAATACACCTCCTGCGAAGGCTATAAAATTCTTGTAGGAAAAAACAACAAGCAAAACGACCGTTTAACCACAGCTATTGCGACTAAAAATGATTTATGGTTTCACGTTAAAAACCTTGCGGGAAGCCATGTTATAGTCTTTTGCGGCGCAGGTGAAGTGTCACAGGAAACAATATTACAAGCCGCTATGCTTGCCGCACAAAACTCAAAAGCGCACAGTTCTTCAAATGTTGCTGTTGATTACACCCCAATAAAATATGTTAAAAAACCAAAAGGCGCAAAGGCAGGTATGGTGATTTATACTACTAATAAAACTGTTTATGTAACACCGAAGGGAGAAAATTAAATGAAAATCGGCATTTCTACCGCTTCCCTTTATCCGCTTGAAACCGAAATAGCACTCCAAGAAATCGGAAAAGCAGGAGTTAAACATACCGAGGTTTTCTTTAATTCCGAAAGCGAATTAAAACCGTCTTTTATTGATATTCTACTGGATATAAAAGAAAATTACGGTCTTAATATCGCGGCTGTCCACCCAACAATGTCACTTGCCGAATCTTTTATGATTTTTTCCGAATATGAGCGCAGATTTAATGATGCTTTGCAAAAGTTTGCCCGCTATTCCGAAGTAGCTGCAGAATTAGGCGCAAAATATATTATTCTTCACGGTGGAAAGCCAAACGGTCTTACCACGGACGAGGAATACTGCGAAAGATTTATGGCATTAAACCGAGAAACAAAGAAAAACGGCATTACGGTATTGCAGGAAAATGTTGTAAATTACCGTTCGGGCCAAATTGAATTTCTGCGTTCTATTCGAGACATTTTAGGTGAAGACGCAAAATTTTGCTTTGATATTAAGCAATCTATCCGTTGCGGCTACAATCCGCTCGATTTAATAGATGAATTCTGGGATAATATTTGCCATTTTCATATAAGCGACCATTCTTTAGCGGGCGACTGCCTTTTGCCGCTTAACGGCAAATTTGATTTTGTAAATTTCTTTAACATACTAAAACAAAGAAAATATAACGGCGCCTGTGTTATTGAAGTTTATAAAAACGCTTACAAGAATAAAAAGGAAATATTCGATTCCCTAAATAAGCTTAAAACAATAATATAAAAAAATGTTGCTTTATTAAAAAATATAGGATATAATGTTAGGTGGGTTATTATAGAACCTCCAAGATTAACAGAAAAGAGGAATAATGTGAACGAGTTTTCTATTTATCATATTTTTCGATTACTCATTAAAAACTTTGTTGTAATTCTTTTGTGTGCCATTCTTTTTGGTGTCGGCGCATTTTGTTATTGCGAGTTTCATTTACAAGAGCGCTATGCTGCAGCAGGTTCTGTTGTAGTTACAAACGGCGGTATTTTTGAAACTGATAGCCAGAACACACAAATTGCAGGCGGAGAAAAGGTTAATAACGCAGATATCGCGGCTTCTATCAACCTGCTTACAACTGTCAAGGATATCCTTTCCACAAACGATATTTATAAAGAGCTTTCGGATAAACTTGGCGGCAAATATACATACGGTCAATTAAAAAGCTTTGCCACCATTACAAAGCGTGACGATTACTCACTCTTTATCGACGTAAAATTCGAAATGAGCGATAAAGCCGAGGCTGCAAAAATAACTAATATGTTTTTGGAACTGACACCTGATTACATAAACGAAAGCATACCTAATACCCGCACAAGAGTTTATGCCTGTGACGGCGCAGCAAAAACCTATCCGCGCACAATGTCAACCACTGCTCTTGCAATGTTTATCGGTGCACTTCTCGCGTTTGTTGTGGTTTACATCATTTCTCTGTTTAACACGACTATCGAATCCGAAGAAGAATTTAAGGATAGATACAATATCCCTGTTTTAGGCGATATCCCTGATTTTGCAACCGCCAAATCAGGCAAATACGCAAAATCCTATTATAAGGGAGGTAATTACTATGGCAATTAGTTCTTCTAAAAAATCCTCAGGCGAAAAAATCATTAATTCCGAGCTTAATAAGACTCCCTTTGCTATTGTTGAATCCTATAAGAACCTGCGAACAAATCTTATTTCTATATTAGCTAAGGCAGACGGTAAGGTTTTAGCCATATCAAGTCCTAACGCAGCAGAAGGCAAATCAACAACCGCGCTGAATATCGCTATAACACTCGCTCAGCTCAACAAAAAGGTTGTTATTCTCGATACCGACTCACGCAAGCCCTCTATACACAAAAAAGCCAAGCTTAACAACGAAAAGGGTTGTATGGATGTGCTTATGGGCAGTGCTTCCTTTAAGGATGTTATTATACACTACAACAACTTTTTAGATGTAATAACATCAGGCGCCAAGGTTAAAAACCCGTCCGAGCTTTTTAGCGATATAGCCTTTGACAATCTCTTAGAACAGCTTAAAGATGATTATGATTATATAATTCTCGATACTCCGCCTATCAATATTGTTTCTGACACACTGATAATTGCTCAAAAGAGTGATGCTTTTGTTATGGTTATTCGTGCCGGTTCAACAAAATATGAAGCGTTTGAATATGCCTACGACAGCCTTAAGGTTTTAGATATTGAGCTTGACGGCGTTATTATCAACGGTTCAGGCGGCAAGAGCGGTTACTATTCAAGAGGCAAATATAATTACTACCGCTATTCTAATAATTCTTACGCAAAATAATAAAAACTTTAAAACGGGAGATGCTTTTCTCCCGTTTTTGTATAACATTATTAAAAGAGGTGATTTTTTGTTTTTCGATATACATTCGCATATCTTACACCATATCGACGACGGTGCTAAAGATTTAGACGAGTCTGTAACACTACTTGAAGATATGTATTCACAAGGTATTACAGATGTTATCGCCACACCTCATTTTTATCCTCAGACAGATGTGCTTGACGATTTTATAAAAACCGCAACTACCCGTTTTAATGAGCTTATAAATGCAATTAAAACAAAAGATTTGCCGAATATTTATCTCGGGTGTGAAGTATTCTATTATAGCGGGATAAGTAAAGCCTCTTCACTTGAAAATCTGACCTTAAACGGTTCAAATTATATTTTGTTGGAGCCGAATTTTTCCCTGATTGGTAAAGGTTTTCAAAAAGAATTACTCTATTTCAGGGACACACTCGGAATTACCCCTATTATCGCCCATATTGAACGTTATCATAAGGAAAAAGGTTATAAAGAGCTTATTACTTTTATTAAGGAAAATGCAATTTTAACTCAGGTTAATGCCTCTTCCTTTACAAATCGTCAGTATACGAGAACACTTAAAAAGCTTATAACACAAGATGTGATTAGCTTTTTGGCAACAGATACTCATTCTAAAGAACACCGTCCGCCTCAATTGAGAGAAGCGCTTAGCATAATTGAAAACAAATACGGCAACAACTATAAGCAAAAGCTTTGCAAAAATTCTGAAGAGCTTTTTAAAAAAATCACAGGCAAAGGAAACTGATTTATGTTTTCAGACAATTTGAATATAAATAACAAAAACGGAATCACCTTTATAACCTTTCCGAAGCTTGAAAGAACGGGGCTTGTAAATCACCTTTTCTCTACCCGCTTAGGCGGTGTTAGTAAGGGCAGATATGAAAGTATGAATATAAGTTTTCTAAACGGTGATAAACGCGAAAACGTTTTAGAAAATTACCGCCGTCTTTGTGATTGTGTAGATATTGATATAAATAATTTAGTCCTAAGTCGGCAGACTCATACAGATAATATTAAGGTTGTAACCAAGGCCGACTGCGGAACAGGCATTTTCAAAGAATCCTTTACAGATATTGACGGTCTTATCACTAACGAGCGCGGTGTGGCACTTGTCACACAGTATGCTGATTGTACACCCCTTGTATTTTTGGATCCTAAAAAACAGGTTATTGCAACTTCACACGCAGGTTGGCGCGGAACTGTAAAAGAAATCGGCAAAAAGACAGTTAAAAAAATGATTAATGAATTTGATTGCAACCCAAAAGATATTATTGCAGGCATAGGTCCTTGTATTAAGAACTGCTGTTACGAGGTTGACAACCCTGTTTATAATGAATTTATAAAACTCGATTATCTTAAAATCGATAAAATTTTCACCACAAAAGAAAACGGCAGATATATGCTTGATTTGGTGGAAGCTAATAAACAGATCCTCATAAATGCGGGGCTGAGAGAAGAAAATATTGATATTTCAGATATATGTACTTGCTGTAATTGTGATGTTCTTCACTCTCACCGTGCAACGAACGGTGAGCGTGGAAATTTAGGCCTTATAATAGAGTTAAAATAAAAATCAAGGAACTAATTTGTTCCTTGATTTTTTTATTACAAATATACCTACCGCGCACTTTGCAACACAGGTTGCAAGATATACAAAATATAAAAATCCATCCATACGGGTAAAGAGATTTCCAAATGTGACTGTGCTTCCCGCCGAAGAATACGGGTAATCAAGCACCCCGGAAAATTCAATACCGAAAAGCAATACTGAATTTAAAAGGCAAATTCCAAAAGCCAAAAAACCGAAAGCCAGTCCGCATAGGGCAGTGCCTTTTTTAATATTTTCCTCCCTCGCAAAAAAGGATAACAAAATTGCAGGCAGGGCTATACTTTTAAGATATGGCAACACCTGACGGTATAAAGCATCCATACGGGGTAATTTATAGATAAAAATGTTTTTTACATTAAAATCCTTAGCGGTAGATATAAAGAAAAATAAAATCACCGCTACCGAAAGCACACCGCATAAAAGCGAAAATTTATAAAGCACATCGCTCTTTTGAAGCCCTATATAAAATAGTAGTAAAGCTATTGGTGATATAATCAAAAAGCGTTGTGTTTGTGGTAATAAATCATAACTTATAAATTTAACAAAGGTTATAAAAGCATCCGATATGCAGTAAAATCCAAGAAGCCACACGGGTATTACTGTTATCCTATTTAGTGGTATAAAACAAGCAATTAAATATACTAAAACCGCTATCACACAAGATATCATAAATGCCAGAAAATTGAATCTGTCAGCGTTCTTTTGCGGTGTTGTAATACAAGCGTTTCCTAAAACAAAAAGCACCGTTAATGCAATAAAATGCTTGTTGTATAAATTATTAAGCGTTTTCAAACAAAAGTCCCCCATCCTTCAGGGATATTTTAGGTATCGATGCCTTGTAGTCTGAATTTATAACTTCAAAAAAACGGTTTTTATAGTGCTTATTTTGCTTTATCAATCCCATAATATCATAACCCACACAAGCTGATGAAATAGGTTTTGCAGACAATAATTTTTGCGCATTTTTAGTTTTAATAAAAAACGCAGAAAGCGTTATTTCATTTTTTTCATAGCAGTAATCACAAATTTCCAAAAACTGTTGACGGGTTATATCCTCTCCTACCGCTAAAACACCGCAGTGAGAAAGCAAAAGCGGTTGGGTACATTGACGCTCTATTTTATCTACCGCTTCCTTTATCGTTTCACCCTCACCCTTTAAAAGCTTTACGCTTTGCTCGGTGTTTTCGGTGTTTATTATCACCGCTTCAAAGCATACCTTGTAGGTTTCGCCCTTACTGTCAAAGCCTATACTTGAAATTAAATATTCAGGCGCCGTTTTTTCGCAACCGCAAAGAAATAGTATCAAAATTAAACCTAACCAAATTTTTTTCATTTGCGTTTATCACTCCCCTTGCGAACAATATTGTGATTAAAAAACGGCCTGTACTTCATAGAACCCCAATAAGTTCTCACAACAGTATCCTTAAGACTTTGAAAATTGGCTTTTTTAAGTGAAATCGTGTAATCGGTAGAAAATGACGAAAGCGAGAAAATATAAAGCACCAAAAATAATGCACCCGCAAAATAGCCGTAAAGACCAAAAACTGCACAGAGCAAAACGAAAGCTATGCGCAAATAAAATACCGCTGTTTTAAGCCGTGGCAACATAAGACCTGCAATGCCTGAAAGCGCCACCACAATGAGAATAGGTGAGCTTATAATCCTTGCCTCAACCGCTGCCTGTCCCACCACAAGTCCGCCGACAATACTAAGCGCATGACCTAAATTCTGGCTCATTCTGATACCTGCCTCTTTAAGTATTTCGAAAACAAGTATCATTGCTACGCATTCAGCCACAGGTGTAAAAGGCACTCCGCCGCGCAGCTGCATTACAGTTATAGCAAAGGCTGTCGGCAAAAGCTGTCGGTGAAAGGTGGAAATCGCTATAAATACTGCGGGTATGCTGATGCTTAAAAAGAAACAAAAATACCGCAAAAGCCTTTCAGCCGAGCTTAATAAGAAGTTTTGGTAATAATCTTCATCAGACTGAAAGTTTTCTGAAAACAGGTAAGGTACAGTGGCAACTATCGGTGTGCCGTCAACCACAATGGCAATTCTGCCCTCAAGTAATCTTGCTGCAACAATATCAGGGCGTTCAGTAGTACCGCTTGTCTTAAAAATGGAAAATTTATTATCCCTTATCTGTTCTATAATATAATTGGTATCCAAAATGCCGTCGATATCAATTTTACTAATTCTTTTTTTAATTTCGTTGACTGTTTTTTCATTAGCAAGTGTCCCTAAATAACAGACAAAAACAGCCGTAGAGGTACGTCTTCCGACACGCATCATCTCAACGCACAAATCGGGAGTCAAAAGCCTTCGCCTGAGCATTGCAAGATTTAAAAGCGCCGCTTCTTCAAAGCCCTCGCGCGGACCCTGTAAAATTCTTTCTTCCTGTGGCTCGGTAATGCCTCGTGTGCGAAATCCCTTAACATCCATCATAAGAGCAGTTTTACTGCCATCTATTAAAAGCAATGCCTCGCCGTAAAGAATACCCTCTAAAATTTGTGCTATATTTTCTTTTCTCTTAACATCACGGGTAAAAAGTATTTGTTTTCCTATGAAATCCGCTATATCTCCGCTTTGATTTCTCACATTTACCGTTAACAACGGGCGGATTATCGCCTCATTTATCTGGTCGGAATCGGTCATACCGTCCATATAAATCAAAGCGCAGTCAAAAGCCTCGGTATTTCTGGCGCTGATTTCTTTAACGCGTAAAATTACATCCCTTTTAAATATTTGTTTAAAAAAAGCAATATCTTCTTTCAAATTTCCGCTTAAAAAACAATTTTTATAATCTGAAATCTGTCCTGACATATCTTCACCGCACATTATTTTTAAATAGTTTGCGCAAATTTTAAGACAAAATACAAAGAACCTTCCGTAAGGAAGGTTCTTAATTTAAAATCACTTTTTATATTCAACATATTCTTCAAGGCACATATTAAGCTCATTAATTTCACGAGCCACATTTATACCCACAAAACGCCAGTGCCACGATTCGTGGATAACACCTGTTTTATCCTGCTTTTCCTTTGAATAACGCATTATAAAGCCGTAATCCTCTGCATTTTCTTTAAGCCATTCAAATGCTTTTGTGGTTTCAAAGGAATCATTAGCGCAATTAATATCAAGCGCTAAACCTGTGTGATGCTCACTCGTGCCAGGGCGCGCCACAACCGTTGCCGCCTTATCTTCTGCTTCTGCTTTTGGCACACCGTTATCAATCTGCTTTTTTACCTGTCTTTCAAAAAGCATTTTTTGTGTATCATAAGAGCGGTAGGGCGACCACACACCAATATCAATACCTTGAGCAAGCGCATCGTCAAGCATGGCCTGTAAATAAGGCCAAACATCTTTATTAATTTGGGTAAGCGAGCCTTTAATATATTTTTGCGGAATAGTAGTAAGATTACCCTCGTAATCATAATCACTGGGTAATGGATTCCAACTATTCACAAGCAAAAGATTTTGAAATTCAGCATCTAACCCGTGGGGTGTTTCCTCATTTTCGGAACTTGTGCTGTTACTTGGAGATAACAATTCACCCGAAGATATATCGCCCGAACTTATATCAAGCGATGAGTTTTCAGATTGGTTACCGCCGTCCCTTATCACAGTTAAAATTATAAAAGACAGCAAAACTAAAGCCAAAACCAAAATAAGCGCACAAATACCTAACCATATATTCGTCTTACGGTTTGCTTTTTTATGTGTTGTCATAAAATCTCCTATTCGTCCAATTTTAAAACTGCCATAAATGCTTCCTGCGGTACTTCAACATTACCTAAACGGCGCATACGCTTTTTACCCTCTTTTTGCTTTTCGAGAAGCTTTTTCTTACGGGTAATATCACCGCCGTAGCACTTAGCAAGCACGTCCTTACGCATAGCCTTTACAGTTTCGCGCGCAATAACCTTACCCGAAACCGCCACCTGAACAGGAACCTCAAAAAGCTGGCGCGGAATATATTCCTTTAACTTTTCTGCAATCTTACGCGCACGGGCATAAGAATTATCGGTATGAACTATAAATGAAAGTGCATCGACCATATCCCCCGCAAGCAATACATCAAGCTTTACAAGCTTTGATTTTTCATAGCCTTTCATTTCGTAATCATAGCTTGCATAGCCTTTTGTGCGGGATTTTAGAGCGTCAAAAAAGTCATAAACAATTTCACCCATTGGCATAATGTAGTGAATATCCACACGGTCACCCATATACTTCATATCAGTATAAACACCGCGCCGTTCTTCACACAACTGCATTATAGTTCCGACATAATCACTCGGTGAATAGATATGAACATCAGCCACAGGCTCAAGAGCTTCAGCAATTATTGCAGGGTCGGGGTAATTAGTAGGGTTGTCCACCGTAATAGTTTCACCCGTCGTTAAAGTAAACTTATACTCAACACTTGGCGCTGTTGTCACAAGATCAAGATTATATTCTCTTTCTAATCTTTCCTGAATGATTTCCATATGCAAAAGCCCTAAAAAGCCGCAACGGAAACCAAAACCCAACGCATTAGAGCTTTCAGGCTCGAACAGTAACGATGCATCATTTAACTGTAATTTATCAAGAGCATCTCGCAAATCGGGATACTTTGCACCGTCGGCAGGATAAATACCGCAGAAAACTACGGGATTTACTTTGCGGTAACCCTCAAGTGCCAAGGGGGTAGGGTTATCAACCAAAGTAATAGTATCACCAACACGAGCTTCACTCACTGTCTTAATAGAAGCCGCAAGATAACCTACCTCGCCCACCTCTAAAACATCGCACGGCTCCATTGAAGTTGCGCGCTTGCGACCAAGCTCTACTATTTCAAAGGTAGCCCCTGTTGCCATCATTTTAATTGTATCGCCCGCTTTAATCTTACCGCTCATAACACGGAAATAAACGATAACTCCTTTATACTGGTCATAATAAGAGTCAAAAATCAAAGCCGACAATGGTGCTTCCGCCTCTCCTGTGGGGGCAGGAATTTCGGTGACGATTTTTTCAAGCACTTCCTCAATATTTACACCGGTCTTTGCAGATATAAGCGGTGCATTATCAGCAGGAATGCCGATAATATCCTCTATTTCTGCCTTAATTCTTTCGGGCTCTGCTGATGGTAAATCGATTTTATTTATAACAGGCAAAATTTCAAGCCCGTGGTCAACAGCTAAATATGTGTTTGCCAAGGTCTGTGCTTCTATTCCCTGCGATGCGTCAACAATAAGCACCGCACCCTCGCACGCTGCCAACGAACGCGAAACCTCATAGTTAAAGTCAACATGACCTGGGGTGTCGATTAAATTAAGCTCATATCTTTCGCCGTCTTTAGCATCATAATAAAGGGTTACTGCGTGAGCTTTAATAGTAATGCCGCGCTCTCGTTCTAAATCCATACTGTCAAGTATCTGTTCTTCCATATCGCGCTGTGCTACCGACTGGGTATGCTCAAGCAGTCTATCGGCAAGAGTTGATTTGCCGTGGTCGATATGGGCTACAATACAAAAATTTCTTATTTTATCAAGCGGAAATGACACTTACATTTCTCCTTATGGTTAAATATAATATATTTTATCATATTTCTTTTCAATTTACAAATAATTTATTTAAAAAATATAAAGTAATATTCTTGACAATATAATAATAGCGTGGTAAAATAATAAAAGTTAAATTATATCTTTAAACACGGTGCTGTGACGCCGGCAAGATTGTAATATGGTTTTCAGTCTATAATCCAAGGGGTTATAGCGTTTATTGTCATATTCACCTTGCCTTACGGCAAGGTGTTTTTTGTAGAAAGGCGGAAAAGTTATGAAAAGCATAATAAAAAATGCTATGGTTTATGAAAACGGCACATTTATTTCTAAAGCCTTTCCGCTAACAGTTAGCGGTAGTGTTTCTAATTTCAATAATTTATTTGTCTTCCCGGCTTTTTGTGATGTTCACGTTCACTTAAGAGAGCCGGGTTTTTCATATAAAGAAACTATAAAAAGCGGCACTTGTGCCTGTGCGCGCGGCGGATATACTGACGTCTGCTCAATGCCTAATTTAAAGCCTGTGCCCGATAGCAAAGAAAACCTACAGGTACAGCTTGACCTTATAAAACGCGATGCTGTGATAAATGTCCACCCATACGCATCAATTACCGTTGGGCAACAGGGCGAAAAGCTTTCAGACTTTGAGAACCTAAAACACGCTTTCGCCTTTTCGGACGACGGGCGCGGTGTTCAAGCGGAAGATATGATGCGCGAGGCGATGCTTAAAGCCAAAGAGCTTGGTAAAATAATTGTTGCCCACTGTGAAGATAACAGCCTTTTACACGGCGGATATATTCACGACGGCGAGTATGCTAAGGCGCATAACCACAAAGGCATCTGCAGTAAAAGTGAATGGAAGCCTATAGAACGCGATATAAAACTTGCAAAAGAGACAGGCTGTAAATACCACGTATGCCACATTTCCTGTAAGGAAAGCGTCGAACTTATACGGCGTGCCAAAGCAGAGGGTGTGGATATCACCTGTGAAACCGCTCCCCATTACTTAGTGCTTACCGATGCTGACCTTAAGGAAGACGGAAGATTTAAAATGAACCCGCCGCTTAGAAGCGAAGAGGACAGGTTAGCTTTAATTGAAGGTATAAAAGACGGCACGATTGATATGATAGCAACCGACCACGCGCCACACAGCGCCGAGGAAAAATCGAAAGGTCTCGAAAAAAGCGCTTTTGGTATAGTCGGAATAGAAACAGCCTTTCCCGTTATGTATACTTACCTTGTGAAAACAGGCATTATAACCTTAGAAAAGCTTATTGAAATTATGGCGATAAACCCACGCCGCCGCTTTGGATTAGAACAAAACGGCTACACCGTATGGGATTTAAATAAAAAATTCACCGTAAATACAAATGAGTTCTTATCGCTCGGTAAAGCAACACCCTTTGAAAATTGCGAGCTTTACGGAGAAAACAAACTGACAGTTTTAAACAATGAAATAAAATATATTAAGGAGTAAAGAAAATGGCAAAGAGAAAAGACTTAAAAAAGATTTTAATTATAGGCTCTGGTCCTATTGTTATAGGTCAGGCAGCTGAATTTGACTATGCAGGTACACAAGCATGCCTCGCTCTTAAGGAAGAGGGCTATGAGGTAGTACTTTGCAACTCCAACCCTGCCACCATTATGACTGATACCACTATTGCCGATAAGGTTTATATGGAACCGTTAACACTTGAATTTGTGGCTAAAGTTATCCGCTACGAAAGACCTGATGCGATTGTTCCGGGTATTGGCGGACAGACCGGTCTTAACCTTGCTATGCAATTAGAAGAAAAGGGCATTTTAAAGGAATGCGGCGTTGAACTTTTGGGTACCAGCAGTAAAAGTATTGAACGTGCAGAAGACCGCGAAATGTTTAAAGAGCTTTGCGAATCTATTGGCGAGCCTACAATTCCCTCACAAATCACCTACTCCTTAGAAGAAGCAAAAGAAGCGGCAGAAAAAATCGGCTACCCAGTAGTACTTCGTCCTGCTTTCACTTTAGGCGGTACAGGCGGCGGCTTCGCATATAACGAAAAAGAACTTGTAGAAATCGGTCTTAATGCTTTTAAGCTTTCCCCTGTTCATCAGGTGCTTATCGAAAAGAGCGTTAAAGGATATAAGGAAATCGAATTCGAAGTTATGCGTGACGGTAATGACAACGCTATCACCATTTGCGGTATGGAAAATATTGACCCTGTCGGAGTTCACACCGGTGACTCTATCGTTGTTGCCCCCATTATGACGCTTAATGATCACGACCTTAAGATGCTTAACGACTCGGCTATTAAGCTTATCCGCGAGCTTAAAATCGAGGGTGGCTGTAATGTTCAGTTTGCACTCAATCCCGAAAGCTCAGAGTATTATCTTATCGAAGTAAACCCCCGTGTTTCGCGTTCTTCAGCTTTGGCATCAAAAGCGAGCGGCTACCCGATTGCACGTGTTACAGCTAAAATTGCGGTTGGCATGACCTTGGACGAAATAGCTATTGCCAACACTACTGCCGCATTTGAGCCACAGCTCGACTATATTATAACAAAATTCCCCCGTTTCCCATTTGATAAATTCACAACCGCTTCAAATATGCTCGGCACTCAAATGAAAGCTACAGGCGAGGTAATGGGTATCGGTACAACATTAGAGGAGAGTCTTCTTAAAGGCATCCGCTCACTCGAAATTGGTGTTAACCACCTTTACCATCACAAGTTTGACAATATGAGCGATAACGAGCTTCGTGAATATATAAGCGAATTCCGTGACGATAATCTTTTTGCTATTGCTGAACTTTTATATCGCGGTGCTACCGTTGAAGAAATTCATAACATTACCAAAATCACCTCTTTCTTCCTTGAAGCCATTGAGCGCATTATCAAGATGGAAAAAGGTCTTAAAGACAACACTTTCAACCTTGAAACCTTAAAAGAAGCCAAGAAAATGGGCTTCTCAGACAAGTATATAGCAAGACTTTGGGAATGTGATGAATTAAAGGTATACAACTTCCGCAAGAGCAATAACTTATTCCCTGTTTACAGAATGGTTGATACCTGCCATACCGGCGCATATATCCCATATTTCTATTCTTCATACCACAAGGAAAATGCTTCTATCCTTACAGATAAGAAAAAGATCATCGTTTTAGGCGCAGGTCCTATCCGTATCGGTCAAGGTGTTGAGTTTGACTATTCAACCGTTCACGCTGTTACCACTATCAAAAATTCGGGTTATGAGGCAATCATTATAAACAACAACCCCGAAACTGTTTCTACAGACTATACAACAGCGGACAAGCTTTATTTTGAACCCTTAACACCCGAAGATGTTATGAATATTATCGAATTCGAAAAGCCTGAGGGCGTTATAGCGTCGCTTGGCGGTCAGACTGCTATCAATTTGGCAGAACCCTTAAGAGACCGTGGTGTTAAGATTATCGGTACCGACTGTGACGCTATTGAACGTGCAGAGAACCGCGACAGCTTCGAAAAAATTCTTCGCGAACTTGGTATTCCACAACCAAAGGGTAAGGCTGTTACCAAGATTGAAGACGGCATTGCCGCCGCAAAGGAAATCGGATATCCTGTGCTTGTTCGCCCGTCATTCGTTCTCGGCGGCCGAGCTATGCAAATCGTTGCTGACGAGGAACAATTAAAGCACTACCTCAAAACTGCGGTTGAAATTGACGAAGACCGTCCCGTACTTGTTGACAAATACATTCAGGGTAAAGAAGTCGAGGTTGATGCTATCTGCGACGGTAGAGATGTATTTATCCCAGGTATTATGGAGCTTGTTGAACGCACAGGTGTTCACAGCGGCGACAGTATCAGCGTATACCCCGCTTTCAGTATTTCAAACAAGGTTAAGGGCACAATATTACAGTATGCTAAGAAATTAGGCCTTGGCATCGGCATTATTGGTCTTTACAACATTCAGTTTATTGTTGATAAGGACGAAAATGTATTTATAATCGAAGTTAACCCCCGTTCTTCAAGAACAGTTCCCTTCCTTTCAAAATCAACAGGCTATAGCCTTGCCGATATTGCAACCGAAGTTATTTTAGGCAAATCCTTAAAAGAACTCGGCATATTTGATATCTATCCGCAAGAAAAGAACCGTTGGTATGTAAAGGTGCCCGTGTTCTCATTCAATAAGCTTCGCGGCCTTGACGCTTATCTTTCTCCCGAAATGAAATCTACAGGTGAAGCAATCGGTTATGATGACAAACTCAATCGTGCACTTTCAAAGGCTTTGCAGGCTTCGGGCATGAAAGTTCAAAATTACGGTACTGTTTTTGCAACAATCAGCGATAAAGATAAGGCGGAAGCTTTACCACTTATCCGCCGTTTCTATAACTTAGGTTTCAATATTGAAGCTACCTCAGGTACTGCAAAATTCCTTAAAGAAAACGGCATAAACACCCGCGTACTCAAAAAGATTGAAGAAGACCCTGACCAAATCCGCGATGCACTTCGCCAAGGTCATATCGCTTATGTTATCAACACACGTGATATTGAATCAAGCGGAACACAGACTGACGGCTTCAAAATCAGGAATTACGCAACCGAAAACAATGTTACAATCTTCACAGCACTTGATACTGTACGCGTGCTTTTGGATGTACTTGAGGAAACAACCCTTACAATATCTACAATTGATGCATAACTTGCACTTTGTTTTAATTAGGAATTCGGAGTGCGGAATTCGGAATTAAATGAATTTTGCTTCGCAAAATAATATATATTGTCGGCTTTGCCGACGCCTTCAATTACGAATTACGAATTCATAATTACGAATTAAACTCAACATTTAGTTTGATAAATGTTGAGTTATGAGGTGATAACTTATGATGACACAGGGAATTTATGAAATTCTTTATAACTTCCAGATAGCCCCCAATGTTTACAGTATGGTGCTTGCAGGCGACACCTCTTCTCTTTTAGCGCCGGGACAATTTGTTAACATTAAATTACAGGGTAAATTTTTGCGCAGACCTATTTCGGTATGCGACTATAACGAAGAAACTATAACCTTGATTTATAAGGTTGTAGGTGACGGTACCGAGCAAATGTCCGAAATGAAGGCGGGCGAAAAATTAGATATGCTCGTAGGTCTTGGCAACGGCTTCAACCCCGAAAAAGCAGGTGATAAGCCTTTGCTTATAGGCGGTGGCGTTGGTATTCCGCCAATGTACAACCTTTGCAAAGAACTGCTTAAAATGGGCAAAACCCCAACTGTTATATTAGGCTTCAACACTAAAGAGGAAATTTTCTATGAAGATGCTTTCAAAAACCTTGGTGTAGAAGTCATTGTAACAACTGTTGACGGTAGCTACGGTGTAAAGGGTTATGTTACCGATGCTATGGACAGAGAATATACCTATTTCTTCACTTGCGGACCAATGCCAATGTTCAAGGCTATTGAAGCAAAAGCCACTACAAGCGGTCAATATAGCTTTGAAGAAAGAATGGGCTGTGGATTTGGCGCTTGTATGGGTTGTAGCTGTAAAACCAAGTACGGCAATAAGCGTATTTGTAAAGACGGCCCCGTGCTTTATAGGGAGGAAATTGTATGGTAGATACAAGCGTAATTTTAAGTGGTATTAAAATGGATAACCCCGTTATCCCTGCAAGCGGAACCTTTGGTTTCGGTTATGAATTTGCAAGTATATATGATATTAATTGCCTTGGCACCTTTTCATTCAAGGGCACTACCCGTGACGAACGCTTCGGCAACCCCACACCCCGTATCGCAGAATGTCCTGAGGGTATGCTTAATTCTGTCGGTCTTCAAAATCCAGGTGTAGATAGAGTTATAAGCGAAGAACTGCCAAAGCTCAAGGAATGTTTTAAAAAGAAAGTTATGGCAAATGTAAGCGGTTTCTCTATTGAAGACTATGCTTACACCTGTGAAAAACTTGACGGTGAGGACCAAATTGGTTGGTTCGAAGTTAATATCTCCTGCCCTAATGTTCACGGCGGTGGCTTAGCTTTCGGTACGAGCGCAAAAAATGCCGCCGAGGTTACAAAAGCGGTTAAAAAGGTCACAACTAAGCCTGTATTTATAAAACTTTCCCCTAATGTTACCGACATTGTAGAAATTGCAAAGGCTTGCGAAGCCGAGGGTGCTGACGGTGTAAGCCTTATTAACACGCTACTCGGTATGAGAATTGATTTAAAACGCAGAAAGCCGATTTTAGCAAACAAAATGGGTGGTTTTTCGGGCCCTGCAATAAAGCCTGTGGCGCTTAGAATGGTATATCAGGTTTACGATGCCGTAAAAATTCCGATAATCGGTATGGGCGGTATTTCAACTGCCGAAGATGTTATTGAAATGATGCTCGCAGGCGCTACAGCCGTACAGGTGGGCGCTGCAAACCTTGTTGACCCCTTTGCTTGCAAGAACATCATCGACAATTTACCTAAAGTAATGGAAAAATATAAAATTAACAGCTTAACTGAAATTATAGGAGGCGCTCATAATGGGTAAGGACGTAATTATCGCTTGCGACTTTGCAAGCAAGCAAGCAACACTCGAATTTTTGGATAAGTTTACAGGGGTAAAGCCCTTTGTGAAAATCGGTATGGAGCTTTTCTATGCCGAAGGTCCCGCTATCGTTAAGGAAATAAAAGCGCGCGGCCATAAAATCTTTTTAGACCTTAAGCTTCACGACATCCCAAACACAGTTAAAAAATCAATGGCTGTGCTTTCGCGCCTTGATGTAGATATGACTAACCTCCACGCAGGCGGTACAATCTCTATGATGGAAGCCGCTTTGGAAGGTCTTACCCGTCCCGACGGCACAAGACCGCTTCTTATAGCTGTAACACAGCTTACTTCTACCGACCAAGAGCGTATGGAAAACGATTTGCTTATTAAAGAACCTATCGACCGCGTTGTTATGCACTACGCTAACAATGCAAAAATTGCAGGTCTTGACGGCGTGGTTTGCTCTCCACTTGAGGCAGGCAAAGTTCACGACACTTGCGGAAAAGAGTTCTTAACAGTTACCCCGGGTGTTCGCTTTGCTGACGGTGATATTGGCGACCAAAAACGTGTTATGACCCCCGCCGAAGCTAAGAAAATCGGCAGTGACTACATAGTTGTAGGCCGTCCTATTACTGCTGCAGCCGACCCCGTAGCCGCATATCAAAGATGTTGCGAAGAGTTTATAGGATAAAACTAATTCGGAATGCGTAATGCGTAATTCGGAATTAAAAGGAGAAATATTATGGAAAGTTATAAAAGAGAGTTTATTGAATTTTTAGAAGGTGCCGGTGTTTTAAAGTTTGGCGATTTCACCGCTAAATCAGGCAGAAAAATCCCCTATTTCATAAATGCTGGTGACATTAAAACAGGCGAACAAATTTGCAAGCTCGGCGAATTTTACGCTAAGGCATATTTCGAAAAAGTGGGCAATAAAAAGACTGTTCTTTACGGCCCCGCTTATAAAGGTATTCCGATTGCGGTGTCTGTTGCAGTTGCTCTTGCTAAAAACGGACTTGATGTTCCCTTCTTCTTTAACCGCAAAGAAGAAAAAGACCACGGCGAAGGCGGAGTATTTGTAGGCTACAAGCCTCAAGAAAATGAAGAGATAGTAATTGTTGAAGATGTTATCACTGCAGGTACCGCTATTAGAGAAAGTATGGAAATTCTATCTTCCTTAAAAGGCACAAAGGTAGCCGCTACATTCGTTATGGTTGACCGTAAGGAAAAAGGCAAAACCGACAAAAGCGCTATGGCTGAAGTCGGAGAAGAATTCGGCTTCCCTGTATACTCGGTAGTAGATGTTTACGATATTATCGAATATTTGGAAGAAGACGAAAAGAATCGCGAAAATGTTGAAAGAATTAAGAACTACCTTGCCGTAAACGGCGCAAAAGAATAATTGAAAGGTCAGTTTAAATGAGAAGTTTAATTGATATTGCAGAGTTATCACTCGAAGAAATCGACTCCTTATTAGCCACCGCAAACGATATTATTGATAATCCAGAAAAATACAGCGAAAAATGTAAAGGCAAGAAATTAGCCACCTTATTTTTCGAGCCTTCAACCCGTACACGCCTTAGTTTCGAGGCCGCTATGTACGAGCTTGGCGGTAATGTGTTAGGATTTTCAGAAGCCCAGAGCAGTTCCGCCGCAAAGGGCGAAAGTGTTGCCGATACTGCTAAAACCGTTTCCTGTTATGCCGATATAATAGCTATGCGTCACCCAAAAGAAGGCGCACCGCTTGTAGCAAGTATGAATGCAAGCATACCGGTTATCAACGCAGGTGACGGCGGTCACAACCACCCAACACAGACATTAGCAGACCTGCTTACCATTAAGCGTGAAAAAGGCGGTTTTGACAATCTCACCGTTGGTCTTTGCGGTGACTTGAAGTTTGGCAGAACTGTGCACTCGCTTATAAATGCTCTGCGAAGATACAATAATGTTAAGTTTGTGCTTATTTCTCCAAACGAATTAAAACTCCCTGATTATATCAAAGAATCCCTTAGAAAAGAAAACTTTGAAATAGCGGAAACTACCGATTTAGAAGCCGCAATGCCAGAGCTTGACATACTTTATATGACACGTGTTCAGCGTGAAAGGTTTTTCAACGAGGAAGAATACTTAAGACTAAAAGACAGTTATATTCTCACCCCTGAAAAGCTTAAAAACGCTAAAGCAGATTTAAGTATTCTCCATCCGCTGCCGCGTGTTAATGAAATCAGTGTTGGGGTTGACAGTGATCCGCGCGCTTGCTACTTTAAACAGGTTCTTAACGGCAAATATATGCGAATGGCCTTAATCTTAATGCTTCTGGGGGTAAAATAATGACTATTGACGAAATAAAGAACGGTATTGTTATCGACCACATTACCGCAGGTAAGGGTATGAAAATCTATTCACTTTTAAACCTTGACAGTCTCGAATGCTCAGTAGCATTTATTAAAAATGCACCCAGCAGAAAAATGGGGAAAAAGGATATTATAAAAATTGATGCCGATATTGATATAAATACCGAAATTTTAGGATATATCGACCACGATATCACAGTAAATATAATTAAAGACGGTAAAAACATAGAGAAAAAACGCATCGAATTACCCGAAAGATTAACAAATGTTATTACCTGTAAAAACCCGCGTTGTGTGAGCCAGACCGAGCAAGAATTACCACATATTTTCAAACTGACTGATACAGAAAACCGTGTTTACCGCTGTCTTTACTGTGAAGCAAAAGCTAAATAGTTTTTTAAAAGCATTAAAAAAATGTGTTTCGGAAAACCGAAACACATTTTTTCTTTTTTAAGTGTTTAATTAATAAAACAAGCTGTGTTTGAATGAGCTCTTTTCACCAGGTTCAAGCTTTAAAATGCCTTCCTTTGTAGTGATATCATAATCACTGTCACTGGTCTGGCACATACCGGCCCACGGCTCAATGCACATATAAGGCGCGCCCTGCTTATGCCATAAAAGTAAATAATCAAAACCATTAAATTCAACCGATGCGCTGTGACCTGTTTTTCTGTTTCTGAGTGTCGCAAAACGGGATTTAACATCCTTGAAAATCAGTGCATCAACTTCAAAATATTTTTCATAAAGAGGTAAAACTTTGCTATCCTTTAAAATGATATTTCTTGTATATTTAAGTCCTCCCTTTTCTATCTCATAAGCATAAAGGGTTTCTTCCCTTTCGAAAATTACATCGTAATCTTCGGCGCTGCCCTCAAGGGCATAGCTTTCGTGAGAACCTATAGAGTAATACATTGTGTTTTCAGAGGTGTTTTTAACATCATAAAAAACATCAATACTGCTTCCCTTTAAAAGATAAGTAACTCTAAGTTCAAAATGCCAAGGATACTGCTCTAATGTTTCGGGCGTATCCTTAAACAAAAAGGTTGCAGAATAGGATGTCGCATTCTCAACCTCTGCAATTTGGTTTTTAGCAAAACCGTGTATCCCCATAAAATATTCTTTACCTTCGTAAGTGTATTTTCCGTCGCGAAGTCTACTACAGATAGGAAACAAAATTGGTGATACGCCGTTCCACACCTTTTCATCGCCCGACCATACGCAATCCTTACCGTTATGTAGCACCTTGCGAATTTCAGCGCCGAGTTCGGCTATTTCAACATGTAAAATTTTATTATCTAAAACTACCATATAATCTCTCCTTTTCTTAATTATATCATTTAAAAAGCATTTTTCAACCATATTTTTCACATTTGAGAGCCTTTTTTCATAATATAATAAGAGGTGATCTTTTTGGATAAAGATATAATTGAAAAATACAAAAGAGAAATGCTTAAAATGTATAACTTAGCACCAAAAGCAGTGCCTGTACAAACAACCGAAAACCGTATACCGCAAAATAACACATCACAACCCACACCCGATACGGCATCAGGCAGTCTTATCGGTATCGTAACTGCCGTCCGTGCGCTTTATCCTGTAAAAAACGCAAAGGTGACAATCTTTACAGGTGACTATGCCGATATGAATGTTATCGACTCTGACCTGACCGACCAAAGCGGGCGCACCAAAACCTTTGTTTTGCCAACGCCCGAAAAGGCGCTTTCGTTAGAAGAAACCAACACCGTATTACCCTATGCTATTTACAATATGTTGATTGAAGCTGATGGCTATATAAAAAATATACACCTCAACATACC
The DNA here is from genome assembly GCA_045539955.1 of Acutalibacteraceae bacterium. Taxonomy (GTDB): domain Bacteria; phylum Bacillota; class Clostridia; order Oscillospirales; family Acutalibacteraceae; genus UBA737. The sequence goes on along the minus strand of JAZQGI010000003.1, from coordinate 91,815 downwards.
AGTTTTCAGCGGTGTTACCTCTCTTCAACAATCAAACCTTTTGTTAGAAGAAACTGCAGGCGCTGATAAAAACCCACAAATCTTTGATGAAGCGCAAAAATATGATTTATAAGGAGAAATAAAATGGCTGAAATACTTCTCCCCACCATTCCCGAAACAATAACCGTGCATTTAGGCCCTCCCGATAGCAACGCCAAAAATGTAACTGTCCCCTTTACCGATTACATTAAAAATGTTGCTTCAAGTGAGATTTACCCAACTTGGCCAGAAAACGCTTTAAGAGCAAATATATATGCAATAATTTCTTTTGCCTTAAACCGTGTTTATACAGAATATTACCGCTCCCGCGGATATGATTTTGACATCACAAACACAACACAGTTTGACCAAGCCTTTAAAGAAGACCGAGAGATTTTTGAAAATATCGGTTACATAGTAGATGAAATTTTCAATGATTATCTTGTGCGTCAGGGCAATGTTGAGCCGCTTTTCGCAAGCTTTTGTAACGGTACAACATCAACCTGTGCTGGACTTTCCCAATGGGGAACCGTACAACTTGCAAATCAGGGACTTGTCCCCTTTGCAATTTTGCAAAATTATTACGGTCAGGATATTGGAATAGTAAATGACGCACCCGTAGGCTTCACAGACGAATCTTACCCTGGCGTTCCGCTAAAGTTAGGAGATTCGGGTAACAATGTACAGATTATTCAAACCCAGTTAAACCGAATAGCACGCAATTACCCTGCTATACCGCAAATTCCAGAAGTTAATGGCATTTTCGGTATTGAGACTGAAGAATCCGTTAGAAAATTTCAAGAAATATTCAACCTTAATATTACGGGTCAGGTCGACAAAGCAACGTGGTACAGAATCAAGCAATACTACAATGGTGTGAAAGGTCTTTCCGACCTTGTAAGCGAGGGTATTTCGGTTGCTGAAGCTACCGTCCCCTTTGATACCGAGGTATCCGAAGGTATGAGCGGTATACCAGTGACCACAGTGCAATATTATCTAAGTATTATTGCATATTTTAACGGTGCTTTAGAGCCTGTACCCCGTAGCAGTTATTTTGGCCCTGAAACAGTAGCAGCAGTTGAGCGTTTTCAGGAGTTTTACGGTCTGCCTGTTACGGGAATTGTCGATAATGAAACCTGGAACACTATTTCACGCGTATATACTGAAACCGTGGCATCTCTGCCTGCGGGTTATGAGGGTACAAATGCAAAACTTTACCCCGGATTTTTCTTAACAGAGGGTACCCGTAGCGATAATGTCCGCGATTTACAGACCTATTTATCAGTAATATCGCAAAATATTCCCGAAATACCTACAGTATCTGTCACAGGCTATTTTGGAGAACAAACCGAAAATGCCGTCAGAGAATTTCAGCGTCTTTTTTCTTTGCCCATTTCGGGTGCAGTAGGTCCTGCTACATGGGCTGCTATTGCTAATCAATACGACTTCTTTAATAATCAATAAAATTTAATTACCACCTTGCATTTTTAAAATAAAGCGGTATAATAATATTGTTATATTTTTAATTTGGGAGTTTTTAAAATGGCAGAAGAAAAAACCACTGGCTGTTCTGGCAACTGCAGTTCCTGCTCGCAAAACTGCGGTGACAGAAAACAAGAAAGCCTTTTAGAGCCAACAGGCGAATACAACAATATTAAACATGTTATAGGTGTTGTGAGCGGTAAGGGCGGTGTAGGAAAATCACTTGTTACCTCTTCCCTTGCAGTGCTTATGCAAAGAATGGGATACAAGGTAGGTATTCTTGATGCCGACATCACAGGTCCATCTATACCCAAAACCTTTGGAATAAATTCCCGTGCTATGCAAAACGAAATCGGCATTTTACCCGCAGAAACTAAAACAGGCATTAAGCTTATGTCAATAAATCTTTTACTTGAAGATAAGGAATCTCCTGTTTTATGGCGTGGCCCCGTGATTGCAGGCGCTGTTAAACAATTCTGGCACGATGTTGTGTGGGGCGACCTTGACTATCTGTTTGTAGACTGCCCCCCAGGCACCGGCGATGTTCCGCTTACAGTCTTCCAGAGTCTTCCGCTTGACGGTATAGTTATAGTAACCTCTCCGCAGGATTTGGTTTCTATGATTGTTAAAAAGGCTTATAATATGGCAGAGCTTATGAAAATCCCCGTTTTAGGGCTGGTTGAAAATATGAGTTATGTTGTATGTCCCGAATGCGGCGAGGAATTCAAGATTTTTGGCAGTTCTACAGAAACTATTGCCGATGAATTAAACATTGATTTACTTGGCAAAATGCCTATTGATGTAAGTGTGGCAAAAATGGTTGATAACGGCAATTTCGAAATGTATGAAAACCGCTATCTCACCGAAGCAGCCGAAAAAATTGACCAAAAAATTAATAAATAAAAAAACAGCAAAGACCGAGGTCTTTGCTGTTTTTTACTTCAGGTACCTCTCTATATTTTGATTAATTTCTTTAACCAGAGTATGCTCAGCAATTTGATGGTCAACCGCACCGTAAAATGAAGACGGCAACCTTGAAATCATAGGTGTTGTAAATATTTTGGGGCTGTTTTGTCTTATATCCTTCAAAAAATCTAAAAAATTCTGATTAAGGTATGTAAACTCTTCGAAAACAGGGATAAGCATATTCTTTCTTACTGGCTTTTTAATTGATGAAAGCTTAAAATTTATATTATTAAAATTGTTAGTAACATCAGTTAAAAACGCTTTGGCATAACCGTTTATTGCATTATAAAATGCGTTATTCCCCATTAGCAATGACGGATGCATTGCGCCGATAATACTCCAGAAATACATTTGGTTATAAAAACAGTTGAAATTCTGATTCAAAAAAGGTGAAAAATAAAGAGTAAGTATCACATTGCCGTTTGGATTTTTAGCAGAAAACACGGCGTTTATATAACGCGCCTCGTAAATATAATGAAATACCGATTGTTGCAGCACAGGATAGCCTGAAAAACCCTCAAATTTTATGCGCTCAAGCAAATTTATAAAACCTGTATTTAGCCTTATAAATTCCTGATATTTTGAAAGCGGTAAATTATTTTGCCTAAAGCCCTCATTAATAAATTTAAATTTTTCATAATATTTTTTTAGCTGTTCTTTAAAAAAATCCTGTAATACTGCGGTGGTCCCCCCAACAGACCGCAAAAGCGAGGTAATATGCTGTGCGCTGTTTTCACTCCAAAAAATAACTGTTTTTCTCATAAGCTCTGGTGAAGCCGAGTTGGCGCAATTTATAAAATTCATAATTCATCCCCCAATCACTACTATAATATTCGGTCAGAGTGCTTAAATGAACTTTTTTACAAATTTATACAGTTATTATTGATATTTGTGTTTAATTTAAGTATAATATAAAGATAGATATAATCTTTTATAATATTGGGGGCAGTTATTTTGGATTGCGTACAATTTTTCGAACAAATAAAGGGTAAAAAAATCGCAATGTGCGGTATAGGCGTAAGTAATACTCCGCTTATTTTAAACTTTTTAAGCAAAGGAGCAAAGGTATATGCTTGTGACCGCAGAAGCCGTGAGCTGTTAGGCGAAATTGCGGATACACTTGAAAATGCAGGCGCTATTTTGCGCTTAGGTGAAAATTACCTTGAAAATTTAGAGGTTGATATGATTTTCCGCACCCCTGGTATGAATTTTCATCTGCCAGAGCTTGATTCTGCACGCAAAAAAGGTATTGCTGTGACAAGCGAAATGGAAGTATTTTTTGACCTGTGCCCAGCCACGATTTTTGCCATTACAGGCTCTGACGGAAAGACTACCACAACAACATTAATTTCAAAAATGCTTGAAGCCGAGGGCAAACGAGTATTTGTAGGCGGAAATATCGGAACACCGTTACTCCCCGAAATTGAAAACATAACCAAAGATGATTTTGTGGTTGTTGAGCTTTCGTCATTCCAACTAATTTCAATGCGTAAAAGCCCTGACATTGCAGTAGTTACCAATGTTGCACCCAACCACTTAGATGTCCATAAGGATATGGACGAATATGTCGAATCTAAGAAAAATATCATTCTGCACCAAAATGCCTTTTCACGCACAGTACTTAACAAGGATAATGATATAACAAACAGCTTTAAACCTTATGTGCGCGGTCAGTCCCTTTCCTTCAGTATGGAAACTCCGCTTAAAAACGGCGCTTGGCTTGACAGCAACGGTATCATTCATATGTCTTACCGAGGAATTGATGCGCCGATTATGCACCGTGACGAAATCGCAATTTTAGGCGACCATAATGTTGAAAACTACCTCTCGGCAATTACTGCTGTTTGGGGTTATGTCGGCGTTGACTCAATAAAAAAAGTAGCACGCGAATTTAAAGGCGTTCCTCACCGAATTGAATTTGTACGCGAAGTAAACGGTGTGAAATACTATAACGACTCTATAGCTTCAAGCCCGACAAGAACAATAGCAGGACTTAAAGCTTTCCCGCAAAAAGTATGGCTTATTGCAGGCGGTTACGATAAGCATATCCCTTATGAGCCAATGGTACCGTATGTACTCGAAAAAGTTGAGAAACTATTACTTTGCGGCGCTACAGCAGAAAAAATCAAAAACGCTGTCTTAAGTGATAAAAACTATAATGGTACACCTGAAATTATAGAAGTTTCCGATATAGCAGAAGCGGTTGATTTTGCTCATAATAATGCCAAATCGGGTGATATCGTCACCCTTTCTCCCGCCTCCGCCAGCTTTGACAAATTCCCGAACTTTGTAGCCCGCGGCAATTATTTCAAAGAACAGGTGAATAAACTTTAATGGAAATTAAAGAATTACTTTTTACTTTGTCCGATCTTGACTCTATCGGCAGCATTACCGAAGCGTCTGACAAAGTGTATGAAATTTTATCCCGCTATACAGAAACCAAAAAAACAGACACTTCAAATATAATCGGTTTTTTAAAAGGAAAATCCGATTATACAATTATGCTTGACGCTCATATAGACCAAGTGGGATTTGTAGTAACCAACATTGATGATAACGGATTTTTAACCGTAGCTAATGTCGGCGGTATTGATTTGCGCAGCTTACCCTCAAGAGCGGTTACAGTTCACGGTAAGAAAAAAATTACTGCTGTCTTTTGCGCTACTCCGCCCCATCTTGCTAAAGGCGAAACAGAGTATAGCGACATTTCAAAAATAAAGCTCGATACTGCTTTAGGAGAAAAGACTAAGGAAATTGTATCTGTAGGCGATTTTGTGACCTTTAAGGGCGAAAGCTTCGAACTGTTGAACAACCTTGTTTGCGCACGCTCTTTGGACGACCGCGCGGGTGTTACCTGTCTTTTAGAAGTCGCACGCAGATTATCACAAAAAGACCTGCCTGTGAATGTGGCTTTTGCTATTACAACAGGTGAAGAATTGGGTCTTCGCGGAACACGCACAGCCACCTTTAAAATAAATCCTCAAGAAGCAATCGCCGTAGATGTCACTTTTGGCGACGGACTTGGTATTTCAGAAGAGGAAGCCTCCACATTAGGCGGCGGAGGTATGGTGGGTATTTCCCCCGTACTTGATAAAAGTATAAGCGAAAAATTAATCACAACAGCAAAAGAAAACAATATACCCTACGGCATTGAAGTAATGGGCGATAAAACAGGAACTAATGCAGATATGATTAGTGTTTCGCGGGAGGGTGTTAAAACTTCAACCCTTTCAATTCCGCTTCGCAATATGCACACCGAGGTTGAAATACTTAATTTATGTGACCTTTCGGCTGTATGCGATCTGCTGGAAAACTACATCCTTTCAGGAGGTGTTTTAAATGATTAATTTGCTTAAAACACTCTGCCTTATCGATGGCACTTCAGGAAATGAAGATGCTGTGAGAGAATTCGTAATAAACGAAATTAAAGATTTTTGCGAATATAAAACAGATAACCTTGGTAATATTATTTGCTTTAAAAAAGGCGAAAAAAGGTCAGCTAAAAAAGTGATGCTTGACGCCCATTTAGACGAGGTAGGGCTTATCATAACCTCGGTTACCGAAAATGGTTTTTTGAAATTTGCAACTGTTGGTGGTATAGATACTTCTGCCTTAATGTTTCGCCGTGTTAAAATTAACGGTGAAATAAACGGTGTTATAAGCGGCAAGCCTTATCACCTTTTAGATGCTGAAAGTCGTAAAAAACTCCCGAATTCAGAAAATCTGTACATTGATATCGGTGCAAAAACCAAAGCCGAAGCATTAGAAAATGTTTCTCTTGGAGACCGTGCTGTAATAATAAGCGAATTCGAAATTTTGGGTGAATGTATAAAATCAAAAGCCCTTGATGACCGTATTGGCTGTGCCGTGCTTATTTCACTTTTAAAAGAAAAAAGCGAATACGATTTTTACGCCACATTCTCAGTTCAAGAGGAAGTGGGACTTCGCGGCGCAAGAGTTGCGGCATTTTCTGTAAAGCCAGATGCGGCAATTATACTTGAGGCTACAACTGCCGCCGATATTGCAAACACACCGCAAGACAGTAAGGTTTGCGTTTTAGGAAACGGTGTGGCAGTTTCATTTATGGACAAAGCAACTGTTTACGACACTGCGCTTTATAATGCCGCTATAAAAAGCGGTATCCCTTGTCAACCAAAAGCTGCTGTTGCCGGCGGTAATAATGCAGGTAGTATACATTTAAGCGGTGACGGTGTTCGCACTCTGGCGCTTTCCGCTCCGTGCCGATATATCCACACTGCAAACAGTGTTGTTAATATGAACGATATTGAAAGTATGAAATCCTTAAGCAAACATCTGCTTGAAAAACTTTGCGGCGGTAATTTGTAATGATTACCCTTGTAAATGAAATACCTTTTTTAGAAAGCCTTTCTGCCGAAGCAGTTAAAATTAACTGCCTGTATGAAAGCTATAAAAATGACAGCTCGGTTATGTTTTGGGTACAAGATGAGAGACGAGCCTACATTTCAATGACCGATGGCAATATGATAATATATTCAGTCAAAGCCGATTATGAGGAGCTAAAGGAATTTGTAGATATATTAGGTCCTGCTTGTGTTTTTTCTGACAGTGAAACCTTAGAAAAAATCGGCAGAACACCGCCTGAAAATATCAATGTTATGTACCGCAATGCTGATATTATAGGACAGATACAAGGCGACAGTCTTTCGAGTAAGGAGATTTACAGTTTGCTCGATGTTAAGGGGTTGTCACTGCCCGAATACCCCTATTTCGCGGTAGATTACTGCAAAAGACTGAATAATGGCTTTGCGAAATATTTCGCCCTCAAAAACAAATGCGCCGCTATAACCTTTAATTGCAAAAATTATGCAATTATAAACGGACTTGCAAGCCGTCAAAAAGGCTTTGGCAGTGTTGCGCTTAAAGGGATTTTGCAGAAAAATTACGGCAAAGAATTTTTAGTTTGTTGCCGTGACAGTGTTATAGGCTTTTACGAAAAAAACGGATTTAAAAAATTATATAATGCAGGATACTGGGTGAAAAACAATGAATGTAAATGAATTTTTTAATATTGATGAGTCGCTTTTAGAACTCGATAAAACCGCTTTAGCAAAATGCCAAAGCATTTTCAAAGAAATTGATTCAGTTACCGAATACAATCAGTTAAAGGTTTTAAAAGCGTTTATAGATAACGGCGTGAGTGAATCCTATTTTACGGGTTCTACAGGCTATGGATATGATGACCGCGGACGCGAAATCTTAGAGCGTGTTATGGCACAGTGTATGGGCGCTGAAGATTCACTTATGCGTCACAATTTTGTTTCGGGCACACATACACTGACTGTTGCCCTTTTTGGTATTTTGCGGCCAAACGATAAGGTTTTGGTGCTGACTGGCAGACCTTATGATACAATTACAGGTGTCTTTGGTATTGATGAAAAAACCGACGGCTCACTTAGTGACTTCGGTGTTGAATATCACGAAGTAGCCCTTAAACCCGATGGCACACCCGATTTAGAAAAAATAAAGAGTCGTCTTTCAGAAGACAGCTTTAAAATGGCGTATATTCAACGCTCACGCGGTTACAGTACCAGACCGACTCTTACAATAGACGATATTGAAGTGCTTTGCAATATCGTAAAAGAAGTTTCCCCCGAAACCGTTATTATGGTTGATAACTGCTACGGCGAATTTGTAGAAACAAAAGAGCCTTGCCAAGTCGGTGCCGACCTTGTTGCAGGCTCACTTATCAAAAACCCAGGCGGCGGTATTGCCCCCACGGGCGGTTATATTGCAGGGCGAAAAGATTTAATTGAAAAATGCTCTTTTAGACTTACCTGTGCGGGCGTAGGCAGAGAAGTCGGTGCTACGCTCGGTCACTCGCGCGAGCTGTATTTAGGGCTTTTCTCTGCGCCGCACGTTGTAGGTGAGGCTTTAAAAACCGCGGTTTACGCTTCTGCGCTTTTCTCTGCTTTAGGATACACAGTATCCCCCGAAACTGACGAAAAACGCGGAGATATTATACAGTGTGTAACACTTAACACCGCAGAAAACCTTGTTGCCTTTTGTCAGGGAATGCAAAGCGGCGCTCCCGTTGACTCATTCGTGGTGCCAGAGCCTTGGGATATGCCAGGGTATACAGATCCTGTTATAATGGCAGCGGGTGCATTTACACTTGGCGCTTCAATTGAACTTTCAGCAGACGGTCCATTGCGTCCACCCTTTGCTGCTTGGATGCAAGGCGGTCTTAACTTCCACAGCGCCCACGCAGGCATACTTTTAGCGGCGCAAAAAATGTTAACAACCTTAAAGGAGAATTAAAATATGAAGCAGATTTTCGAGGGTGAGGTTTATGAAATTTTACCTTTATCTAACGGAATACTTTTTTCATATTGCAAAGATTTAACTGAAGACAACAATATTATAATCGGCTATAAAATGATTTCCTTTGATAACGGAAGAATGACCGATATCACAAAAAATGTTTATTTAGCAACAAAATTTGGAAATAACTATAACTCGGTAATTAACCACTGTGATAATTATATAACAACAAAAGCCATTCTTTTCCCAAGTGGGAAAACGCTTCTGTTTTTAAAGGACGGCATCACAAAGCTTATTGATACCGATTCCACAGTAGCTTGGCAAGGAAAACTCACCTACCGCTCATTTGCGGCTTCTGATATTATAATTCACAAAAACTCACTCTGGGCTTGCTTTAGCGATTGTAATGTTCTGCTTCGGTATAATCTCAACAATATGCGTGAAGAACTGCGTATCGGCGGAAAATCCTCCCCCTTTGATATGCCAAAAAGTATGTTCTTAGAGGATGATATTGTCACAGTTTGCAATAAAGGTTCCAAGAAACTGACAAAGGTCAATCTTGAAAGCTATATTGTTCTTGAAGACCAGACCTTTGAAGAACAGGTGATACAGTATTTAAAGTCAGATATTTATCAATTTGTTATTCTCACTTCAGGTCTTTACATTTTATAAAGTAAAACGGCACCATTCAGGTGCCGTTTTTTAATATTCTTTTTCTTACTATCCCAGAAATATAAAATGCAAATACACACAGCAGGACATCCTTTAAAAATACACCTGCAAACATTAAAACTACTGCCGTTAAGGATTTTACGCTTGTGACAAGCATAAAATGCAAAATACCAAAAATGAACATAACTATAACACCTATAACACCTATAAGCACCTTTTTGAGCGGCTTGTCCATTTTAAAAGATAATGCACAAAATAATGCCAAAATCGGAAATGCTATTACAAAACCGCCCTGCGGTCCTGAAATATGATGAAAGCCACCGCAAAAGCCCGAAAATGTGGGAGCACCTGCAACACCTAACAATATGTATGCCACAACCGACGCACACGAATATTTGATACCTAAAGTATACCCACAAAGAGCAATCGCAAAGGTTTGCAAAGTTATTGGAAAAAATGGTGTGGGTATTTGAATTTGCGCGAAAACTGCCATAAGCGCAGCGAAAAGCGCCGCTAAAATCGGAAGCAGTGTCTTATTTTTAACATTATGTTCCATTCTTTTACTCCTATCAAATGCTTCCTATAAATTATATCAAATCACAACGCTTTTTTCAATAAAAATATGCTTTTAATTGAAAAGTATACAGTTTTGTGATATACTCGTACTATATTGTAAAAAGGAAGTTTTTTATGTTAGATTTAAAAGATTTTAACCTTTCAGTACACACAGAAAAGGTTTTTAAATATTTTGAGGAAATCTCGTCCATACCGCGCGGTTCGGGTAATATGAAACAGATCGCAGATTATATTGAAAATTTTGCCCAAAAATTCAAATTCCGATACATTCGTGATAATGCTGACAATGTTATCATTTTTAAAAGCTCAGCAAAAGGATATGAAGAAACCCAACCGATTATTCTGCAAGGGCATTTAGATATTGTTTGCCAATCAACCGAAGACTGTAAAATCAACTTTTTAAAAGACGGTCTTGATTTCTATCGAGATGGCGATTTTATAAAGGCACGCGGTACAACCTTAGGGGCGGATAACGGTATCGCAGTTGCCTATATTTTAACAATATTATCTTCGGACGATATCCCGCACCCGCCAATTGAAGCCGTTTTCACAACCGATGAAGAAATCGGACTTTTAGGTGCACACGCACTTGATACATCGGTTTTAAAATCCAAGAAAATGATAAATCTCGACTCTGAATCAGACGATATTCTCACCGTTTCCTGTGCGGGCGGTCAGGATGCCGTATTCACATTCCCTTACTGCACCAAAGAGGTAAGCGGTACGCAAGTAACCGTCACCGTAAAGGGACTTTTAGGCGGACATTCGGGTGTTGAAATAGACAAAGGCAGAGTGAATGCCAATATTTTAATGGGTAGAATTTTAAGTTACCTTGATACTGTGGCAGATTTTCACATTATTTCAATAAACGGCGGTACAAAACGTAACGCTATCCCCAATTCCTGTGTTGCAAAGCTATGCACTCAAAATGCCGATATAATTTTACAAAAATTAAATAGCTATAAAGAACTCTTGATTTCAGAACTTTCTGCCCGAGAACCCGATTTTTGTTTGGAAATTTCACAAAAAAACGAAAATGCACTCTGTTTAGACCAAGCTTCAAAACAGAATATTATCGATTTTCTCAATATAGTGCCAAACGGCATTATGGAAATGAGCGCCGAAATCAAAGGCCTTGTTGAAACCTCTCTCAATTTAGGTGTTTTGACCACTCAAGATAACAAAATAACTGCTGAATTTGCACTTAGAAGCAACAAAAAATCTGCAATGGAACACCTTAATGAAAGACTTAACCGCCTTGCAAAAACTCTTGGCGCAAATATTAAAAATTCGGGCTTTTATCCACCTTGGGAATTTAATAGCACCTCTGCCTTACGTGAGCTTTATAAAAAATGCTACTATGAAAAATTCGGTAAGGAAATTAAGGTCGAAGCTATACACGCAGGGCTTGAATGTGCGGTTTTTTCTACAGCTATTAAAGACCTTGATTGCATATCAGTAGGACCTAATATGTCCGATGTCCACACCACAGGCGAAAGGTTAAGTATTTCCTCAGCTATAAGCACTTTCGAACTACTTTTAAAGGTTTTAAAAACAAGTTGAAAAGTTTAATTGCTTTTTACTGAAATTTATGATAAAATTTGTATAATAACTTTTAATATAAAAACAGATTGGAGTAATTATGGAAAATAAAACAGAATTTAAACCCTACGTTCCGGCAAGTAAAATCACCCCTGAAATAACGGTAACTTCGATTATTATGGGTGTTTTGCTTTCAGTTGTATTCGGCGCAGCAAATGCTTACCTTGGCTTGCGCGTTGGCATGACTGTGTCGGCATCAATCCCCGCAGCTGTAATTTCAATGGGTGTTATCCGCATCCTTATGCGCAGAAACTCCATTTTGGAAAGCAACATTGTGCAAACTGTCGGCTCTGCAGGTGAATCCTTAGCAGCAGGTGCAATCTTTACCCTACCCGCTTTATTCCTTTGGGCAGCAGAGGGCAAAATGGACAAGCCTGACATTGTGGAAATCACTTTAATCGCTCTTATAGGCGGTCTTTTGGGCGTTTTCTTTATGGTACCGCTTCGTAACGCTCTTATAGTTAAAGAACACGGCACTCTGCCTTATCCCGAAGGCACCGCTTGTGCGGAGGTTCTCTTAGCAGGCGAAAAAGGTGGTTCCAGCGCTTCAACAGTTTTCGCAGGTATGGGCTTTGCGGCTCTATTTAAGTTCATTATTGACGGTCTTAAGGTCGTTTCAGGCGAAATTTCGGGCAGAGTCAAAGGCTTTGCAGGCGAAATCGGCACACAGATTTATCCCGCTGTAATGAGTGTTGGTTACATCTGCGGCGCAAGAATTTCATCCTATATGTTCGCTGGCGGTGTCTTAAGCTGGCTTGTTCTCATTCCCCTTATTGTTCTTTTTGGTGAAAACAGCATTCTTTACCCCAGTGTTGATACTACAATAGGTCAACTTTTTGCTGAGGGTGGCGCAGGCGCTATCTGGGGCTCATACATCCGTTATATCGGCGCAGGCGCTTTAGCTGCAGGCGGTATTATAAGTCTTATTAAATCCTTGCCACTCATTGTAAAAACCTTTACAGGCGCTTTAAAAAGTATGTCTGGTGCGGGTGCTGCTTCAGGTGAACGCACCGCACGAGAAATAAATATCAAAGTTGTGCTTATCGCCATCTTGGTGCTCACAATCCTTATCTGGCTTATCCCAGCTATCCCTGTAAACCCCATAGGTGCGCTTATAATTGTTGTATTCGGTTTCTTCTTTGCAACCGTTTCTTCTCGTATGGTAGGTCTTGTAGGAAGCAGTAACAACCCCGTTTCAGGTATGGCAATCGCCACCGTTCTTATTGCAACCCTAATCCTCAAATTCACAGGCTCTACAGGTGTTGTAGGTATGGCAAGCGCTATTGCTATCGGTTCTATTATATGTATCGTATCTGCTATCGCAGGCGATACTTCACAGGACTTAAAGACAGGCTACATCTTAGGCGCAACCCCTAAAAAACAGCAAATCGGTGAGGTTATCGGCGTCGTAGCCGCAGCCCTTGCAATCGGCGGAACACTATTCCTTTTAGATAAGGCTTGGGGCTTCGGCTCTGATGCACTTGCCGCTCCCCAGGCAACCCTTATGAAGCTTATAATCGAAGGTGTTATGGGCGGAAATCTTCCTTGGGGGCTCGTATTCACAGGTGTATTTATTGCAGTTGCCGTCGAGCTTGTAGGCATCCCTGTTCTCCCCTTTGCTATCGGTGTTTATCTGCCTGTACAGCTTAACGCTTGCATTATGGTGGGCGGTCTTGTTCGTTTAGCACTTGACAAGCTTAAGAAAGAAAAAGCAGAAAAAGACGCTATCGTAAACGACGGTATTCTCTTCTGCTCAGGTATGATCGCAGGCGAAGGTCTTGTAGGTATACTCTTAGCATTCTTCGCTATTATGGGAATTGACAAGCTTATAAACCTTTCACGCTTTGTTCCCACTGCAATTTCGAATGTAGGCGGATTAGTGCTCTTTGGCATCATAATCTTAACACTCTTAAAGTTTACCGTTTGGAAGAAACGCGATAAAGCTAATGAAGAATAAAAACGAAAACTATCTTGAAAAAATCCCTTGTCGCATAGAAAGTATTAACTGGACTCGTGACCAAAACGGCGCGGTAACGCTTGAAATCGAAAATAAGGGTGTTTTTAACCGAATAGCGCAAAAGGTTTTTAAGAAACCTAAAATCAGCTATATTCATCTTGAAGAAATCGGTAGCTTTGTATGGCCTATTATCGACGGTGAAAAGAATATAACCGAAATCGGTATTATGGTAAAAGAGCATTTCGGCGAAGAGGCAGAACCCCTATACCCTCGCCTTGTAAAATATTTTGAAATTCTCCAAAGTTATAAATTTGTAATCTTTAAATAGCAAAAATCATCTACTCTTTAGGAGTAGATGATTTTTTATTAAACCAATTTACAAGACTTTTATTTTATGATAAAATAAAAATATAGGCTGAAAGGAGCAGAATATGAAAAAACATTTAAAAGAAATTATAATAACCGCTTTACAGCTTTTTATGTTTTACATTTTCCCACTGTTTGCAGGACCTACTGATGCAATGGGTATGGTATTTCTGATAATTGTTGCAACCTTTATTTTATCAGTAACCTTGAGTGCAATTACAAGCCATAAACTTAAATACTTGTACCCCTTTGCAGTTGCCGTTTTTTTCTTACCCTCCGTATTCATTTATTATAATTTTTCCGCACTTGTACACTCGGTTTGGTATTTAGTAATTTCCGCTTTTGGAATATTAATCGGAGCCGTTATAAATTTAATAGACAGAAGAATACACAGAGAATAAAAATAACAGCTTGAAATCAAATGATTTCAAGCTGTTATTATTACGAGGTAAAACCCAATATTCTCAAAAGGGCAATTCCCCGTATTCTCCTTTTTTCTCAATATTTTTCTTTTTTCATCATCTCTGCCCGTACCTTTTTCTTTCTCGCTCTATCCTTTTTTCTCTCATTATCTCAGAGTCCGTGCAGAGTGCTCTGGCAGTATGAGAATGCAATAGAGTATGCGAGGGATTCTCTTTTTTCCTCTCTTTTTCCTCGTTCACGGGTTGCCAGTGCACTAGCAAATCTCAATGCACTACTAGCTTGAAAGTGCCTGAAATAAAGGGAAATAAAGGGGTTTGAAAGAAAGTGAGATAGTTAGAAAGAATGAGGAATACCCAGTGCATTACGAAGTGTTATCTGGGTTATCTCTGTTAATCTCACGAAGTGGAAAAAACAGAAAGACTGATGGTTTGCAAGGTAAAAAAGTCAAAAGAAAACGACCTCATGTAACACGTGATTGTGTGTTATTATAATCCTTTTTACAAATATGCTTATTTGAAACTCCTTGTTATGTTTTCCAAGTATAATTCTTTTTTAATTCACCGAGTTCATCGTGAATAGAGGAACATTCTGCCGCAATAATTACCGCTATGGCTAAATCATAAGCTTTATCATACCATTTTTCAAGTTCTGAACCATTAAGACTTTTTGTATATTCCTGTGTTTTAGGTCCAACCATATTATTGTGTCTAATATGAAAATTATTAAACACAAAACCAGTATCGGACAGAAGGTTTTTATACATAGAATCTTTAAGCACACGATTATTTAATATTGGTTCTATGTATAATCCTATTGAAGTTAATATTTTTTTCTTTTTCTCTAAATTGCCTTTTAATGCATAGTGATTATATTCAATTAAGTCAAAAGATACATTAGTGTCTTCGACAATTTCTGCGGCGAGAATAGCAGATTGATTCTTTGAAACCACAATGAGATTACCATTTTTATCTTTTTTGAGTTCATGATTTGTTCGTTCAAGTATGTATATAATATTATCGAAAATTGTATTTGCCTGTTTTAGCAAATCTCTATCTTTGCTCGTTTTATCAGAAGGAAGAACGGCAAGCAAAAATTCGCAAAGCAAATATAAATCATCTAATTGATCAGATGCATCAGGTAAATCAATATCTTGTATTAGTTCGGCTAAATCAATTGCAGTGCCCCTGAATTTCAATTCCCTAAAATACTCATAATCAATATATGCACAAACAGTATTATAATATCTTCCAACTCCTACACATTTTTCAGTAAAAAACAAATTATATAATCTTTCGTACTCTTCTGAAACGATAAATTCTTTACTTTCTAGCAATTCATAAAATGTTTTTCTCAATTTTCTCCTCACACCTCTACTATTAACGTTCCTTTTCTAATCAATTCTTAGATTTTATTAGAACATGATTTTTGCAATTTTATAAGAAACTACCACCTATATTTACAATTTGGATTTTGACATTCAAATTGGCATTTCCGTTTTGTTCCAAATACACCAAACATAACCGCATTTACGCCACGTTCAGTTGCAGTGATGCGTCGGATATTAGTTGAGCCACAAGTAGGACACTTAGGGATATTTTGTTCTTTGCTCTTTTTTATTTCTTTCACTATTGTGGTTTTTGCCAAATCATCTCTTGTACAAATAATTAAATTTTCTTGACATTCGTTGCACTTCTCAAATCTATTTGCATATGCCTTTTTACATTTTGGACACATTTTCATACTAGTAATCTCCTTAATATATCGGTAATAGTTAAGTTAATAACAGAATTTTAAATTTACTACCATCTAGTGCACTATTCACACTAATCTATGTAACCAAATCTTCCTAAATGGTATCGTTTTTTTATTCAATTATAACATTAAACAAGTATCAAGTAAAGTGATAAAATCAAAACTTAAACCAAGAATAAAACAACCTTGCACAGTCTGTAAAATCCAAACAATGCAAGGCCATTATTTTTGATTTTTGTTGTATTTTGAGGATGTGAGATTTTACCCTTTTTGTCTGTTTTAAGGATATTAGACTTTACCCCATAACATGTTTTTTATTCAAATTCTATCGTGCCGACAGGCTTTGGTGTAATATCCATAAGCACACGGCTGATGCCCTTAACCTCGCTTGTGATACGAGCAGTAATATGATGCAAAAGCGCATACGGAATTTCTTCAATGGTAGCCGACATTGCATCGGTTGTATTAACTGCGCGGATGATAGCGCACCAACCGTCAAGACGCTTGCCGTCAATAACGCCTACTGCTGTCATATCAGGAACAGCAATAAAATACTGCCAAACCTTTTCTGCTAGGCCGCTTTTATCAAACTCTTCACGCAAAATAGCGTCTGCCTCACGCAGAGCGTGGAGTCTATCGCGTGTAATAGCGCCAAGACATCTTACACCAAGACCTGGGCCTGGGAAGGGTTGGCGGTAAACCATTTCGTGCGGAAGACCTAAAGCCTCACCCACAACGCGAACCTCATCTTTATAAAGCAGCTTTACAGGCTCAACAAGTTCCATTTCCATATCTTCAGGAAGACCGCCTACATTGTGGTGAGCCTTAACACCGTCAGATTCAAGGATATCAGGATAAATTGTGCCCTGAGCCAAGAAAGAAATACCGTCAAGCTTAGCGGCTTCTTCATCAAATACCTTTATAAACTCACCGCCGATAATCTTGCGCTTCTTTTCAGGATCGCAAACACCTGCAAGCAAATCAAGAAAACGGTCGGTAGCATCAATATAAATAAGGTTTGCATCAAGACCGTTCTTGAAAACCTCGATAACCTGTTCACTTTCACCCTTACGCATAAGGCCGTGGTTTACGTGAACACAAACAAGCTGTTTGCCGATGGCCTTGATAAGAAGAGCGGCTACTACTGACGAGTCAACACCACCGGAAAGAGCAAGAAGCACCTTCTTGCCGCCAACCTGTGCGCGAATCTGGGCAACCTGTTCTTCGATGAAAGCATCTGCAAGTGCTTTTGTGGTGATGCGTTCCATAGATTCGGGACGTACATTACTTGACATTAAAAATCCCCCTATATATTAGTTAGTATAGTTATCAAAGTAACCCTGAACGAGTATTACAGGTGTACCCTTATCACCTGAACCGGAAGTTAAGTCGCAAAGCGAACCGATAAGGTCAGTAAGCTGGCGTGGTGTTGTACCCTGAGAAGCCATATTACCTACAAGGTTTCCGTCCTTTTCCTTAATACTCTTTGAAATTGCTGCCTTTAATTCCTCGCCGGACAAATCCTTAAAGTCATTATCAGCCAAGTATTTGAGTTTTAATTCGTTAGGTGTGCCGATAAGACCGTCTGTAAATGCGGGAGAAACGCAAGGGTCTGCAAGCTCCCAAATTTTTCCCTGAGGATCTTTAAAAGCACCGTCACCATAAACCATAACTTCTATATGCTTGCCTGTTCTTGCAAGGAATTCCTTTTGAATTTCCAAAACCAAGTCCTTACATTCATTTGGGAAAAGCTTTATTGAATTTTCAGTGGCCTTGTTAGAACCTAAAAGACCGAATTTTTCATTGTATCCGCTACCGTCAACCGAAGAAGTCAAAATTTCGTCAAGACCGTAAACGATTTTAGCGCCGCCCTCTTTTAAAAGACGCTTTGTGCGAGCGCGGGTATGGATATCACAAGCGAGTACACAGTCAGTATAATCAAGAATTGCTTTGGCTTGGTTAGCAAAGATAATTTCAACCTCGGCACCGCATTCTTCGATAAGATTTTTATAATATTCAACATAATCTACGCCTGTAAATTTAAGCGGATGAACACCAAAAACCTCACGGTAGCGTTCAAAAGACAAAACATCAGCATAAGGGTTAATGCCTGCAGCATCAAGCTTGTCCCAATCTGCAAGCTCGTTGCCAACCTCGTCAGACGGGTAAGCGAGCATTAAAACAATTTTTTTAGCACCCTTTGCAATACCTTTGAGGCATATTGCAAAACGGTTACGCGAAAGAATCGGGAAAATAACGCCAACTGTACCGCCGCCGAATTTAGCCTTAACATCCTTAGCAATTGCATCAACCGAAGCATAGTTACCCTGTGAGCGAGCAACAATAGACTCGGTCATTGCCACTACATCGCGGTCGCGAAGTGAAAAACCTTCACTGTCTGCAGCTTCAATTACACTGTCAGTAACGATTTTCACCAAATTGTCACCCTCGCGTATAATAGGGCAACGGATACCCCTTGATACTGTACCAACTTTTCTTTCCATACAAAGTCCCTCTTATCTAAATTAAGATTACAGTTTATTTTACCACAAACGCATTACAAAATCTACTTTTTTTTTATAATTTATAAAATTTTTACAATATGCACAAAATTTAAAAACTATTGACAAATTTGTTTTAATGTGCTAAAGTATAATGTAAGATAGAGGCGCGGTATGTTATCAGTAAGTTTTGGATGTTAATCACGGCGGTGAGATGCCAAAACCGAAAGGGACAACCGCCGAAGAGGGTCAGCCGGCAGGCGCCACTCTGGTAAGACGGAATAATATTCGGCTTACTGTCGCATTTGCGGAGTGCTATCAACCTTGGGAACACTTATATTGTTTCTTGATGTTTGATAGTCGAGCAATCGGCTATTTTTTATTGTATATTGGAGGAAAAATTATGAAAAAACCGATTTTTGAGGGTATGGCAACCGCACTTATAACCCCAATTACCGAAAACGGAATTGATTATGAGGCATTCGCAAAGCTTATCGATTGGCAGATAGAACAAGGCATAAATGCGCTTGTTGTTGCCGGTACTACAGGCGAAGCTTCGACCTTTAGCGACGATGAGCACCGCGATGCTATCGACTTTGCGGTAAAGCACGTAAACGGCAGAGTTCCCGTTATTGCAGGAACAGGCTCAAACGATACCGAATATGCGCTTGATTTAACACGCTGTGCTTGCCGTTCAGGTGCAGATGCAGTTTTGGTGGTAACTCCTTATTACAACAAAGCCACCCAAAAGGGACTTATTAAAATGTTCACTGCTATTGCCGACGAATCTACAGTGCCTGTAATACTTTACGACGTGCCTTCAAGAACAGGTATGTCTATCGAGCCTGAAACAGTGGCTATTTTAGCAGAGCACCCTAACATCGTAGGTCTTAAAGCTGCAAGCGGTAATATTTCAAAAATCGCAAAAACCGCACAGCTTTGCGGTGATAAAATTCATATTTATTCAGGCAATGACGATCAGGTTGTTCCGATTTTATCTTTAGGCGGTAAAGGCTGTATTTCAGTGCTTTCAAACCTAATGCCAAAAGAATCGGTACAAATGTGTGATACTTTCTTTAAAGGTGATGTTAAAACCGCCGCTAAGATGCAGCTTGACTTTATCCCCTTAGTAAATGCGCTTTTCAGCGAGGTTAATCCCATTCCTGTAAAAGCCGCTATGGCAAAAATGGGCTTTTGTGAAGATTATCTGCGCTTACCCCTTACCCCGATGGAAGACGGCACACGCGCTGTCTTATATGAAGAAATGCGCAAAATGGGAATCGAGGTTTAATTAGCAGTTTATGATTTGCAATAATTTATCCGTAAATGAAAAAGGGCATCTTATGTTTGCGGGGCGTGACACTGTGGATTTGGCACAAAAATACGGCACACCGCTTTATCTTATGGACGAAAATAAAATCCGTGAGCACATGCGCGAATACAAGACAGCCTTTGAGAAATATTTTCCAAAAGGCTCTTGCCCAGAATTTGCAAGCAAGGCTTTTTCTTGCAAGCAAATTTACCGCATTGCAGCGGAAGAAAAAATGAATATTGACATTGTATCCTGCGGCGAAATTTATACCGCAGTATCAGCGGGCTTCCCAATGGAAAACTGCTTTTTTCACGGCAACAACAAAACCGATAGCGATATAGCCTTTGCAATGGAGAATAATGTCGGTTTCTTTGTGGCAGACAGTGAGGAAGAGCTTTTTGCAATAGACCAAATTGCAAAACAAAAAGGTATTACACAAAAGATTCTGCTTCGTGTAACACCCGGAATTGATACCCATACCCACCAAAAAATTTCGACAGGTAATATTGATTCAAAGTTCGGTATAGCAATAGACACTAACCAAGCAAAAGAGACCGTGGGCAAGATTTTAAAGCTTTCTAATGTGGAGCTTATTGGTTTTCACTGTCATATCGGCTCCCAGATTTTCGAAAGCACACCTTTCGACCTTGCCAGTGAATTAATGTTTACCTTTATTTCAGATATTAAGGCAACATACGGCTATGTACCCGAGATTTTAAACCTCGGCGGTGGCTTTGGGGTAAGATATATTGACAGCGACCCCGAAATCAGCTTCACTGAAAAGATTGCCGAAATTGCCGAAATTCTTAAAAAACAATCGAAAATCTTCGGCATCGAAATTCCCAAAATCGCAATGGAACCAGGCAGAAGCATTGTCGCCGACGCAGGTCTTACCCTTTATTCCGTAGGCACAGTCAAAGAAATTACAGGCTATAAAAACTATGTGTCTATTGATGGCGGTATGACCGACAACCCGCGTTATACCCTTTACGAATCACCCTATACAGTAATACTCGCATCCCGTGCGAATGATAAAAAGGATTTTTGCGCCACTATTGCGGGTAGGTGCTGTGAAGAGGGCGATGTTATACAGAAGAATGTAATGCTTCCGAAGCCGAAGCGTAATGAAATTTTGGCGGTGCTTACAACGGGCGCTTATAATTACTCTATGGCTTCTAACTATAACCGCGTCCCCCGTCCGCCCGTTGTGATGCTAAACGACAACGGCGAATATGTAGCGATAAAACGAGAAACCTTTACTGATGTATGTGCCCTTGATGTGTAAAGACATATTCAGTTACGTGGTATAAAATTTCTCCCCTTGAAATTCAAGGGGAGAAATTTTTGTTTTTTAACATCAAAAAATATAAATAACAATATTACATTATTTATAAGGTGTATATCCGCCACAGGTTAATCCGCTACCATTGTTCTTAATATGAGTTGGACAATGTCGTGAATTTGCACATGATGCACATTTTGATACCCCGGCCATTCTGGTAGCATTTGCTTGTTGTTGCGCGTCTCGTTTAGTCCTTTCCTGAGCTAACCTAACCTCATTTTGCGCAGTTTGTGCCGCTCTTTGTTCCATTCTTATCCTATCTCTCTCAAGAGCTTGCATTCTTTCAGCATTTTCTCGATTTTGTCTTTCAATCGCTTCATTGTGACGGCGTTGTTCTTCGACTTGCATTGCTAATATCCGATTTTGTCGTTCCTCGGCCTCTCTTCTTGCTATCATCTCTTGGCGCTCTTTTTCTTCTTCTATAGCAAGATTTACAGCTTCTTTATAATCATCCGCTCTGCCAGTTCTCAAATTTGAAATTATCTCATCTATCAAATAAAAATATTGCGGATCAATAATTTCATTATTTGATAATTTTTCTTCTAATTCCGATAATCTTTCGGTTGCCTTACTCATGTTTGCTCCATTATCCGCTAACGCCATAACAAAATCACCATAAGCCGATTCATATCTCTCGGCATACTCTTTACTGTTAGCAATGCAATCTTTTTTCTCATCTTCGAAAAATTCTAAAGATTGTAGGAAAGCATCATTAGTTTTTTTATATTTTTCAACCGTTTTATCGTACTCACCTTTTTTAGTATTATATTGCCTTTTGCTTGTGCTATAAAAATACCCAAAAATAGCAGTCGCAAAAACACCTATAACACTGACTGTGTTTAAAAACCCCCAAT
Organism: Acutalibacteraceae bacterium; assembly: GCA_045539955.1. Classification (GTDB taxonomy): domain Bacteria; phylum Bacillota; class Clostridia; order Oscillospirales; family Acutalibacteraceae; genus UBA737. The sequence goes on along the minus strand of JAZQGI010000003.1, from coordinate 69,689 downwards.
GCGTTATAAAATAAAGCACTAAGGATATAATAGTTGCTATCAAAATAATTTTAAAAATCTTTTCTTTTGACTCCTTATCGTTCTTTGTCGAAGCAAAATATAATTCATCTATGGGAAACACAGGCATATTTCCAAATACCGAGGGAACTTCAATTTCACCTAAATCGTTTTTGATTTTTTCAACAGCTTGTGAAAATTCCTCCTCGTTACCCTCTTCTATGTACTGATTTAATGAATAATATTCCTTAATCAAATCTCTTATATTTTCAAGTTTTTTGATTATTTCTTTATTACCACTCATCATCATTCTCCCTCTCTACCTAATTTTTAAATAACCAAATTATTTCTAACTGTATTAGTTCTAATTTGGGCGAGCATTTATAAGCGGACATATCAGGTAAGAGACTTTCATTTGGCATCACAAACATATGACCCAATTCCTCACATTTAAACAAATAGTGCTTATCTTTGAAATATTTTTCACTATATATCCATTCGTTCTTCTTTGTCGGGTCTGCGATGCTATGTACGAAAGCAAGATAAATACAATATATTTGCTCATTTGAATAACTTATTTTAGCATTTTTTAAAAATGCAATAAACGGATTCACTTGCTCGTTTAACAAATTTGGATATTGCGAAAATTCAATATCAGAATTATATACTGCATCAGCGATTAAAAATGCAGTTTTAAAAATTATATTATTTTTTTCGAATCTCTCATTGGCAATATTCTTCAAATAAGAATAAATAAAAACTGCACGGTCACCAACAGAATCAAGGGCAGCAAAAGTTTTACCGCCCTCTTCTGAAAGGAACCATGATTTTTCTTTTTTAATCAGTTCCATTTAATTTTCCGTCCTTATTAATCTTTTTGGTATGCTGCAATCAAAGAAGATAAGTACTTTTTGTTTATATCATCTAAAATACCGTGCTGACTGTAAAAGTTTAGCAAAAACTGTGCTGAGTCGGGAGATAATTTGCTAAATACAGTATCAACAAAAACCTTAATCGGACGATATTTAGCTTCATTTTTTTCTTGCTCGGTTGCATCAGCTTTTTTAGCACCTAAAAACGTTTTTAAAAGCCCCACAAAGAAATTATCTTCCTGCTTCCATTCAAGTTCGAAAGCAAAATGCTCACCATCATAAAATAGAGCAACAACATTAAGTCCCTTGTCGGTCTCAGATGTAATAGATACGCCTTTGATATCCTCTTTTACATTGTGACGGCCTTTTTCTTCAGTTCCATCTAAAAAGATGATTTGTTCATAAGTATAAGTAGCCTGTACTTTTTTGCTAGGATCGCTACCTAATGCAACTACAGTACCTTTATATTTTCCCTCAGTTACAGTACCGTACTTTGTCGCTATTGTTGCGCCTACTTTTTCCATGATTCCCATAATTTTTACCTCTTTTTCTTTTTATTTTTTCACTGAAAATGAATAATAACCTCTTATTGTTGAACACTATTCACCAATGATATTTAAATAATAGCATAAAATTATATAAAAGTAAATAGTATTCAACAAAAAATGAGGGATTTTTTATGTTTAAAATTAAAGCCGCTGACGGCACCAACAATCTTTGCGGAAAAAGGATTGCTGAAATACGGAAAGGAAAAAAGCTTTCACAACGGAAGTTAGCCACAAAAATGCAGTTATTAGGGTTTGATGTAGACCACTATTTCATTCGTCGGGTCGAAAACGGTGAGAGGTTTGTGACCGACATTGATTTAGTAATCTTTTCAAAAGCATTGGAAGTTCCCATTACCGAAATGCTATCAGCGGAGAATGCGGAATTGTAAAACACAATATCTCCCCCATTCATTTTACTATTATAGTAAATATTTTCTTTAAAGTCTTATGCTGACAGCATAGTTGAAAAATTTTGTCGAATATGGTATGCTTATTGCATAAGATAAAAAGGGGATAAAAAATTTATGCAAAAAGATACCTCAAAAATCGTGGAAGAATTAGGACTTTGCAACGATTTTAAAACCTTTTATGATGAAAACCGCAATTATATGATAAAAGAATCCTTATCAGAAATGCTTAACAAACTAATTTCTAATAAAGGGCTTAAAAAATCACAAATCATCAAAAACGCCGAGCTTTCGGAGGTTTATTCTTATCAAATTTTTTCAGGTCTTCGCATACCCGAACGCAAAAAGCTATTGTGCTTATGCTTTGGCATGGCATTAAATCTTGACGAGGTGCAAACCCTACTAAAATGCGCAGGATATTCTCCCCTTTATATAAAAATCCCCTTTGACAGCATTGTAATTTACGGTATTTGCAAAAAACTTTCGGTAGTAGAACTAAACGAACTTCTTTATAAATACGGTTTAGAAACCTTGGGGTAGTGAAAATGAAAAAATGTCCGAAGTGTAAGGCTGAGATTCATAAGGAAGCTCGATTTTGCCTTTACTGTATGACCTCGTTTGAGGAAAAACAAACTATTGAAACTCCAAAAGAAAACAATAAACGGTGGCTATATGTCATTGCCGCCGTTTTAGTGCTTGTTCTTACAGTTGTTTGTATCCTCTTATTCGTTCAAAAAGGTGACCAAACAAACGAAAAAAATGCTACTCCTTCAACTTCATCTATTAGTAGTGATTTAGATACTTCTGACGACAACAACAAAACATCATCCGAACAGCAAAGCAGCGAGTCGCAAGGTAGCGAAACATCTACTACAAGCAGTAATCAAACACAAACCCCATCAAAAAACGAGGGTGGCACCACTAATAATAACTCCGGAAATACAACTACTAATAACTCAACTACGAATAGCAATTCGCAAAATAGCAACACAAATAATACAACAAATAGTACGTCAAATAGCACGTCGACAAATTCCATATCAAGCAGTAATAAAACCGAAAATAATAATTCTGGTAGCAGTTCTACAACGACAACTACAACACCATCAGAAACCACAACTGTTACATATACCTATCGTGATGCGAAATACGGCGATGATTTTTCAGTTGGCGCAAACTTGGAAAATTCAGTTGTAATAACAGGAGTGAAAACAGCTTCAGCTAATGGTGAATACAAAATACCTGATGCGCTTGACGGCAAAAAGGTAGTAGCTATTATGGCATTGGCTTTTTGTGATGATAGCATCAATAGTACCGTTAAAACGGTTATTGTTCCGTCATCAGTAAAAACTATTTGGAACAATGCTTTTGCAAATTGTTATAATCTAACCAATATTTATTTTAAGGGCAATGCCATTTATACCGAATCAAATGCGTTCCCCGAAACCTCAAAGCGCAACGGAACATTAACCATTCACTGTTCGGCAAATTGTAGCGACAGAAATTATAGATATTACAAAAATAGCGCATCATACTATGATGCCGAGTATGAAGAATGGAACGGTTAAAGCTATGAATAGAGAACAATATTTAACCTATCTTTTTGAAACCTATTCTTTAGTATCTGTACTAAGCGATAAAAATGAATGTACTGTTTTGCACCTAAGAAACAAAACAGTACAAAGAGATATTGTTATTAAAAGTTTCCCTAATTCTATATCCGCCTACGAAGAACTATATAGTATAGACTGCAAAAATTTACCCTTAATATTTGATGTTATAACCCTTGATGACGGACAAATAGTTATAGAAGAATTTATAAATGGTATAACCATAGCAGAGGTTATGGAAAGTGGAAAATACCATTATTTCGGTGCGCGCAAAATTATAAGAGAAGTTTGCCATGCTTTGACAGTATTGCACCAACGAAGCCTCGTCCACCGTGATGTTAAACCAGAAAATGTTATAATTGATAAAAACGGCAGGGTGGTGCTTATTGATTTCAATGCCTCAAGAAAAATTTCAAAAGCGAGCAAGGATACCATAATAATGGGTACTGTCGGGTATGCTTCACCAGAGCAGTTAGGTCTTCGGGAAAGTGACTCAAGAACCGATATTTACGCACTGGGCGTAATGCTTAATGTTATGGTAACTGGTAAGCACCCAAGCGAAAAAATTGCGCGCGGTAAAGCGGGTAAAATTGTCCGCAAATGCACCAATGTAAACCCCCATGAGCGTTATCAAACTGTTGAAAAGCTATCAAATGCTTTATAATTTGATATCGATTCTCTTTGCAGCCACATTATCTATCATCTAAAAAAACTCCCTTTCGGGAGTTTTTTATTTTGCCAGCATTCCGCCGTCGTTTTTAAGAAGTATCAGAATCTCTTCCTGTTCGAGTGTCAATACATTAATATAAACCAAAACCTCAGTATCACCATCGGCACATAAAAACTCGTAACAGCGTTCTTCTGTGCCTCTATCCGTAGGGATAAGAGCTATTGAGCTTTTAAGCACCTTTAATTCACGGCTCACCCTTTCACTTGCCTGCTCTACAGAATAAATCGTAGTTTCAAATGCCCTCGCTTTATGATTGGCAAGGTATCCGCTTGATTCGTAAAGCACAACCTCGCCGTTATCCATTGCTATTCCCACTTTTAAGAGGTCGGTATAGCAAATGGTCTGTCCGTCAAGGAAAGCGAAATTTATAACACAAACACCCTCATCAATGAAATAATAAGTTTCAATAAAGGGCGAAAGGGAATTTTTTTCCAAGAACCTTTTGGCTTTTTCGAGCGCTTGCTTATAAGATATTATATGACTTTCAATCTGCCGATTTTTTCGCATATAAACTATATGCCCGCCCTTACGGCTCACTGTTATATCAGTGGTTTTATTACCAAAACGGTATGTTGCAATCTTTCCGTTTTCCGCAGTCACAAATTCAAGTTCTTTTTCTTGCAACTCTAAAAATTCGCAGGCCTTTTTCTTAGCATCCTGTTCTGTGACCTCTGCGGCATCAATAAGCATTTGGGGTTCTTTTTCTAAAATGTGGTCGGAATAAGGGCCGTCATATACAAGGGTTGGATAATCAGTAAGCTCACCCTCCATTTCCTGCAAGGAAGAGGTTAAATTTTCATCAATTTCACTATCAAGCTTCTGTTCGATTTCCTTGACCCAATAATCCACATTATCAAAATTCACCTGAGCGGTACCCACTATTTTTGATATAGTTTCAGCCGTCTTACTTAGAGCAGTAATATTATTGATATAATCGCGCGGTAATTCTTTTCCGCTGTAAAGCTCACCTGAAACAGCAAAGGCATAATTCCCCGCTTGCGACAAGAAACGGTTAAGCGTTTCAAGTCTTGCACCCGACGGCAATTCCGACAGCGCTGTCTTTGAAATTTCGGCTTCTGTTAAAAGCTCTGCTGCGGTCTGACTAAGACGTGCCGGAGTTGTGACATACTGCGCCTTTTTAAGCAAAAGCGAAATATTATTAAGAGATGCCGAAAAATTATTAAGGCTTCGCGAATAATTGTTTTCTATTTGCAATTTCAGACTTTCATTTTCCTGCGAATTCTTAATAATAACCCCCGAAAGCACAACAATTGCCGCACTTAAAAAAGAAACAAGCCTTACAATATTCCGTCTTTTCATAAATACCACTTCCTTAAATTGTAGTATTTACAAAAATTGGGCAGAATATTTGTAAGGCTTTTAAATTTAAAGCTTATTCTTTTTTAAAATCTCTGAAAATAAGTACCAATAAGGCGGCACCCAACACTGCAAAAACACAAACCCCGATTACAACAAACGGAAGATAATCTTTACTTTCCTCGAATTGCTCTTTAAAAACCGCATCTATATAGTCGCGGCTTACATTCTCAGCTGTATAAAATGTCAAAACTGTTTTTTGGGCATTTTTAACCGTTACATATTGAGTTATAATATATTTTCCGCCGCTGTCCTCGGTTTCGTGCTCGGTTTTGAGCAACTTTAGGGCGTCATACTCCACAACCTCGCCCGAAGCACCCGAAAAACCTGAAAGCTCATCAGTGAGTTGTAAAATTTTCTCATCACTTAAAAGCGATAAATCAAAAACATCTTTTGAAAATTCATCTGCCGTTTCAGTTTTTCTTATTTGCTTTGTATTATCGGTATTAACTGCAAGATAAGAAACACCGTTATCACTGCAGTATTTTTCCAAATCCGATACAGTCATATTAAAGGTTTTGGCAACCTCTGTATTATTTTTACCGAAGACAAAAAATTCTTCCGCTGCCGAAACCGAAAAAATAAAAATTAAACAAACGGCTAATACACAAGTAATTTTTTTAAGCACTAAAATCACCTTTATTTTGTTTTTTAGCGGCGGTGAGAGTATTCTGCATAAGCATTGCAATGGTCATAGGTCCTACTCCGCCTGGGACGGGGGTAATGGCAGAACACTTGTCCTTAACGCCTGCGAAATCAACATCACCAACAAGCTTGCCGTCAACACGGTTAATTCCCACATCAATAACCACCGCACCGTCTTTTACCATATCGGCAGTAACAAAATTAGGTCTGCCGACAGCGGCAACAAGAATATCAGCCTGTTTGCAAACCTCTGCCAAATTCTTTGTTCTTGAATGGCAGATAGTAACTGTACCGTTTTTATGAAGCAAGAGCATTCCCATAGGTTTTCCGACAATATTAGACCTGCCGATCACTACGCAGGTTTTACCTTCAATTTCGATATTCTCGTACGCGAGCATTTCCATAATACCCGCAGGAGTACAGGGTACAAAATCATAATCACCGAGCATAATCTTGCCCACGTTCTGAGGATGAAACGCGTCAACATCTTTTTCGGGTAAAATTGCATTGATTACAGCCTGCTCGTCCAAATGCCGCGGCAAAGGCAATTGACATAAAATTCCATTTATGCTCGGCTTTTTATTAAGCTCATCAATAAGGCCTAAAAGTTCCTCTTGGGTTGTATTTTCAGGCAAAGCATATTCTTCGGAAATCATACCTAAAGCCTCGCAAGCCTTTTTCTTGTTGGACACATAAACCTTTGAAGCAGGGTCCTCTCCCACGATAATAACCGCAAGACCTGTGGTTATTCCTTGCTTTTTAAGGTTTTCCACCTCTGCTTTTACACGTTCTTTAACACTTGCTGAAATTATTTTACCATCAATCAGTTTCATTGCTTTCATTCTCCATATTCTCGCTGAACACAGACTCATACTCTGCTTCAGGCTTAATTTTCTTTCTTATCACGATTATTGCGGTAACACTCGCAGCACAGAGCAAAAATGCCAACAGACAGGAAACCTTAATGTTTCCAAGCATCAAGCTGTCTGTGCGCAAAATTTCAATAAATCCCCTACCGAAGCCGTACCACGCGCAATACATTAAAAAGGTTTCACCGCTAAAGTTGCGTTTTTTGCTTAATTTATGAATGAGCAAAAAGCCCAATAAACACCAAACTGATTCATATAAAAAGCAAGGATGAACAAGACCTGCGCCCATCTCAGCAATGGTTTTCTGGCTTTGCATACCCCAAAAACTGCTACCTGTAAATGAACCGTAAGCTTCTTGGTTAACAAAGTTCCCCCATCTTCCAATACCCTGACCTATAAGGAAACCTAAAGCGCCCAAATCAAACATATCAGCGATTTTAATTTTTTTTATTTTGCACATTATACCGCCTGACAAAAAAGCGCCGATAACCGCACCGTAAATAGCAATTCCTGCAACACCCGAGGATTCTCCAAAGCCAAAAAAATCAGCAATGCTTTCACATTTCACCCCATCAAAAATAACGTAATACAACCGCGCGCAGAAAATAGAAACAGGCGCGGCAACCAACACCACATCAAGCATACGGTCTTTATCGATATTAAATCTATGAGCGTTTTTTACACCGTAAATTATTGCCAACAAAAAGCCTGTGGCAATTAAAATACCATACCAATACACATCCCATTGCCTTCCTCCTAAAGAAAGACTGAAAGCGATCGGCTTTAGGGTTATATCTATGCCGAAAATTGTAACATCATAGGTCATAATCAAGTTTCCTTTAACGGATTTATTACCGATAGCACGGTTTTGCCATTATCGAGTAGCGAAAGTCGTTTGAAGACGTCATCAACCGTAACAGATTTCAAATACTTAAGCTCATCAAAAAGGCAGATATCATTCATTGCACAATGAGAAAGCTGCATTGCTATACTCTCAACACTGTTAAAACTGCGTATAGCACTCCCGTAAAGCCCGCTTCTTATAGCGGCGAATAACTTTTTATTTATTCCGTCAGCCTTAAGGCGCTCTACTTCCGCCTTAATTTCTTCTGAAATTCTTTTTGGATTATCGGATTCGCCCTCAAAAATCAGCGAATTATATCCGTCTCCATAAAAATGCTCGAAGGAAAAATCATCATTAATAAGTCCCTCATTCATAAGCTTCTTATATAGTGGCGAACAGTCTCCCGTGATAATTTCAAGCAAAATGTTTATACACACACAGTCTTTAACGGACGGTTTTTTATCTGATTTTAACTTATAGCCAAAGCAAAACATGGGCTGTGCCACCGCTAAGGACTGTTCAACTTCGCAGTTGAGAACCTCATCAGGTTCTTCTGGCTTTATTCTCTCAATCTCAAGCGGTTTATTTTCTTTTAGACCGCACTCAACCATTTTCAAAATTTTTTCAGTTTCAACATTGCCAGCAATACACAAAAACATATTTGAAGGATTATAAAATGTATTATAACACTTATAAAGCAGATCTGCATCAATCTGTGCAATGCTGTCAGTCGTACCTGCAATATCTATTCTCACAGGGTGGTTTTTATACATACATAAAAGCATATTAAACATTACGCGCCATGCGGGACTGTCATCATACATTCTGATTTCCTGACCGATTATCCCCTGTTCCTTTTCGACAGTTGCCTGAGTAAAATAAGGCGACTGTACAAAGGAAAGCAAAATTTCAAGATTTTCATAAAATAGATTAGAACAAGAAAACAGATAACAGGTTTTATCAAAAGAAGTAAACGCATTAGCATAAGCCCCTGTTTTTGCATATTTTGTAAAGGCATCCCCATCTTCACTTTCAAAAAGCTTATGCTCTAAAAAATGGGCAATACCCTCAGGCACGGTTGTTGTTTCGCCATCTACTGAAAATGTGGTATCAATTGAACCATATTTAGTGCCGAAAATAGCATAACAAGAATTATACTGAGGTTTTTCAAGTATATAAATTTTAAGTCCAGAAGAATGCTCAGCCTTTACATAGCTTTCGCCAATATCACTGCGTATAACTTCCTTTAGCATATTACACCCTCCTTTGGCAAAAGTTTATATACTGTGTGAAGATTTACACCTCTTGCAGCATAAATAACATCTTCACGGGTTATTGTTTTAATCTTTTCGATTATATCCTCAGGTGAATACAGTTTTTGATTATTAACCTTTAAAGCATACCACAAATCAAGTGAATTTTGGCTGTCGTTATAGGTACTCATAGAATCACAAATGCTTTTAATTGAAGATTCAAACTCACTGTCAGAAAATTCACCGTTTTTCATAATTTCAAGCTGATTGATTATTTCCTCGATAGCCTTTTGCGCATTTTCCACTTCAACACCAGAATCAACCGTCAACAAACCCTTGTAACGAATTGAAGAAGCTGAGCAATAATAACAAAGGCTCATTTTTTCGCGCACATTGGTAAAAAGCCTTGAATAAGGTCCGCCGCCAAAAATATCACACATAACAAGAAGCGGAAGCGACAAATCATCGTCGCCATACATATCGCTTGAAAATCCCATAACGATTTTACCCTGCTTTACGTCCATTTTTTCAAAAACAGTATTAACCTTTGCGGTTTTTTGGGCAGGCTTACAAATTTTGCAATCTGTAATATCGTGGCGGTTCACAAGTTCAAATCTTTCTTTTATACTTTCGAAAAGCCCCTGTGGCACAGCTGCTCCGACAACATGCACACGAACAAACGCAGTTTCAAGCATATTACTCCAAGCATTATAAAGACTCTTAGCCGTCACATTTTCCACATCACTTACAGTGCCGCACTTTGGGATACCGTAAGGTGTGCCGGAAAACATTTCGCTAATCATTCGGTTTTTAGCATAAATTCGTTTTTCAGCGATTTCACCCTTTATATGTTCAATCGCCTTGCGTTTTTCACGCGCAACATCGTTTTCTAAAAACTCTCCATTTTGGGTGTTGGGGCTAAAAACAAGATTAAGCAATAATTCACTCGCCTGCAAGACAAGAGAATAGCTATCAAAAGAAAACTTATCGTCTATTACCGATATTGTCATTCGAAGCAGTTGGCAATCACCGTATTTTTCACAGCTTGAATCAAGTCTTGCTCCATAAAGCTTTGAAAGTTTTAAATTAAGGGCAGTAAAATCCGGATAATCTTTACTGCAGGATGTAAGAATAAACGGCAACAGCGCATTATCCGCAACAGTTGATTTTTGCATCGGCAAATAAAAATTAAAAGATACCGAAGTTGTGTTAAACCTATTATTTTGGATAAAAAGTCCTTCTACGCCATCACTTAATGCAATTATTTTGTTTGACATTAGCATACTCCGTTAATAATTTTATTAAAAAATTATACCATATAATAGATATTTTTTCCACTACTAATTGAAAAATAAATAATAATATGCTAAAATATTTTTATAAACTGAGTTTTTAAACGAAAGGAGAGCAGAATATGAGAAACCATAAAAAACGCGGTATCAGAATTCAGAACAGAATTATTATTTCTGCTCTGCTTTTATTGCTTCAGTTGGCCTTTTTGTTCTTTATAATTTATGATTCCTCTCTTTACTCAGTCTGGGGGTTCACCCTTTCAAACCTTATAGGCGCAATCACCGCAATTACCATCATAAACAGACGTGGCAACCCCGACCATAAAATTGTTTGGATTATCTTTATTCTTATTTTCCCCATCTTCGGAATTTCGGTTTATATACTTTGGGGCGGGGGCAGAGTTCTACCGCATCTTCGCAAAAGAATGGCAGTTTGCGAAGCAAAATACAAGCCATTTTTGAAGGACGGAAATGACACCGCTGACCGACTTCAATACTTTGATATTTCACACTCCCGCCAAGCCGACTACCTTATTGGCGAATCGGGATTCCCTCTCTATGACAACACAACCGCTGAATATCTACCAAGCGGAGAGCGTTTTCTATCACGCCTTATTGAAGAATTAGAAAACGCTAAGGAATATATTTTTCTTGAATTTTTTATCGTTGCCGAAGGCTATATGTGGGAACAAATTCACACCGTTTTAAAACGGAAAGCCACCGAAGGCGTTGAGGTAAAACTGATTTTTGATGATTTCGGTTCGATCAAGCGACAACGCAAAAATTTTGTTTCCTGCCTTCGCCGTGAGGGAATAGAAGTTTCGGTTTTTAATCCCATTTCCCCTTTTATGACCACCTTCCAGAACAACCGTAACCACCGCAAAATTGTGGTTATTGACGGTCTTGTTGCCTTCACAGGCGGTATCAACATTGGCGATGAATATATAAACTATCAAAAACGCTTCGGTCATTGGATGGATAGCGCCGTTATTATTAAAGGTAATGCCGTAAAAAGCTTTTTATGTATGTTCTGTACTATGTGGAAATTCATAACTGACAAGGATATTGATATTAAGTCGCATCTTAAAGACTCGTCCGTGACAGATGATGGGTTTGCGCTTCCCTACAGTGACGGTCCGTTAAATGAAAACAATCCAGCCGAGGGTATATATATGCAGATTTTGAATTCTGCGCAAAAATATGCTTATATAATGACTCCTTACCTTGTAATTGACGATATGATGACCTCCACACTTTGTATGGCGGCTAAGGCTGGAGTTGAAGTTTGCATTGTAACCCCCCATATTCCTGATAAATGGTATGTTCACAATGTGACACAATATAATTACCTTGAGCTTTTGGAAGCGGGAGTTAAAATTTACGAATATACACCTGGGTTTATACATTCCAAGGTCTTTCTTTCGGATGACTGTATCGCGACTGTGGGCTCTGTTAATATGGACTACCGAAGCTTTGTATTCCACTTTGAATGCGGTGTGTGGCTTTCTAATAAAGAAACTGCCCTCAACATAAAACAGCATTTCCGTGAAGTTTTAGCACAATCACAGGAAATTACACTTGAGAAATGGAAAAAACGCCCGATTAAAACTCGATTCAAGCAAGCAATTTTGCATATATTTGGACCTTTAATGTAATTGACATTTTAGTATTTTACTGATATAATGACTATAATAAATAATAATTTACGAAAGGCGGTTATCGCATGAAAGGTTTTTTTAAGTTTATTGTTTCTTTGTTCGCTCTTTTTGGTGCAGCTGTTGGCGCACTTGCTATTTTTGATAAGGTTCAAAACAAGAATCGTATTAAAGGCGATTATTTAGAATGCGATAACGAAGAAACAGAATAAACCCTTTACAATTAAAATTCCCGTTGCTTTATGCAACGGGAATTTTTTAGTTTATATTATTTTATGGGATAAGTCCAGCCGAATGTATCTTCAAGTTTACCCCACTGAATACCTGTTAAGGTATCGTAAAGCATTTGGGTAACTTCACCGATTTCACCATTATTTACAGGGTATTTAACACCCTTATAGCAAAGCTCGCCAATCGGAGATACAACAGCCGCAGTACCGCAACCCCAAGCCTCTTCAAGCTTGCCGTTTTGTAAAGCGTCAGCCAACTCGTCAATGCTTAAAAGTCTTTCTTCGACTTCGAAGCCTTTTTCCTTAAGTACCGCAATGCAAGACATACGGGTAATTCCTGGAAGAATAGAGCCTGAAAGCATTGGTGTTACGATTTTGCCGTCAATCTTGAACATAACGTTCATAGCGCCAACTTCTTCAATATACTTTCTCTCTACGCCGTCAAGCCAAAGAACCTGTGAATAGCCGAGCCTAGCGGCACGCTCACCTGCGCGGTTGGAAGCGGCATAGTTACCGCCGCACTTAGCGTAACCTGTACCACCGCGTACTGCACGGACATCCTCGTCTTCAATCATAATCTTAACAGGATTAATACCCTCAGCATAATAACTGCCAACAGGAGAAGCTATTATAACATAAGTCGCATTATGAACCGCGTGAACACCCAAAGACTCGTCATTACCGAACATAAACGGGCGAAGATAAAGAGATGTTCCCTCTGCCGACGGAGTCCAATCCTTTTCAAGCTCTACAAAAGTTTCAAGAACTTGCATTGCCAAATCCTCAGGGATTTGCGGTAAGCAAAGACGCTCTGCAGAACGGTTCATACGGCGGATATTTTCGATAGGTCTGAACATCTGAACCTTGCCGTCCTTACGGCGATAAGCTTTAAGGCCTTCAAAAATTTCACTGCCGTAATGCAAAACTGTTGATGCAGGATGAAGCGAAAGATTTTCAAACGGAACTATACGGGGATTATACCAACCCTTTTCGCTGTTCCAATCCATCATAAACATATGGTCGGTAAAAATTTTACCAAAACCCAAAGTACTGCTATCGGGTTTTTCTTTTAAAACGGATGCTTTAGTAATTTTTATTTCCATAATAACATCTCCTAATTGTTTGCACCTATGCTCATCGCTTTTTTATTTACTTCAAGCATATCTGCTCTTTTAGCGGAAATTACTTTGCCGAGAGCGGCATTTACAGTTTCTTCGTTATAACCGCCGAGTTCCTTGAGGATTTTGCCAACAATAATCATATTTGCCAAGGTAGGCATACCATTATCGCTTGCAAGCTTTGTTGCTGGGATATAGTGAACAGTAACATCGTCACGCTTCACCTTACGCTCAATAAGAGCCGAATCTACGAAAATTGTACCGCCAGACACAACCGAATCTTCGTACTTATCAAGTGACGGCAGGTTCATAGCAACCAAAACATCAGGCTTAGAAACTATGGGAGAACCTACGGGAGAGTCACTTAAAATTACACTACAGCTTGCTGTACCGCCGCGCATTTCCGGACCGTATGACGGAAGCCAGCTTACCTGTTTATCCTCAGTAAGTCCCTTATAAGCCAAGAATTTACCTGAGAAAAGAATACCCTGTCCGCCGAAGCCTGCAAATAAATACTGTGTAGTAGCCATTACTCTGCCTCCTTTGCGCTACGGTCTTTATAAACACCCAAAGGATAATAAGGAATCATTTTTTCATCAATCCATTCGAGTGCTTTTTTGGGAGTAAGTCCCCAGTTTGTAGGACAGCTTGAAATAACCTCAACAAGTGAGAAGCCCTTACCGTCAATCTGATTTTGGAAAGCCTTTTTAATGGCTTTTTTAGCATTCTTTACATTCTTTACATTATTAACGGCAACACGCTCTAAATACTCAGCACCGTCAACCTCGGAAAGCATTTCACAAACTTTAATCGGGAAACCGCAATGGTCTGTATCGCGGCCATAAGGTGAAGTCTGAGTAACCTGACCAGGCAAAGATGTCGGTGCCATCTGACCGCCTGTCATACCGTAGATTGCATTGTTAATAAAGATAATTGTAATATTTTCGTTTCTTGCTGCAGCGTGAACAGTTTCAGCCATACCGATTGATGCCAAGTCACCGTCACCCTGATATGTAAATACAACATTTTCAGGAAGTGCACGCTTAACACCTGTAGCTACAGCAGGTGCTCTACCGTGAGCCGCCTCAATCATATCACAGTTAAAATAATTATAAGCCATAACCGAGCAACCAACAGGAGCAATACCAACGGTTTTACCTTCAATGCCTAATTCATCAATAACTTCAGCAACAAGGCGGTGAACAATACCGTGTGTACAGCCTGGGCAATAGTGCATTGGTACATCTGTTAAAGCATGGGGTTTTTCAAAAACTACCATTATTTGTTACCTCCGTTTGCTTTTTCGATAGCGGCAAGCACTTCTTCGGGTGACGGAATCATACCGCCAACACGGTTGCAAAGCACATATTCGCCGCTGCATTTTGTAGCAAGCTTTACATCATCAATCATCTGACCCATTGAAAGCTCAACCGAAATATAGGTCTTAATCTTGCCTATGGTCTTTTCAAAAGGCACAGTCGGGAAAGGCCACAAGGTAATAGGTCTTATCATACCAACCTTTATACCCTTTTTACGAGCCTCTACAATAGCGTTTTTAGCAACGCGCGAAGCAATGCCGAATGCTGTTATACAGATTTCAGCATCGTCCATCATATATTCTTCATACAAAGCTTCATTTTCTTCTATGTATTTATAACGCTCGAAGCGTTCGTTATTTGATTTTTCGAGTTCATCAGGCTGTAAGAAAAGTGAGTTTACAATATTATGCTCTCTTTCCATCTTAGTACCTGTTGTAGCCCAAGGCTTTTCGGGTGATGCTGCAATTTCATAATCGAGAGATACAGGTTCCATCATCTGACCCATTGTACCGTCTGCTAAAATCATAGAGGTCATACGGTATTTATCCGCAAGGTCAAACCCTTTAACTGTAAGGTCAGCCATTTCCTGAACTGAAGCAGGGGCTAAAACTATCATTCTAAAGTCACCGTGGCCGCCTGCCTTTGTAGCCTGATAATAATCAGACTGTGAGGGCTGAATACCGCCAAGACCCGGACCACCGCGCTGTACGTTGATAACAAGTGAGGGCAAATCTGCGCCTGCAAGATAAGAAAGTCCCTCGCCCTTAAGCGAAATACCAGGGCTTGAAGAAGAGGTCATTACTCTATAGCCTGTAGAAGCAACGCCATAAACCATATTTATAGCGGCAACTTCACTTTCAGCCTGTAAAAAGCATCCGCCAATTTTAGGCATTCTTTTTGCCATATATGCGGCAATTTCGGTCTGAGGTGTAATAGGATAACCGAAGTAATGACGGCAGCCTGCAATAATAGCAGCTTCTGCAATAGCTTCGTTACCTTTCATTAAAACTTTATCTGCCATTTTAAAACTTCCTACCTTTCAACAGTAATTATGCAATCAGGACACATTGTAGCGCAAAATGCACACGCAATACAAGCGTCAGGATTAGCAGCTTCTACGGGGTGGTGTCCCTTAGCGTTAATTTTGTCTGGACTTAAGACCAAAACTTTTTTAGGGCATACATCTACACAAAGACCGCAGCCCTTACACTTATCGGTTTTGAAGGTTAATTTAGCCATTTTTTGCACTCCTTTAATTGATTTTACTCTGTAATTCAAGAGAAAATACATTGTCTATTTTTGTTTTTACGCTATCGTAAATGTTTGCGTAAACACAGGTGCATTTTATTGGAAGACCTGTGATTTTTGACACCTCGTTTGCATAAGGCACCGAATTTATAACATCCTCAGCCTTGGTTTCATTACCAAGGTTCGAATTATTAACAATAGCTGTGAATTTACACTTGCAGGCTTCTTCAATCTCACGCATAACTTCGAGAGTTGACTGGGCATCACGGGTAAGCGGTCGGTAGCAATTGATTACAAAAAGCATTTCGTAATCATTTTCCTCTATTATTGACGGAACAATTCTGCCCAGCGCCAAAGCGCCGCGGTCGTCACCGCCAACATCTATTACCGCGTGTAAATTCTTATTGTCGGTTATCATATACATTTGTTGCGGCATTGCAGGAATATCAACATTAGTCCCCGCGTACTCAGAAGAAATAAGGGTTATCCCTCGCTTTTCGAGATCTTCCTTACTATCCTTAGTACGAAAATATGGGTTCACAATATCCAGATCGGCAATAACAACATCACTGTACTGCTTTTTAATGTCATAAGCCATATTAACAGCAACATTTGTTTTACCGCTTCCGTAGTGACCGCACAAAAGTGTTACTCTTTTATACATCATAATTTATTTCTCTGGATTTTACCACTTGTAGTTTTTGGAAGACTATCACGGAATTCAACAATTCGCGGATACTTATAAGGCGCGGTTCTATCCTTGACATAGGTTTGAATTTGTTTCTTTAATTCCTCACTCGGTTCGGTGCCGTTTACCAAGACAATACTTGCCTTAACAACCTGACCGCGAACCTCATCGGGAGCCGCCGAAACACCGCATTCTAAAACAAAAGGCAATTCCATAATAACGCTTTCAATTTCGAAAGGTCCTATGCGGTAGCCCGAAGATTTGATAACATCATCAATACGGCCGACATACCAATAAAAGCCGTCTTCATCACACCAAGCGGTATCGCCTGTGTGATAGTAATCCTCGCACCAGGTTTCCTTTGTCTTTTCCTCGTCACCATAGTAACCGATGGCCAATCCGCAAGGAAGACCGTTTCTGATATCAATAACGATTTCACCTGTTTCACCCACAGGAACTTCCTTACCGTCGGGATCAACTATTCTTACATCATAAATCGGAGCAGGTTTACCCATAGAACCGATTTTATGAGGTGCGCCAATCATATTACCGATAATCATTGTGCTTTCGGTCTGACCGAAGCCCTCAAGAATCTGAAGACCTGTCGCCTTTTCAAACTGACGGTAAACTTCGGGATTTAATGCCTCGCCCGCAGTTGTCATATGCTTAATTGAAGATAAATCATACTTTGAAATATCCTGTTTTACCATCATACGAAGCATTGTAGGCGGTGCGCAGAAGGTAGTAATACCGTATTTCTGGAACATCGGCAAAATATCCGCAGCATCAAAACGGTCAAAGTCGTAAACAAAGATTGCCGCTTCACAAAGCCACTGGCCGTAAAGCTTACCCCACATAGCCTTTGCCCAACCTGTATCGGAAATAGTGAAATGTAAACCTTCAGGATCAACATCATGCCAATATTTCGCAGTGTGGAAATGACCTAAGGGGTACTTATATGTATGGGTTGCAATCTTAGGATATCCGCTTGTGCCCGAAGTGAAGTACATAAGCATCAAATCATCACCGCAAGGTGAATCTTCGGTACGGTCAAAGTGTGTTGAATAAAGCGGATATTCTTCGTCAAAATCACGCCAACCGTCACGCTTACCGTTTACAATCATCTTATGCTTGAGAGTGGGGCATTTTTCAGCCGCCAAATCAACCTGAGCGGCGGTTTCACCGTCAGCAGTACAAACAATGGCAGTAACTCCGGCCGACTTAAAACGATATTCAAAATCGTGCTCTTGTAGCTGATTTGTAGCAGGAATAACAATAGCGCCCAACTTATTAAGAGCCATCATACAGTACCAGAATTGGTAATGCCTTTTCAGTACAAGCATAACTCTATCGCCTTTTTTAATACCCAAAGACTTAAAGTAGTTAGCGCATCTGTTAGAGGCTCTCTTAATATCATTAAATGTAAGGCGTCGCTCAGTGCCGTCCTTCGAAATATGAAGCATAGCCAACTTCTCAGGTTCTTTTTGAGCCAAAGCATCAACCAAATCAAAAGCAAAGTTAAATTTTTCAGTGTTTTTAAACTTAATCGAAGTAGGCGTTCCGTTTTCGTTTTCTTCCAATTCGATAAAGTTGCTGTAAATACGCTCTTTGCGGTCTTTACGAATACGGGTTGAAACCTTGCCGTCAACAGTTTTATCGGGTTCAAGTTCAGGAATAGGCTCGCCTGTCGGGTTTAAAACAATAGCATAGAATGTACAGTCTTCACCGCCGACAGCTATCATACCGTGAGGTGTATTAGAATCGAAATAAATACTGTCGCCAGGGCCCAAAACTTCGGTATGATTACCGATTTGAACCTTTAAATGACCAGAAATAATAAGGTCACATTCCTGTCCCGAATGGGTTGTAAGCTCAATATCACGGGTTTGCGCCTCTTGGCTGTAAACACTCTTTACATAAAGCGGTTCGGCAATCCTGTTTTTAAAGGCAGCCGCCAAATTATAATAGGTCATACCGTGAGCTTTTTCAATGCGCTGACCTTCGCCACGGCGGGTCACAGTAAATGATTTAAGCTTAGGGCTGTAACCCTCGATAATATCGGTAACGTCGACATTAAAAGTATTAGCCAGACGGTAAATAAACGCAAAGTGTAAATCGCTCTCGCCTTTTTCACAAGCGAGATATTCCTCAACGCTTACGCCTGTTTTTTCCGCCATTTCCTCGGCAGTTAAATTTTCGATTTCACGCAGTTCGCGAATACGCCCTGCTATTTCCTTGATTTTAAAATCAAGTTCCTTAATCTGTTCCATATTTTTCCTCCGTCTTTCCTTTTGGGTGGGACGAAATAACAAAACCCGTCCCAAAGTTATGACTTTGAGACGAGCATTGATTTTTAATCTATACCCGCGGTACCACTCAAATTGCGGTCTTGGCCGCCACTCTTGGAATCCAACAATTCCTATGCCTTTACGCAGCAATCACGAACGGGTTCTACTAACTTTCGCTTTCTTCCCGTCAGCTCAGAAGTTACAACACAAAATCCGTATAAATGACTTGCACCAACCGTCACTTCTCTGATACACAAAATTTTGCGCACTCTTCGTCAACGCTTTTTAACTCATATAGTATAGCATAACATTGGAAAATTGTCAATATTATAATTTATTTCTTTGTATCTTTCCGCTAATAGTTTTAGGTAATTCATCACGGAAAACAATCACACGCGGATACTTATATGGCGCAGTATGGGTTTTAACATAATTCTGAATTTCTTTTTTAAGTTTCTCAGTACCCTCGGTGCCCTTTGTAAGCACTATACTTGCCTTTACAACCTGACCGCGAACCTCATCGGGAGCGGCAGAAACGCCGCATTCCAATACATAGGGAAGCTCCATAATAACACTTTCAATTTCAAACGGTCCGATACGGTAGCCCGAAGACTTAATAACATCGTCAATACGGCTGACATACCAGAAATATCCGTCCTCATCACGCCAAGCAGTATCTCCTGTGTGATACATTCCGTCATACCAAGCTTCGTCGGTCTTTTCCTTATCCATATAATATTCTTTATAGAGTCCGCAAGGAACACCTTCTTTTGTACGGATAACAATTTCACCAACTTCACCGTCAGCCACGGGGTTACCCTCTGGGTCCACAATATCAACATCATACTGAGGAGATGCCTTACCCATAGCGCCAACCTTTGGTACAGTGCCACAAAGATTTGCTATTGTAAGGGTGGTTTCGGTCTGACCAAAGCCCTCCATTATCTGAAGACCTGTTGCTTCTTCAAACTGACGGAAAACTTCGGGATTTAATGCCTCGCCAGCGGTGGTCATATGGTGAATTGAAGATAAATCAAACTTTGAAAGGTCGCTCTTTACAAGCATTCTAAGCATTGTAGGCGGTGCGCAGAAGGTTGTGATATTGTACTTTGCAAACATCGGAAGAATTTCATCTGCATCAAATCTATCAAAGTCATAAACAAATACTGCGCCCTCGCAAAGCCATTGACCGTAAAGCTTGCCCCAAAGCGATTTACCCCAACCTGTGTCGGAAATTGTAAGATGCAAGCCGTCACGCTCACAGCAGTGCCAATATTTAGCGGTAACAAAATGACCTAAAGCATAGGTATGCTTGTGAGCCGCCATTTTAGGATTGCCCGTAGTACCGGAGGTGAAGAACATAAGAGCAGTTTCTTCACCTGCAGAAGCATCATCGGGGCGGTCATATTTACCTGAAAACAGTTTGTATTCACTGTCAAAATCATGCCAGCCGTCACGCTTGCCTCCAACCATTATCAGTTGTTTTACACAATCACAATTCTTTGCGGCACGCTGTGCGATTTCGGCAGTATCGCCGTCAGCAGTACAGATAATTGCGCTCACACCTGCAGCTTTGTAGCGGTACTCAAAATCGTGGTCCTTAAGCTGATTTGTAGCAGGAATTGCCACTGCGCCGATTTTGTGAAGAGCTATCATACTGAACCAGAACTGATAATGGCGTTTTAGAACAAGCATTACCTTGTCTCCACGCTTGATACCCAAAGAAGTGAAGTAGTTTGCGCACTGGTTAGAAGCGCGTTTTATATCCTTAAAGGTAAATCTACGCTCGATCTTATTTTTATCAATATGAAGCATTGCTAATTTTTCGGGATACTTATTAGCAATACCGTCAACCACGTCAAAACCAAAGTTGAAAACATCGGTATTTTTAAACTTAATATCCTGCAATGCGCCGTTTTCGTCTTCATGGGTTTCAACAAACTTTTCACAAACAAGGCTTTCGCTCTTTTTAGCTGAAGCGATGCTCTTTCTAACGGTTTCTTCCTTAACTTCCTCCCCAGGAAGTACAACTGCGCAGAAAACACAGTCCTTTCCATCAACCGCTATCATACCGTGCGGTACCGAGGAATTGTAATAAATGCTATCGCCCTCGTGCAAAACTTCAGTATGGTCACCGACCTGCACCTTTAAAGAGCCACTTAAAATAAAGTCGAATTCCTGACCCGAGTGGGTTGAAAGATGTATAGGCTTGTTCTGCTGTGAAGCTGAATATTCATAACGTACAAAATACGGCTCTGCAATTTTATCACGAAACTTAGGCGCTAAGTTGGTAATATCTATTCCATCTTCCTTAGCGGTTTTCTGTCCCTTACCCTTGCGGGTAACTGTATAGGTAGAAAGCTTGGCTGTTCTGCCCTCCAACAGTTCGGTCATTTCGACATCAAATGCTAATGCGCACTTGTGAATGAACGAAAAGGGAATATCTGCATTTGCGCTTTCAAATGTAATATATTTTTCTTCGCTCACTTCGGTTTTTTGTGCCATTTCGGCAACAGACCAACCCATAATTTCGCGCAATTCCTTAATTCGCGCTGCAATCTCCATAAGTTGTTCTTTTGCGGTGTTGGTTGTCATTTCTGATTACTCCCTTTCGTTAAAATAAAAAATAAAAACACCCATCTCAAATTTCTTTGAGACGGGTGTGAAATTAACACTCGCGGTACCACTCAAATTGCAGTAAATACTGCCACTCTTGGAATCCAACAATTCCTATGCCTTTACGCAGCAATCACGGAAAAACCTACTATTGTTTCAGCCTTTCAGCTCAGAAGGGATGGGTTATACGGATTTTCGCTATCGGCTCACAGCAACCGCCGACTCTCTGAAAACAAAGGATCCTAACCGTCTTCGTCAAAGCTTTTATAATTTGGTTATGGATTATTATATCACCCGAAGTTTTATTTGTCAACAATTTTATTGATTTTTTTCGTAAATAAATGTATAATTACTTTATTATATTGTAGGAGGGATGGGTAATATGCAGAAGCTTGGTATAAATTTAAATGCAGTAAACGGGCTCTCTTATGAGGAATATATAAAAACCATAAAAGCATTAGGTTTTACTGCTACCTTTTCAGATATGGCGCTTTGTGACTGCCCAGAAAAAATAGCTGAGCTTTGCGCTAAATACGGAATTGAATACCAAACCCTCCACGCTCCCTTTAAAAATTGCAATAATATGTGGCTTGACACTCTTGACGGTGAAGAAATGTTAAAAAGTCTTCTTTCTTGTACAGAGCGCTCCCACAATGCAGGAGTACCGATAAATGTTGTTCATCTGTCTTCGGGCAACAATCCACCACCAATAAGTGAAATCGGGAAAAAGCGTTTTACACAGCTTGTGGAATTCGCTCAAACACGAAATGTGAAAATTGCATTCGAAAATTTACGGATTCCAGAATATCTTCGCTGGGCAATGGATACATTTAATTGTAGCGCTAATGTAGGCTTTTGCTGGGATATAGGTCACGAGAACTGTTTTACAAAGGGTATCGAATATATGTCGCTTTACGGCGAAAAACTACTTTGCACACATATACACGATAACTGCAAAGAACTCGGCAAAGACCTCCATCTGATCCCGTTTGATGGAAAAATCGACTTTACAAAGGTCGCTACACACCTTAAAGAGAGTAGTTACAACGGTCCTTTAATGCTTGAAGTTTTTGCCGATGATAGCATTTATACCAATGTACCTCCCTTGCAATACCTAACCAAAGCATATAATGCAATCCAAAAAATACAAACATTTATAAACAATTGAAGGCGAATTTAATGTTTAAAAAAATCCTCAAAGCAGTGCTTATAATTATCGCATTTTTCCTGAGTTTTACAGCGCTGTTTTCAGCACAGTGGTATGTTACAGTATATGGCGATATCGGTTTTCGGTCAATACTTTTTACCCTTTTATCCCCAATGGACGGAACCGCAAGCGATATTGTAACCGATTGGCTTTTAAAGGGGCTTTTACCTTCTGTAATATGTACAACCGCTTTAAGTCTTTTTTACTTTCTAAAATTTAATTTCAAAAAAAGTTTTAAAAAGGTTATTTGCATAATTTTGTGTGCTTGCCTTTGGATATACGGAAGCTTTATTACAGGTATTCCCTATTATTTAAGCGGTGCTCTTTCAAAAACCGATATTTATGACAATTATTATGTAGTACCGCAAAGCGAAAAAATCATATTCCCGAAAAATAAGCAAAATCTTATATACATTATACTTGAATCAATGGAAACCACCTATTTCTCAAAAGAGCTTAACGGTGGGCTTAATAAAAATATAATTCCCGAATTGTATAACCTTGCAAAAGAGAACACTAATTTTTCTAATTCGCACGGTATCGGCGGTTGGGAATTTGTGACCAATACAAGCTGGACCTCTGCAGCCGTAGTAGCTCAGACTGCAGGTGTCCCTTTATCTTTACCGCTTAAATATACTGTGCCACCGAAGGACAGTAATTTTGTCCCGAATATTACAACCATCAATGATATTTTACATCAAAACGGTTACATTCAGACTGTTATGGTAGGCTCAGAGTCGACCTACGGCGGCAGAAAAAATTATTTTCTACAGCACGGTGTTGATAAAATTTTAGATTATGAAACTGCCAAAGCAGACGGTATAATCCCACAAGACTACCATGTATGGTGGGGTATGGAGGACAGTAAACTTTTAGAATATGCTAAAATAGAACTTACTAATCTTTCAAAACAAAACCAACCTTTCAGTTTTACAATGCTCACAGCAGATACCCATCATATTTCAGGCTATAAATGTGAGTACTGCGAGGAAAAATCAAGTTCGCAATATGAAAATGTTTTGAGTTGCTCGTCAAAACAGCTCGACAACTTTGTAAAATGGATAAAAAGTCAGCCTTTTTATGAAGATACAACAATAGTAATAGTCGGTGACCATTTGAGTATGGACGCAAAGTATTTCAGGGAAAATATGCAAAAGGGCTACACAAGACGGGTTTACAACTGTTTTATAAATC
The DNA here is from genome assembly GCA_045539955.1 of Acutalibacteraceae bacterium. GTDB lineage: Bacteria > Bacillota > Clostridia > Oscillospirales > Acutalibacteraceae > UBA737. The sequence continues at coordinate 45,682 of JAZQGI010000003.1, read as the reverse complement.
CTAAAGCCCAAGCCAAGTCCCCCAAAAACCGTACATTCACGCCAATGGATATCTTCCCGACAACCCTCGCCGCTCTCGGCTGTGAAATTAAGGGTGACCGTTTAGGTCTTGGAACAAATTTATTTTCAGAAAAGATGACTGTTGCCGAAGAAATCACTTTAGAAAAGCTAAACCGCGAGCTTAATAAAAATTCAGATTATTATGTGAAAAACTTTATAGAATAAAAAAATGCTCAATCAGTAAAACTGACTGAGCATTTTTTATTCACCCTTATACTTTTTTCTGGTTGCCATACCGCCTCTAATATGCCTTTCCTGTTTATTTTTTTCAAGCACCGCTTTCACTTGGCGATACAATTGCGGATTATCATGACTAAGCCTCTCGGTAACATCTTTATGTACTGTAGATTTGCTTATTTTAAAAACCTTTGCAGCGGCGCGAACCGTTGCCCCCGTGTCCAAAATATATTCACCCAATTCTACCGCTCTTTGTGGCACTGTCCGACTCATACAATCAACTCCTAAAAGGACTATTAAATTGTATGAGCAGATTTTAGAAATTATGTATTGAAAAGTTTATCTGTGAATTCTTCTAACAATTCCCCAACGAATAATTCTTTACTGCAAATAGATTCCAACCTATATTTGTCAAAAACTTCTCGTGATCCATATTTCATAATTAAAAACTTTCTTAATTTTTCTGCACCCTTTATAATGTGAATTTCGTATTGAAAATACTCCTTATCGGCAAATTGATTGTTGAAATCTTCACACAAATGCAAAACTTGTTTTTCGCTTGCTTGCAATTCTTTCCCAAACTTAAACCAAAAATTCATAATTGAAATAACATCCGACTGTTTCTGTGAAAATGGCTTTTTAAAATCATACTGTATATCATCTGTTAAATCATTCAAAATATCATATAAAAAAATATGGCGAATATATAAAATTGCCTCAGATATATTCTCAGAATATCTTATCTGTTCACTATTGATAAGGCACGACCCTTTTTCCGAAAAACGTGTATATATAAAATAATCCATCGGTTTTGAAAAAGAAATATTATTCCTTTCTACTTCTAATGCTATCTTCCTTTCATTCATATGATACCCTCCTTATAATCATAAGTATAACATATTTTTCTAATTTACGCAAGTGCGTATACGCAGGGTTGTAATTTCACCTAAAATATATCCGAGGTGAGTAATATGAAAGTTAAGGATATGGTAGTTGCAAGATTTTCGCAATTATGTACAGAACGCAAAATCAAAATTAACGAATTAGCAAATTTATCAGGTGTAACGCCCTCGACCGCTTATAGTATGATGGATAGAAAAAGACGTGACATTTCGATTTCTACAATTAAAAAGTTATGTGACGGACTGGAAATCACATTAGGTGAATTTTTTAATACACCTGAATTTGATAATCTTGAACAAGAAATATTTTAATAAAACCATCATTTCTCCCTACAGTAGAAAAGCTAAAATAAACTCTACTGTAAAAAATTTTAAATTATAATCAATTTTCTTTTCAGTAGATTGAGTTTTAAGCCAATAATATATATACTAAATCTTGCAAAATACTGTTTAGGAGATTTGAAATGGAAAAATTTAAAATTATTGCTGATTCTTCGGCTGATATATTTTCGCTTAGCGGCATCCCTTTCGATGTGGCACCGCTTAAAATCATAACAGACGAAAAAGAATTTACCGACAACAAGGATTTAAACCTTAAAGAAATGGTGGATTTTCTTGCAAACTATAAAGGCAAATCCTCAAGCTCCTGCCCTAATCCTGAGGACTGGCTTGAAACCTTCGGTGATGCTAAAAATATTTTTTGCGTCACCATAACAGGTACTCTTTCCGGTAGTTACAACGCTGCAAACATTGCAAAAGAAATATATGAAGCTGAGCATACGGGACGAAAGGTTTTTGTTATAAATTCACTTTCTGCCGGTCCTGAACTTCGGCTCATAATTGAAAAACTTAAAGAATTAATTACAAATGAAAAACCCTTCGATGAAATATGCCAAAAAATCAACAAATATATGAATTCAACCGCACTATTATTTATGCTCGAATCAATGAAAAATTTAGCCAACAACGGCAGAGTAAGTCCGCTCGTTGCAAAAGCCGCGGGATTACTTGGTATTCGCGTGGTAGGAAAAGCCAGTGATAAAGGCGATTTACAACCACTAAGCAAATGCAAAGGCCAAGAAAAAGCCTTGAATTGTATTGTGGATAAAATTAAGGAAGCGGGTTGTAAAACGGGTAAGATTCACATTGCACACTGCTTGAACCCTACCGCTGCAGAAAAGCTTAAAAAGAAGCTTTACATTGAACTTCCGCGTGCAAAGGTAAAAATTCATAACTGCGCAGGTTTGTGCAGTTTTTACGCTGAAAAAGGCGGCTTGTTAATAGGATTCGAAAAATTTTAAAACTCAAACGGAGAAGTATCAACTTCTCCGTTTTTTATATTGAGCTTTACATTCTATTTTGTTATAATAAAAATCAGGTGATTAAAGTGTCAGTATTAAAATTCAGACTTACAAATAATCAATTAAAAATTATTGCTTTGTTATCAATGCTTTTAGACCATACGGGTAAAATCCTACTTCCTCAGCACAGCTTTCTTATGATTTTGGGGAGAATTTCTTTTCCGATTTTCGCATTTATGATAGCCGAGGGCTGTACCCATACCAAAAACCGCACTAAATATTTGCTTACAATACTATGCTTAGCTATAATTTGCCAAATTGGATTTTTTATCACATCAGGCTCATTATATATGAACATTCTTATCACATTCACCCTCTCTATTTTGACTGTATACAGTATTGATTTATTTTTAAAGAATAAAAATTTTTCCTCCTCATTACTTTTAATTTCAGAGCTTCTTACGGTTTTCTTCCTCTGCTTCTTTTTAAAGAACATTCTAAACGGCACCGACTTTAAAATAGATTACGGGTTTTTAGGAGTTATGCTCCCTGTGGTCATTTATTATACACCCAAAAAAAGCTGGAAAATCATCTGTACTGCCGTAATTTTAAGTGTTATGGCGATAACTTCTTATAAGCTAAAATGGTTTGCTCTATTGGCTATTCCATTCCTTGCTTTATATAACGGCACACGAGGAAAAACAAACCTTAAGTATTTGTTTTATATATTTTATCCCGCACATTTTATAGTGCTGTACTTAATTAAAATGTTGATATACTAAGTAAATACAATAATTCTATATTAAAACAAAAAGAAAGCACTTATTTTTAATAAGCACTTTCTATAGTTGGTCGAGATGACAGGTGACGTCGCGAGCGCGTCCTGTGGACGATACAGCGAGCGTAAGGAAGCGCCGCGGTCGACGATTGCGCCACGCTCCAAGTGTGCGCAGAGTCGGGCACCGCAAGAGAAAACGAACCGTAGGTTCGAATCCGTAAAAATTTATTAAATAAAAAAGAAAGCACTTATTTTTAATAAGCACTTTCTATAGTTGGTCGAGATGACAGGATTCGAACCTGCGGCCTCTGCGTCCCGAACGCAGCGCTCTACCAAACTGAGCCACATCTCGCTATTGAATTTTATTTAATTTTTAATTATATTAATCTATTTTATCGCGCCGCTACGCAGCTTACTCTTGTGGTTCCCGAAATGTTTTTCGTCTTGGAGCGCCGAAACATTTCGACCACTGCGCCTTTTCGTTTTCCCTTTCTCGTCCACCGGACGCGGTCAAACTCAAAGCTACCAAACTGAGCCACATATCGCTATTATTTGCGCATATTTTACGCGCACATATTATTATATATTTACAAAGATAAAATGTCAATCTTTTTTTAAAGATTGACATTTATTTTTACTTATTTTTAAGTTTCTCCAAAGCTTCAAACATTTCTGCGTGAATTTTATCTCCAATTTCATTAGTATTCATATCCTCAAACTGTTCGGGATAAATGACATCCACGATGCTGAAATCAACCTCACTACCACGCCAAATCATTCTTTTTGGAATTTTGCGTGTGCCGTTAAGTGCACAAACCACAATCGGTACATTTGCCTTAAGAGCTATTTTAAATGCGCCATTTCTAAAAGGCAAAAGCTCACAGGTTTTGCTTGTATAACCCTCAGGAAAAACACATATCGATGCCTTTTTATCCTTAATTATTTTAATAGCACCAATAATAGTCTTAGCCGCCTCTCGATTATTTTCACGGTCAAGCGGCAAGCCGTAAAGCTTGTGCATTATTTTGCCGATTATAGGCATTGTTTTATAAATTTCCTTTTTACCGATAAAGCCGATGTTATTATCAGGAAAAACCGACCAGATAATTGCAGGGTCGAAATTGTGCTGATGGTTACATACAAAAAGCATTTCGCGGTCCTTTGGCACCTCGTCAGGAGAAATTCCGCTTATATTTATCTTAACTCTCGCCAAAGACACTATCAACGGCAGTGATACTTTTAAAACGAATCGGTAATACTTAGCACCCTTGTCCTGACTTGATTTTAAGCTTATAAATGCAAACGAAAGTATAAACCAAGCTAAGTGCAAAATCACAAATGCTAAAAAGAATCCTAAAGCCAAAAGCGGTACTAAATACCACGAATAATCCTGACGCAATATCGGAAAAAAATTATTGAATAACGGTACAAGCGCTATGCTTGCTACCAAATAAACATAAATCATTCTCAACCTCAATTTTGTTTTCTGACTATTCCGTATTCATCGTAAAAATTAAAATACGGGCAATTAAATGTTTGTGAAGTTAAAAAACGGTGCATTTCATCCTCATCTAAATTCACTTCACAAAAATAACAATCCATTTCTTCATCAAATACATAGTTAGAGCAATTTTCACAATTGGTCTTTTTCATAACTCACCTACTGCACAGTGGTATCATCCGACGGTTGTTCTGTGGTAGTATCATCTGACGAGGTTGGTTCTTCACTCACCAATGGCTCCTCACTGGAGGACGGCACCTCGCTTGAGGATGGCTCCTCGCTTGAGGACGGCCCCTCACTCACCGATGGTTCTTCAATCACCGACGATTCCTCACTTGAATTCACAACGTTAGAACTGCTACTTGCCGGCTCATTTTTACTACCGGTTGTGCTTTGATTAGTAGTTGAATTGCCGAAACGCTGTGCATACCAGTCATTTTTACTTATACCATTAGTTTCAACATAAGCCTCAGGCGTGATGTTTTCATAGAAAAATGCGTGTAAAATATCTTTTGCGAATTCCAAATCATAATAAACAACCGAACCTACTCGAGCAATATTAGGTGATTTCATCTGATATTCACTAAGCGGCATTCTTGATTGCTCAAATGTAGGTGATTCCAATAATACATCAAAAGCTAAGTCCATAATTTCACTATATGAAAGTGAAGTTTCGGTATAAGGTATTAAAGCTTTCACAAGTTTTACATATTGTGATTTAGGAAGAGTTAGGGCTTTATTGAAAAGCTGTTCCATTACATGACGTTGGCGGTCTGTTCTTCCAAAATCGTTAGTAGTTCCCCAAATATTTTTGAATTTTCGTATTCTCGAATAAGCAACCGCCTGAATACCGTTAAGCTTATGCTTACCTGCAGTTCTGATATAATAGCCCTTAGGATTCACACCAAAAATTTTACACTGACGCTCTATAAGTCCGTTAAGACCATCGGTATGTCTGGTAGAAACCTCCTCATATGTAAGCTCAGCATCGATACCGCCTACCGCATCGATAATCTCGGACATACCGTAAAAATTAACGGTTGCATATTCAGAAATATCAAGCCCGAAGTTTTGGTTTAAGGTCTTAATAGCAAGCTCAGGTCCGCCCGTAGCATAAGCGCTGTTAATCTTATTATATGTATTCTTACCGTTTTTCTCAATGCAAACTAACGAGTCACGCATTATTGAAACAATTTTTACAGTTTTAACCTCGGTATCAATGCTTAAAACCATAATACTGTCTGAATTGCCCTCAAGCGACTCTGTACTGCGGGTATCGACACCAAAAAGTGCAACATTTACAATTTTTTTATCGATAACATTTTGGAAGCCCAAATCATCAGGATCGCCTGTGATATCATTATAATTATACCCAAATACTGATAAAAGAACTATAAGTACAACCAAAACAACAGCAACCAATGATGAAAGCGACACACAGGTAACCTTTTGCCACTTTTTAAGGTTCTTCCACCAATTTGCAACCGCATTGCCGATTTTTTGAAAAAAACCTGCTATTCCATGCTTTTTCTTTTTAAAACGGTTACTTTTATAAGAATTATTAACTTCCGTTAAATCTAAATCTTGAGAAGCTTCAACTATTTTAAATCCATTATTGTTTTCCATAATCTACCTCTTAAATCGACAAGAGCGTTTTATAAATATCGCCTTTTTTTATTCCCGTAATGCCTGCCGCTTCCTTTGCAGCAGATGAGGTTGACTGACCGTCAGCCATTAATTTTTCTGCAATTTTTACAGCATCATTTAATGTGTATTCCACTGTATCTTCTTTAGCTCCGCTTATTATAAGCACAAATTCGCCACGCGGCGTATTTTCTGTGAAAAACTCAATCGCTCCGCTTAAATTTGTGTGAAAAACAGTTTCATGAAGCTTTGTAAGCTCTCTTACGACAGCAATGTCACGCTCACCCCATACCTTAAGCATATCAGTAAGTGTTGCAAGTAATTTATGTGGCGCTTCATAAAAAATCATTGTGCGCTTTTCATTTTTAAGCTCTTCTAAATGCAGTCTTCTACCGTTTTTTTGAGTTGTCAAAAAGCCTTCAAAACAAAATCTGCCAGACGGCATACCCGAAATAGAGAGAGCGGTAGTAATAGCGCTCGGCCCTGGGACAGACTCAACAGGGATATTATTTTGATAACAAAGCCGTACAAGGTCTTCACCGGGGTCAGATATAGCAGGCATGCCCGCATCCGATACCAAAACGCAAGTTTCTCCTTTTAAAAGTCTTTCTAAAATAAGATTTCCCTTGCTAGCTTTGTTATGCTCATAATAAGAAAGCATTTCCTTTTTTATTCCAAAATGATTAAGAAGCTTAACCGTAACACGAGTATCTTCAACCGCTAAAAAATCCGCCTTACTGAGCGTTTCAATAGCGCGCAGACTAAAATCACCAAGATTGCCTATCGGCGTACCTACAACATAAAGCTTACCCGACATTATAAATACGCCTCCTTATAAGCGCCGTAAATATCTATCATTTCTTCTGAAAAGCCGCCATCTTCTTCTACATAAAGCGTAGGTTCTATGCGAAGACCTATTTTACCGCAGCGTCTGCCCTCAACAAGTACAAGCCACGGTTCTTCTCCTTTTCGCTGACAAACAAGACGAAGCCTTTTAGGCTCCACCTTGCAATCGGTCATAACGCTCATAAGCTCTGACAGTCTTTCAGGGCGATGGCACATACAAAGTCTGCCGCCTGTCTGCAAAAGCTTTGCCGAAACCTCTACAATATCACGCAGGTTGCACTCAATCTCGTGGCGGGCAACCTTAGTTATCTCATCAGGATTTTGAAGCCCCGCATTATTTGCTTTATAGGGCGGATTACAGGTTACAAGAGTATGACACCCAAACTCTACCTTACCCTTTAAATCCTTAAGATTGCTGTTTACGACGGTGAATTTTTCGAGACTTAATTGGGTTTTTGTTCTTATTGCTAAATCTGTAGCTTCAGAACTTATATCAACACCGCAAGCCGACTGCAAATTACCGTCACGCAACATCAGAAGCGGTATTATACCGCAACCTGTTCCTAAATCGACAGCTTTATCTAACTTTCTCGCTTTAGCAAAATTAGCAAGCAAAACAGCATCGGTACCAAAGGTGTGATGCTCGCTTACATAAATATAAAAATCCTTGCCTAACGGCTCTTTTTTTATGCTCTGCTCCATTTTACGCCTTGTGGGGTATCTTCAAGAACAATACCCATTTCCTTTAACTTATCACGAATTTCATCGGCAGTTTTGAAATCCTTAGCCTTGCGAGCTTCGGTGCGTTTTTCAATAAGTGCTTCAATTTCACTGTCAAGCACTTCTTCCTTACGGTTGTAAACAAGACCTAAAACACCTGTCAACTGGTCAAACATATCTGCACAAGCAATTAAGGTTTCCTTTTTCGCACCGTTTGCAATAGCGCTGTTAATATCACGAACAAGCACAAATATTGCCGCCAGAGCATCAGCGGTATTAAGGTCATCCTCCATAGCGGATATGAACTCATTTTTGCGTTGTTCTAAGAATTCGGGAATTTCTCCGCCAGCTTCTGCATTTTTAAGTGCAAAATCGATATTATCACGGCAGGTATATAAACGTTCAAGCGAATTTTTTGCCTGTTCGATAATATCTACCGAATAGTTTATAGGACTTCTGTACTGAGAAGAAATAAGGAAATAACGGATAGGCTCATAACCGAATTTTTCTGCAACATCGCGCACAGTAAAGAAGTTATTTAACGACTTTGACATCTTATGGCTATCAACATTGATAAAGCCGTTATGCATCCAATAATGCGCAAAATCACAACCGTTTGCGGCTTCACTCTGCGCTATTTCATTTTCGTGGTGTGGGAAAATAAGATCAAGGCCGCCGCAGTGAATATCAATAGTTTTACCTAAATATCTTCCTGCCATAGCCGAGCATTCTATATGCCAACCCGGTCTTCCCTTTCCCCAAGGAGACTCCCAGTAAGGTTCGCCCGCTTTAGCGCCTTTCCAAAGGCAGAAGTCCATCGGGTCTTCCTTAATATCTGCACCGCTTTCAACACGGTTGCTTGCGCCCTCTGCCAAATCCTCAAGAGGCTGGTGCGAAAGCTTACCGTATTCTTGGAACTTTTTAGCGCGGTAATAAACATCTCCGCCCGACTCATAAGCGTAGCCCTTTTCAATAAGAGACGAAATAATACCCTGTATTTCAGCTATATTTTCAGTAGCTTTTGGGTGAACGGTTGCTTCGCGGACATTAAGTCCCTTAGCATCAGTCCAGAATTCGCCTATAAATCTTTCAGCAACCTCAGGTACTGTAATACCTTCTGCATTTGCTTTATTTATCAGCTTATCGTCAATATCGGTAAAATTTTGAACAAAGTTTACCTTAAATCCGCGCCACTCAAAATAACGGCGCAAGACATCGAATACACAAAGCGGACGAGCATTGCCTATATGAATATAGTTATAAACTGTCGGACCGCAGGCATAAATTTTAACTTCACCTTCGGTTATAGGTTTAAATTCGTCCTTTTGACGAGTCAGTGTATTAAAAATTTTCATGCTAATTCTCCTTAAGTTTTGCTTCAAGCTCTGAAATTCGGCTTTCAAGCGAATCCATTTTCTGCTTGACAGGGTCAGGTATATGAATTTGGTCAAGAGCTACGCGTTTACCGTCCTGACGGACAACACGTGCAGGAACACCGACAACGGTAGAATTTGGCGGTACCTCTTCGAGCACCACAGCGCCTGCCGCAACACGCGAATTATCCCCGATTTTAAAAGGACCTAAAACCTTTGCACCCGCACTTATCATAACATTGTTTCCAATGGTTGGGTGGCGCTTGCCGGTATCCTTACCTGTACCGCCAAGGGTTACTCCCTGATAAATCAATACATCGTCGCCGATTTCGGTCGTTTCACCGATTACAACACCTGTGCCGTGGTCAATAACCAGTCGTCTTCCGATAGTAGCACCCGGATGAATTTCAATACCTGTTTTTTTAGCCGCTCTTTGTGATACCAAGCGCGCCAAAAACATCATATTATGCTTATAATAAAAATGCGCTCTTCTGTGCATTCTTATTGCCTTAAAGCCAGGATAAAGAAAATAAATTTCCAAATCACTTTTAGCCGCGGGGTCACGGTCACGAAAGGCTTTTATATCTTCTTTTAATCTTCCAAACAAGCCTGTCACCTACTGTTTATTTTGCGTTAGCAATATACTGTCTTCCGCCCCAGATATAAATTGCGCCCGAAATGACGCAAAGCACGGCAGAAAGCCAGAATAAAGCAATAATAACTGCATCCAATACTGCGAACACACCACTTGAAAGCGGTATAAATTCATTAAAAGCATATACCGCTAAAGCGAAAATAATTCCTGCCATTTGGCTTACGGTTTTACATTTGCCCCACATATTCGCCGCAACTACCTTGCCGCCCGCAGTTACTGCAACAAGACGGATTGAAGAAACAGCAAATTCTCTGAACAGCACGATAAAAGTTATAACCACAATCTGCCAACTGAAATTTCCGCCGCCGTAAACAAACATAAAACCAAGATAAGCACTTGTTGTTAGCATTTTATCTGCAAGCGGATCCATAAATTTACCAAAATCGGTCACCATATTATATTTTCTTGCCATTTTGCCGTCTATCATATCAGTGAGTGATGCGGCAATGAAAAGAACAAGCGAAACTAAATAGTGATACGGAAAAGAAATAAGCATTGTTGCCATAAAAACAGGGGTTGCTATCATTCGTGCCAGTGTCAATTTATTCGGTGTATTCATTCTTCTAATTCTCCTAACAAATCATATTCTATTGAATCATTAATGCGCACATGTACAAATTCGCCTATTACAAGCGGACGGCTTGACATAAAGAAAATCTTACCGTCAACCTCGGGTGCGTCACCGACAGTTCTTCCAAAATAACATTTTATATAATCGTCCCAGCCCTCGATTATAACCTCAGTAACTGTGCCGATTTTTTCTTCGTTCTTCTCACTCGCGATGGTCGTTTGCAAATCCATTATATTTTCCATTCGCGAAACCTTTGTCTGCTCATCTACCTGATCATCAAATTCAGCAGCTATTGTATCCTCTTCTGCCGAATATGTGAAGCAACCCAACCTATCGAAGCGGGTTTCCTTAACAAATTCTGCCAATTCACAGAATTGCTCTTCGGTTTCTCCAGGGAAGCCTGTTATAAAGGTTGTACGAAGTGTGATTTGCGGGATTTTTGCACGTATTTTTTCAATAAGAGCTTTTATACTTTCCCTGTCGCCTTTACGGTTCATTTTCTTTAAAATTTCACCGTTTATATGCTGAAGCGGTATATCCAAATATTTGACAAGCTTTTCTTCTCTTGCAAGCACTTCCAAAAGCTCATCATCGATTTTATCGGGATATGTATAAAGGGTTCTTATCCAATGTAAATCCTCGATTTTACAAAGCTGGGAAAGAAGCTTTGCAAGCATCGGCTTACCGTAAATATCAGTGCCGTAAGCAGTTGTATCCTGTGCTACAACAATAAGCTCTCTTACACCGTTTTTGGCAAGTTCTTTTGCTTCTGCCACACAATCCTCAATCGTTCTGCTTCTGAGTTTCCCACGAATTTTCGGTATCGCGCAATAAGTACAGCAGTTGTCACAGCCGTCAGCAACTTTCAGATATGTGCTGAACGGATAACCGCCCAAAATACGCTTACCGTTTAAATCCAAATCGGACTTATCACCGAAAGAATTTTTAAGATTTCCCTCGATAGCATTTTTTACAATTTCAGCAATTTTACTGTTTGAACCAATTCCTACACAAACATCAACCTCAGGAATTTCCTCGGTAACATCATTCTTGTAACGCTCTGCAAGGCAACCTGTCACAATTAATGCTTTGCAGTTGCCCTCGGACTTATAGCGTGCGGCTTCAAGAATATTTTCAATTGCCTCTGCCTTAGCATCCTCAATAAAACCGCAGGTGTTTATTACAATCGCATCTGCTCCAGCTTCTTCGGGGGAAATTTCAAACCCAGCCTCTTTCAAGGTATAAAGCATCATTTCGGCATCGACCTGATTTTTAGGACAGCCGAGAGATACCATACTTACTTTATACATAATCTTCCTCGTAATTTTCAATATAACTTTTTAACGCCTCTCTTACTGCACTATATGAAAAGCCTTTGCGCACCAAAGCGGCAAATACCTTTTGGGCGCCTTTTTCGGCAGTAAGCTTTGAACGGTATTTTCTATCCAATAAATTTTTAATCTGTGTTTGCTCGTCGGCTTCGGTATCATCTAAAACAGATTTTACCAAATCGTAGGGCACACCCTTTGAAAGCATTTTTCCGACAGCCTCTCGCTTTGAAACATTGGCGTTTATAAGACGTTCTGCATAATTTCTCGCATAACGCTCATCGTCAAGAAGTCCCACCTCAATAAATCGGGCAATAACCGAAGCTGAAGCCTCTTTAGAAAAGCCTGCTCGCACAAGCTTATCAAAAAGCCCCTTTTCAGTATGATCCATTCGGTCAAGATACCAAACTGCTCGGGATTTAGCTCTTCGGTAATCCGATTCAAAGACCAACTCTTTCAAGCTGCCCTCATCCAAAACCGTACCAGCTTTAAGGCTTCTTTCGTAGCAAACATCGTTGTCAATTAAAATTTCTCGCTCATCTGACAAGGTAACCCTTGTCAGATGAAGCTTATCTTTTTTTATTGCCGTGATTTGCATTAGTCGTCTACTGCAATATCAATATCAATTGATTTGCGCGGTGATGCTACAGGCTCAGTAGGCATAATTACCTCGCTGTCATCTTGGGCTGCGGGAGATTCCTTGCTTGTGATAATTGCCATAATCTTATCTTCAATCTCTGTAGCAAGCTCAGCATTATCTTCAAACAGTTTTTTAACGTTATCTCTGCCTTGGCCGAGTCTTGTCTCACCGTAATAGAACCAAGCACCCGATTTCTTTATAACGCCTGTTTCAACACCGGCATCAACAATCTCGCCTGTGTGAGAAATACCCGTGCCGTACATAATATCAAATTCTGCAACCTTAAAGGGCGGTGCTACCTTATTCTTTACAATCTTAGCCTTGGTATGAACACCAATAATATCACTGCCGTCCTTAATCACATCGCCTTTACGGACATCAATTCGTACGGAAGAATAGAACTTGAGCGCTCTACCGCCTGTCGTAACCTCGGGGTTACCGTACATAACACCGATTTTTTCACGTAACTGGTTAATAAAAATTGCAGCGCAGTTAGTCTTTGACAAAGTTCCTGTAAGCTTGCGAAGAGCTTGTGACATAAGGCGTGCCAACTGACCTACGTGGCTATCGCCCATTTCACCCTCTATTTCAGCCTTAGTAACCAATGCCGCAACCGAGTCGATAACAATTATATCAATGGCTCCTGAACGCACAAGGTTTTCAGCAATTTCCAATGCCTGTTCACCCGAATCAGGCTGAGAAACGAGCAATGAATCTATATCAACACCCAAATTAGAAGCATATACAGGGTCAAGCGCATGCTCAACGTCGATAAATGCGGCTGTGCCACCTGCTTTTTGAGCTTCTGCAACGCAGTGAAGTGCAACGGTGGTTTTACCGGAAGATTCAGGACCGTAGATTTCAACAATTCTTCCCTTTGGAATACCGCCGATACCTAACGCCACATCAAGTGTTAGAGAACCTGTCTTGATATGTTCAACATTCATAGCGACATTTTCGCCAAGACGCATAACCGCTCCCTTACCAAATTGTTTTTCAATCTGGTCTATGGCGGTTTTTAAAGCCTTTTGCTTTTCGCTTTCTTCGGTAATTCTTACCGCAGTTTTAATTGGTGCATTTTTGGAAGCCATATTTTTTACTCCTTTAACGGTTTATTGCGGTTACAACCCGCTCAATTTCGTTTAAATCTTTAATTATCGTTATATCGTCAAGACCTGCGCTCTTTAAAAGGTCTGCCACACGCTCAGCCTCATTTACTCCAACCTCAAAAGCAAGCATACCGCCCTCTTTCAAAGCATCTTTATAATTTTTTATTATCGCGCGGTAAAAATCCAATCCATCCTCTCCGCCAAGAAGTGCCGTTTCGGGTTCAAACTTAGTTTCAGGAGAAACAATTTCCATTTCTGCGGGCGGAATATAAGGAGGATTACTGACAATAAGGTCATATTTTTCAGTGTTAGCGATACCGTCAAAAATATCGCCCTCAAGCACAAGTGTATTTTCCGCGCCGTTAAGCTTGACATTCTCGTCTATATATCTTCGGGCTTCGGGATACTTTTCGACAAGCACCACTGCACTTTCAGGAAAATCCTTTGCAAGTGAAATTCCTATACAGCCGCTGCCCGCACATAAGTCTAATATCTTAGGACTTTCCTTACCGTTTAGGTACTTACAGCACTCTTCGACAAGCACCTCAGTATCGCTTCGGGGTACGAGTACACCCACACCGACCTTAAAATTGTATTTATAAAATGCCCATTCACCTAATATATACTGAAGCGGATATCTGATTTCTCGCTGACGGAGTATTGCCGTCAGATTATTCTGCTGAAATTCGGTCAATTCTTTAGTATATTCGGTCAAAATTTGGCTGTTATTAAGCCCTGTTATATGTTTTATAATAAGCTTGGCTTCATATACGCTGTCTTCTATTCCTGCAGCTTTTAGCTTTTGTTTTGTGTGGTTATATGCTTCAAATATTGTCATTGTTACGCTCCACATCGGGTATTTCAGGTTCGCAAGCGATAATCGCTGCTATTGCTATCTCTATCATATCATCTTCGGGTTCTTTTGTGGTAAGTCTTTGAAGCCACATACCAGGCGCAGAAATTATACGGGTTATAGCATTGTCATATCTGCCGCAAATTTTAAGTACCTCATACCCCACGCCGCAAATAAGCGGTATCATCAAAATCTTAGCCAATACCCAAAGCCATCTGACAGTGTAAACACTTGGGAATATCATTTGTAAAACAGTTGAAAATATAATGCTTATAAGTATCATAAGTATCATAAAAGAGGTTCCGCAACGTGGATGAAAACGCTTTTGCTTTCGCACATTCTCAACCGTCAGTTCAAGGCCTTTTTCATAGCAAAAAATTGTCTTATGTTCTGCCCCGTGGTACATAAACACGCGCTTTATATCCTTCATATAGGAAACCGCCCAAACATAGCCCACAAAAACAGATAATTTAACGAACTGTTCTATACATGAACGCAAAAGCTTTGAAGTAATCTCAGTTTCAAAGATAAATTCAATACCTGAAACCAAAAGGCGAGGTAAGTACATAAAAAGCACCACCGAAAGCAATACGCCCAACACCGCGCCTATTAACATAATGATATTTAAAAAGGGACTTTCCTCTTTTTTGCTCTCATTTTTATCCGTATTTTCTTCCAAATCAGCAAAACCTGATTTATCAGCAGAAATCATAAGTGCCTTATAGCCTTGAAGCATAGATTCCACAAAGCCCACAACACCTCGGATAACGGGTAATGCGAAAATTTTATATTTTTTAGAAAGACGTTTTTCTTCCATATAGGAGGTATCTATACTACCGTCGGGCAGTCGCACACAAAGAGCGGTTTTTTCAGGGCTTTTCATTAAAATTCCTTCAATTAAAGCCTGTCCTCCGATTGAGGTATATTTAGCCATTTTCTTGCTCACTTTCAATTTCAGCTTCTATAGGTTCTTCCGCTACGGGTTCTTCATAAATCGGAAGCACCACAGTAACCATTGTTCCGACATTCTCAGTACTTTCAATAAATAAAAGTCCATCATGCTGTTTTATAATTTCATCAGCAACGGCAAGTCCTATGCCTGAACCGCGGACCGTTTTATTTGCTTTATAGAATTTTTCCTTAACCCTGTCAATATCTTCAGCAGGAATACCCACGCCTGTATCCTTAACCGTTATTCTCACGCACGCTTCTTCGATGTTAAGATTTACAAGCACCTGACCGCCGGCCTCGGTATATTTAACTGCATTATCAATAACGTTGATAAACACCTGTTTTAATCGGTTTTTATCACCCATAACAGTTATAATATCATCGGGTATAGCAAAAACCAATTCTATATTCTGTTTCTTTGCAAGCTCAACGTACATATCCACCGACTCTCTAAGTATCAGCGAAACATCCATTGGTTGTGATACAAGCGATAGTCTACCTGTCTGCATACGTGAAAAATCAAGCAATTCCTCAACAAGACTTGAAAGCCTGTCGGCTTCGGAAAGCACCACATCAAGCCCTCTTTGTACTAATTCTTCATCTGTTCCCAAAGACATTTTTGCCGTTTCACCCCATCCGCGAATTGCAGTAAGCGGAGTTCTGAGTTCGTGTGAAACAGAAGAAATAAAATCATTTTTTATATTTTCAGAATTGCTAAGCTCTGAAGCCATATAGTTTATTGCATCACAAAGCTCGCCGATTTCGTCATCCTTTTTAATTTCAATTCTCGAATCAAAATTTCCCATAGCAATAGTGCGTGCAATATTACTCACGTCGCGTATAGGATTTACAATAGACTTCACAAAGAAAAGCCCCGTAACACCTGTAACGACCAGAATGGTAACACAAATTAAAATAACTATTGCGGTGACATATCCCATAAGGGAATTAGCTCGTGACATAGAAGTCACCCAACGGTAAGCGCCTAATTCCTCACCGTTTTGGGCGTAAAGCATAACCGTTCCCGCCATTATAGATTCCTTTGTGTCGCTCTTTCCCCTATAAGTCTGAAACTTCTTTGTTTCCTTTGCCTTTACATAATCAGGCATTTCGCCAACATCTGCCGAAAAGCCCGTTGTAGACACAATTACTTTGCCGTTTTTATCAATCACCTGAACTTCAATTTTATCCTTATGCTTAAAATTGCCGGCAATAGAAATTGCAGTATCTGTAAAGGTTTTATGCGTAGTGCTTGCAAGTGCTGAAAATTCGTCAGAATAATCAACAGCAAGGCTTTCTATTTTCTCAGTGTAAAGAGAGCTATAAAGCGAAGAGAATGCAACCGCTGCGATACATGCCGCCAAAGCGATTACAAGAAAAATATTAAAAAACCATTTGTATGTAATACTTTTAAACTTTATATCTAAACGCACGGTTACCTCTCCTTTCATAAAAAATCAATGCAGAATGCTTATCTTGTGTTCCACTTATAACCCATTCCCCAAACAGTAATAAGACGCTGTGGTTCGGACGGATTATCCTCAATCTTCATTCTAAGTCTTCTGACGTTAACATCAACTATCTTTTCTTCACCGAAATAATTGCTTCCCCAAACCTTATTAAGAATTTCAGTTCTGCCGAGTGCTACATCGGGATTATTGAAGAAATATTCAACCATTTGGAATTCTACCTGTGTAAGTTCAATATTAACACCGTTTTTAAGCAAGGTCCGCTTTCTAAGATTAAGAGTAAATTCACCTAAAGTAATATCGTCAGAAACGGCGGCAGCAGGCTTTGGAACGTACATTTCAACTCTACGGTAAAGTGAATCCACACGGGCTAAAAGTTCTGTGGGACTAAAGGGCTTTGTTATATAATCGTCAGCACCTATCATAAGTCCGCTTATCTTGTCCATCTCCTGAGTGCGTGCAGTAAGCATTATAATACCCAAAGTTTCACTTCTCTTACGAAGCTCTTTGCAAAGGGTGAAGCCGTCCATACCTGGCATTGAAATATCAAGAAGAGCGATATCAAAGCTCTCAGGGTCATTATCGTAAATTTCAAGCGCTTCCTCACCTGAGCCTGCTTCGACAACGGTATAGCCGACTCTTTTTAAATTTATTGCCTCAAATTCACGGATTGCTACTTCGTCTTCTGCTATCAAAATACGTTTCAATTTTCACTCACTCCTGTGTATATATTCCAAAGTTAGCCTTAACTTCTTCAATAGTAATACCCATTTCCTTAGCCTCTTTAGAAATTCGGCAGGCTATAACCGAATTTTCAGTTTTGCCGATTTCAACCAAATTTAAAGCTTCATAAATGCCGTTTTCCCAATCTTTTCTATTTATTGCACGCATATAAATCAAGCTTTTACCGACACTCATTTCCTCGGTATCATACGTGTAAATTTCACGGATTCGATTGTCCGTATCCTTTAAAATTGCAATATTTCCAACCCACTTGGCAGGTATATTATAATAATATCCGTCTAAAACATTTATCATTGAGGTTACCTGTGTGGTTAAAATTTCACCGTTAAAGGAGCACCAGTTTGTCAAATAAAGCTTTTCTGCAACCTCGCTCTTTGAAACCGAGGGAACATTAAGCTGCACAGGTATTTCCAGAACACCGTCATTATTAAAGTCCTGTGTGGTAAAGCTTGCAGAACGAAGTGTCAGAGAAGTTTCCTTTGTTTGCTCATCTATAAGCGGATTTAAAAGCGCATCCTTTTCAAAGATGAGAACTTCGGTTATAGCGCCAATTCCCTTTATAGAATCTATATAAACTGCACTTTTACCCGAAGAAAGCTCCGACACAACAGGATGACCGAATGACTCAACCTTACTATCAAGCTGACATTTTCCCAAAAGCACAATACCCTGCTGCGACATCCCGTAAAGCGAAGCCGTGTTCTGAGCATTTTTAGTATCCACATCTATAATCAAAATTTCGTTGGTTTTATTTTGGTCAAGATTACAGGTAGCATAGTGAGTATATTTTTTCAAAATACGCTGTGTTAAAACATTTTCCTTAAAGCTGTAAACTGCCAACTGCATTTCACTTGTTCCGTAAATTTGCCAGCCTACAAGAATCTCGCTCACACCGTCTTTATCAAGGTCGCAAAACTCAACTCTATGTATACCCGAAGCTACAATCGCCTGACTTGACGACGATTGCCACTTGCCTTTGTTTTTAACTACGGCGTTAATGTTCATTGTTTCAACATCGCCGTCCTTAACTGAATAAAATGCAAAAGCTTCCAAAGAGCCGTCGCCGTTTATATCCTTTTGCACCACAGCCGAGCGGTACTCGCCGCTTTGCGGATATTTAAGAGTATAAGTCTTTTTTGCACTTGCACTTATTGCGTCCGAAATTTCCTTTAAATCGTCTGAAAGGGCGGGCGGAGACAAAAGCTCAGCCGTATCTGTTGTGAAAAAATCACAACCGCAAAACGAAAATGCTATAAGGAATACAAAAATTCCTAATACAAGTTTTTTTAGCATATTCTTGCCTCTCCTTTCAATACATAAATATTCAAAATATATTATATCACAAGTATTATAAAAAATAAAGTTTTTTATTTATAAGTTGAAAAAAATTTACCTTTTCTTGACATCTAAGCTTGCGGGTGGTAAAATATGATAGATAATTCCCTTTTTGAAAGTGAGTTATGACTTTGTTTTTGTAGATTTTGGCGAACTGCAAATAATCAAAGTATCTATATCTCAGGAGAAACGCACGGCTCCTGTCTTTAAGAAAAATCCCGTGTTTAAAATATAGGAGGTGCAATTAAGTGCAACCATACATCATTATGGGTGTTGTTGCAGTTGTGCTTGCCATAGTCGGCTTTATTGTGGGCTCTGCCTATCGCCGCAAGTCTGCCGAAGCCGCAATAGGTTCTGCAGAAGACGAAGCAAGACGCATCTTAAACGACGCCATAAAACTCAGTGAACAAAAGAAAAAAGAAGCTTTATTAGAAGCCAAAGACGAAATCCACACCTTGCGACAGGAAACTGAAAAGGACCTGCGCGAACGCCGTTCTGAAGTACAACGTCAAGAACACAGACTTCAGCAAAAAGAAGAAACTCTTGACCGTAAGATTGACAATCTCGAAGCTAAGGAAGAAAAATTAGCTCTTCGTTCAAAAGAGATTGACGCCCGTATCGAAGAATGTGACAGAATTAAGCAAAGCCAAATGGATTTGCTTGAAAAAATTTCAGGCTTTACAAAAGAACAGGCAAAATCACACCTTTTACAGCTCTTAGATGATGAACTTACACATCAAAAGGCCGTTAAAATTTTAGAGCATGAACAGCAAACTAAAGAAGAGTGTGACCGCATTGCCAAAAACATTATCTGCCACGCTATTCAGCGCTGTGCGGCTGACCATTCGGCAGACCTTACCGTTTCGGTAGTGCCGCTTCCAAATGACGAAATGAAGGGTAGAATTATCGGACGCGAGGGTAGAAACATCCGCGCTCTCGAAACTGCGACAGGTGTTGACCTTATTATCGACGATACACCCGAAGCTATCACCCTTTCAAGCTTTGACCCTGTAAGACGCGAGATTGCACGCGTTTGTCTTGAAAAGTTAATTCTTGACGGCCGTATTCATCCCGCAAGAATTGAAGAAAGCGTTGCAAAGGCTACTGCAGAGGTTAACACCACCATCAAAGAAACAGGCGAACGCGCTGTTATTGATGCGGGTGTGCCCAACATTCACCCTGAACTTGTTAAGCTTTTGGGTAAACTCAAGTACCGCACAAGCTACGGACAGAATGTACTTAACCACTCACTCGAAGTTTGCTACCTTTCAGGTCTTTTAGCTGCCGAGCTTGGAGCAGATGTAACCCTTGCAAAGCGTGCAGGTTTGCTTCATGATATCGGTAAAGCTCTTGACCACGAACAAGAGGGCACACACATTCAGTTAGGTGTTGAAGCGGCTAAGAAATACCGCGAAAGTGAAACTGTTATTCACGCTATCCACGCACACCACGGTGAAGTTGAGGCAAAAACACTCATTGCTTGTATTGTACAAGCCGCCGATGCTATTTCTGCTGCGCGCCCCGGTGCTCGCCGTGAAAATATTGAAAGCTACATTAAAAGGCTTGAAAAGTTGGAGGAAATCGCCAATTCCTTTAATGGTGTTGAGGGCTCATTCGCAATTCAGGCTGGCCGTGAAATACGCATAATCGTTAAGCCCGAGGTTGTAACAGAAGACCAGATGGTACTTATGTCACACCAGATTGCAGAGCGAATTGAAAACGAACTCGAATATCCGGGACAAATCAAGGTTAACGTTATCCGCGAAAGCCGTGCCGTTGACTACGCAAAATAAAACAAAATACGTCTTGCAGAAAATCTGCAAGACGTATTTTTTATACTTTATTCTTCCCGTTTTAACAATGCAACCGTTTCAACATGAGCGGTTCTTGGAAATAGGTCACAAGGGGTATACTCTACAAGCTTATATCCATTTTCAGAGAAAATCTTAATATCACGCGAAAGTGTTGCACTATCGCAAGAAACATAAACAACTGTTTCAGGTTTAAAATTATTTGCTATGGTTTTTATAACTTCTGCGCTTACACCCTTTCTTGGCGGGTCAACTATAACTGTATCGGCGGTGATACCCTCTTTTGCTAATTTTTCAGCCGCCTGTGTTGCATCAGCGCAGATAAACCGCGCATTTTTAATTCCGTTAATTTGGGTATTATATTTGGCATCTTCTATTGCTTCAGGAATAATCTCAACACCTATTATACTTTTGGCACTATCCGCCATAGAAAGCCCAATTGTACCCGCACCACAGTACAAATCTATAATATTTTTGCCATTTGGATTTGCATATTCTCGCGCTTTTTCATAGAGTTTTTCCGCCATAGCGTGATTAACCTGATAAAAAGACAAGGGCGAAAGCCTTATTTTTACCCCGCATAAAATATCGGTTATATAATCACTTCCGTAAACAGTCTTACACTTATCACCGAGAATGACATTGGTATCTTTTTTGTTAATATTTATTACAATACTTTTTAGAGCTTGTCCGCAAACCGATAAAAGCGAATCTATAAGCGCTTCACTTTCTGGCAAAATTTCACCGTTTATAACAAGGCAAACCATAATCTCGCCTGTTTTCTCTGCCCTGCGGATATAAATATGCCGCAAAAATCCCGTACAAGTTTGCTCATCATAAATACTAATATCATATTTACCCGCCCATTCGGTCACAGCTTCGGTAATGGTGCTAAAGATTTCGGGCTGTAAAAGACAGTCGTCACAGGGAATTATTCTGTGCGAGTGAAAGGCATAAAAACCCGCTTTACCGTCAAGCGACAATGGGTATTGCGCCTTGTTGCGATAACGGTCAGATATGCCCGTAATAATCGGTTGCGGCTTCATATCCACTGAGCCGATACGCTTAATATTTTCATAAACCTTATTCTCTTTAAGTGACCTTTCAGCCTCGTAGCTTATATGTCTATAAACACAGCCGCCGCACTGATTAAAGCAGGGGCAATCGTTATCTATTCGGCTTTTTGAAGGCTTTACAAGTGACAAAAGCTTACCGTAAGCATAGGTTTTTTTGACCTTTAAAATCTTGACCTTTGCCCTGTCGCCAACAGCAGTAAGCGGTACAAAAACCGCCATACCGTCAGCACGTCCTACACCGCTGCCTTCGGCAGTTACATCTTCAATATCTAAAATATATTCTTGATTCTTTTGCATAACAATTCTTCTTTTTGCTTTTTTCTACAGTATACCATATGGAACAAAAAAATAAAAGCCTTAAAAAAGGCTTTTATTTTTTATTTATCCTATTTTTAAATCCTTAGGTTCTGCAATAATAACACCATTTGTCTTTAAAAGCTCGGTTGCTTTATCAACTTCTGCAACCTGCATAATCATATAAGCAAAGCCGTTCTGGTGACCGAAAATTGAGTACATATAATGAACATCAATATTTTCCTTTGCTAAAATTTCCAAAACCTCACTAAGAGCACCGGGCTTATCAGCAATAGCAACCGCTAAAACAGGTGTTTCGGTAAAAATAAGGTTTTCTTCTTTCAAGACCCTTTCTGCCGAGGCATTGTCTGCAGTAATCATTCGAAGAAGACCGTAATCAGCGGTTTCAGCAATATTTATTGCGCGTAAATCAACCTTATTATCAGACAAGATTTTAGTAACATCCAAAAGCGAGCCTGCTTTATTCTCTAAAAATACAGTAATTTGATTTATAGCCATAATACACACTCCTTAAATTTTACGCTTGTCGATAACACGAACAGCCTTGCCCTCGCTTCGAGCAATGGTCTTTGGGTCAACAAGGCGAACCTTTGCATAAATGCCAAGCATTGCCTTGAGAGCAGATACTAAGTTCTTTTCCATTTCGGTAATCTTACCAAGTGAATCCGAGAAGATTTCAGGTGTCATTTCTACTAAAACTTCGATTGTATCACTATGGTTTACACGGTCAACAACGATCTGATAGTTTGCGGGGTAGCCGTTTTCAAGAAGTACTGCTTCAATCTGTGACGGGAAAACATTAACACCCTTAACAATAAGCATATCGTCACTTCTGCCCATAGGCTTTTTCATTTTAACAAGAGTACGGCCGCAAGAGCATTTTTCACGGGTTAAAACGGTAATATCCTTTGTTCTATAACGCAAAAGCGGGAAGCCCTCTTTTGTAATAGAAGTAAATACCAATTCACCCTGACTACCCTCAGGCAAAACTTCTAATGTATCGGGGTCGATAATCTCGGCAATAAAGTGGTCTTCGTTTATGTGCATACCTGTCTGCTCTGAGCATTCAAATGCAACACCAGGGCCGCTGGTTTCAGTAAGACCGTAAATATCATAAGCCCTTATACCGAGCTTTTCTTCGATATCGTGGCGCATTTCTTCACTCCACGCTTCTGCACCGAAAATACCTGCTTTTAACTTTATTTTGTCACGAAGACCGCGCTCGTGGATACTTTCTGCCAAGTATTCTGCATAAGACGGAGTACAGCAAATAATAGTCGCCTCAAGGTCGGTCATAAACTGGAGTTGACGATCGGTATTACCCGAAGACATCGGCAAAGTAAGGCAACCGACCTTATGACTGCCGCCGTGCATACCGCTACCGCCTGTGAAAAGACCGTAGCCGTAAGCCACCTGACAAACATCTTCATTTGTACCGCCTGCCGCAACAATAGCACGCGCACAGCAGTCCTCCCACAAGTCGATATCGTGCTGTGTATAAAATGCCACCACGCGCTTGCCTGTAGTACCTGAAGTAGAGTGAATTCTCACGCAGTCCTTAAGCGGCACACCCAAAAGACCATAAGGATAGGCATCACGCAAATCGTCCTTTGTTATAAACGGGAGCTTATGTAAATCGTCAATACCCTTGATATCGTCGGGGGTAACGCCCTTTTCTTCCATCTTCTTGCGGTAATAAGGAACATTATCCCAAACATGCTTTACCTGCTTTACAAGGCGTTCGTTCTGAAGTGCTACCATTTCTTCTCGAGAGGCACACTCCATATCCTTTTGATAATAATTTGCCATTTTTACACCTCAAATTCTCTGCCTAAGCGGAAGGCTTTTTTATTTAATTCCAAAAACCTTTCGGGAACACTCTGCTCAATAGCCGAAATCCATTCATCTTCGGTGAAATCGAAAAACTTTGAAAGTCTGCCCATAAGTACAATATTAACCGCCTTTGAATTTCCTGCTTTTTCGGCAAGAGATAATGCATCAATAGCATCAAGCTTTATTCCTAAGCTTTTAAGTTTGTTTTCAAGGTTCTCAGGATATTCGCATGCGCCTGTGATGACAGGCATAGGGTTTACCTGCTGAGTATTGGTGATAATAACCCCATCCTTTTTTAGATATTCTGCCCAGCGTGCCGCTTCAAGCATTTCGAAAGAAACTATAACATCAGCCTCTCCCTTATCTATAACAGGAGAATAAACCTTATCACCATAGCGTACATAGGTTACAACACTGCCTCCACGTTGGCTCATACCGTGAACCTCGCTCACCTTTACATCATAGCCTTTACCTAAAAGAAGCTTACCCAAAAGCTTACTTGCAAGCAATGTGCCCTGACCGCCAACGCCTACTATCATAATATTTTTAGTGCTCATTATTTATCCCCCTTTACACTTGTGAAAACATCGAATTTACACATCTGAGAGCATACACCGCAGCCTGTGCAAAGAGTATTATCAATTTTAACCTTGCCGTTTTCCATACTAACAGCGGGACAGCCGATTTGCATACACATTTTACAGCCCACACATTTATTAGTATCAGCAGTAATCGGTCCTGCGTGCTTAACATATTTTAATAGCGCACAAGGACGGCGAGAAATAATAACCGAGGGTTCTGCCTTCTCGAGTTCTTCCTTTATTACGGTATCACATTCAGCGAGGTTATAAGGATCTACAACACGGACGCTGTTTATACCCACACTTCTGCAAAGAGCCTCCAAATCAATTTTAGAGCAGGGGTCACCTTTTAAGTTATACCCTGTTGTAGGATTCTGTTGATGTCCTGTCATACCTGTAATCGAATTATCAAGAATGATTACAGTAGAATTTGAGCCATTGTAAGCTATATTTATAAGTCCAGTAACACCTGAGTGCATAAAGGTCGAGTCACCTATAACCGCAACTGTTTTACCGTCTGTAGTACCCTCGTTAGCCTTATTAAATCCGTGGAGACCTGAAACAGAAGCTCCCATACAGATTGTCGTATCAATTGCGTTAAGCGGAGCCACAGCGCCTAAGGTATAGCAACCGATATCACCCATAACAGTAAGCTTATTTTTCTTTAATGTATAGAAAAGACCGCGGTGCGGACAGCCTGCACACATAACAGGAGGACGCATCGGAATATTTTCTTGAAGGGCTGTACCGTTTGGAACCTCACAGCCCAACTTTTCAGCAACCAAATTCTGTGAAAATTCGCCAATAAAACCGAAAAGCTCTTTACCGCAAACTTCTACTCCGATATTTTTGCAATGGCTTTCGATTATGCTGTCCAATTCCTCAACAACGATAACTTTATCGACTGTTTTTGCAAAATTTTTAATTTTTTCTACGGGAAGCGGATTTATCATACCAAGCTTCAGAACTGGATATTTATCACCGCAAACCTCTTTTACATACTGATAGCTTGTAGAAGAAGTGATGATACCAACTGTATTTTCGCTACCCTCTTCGATACGATTGAAAAATGCAGTTTCGGCGTATTCAACAAGAGCCCCTGTACGTTCTTCTACTATCGGGTGACGCTTTTTAGCGTTACCCGGCATCATTATGTATTTCGCGCCATCTTTAGAATATTTCTTCTGTTCGGGAAGTACCCTATCACTCTCTTCAATTACACTTTGAGAATGTGCAACGCGGGTGCACATTTTTAAGAAAACAGGGGTATCAAATTTTTCCGAAATCTCGTATGCCTCTTTTACAAAAGCAATGGATTCTTCGCTATCACTTGGCTCTAACATCGGGATTTTTGATGCTATGGCATAATGGCGTGAGTCCTGTTCGTTTTGTGAAGAATGCATACCGGGATCATCTGCAACACCGATTATAAGCCCTGCGTTAACGCCCGTATAAGCGATTGTAAATAACGGGTCAGCCGCCACGTTTACACCAACATGCTTCATACCGCAAAAGCTTCTTTTACCTGCAAGGCAAGCGCCGAAAGCGGTCTCCATAGCTACCTTTTCATTAGGAGCCCATTCAGCATATATTTCCTTATATTTTGCGGCATACTCAGTAATCTCAGTACTGGGAGTGCCGGGGTAACTTGAAACAAAGGAGCAGCCTGCTTCATATAAACCGCGCGCCACCGCTTCGTTACCGAGCATAAGTTTCTTCATTTTTAACACCTCAGTCAAATAAACAATATATTACATTATAAAACAAAACAACTTCAAATGCAATTATATTATCTTTATTTTTCATTTAATGCGCGCTTTGCGCTAACGGTAATTTCAGTATCGTAGCCTGCAAACTTGCCTTGAGTATCTGAGGGTGTGCTCTTTTGGGTAAATAGACTCACAACAGGAACGATTATAAGACCGCCCAACATTGCACAAACACCCGAATAAAGCGAATTTTGGAACACAAATCCCAATACTCCGCCTGAAACTGTAAATACCTTTAAAGAAATTAAAAGCTGAACTACCATTACTCCTACGCCGAACACAAACGAAGTCCAAACAGCCGCGCGTGTAGTCTTTTTCCAATAAAGGCCATAAAGGAACGGCGCCAAAAACGCACCTGCAAGCGCACCCCACGAAACACCCATCATCTGCGCTATAAACACAAAATCTGACCATATTGTATCCTTTAAGATAGCAATAGCTGCCGAAAGTAGAATAAAGAAAACTATAAGCACGCGCATTATTAGAAGTTTCTTCTTTTCGCTTGCGTTCTCTTTACTTTCAGGTAAGATAACGTCAAGAGTTAATGTTGAAGCTGAGGTTAATACCAAGGACGACAATGTAGACATCGAAGCTGAAAGCACCAACACGATTACTATACCGATTATGTAGGGTGACAAATTTGAAAGCATTGATGGGATAATCGAGTCAAATCCCTTAGCTGCCACGGTTTCAGAGGTTACAAATAGTCTTCCGAAACCGCCTAAGAAATAACAGCCTCCTGCCACAATAATAGCAAAAATTGTGGAAATTAAAGTGCCTTTTTTAATCGCTGCCTCATTAGAAATAGCGTAAAACTTACCAACCATCTGCGGAAGCCCCCAAGTACCCAAGGAGGTGAGCAGCACAACAACTACAAGAAATAATGGATTCGGTCCAAAGAAAGAAATATATTCCCAACCGTTGTTTTCCGCCAATAGAGTAACAGAATTTATGAATCCGCCATTTTGATTAAGCACTGCAATAATTACAGCCACAATACCGCCAAGCATTATAATGCCCTGAATAAAATCGTTAATAGCGGTAGCCATATAACCGCCAAAAATTACATAAACACCTGTAAGTACCGCCATAACGAGAATGCAAGCCCAATAAGGAACATTAAAAGCGATAGCAAATAGACTGGAAAGACCATTATAAAGCGAAGCAGTATAAGGTATAAGGAATATAAAAACTATAACCGATGCCGCAATCTTAAGTGCAGAAGAATCATACCTCTTCTGGAAGAAATCAGGCATTGTCTTTGAATTTAAGTGTTGGGTCATAACACGGGTGCGTCTACCTAAAATGTTCCAGGCCAAAAGTGAACCTATAAAGGCATTTCCAAGACCTATCCAGGTAGAAGCGACGCCAAAATTCCAACCAAACTGACCCGCATAGCCAACAAAGATAACTGCTGAAAAATATGATGTACCATAAGCAAATGCAGTAAGCCACGGGCCAACATTTCTGCCGCCCAAAACAAAACCGTTAACGTCTGTAGCGTGCTTTCGGCAGTAAAGGCCTACAGCTATCATCAGCGCAAAAAAAGCAACGACCAAAATACTTGTGAAAATTTGTGCTGTCATTTAAATTCCTTCTTTTGTTTAATTTTTAATTTGTGCTTCCACAAGACCGTCAGGACAGTATTTTTTTCGAAGTGCGGGTTTTTCAATTTTACCCGTTGGGTTACGGGGTACTTTATCAAAAATAATTTTTTTAGGTCTTCTGTAACGGGGAAGCTCTTTGCAAAATTCATTGATTTCATCCTCAGTGCAGGTGAAACCCTCTTTTATTTCAACAATAGCGGCTACAATTTCGCCAAGACGCGCATCAGGAAGACCGATAACTGCAATATCCTTAATTTTATCGAATTTGCGAAGTGCATCCTCAATCTGAACAGGATAAATATTCTCACCGCCGGAAATTACAACATCTTTCTTGCGGTCTACAAGATAGATAAAACCGTCTTCGTCCTTTTTAGCCATATCACCGGTATAAAGCCATCCGTCTTTTAAAATTTCATTAGTAGCTTCAGGATTTTTATAATAACAGTCCATAACCCCTGGGCCTTTTACTGCCAACTCACCGATATCGCCATCCGCAACCTCGTTGCCGTTTTCGTCGATAATTTTAACTTCCCAAAGGTAACCTGCTTTTCCTATTGCGCCAACCTTGTTAACATTCTCAACTCCCAAATGAACACAACCGGGGCCTATGGATTCACTTAATCCATAGTTAGTATCATACTCGTGGTTGGGGAAATATTTAAGCCAACGCTTCACAAGACTTGGAGGTACGGGCTGTGCGCCTATGTGCATCAATCTCCACTGCGATAAAAGATAATCCTCCATTTTAACCTTACCCGATTCAATGGAATCAAGTAAATCCTGTGCCCACGGCACTAAAAGCCATACTATTGTGCACTTTTCTTCAGTAACGGTGCGTAAAATCCATTCAGGCTTAACACCGCGAAGAAGTACTGCTTTACTTCCCGCTAAAAGACTGCCAAACCAGTGCATTTTAGCGCCCGTATGATACAAAGGCGGTATGCACAAAAAGACATCGTCACGGGTCTGGTTGTGATGATTTTGCTCGGTCCTGCAAGAAGAAATGAGCGCCCTGTGTCTATGTAAAATCGCTTTTGGAAAGCCGGTTGTACCCGAAGAAAAATAAATCGCCGCAAAGTCGTCCTCTTCTAAAGCCACGGGAGGTGCCGAAGTCGAACAATAAGTCATAAGCTCTTCGCAATTTTCGGTATATTGCGGTTTCTCCTTACCAACAAAAAGCATTGTTTTAACCATCGGCAACTCTTCATATACAGTATCCATACGTCCTGTAAATTCGGGACCGAAAACCAAAACCTCGCAATCGGCCAATTCCAAGCAGTATTTGATTTCTTCACCAGAATAACGAAAGTTGAGCGGAACTGCAAGACAGCCTGCTTTTAAAATGCCAAAATATATAGGAAGCCACTCAAGCGAATTCATTAAAAGAATTGCAACCTTAGTTCCCTTTTTAATGCCACGGCTTAAAAGTAAATTTGCAAAACGATTTGCCTTACGGTCAAAATCTGACCAGGTCATTTCTCTGCGGTAGGGTGCGTCATTTGCGCTTTCGATAAGGCTTGCCTCTCTCCAGGTCACTGCACTGTCGCGCTCTTCTGACGGGTTCACTTCAACTAAAGCCACCTCTGAACCGTAAAGGCGTGCATTTCTTTCTAATAAGTCTGTAATTACCATTGTTTCACCTAAATTTATTCGTATTTTGTAACATCAAATATTTTAACACTTTAAAGCGATAATGTCAAGCATTATTTTCACTACTTTAAAGCGTTAAAATATCATATCTTCTTGCGAGAATAATTCCGCATTACGCATTCCGAAATATACATAAAAAAACGGAACCCGAAGGTTCCGTTTTCAATGTACTTAATACTAAAATTAAGCGAGTTCAACTGTTGCGCCAACTTCAGCAAGTTTAGCCTTAATTTCTTCAGCTTCTTCTTTAGGAGCAGCTTCTTTAAGGGTCTTAGGAGCGCCGTCAACGATAGCCTTAGCTTCAGCAAGGCCGAGACCTGTAACTTCGCGAACAACCTTAATAACCTTAATCTTTTCAGCGCCAACTTCTTTGAGTACTACGTCAAATTCAGTCTTTTCTTCAGCTGCTGCTGCGCCGCCTGCTGCGGGAGCTGCTACTGCTACAGCTGCTGCTGCAGATACGCCAAATTCTTCTTCTACTGCCTTTACGAGTTCGGAAAGTTCCAAAACTGTAAGAGTTTTTAATTCTTCAATCATTGCTGTAATCTTTTCAGATGCCATTTTTAATTCCTCCAAAAATAAATATTTTTTAAAATTTTAATTATTCTGCTGACCCACCTTTGTCAACAATAGCTTGTACAGCACGTGCGAATGCTGCAATCGGTGCTTGGAATGCATTGCAAACAGTTGCGAGAAGCACTTCTCTGCTCGGAAGGTTACCGAGAGCTTTGATAGTATCAACATCAACTACCTTGCCATCTAAGAAACCTGTCTTAACATTGAAGTTTTCGTGAGCGTCTGCAAATTTGCAAAGAATTCTTGCTGCTGCTGTGTAATCTTCATCAGAAAGAGCAATAGCAGTTGTACCTTCAAGAGCGAAAGACATATCTGCCAAATCTGTACCGTCAATAGCACGGCCTAAAATTGTGTTCTTTACAACAAAGTAATCTACACCGTTTTCGCGAAGTTCCTTACGAAGAGCAGTATCTTCGGCAACTGTTGTACCTTTATAGTCAACAACTACGCCAGTAACTGCTTTCGAGAGCTTTTCGCTAAGCTCAGCCACCTGTTTTTGTTTTTGTTCTAAAACCGCTGCGTTGGGCATGCGTTTCACCTCCGTAGAATATAAATAGTGAAAAATAAAATGCTTGCCCAAAGACTACGGACAAGCATAAAAATATCAAGTAAAACTTTTTATTTTAATCGCTTAACCTCGGTAGGCGATAAACTTACGGCAAAAGCCACCTACTGTCTTTGGAATTGCAACATATGGATTATACACCCTATATAACATTTTGTCAAGCATTTTTTAAAGAAAAATTATTGACTTTTATTTTTGGTTATTGTAATATGTATAGGCATAATAAAATTCATCACGCCCCCTTAGTTAAATGGATATAATAAGATCCTCCTAAGATTTAGTTGTGCGTTCGATTCGCGCAGGGGGTGCCAAAAAGCACCGAAGGCTTAACGGCCTTTGGTGCTTTCACTTTATAATAATAAAATGAATCTACGCTAATGATACAAACTGACCAAAAAACAGGTTGACAAAACCAATACTTCGTGTTACGATGTATAACGTAAAAGGAGGTATTAGATGGATATTCAGTTAAAGAGAGGTCTCTTGGATATCTGCGTTTTAGCAGCTATTAAGAACAAAGATTCCTACGGCTATAAAATTATTAAGGATATGAAACCTTATATTGAACTTTCCGAATCGACCTTATATACCATTCTTAAACGCTTAGAAACAGCAAATATGCTGACTGTCCGCACAGCCGAACACGGTGGCAGACTGCGTAAATATTATCATATTACCGATGCGGGACTTAAGCGACTTGCGGATTTCAAGGACGAATGGAACGAAATTTTGTCTATATATCGATTTGTAACTAAGGACGGTGACAGCAATGAGTAAACAAGAGTTTTTAACGCAGTTGCGCAAAGGATTGTCAGGATTACCTAAGGATGATATTGAAGAGCGCTTGATATTTTACGCTGAAATGATTGAAGACCAAATAGAAGACGGTCTTTCAGAAGAGGAAGCGGTTTCTGCAGTAGGCACGGTTGAAAACATCATTGAGCAAGTAATAGAAGACATTCCGCTCTCAAAAATTGCAAAGGAAAGAATTATACCTAAACGACGCCCCAACGCGTTAGAAATTGTGCTTTTGATACTTGGCTCTCCGATATGGCTTTCATTAAGCATTGCCGCAGTTGCCGTAATTCTGTCAATTTACATTTCGCTGTGGTCGGTAATTATTTCCTTATGGGCAGTCTTTGTTTCACTCGCGGCTTGTTCTGTTGGCGGTGTACTTGCGTGTGTCATTTTTACCGTAGGCGGTAATGGTGTTTCAGGTGTTGTTATGCTCGCCGCAAGCATTGTTTGCGCAGGACTTTCTATCTTTATGTTCTACGGATGCAAGGCGGCAACAAAAGGCATCCTGATACTTACAAAGAAAATAGCAATATGGATTAAGAATTGCTTTATAAAAAAGGAGGATGCATAATGAGAAAGACAACAAAAATATGGCTTTTTATAGCAACTTTCCTTGTGTTGATTGGTTGTATTATATTTGTGGGAGTAATGTCAATGTTTAAATGGGATTTTATGAAACTTTCGACTATCAAATACGAAACAAATACTTATGAAATAAGCGACACATTCTCCAATATCTCCATAAACACAGATACTGCAGACATAGTATTTGCGGTGTCTGATAATGGAAAATGCACGGTTGAATGTTGCGAGGAAGTAACATCAAAGCACTTTATTACAACCGAAGATGATACACTTATTATTAAAAAGCCCCACAACAAACATTGGTATAATTACATAGGAATAAACTTTGGCTCTCCAAAAATAACTGTGTATCTTCCTAAAACTGAATATGCCTCACTTCTTATCCTTGAAGATACCGGAGATATCAAAATACCAAAGGATTTTATCTTCAACAATGCTGATTTGTCTTTGAGTACAGGCGATGTTGATTTCTTTGCATCGGCTTTTAAGATGATTAAAATTAAAAACAGTACAGGTGATATTTGTGTGGAAAATATATCTGCCGGTTCACTTGATATTTCTACTTCAACAGGTGACATTGCCGTTTCTAATATAATTTGTGAAGATGATAGCAATTTTAAAGTATCAACAGGGGAAACAAAGTTAACCAATATTAAGTGCAAAAACCTTATATCGAACGGAAATACCGGAGATATTTCCTTAAATAATGTAATTGCCAAAGAAAAATTCTCAATTAAAAGAAGCACCGGCGATGTCAAATTCAATCGCTCAGATGCCAATGAGATTTTTGTGGAGACTGATACAGGTGAAGTTGAGGGCATTTTACTCTCAGATAAGGTTTTCATCACAAATACAGATACAGGTGAAATTGATGTTCCAAAAACATCTGTCGGGGGTAGATGTGAGATAACAACCGATACGGGAAATATCAAAATAATAACGGTAGAAGTTTTAGATTAACGGCATATATTGTCTATCATCTAAATAAGCAAATTAAAAAATGCCAAGTGTTTAGAAGCACTTGGCATTTTACTTTTTGTTAACTATTCAAATTTCGGAGCGAACTTACTTCCGTGCAAGCAAACCCAGCTGTTACCCTGATTAACTTCTAAGGGTGTACCGTCTTCCAATGTGAACTTAAATCCGCTTGAAGAAGAACCCTTTGACCACTTTATTGGTGTGTATGTACCGTTTACACAGTAGTAACCTGTACCGGAATTCAAATAAACCTTTTTGTGTCCTTTGCCGTCACTGCAACCAGGATAGGAGGTTATATCTGTTGAAAGCACGAATACATTTTTAAAATACTCACTTTCGCCGGAATAATAATCCTTACGAAGTGTATCCTTGAAATATCTTATATATTTTCCGCTCTCAGCATCATACTTAAACACAGATTTATACGCATTTGAAAATTGCACGCTTACGGTATTTGCAACGTCTGTAAAGGAAACTTTCTTTTCAGCAAACTTTTGCCAATTTTCAACACTTTCAAGCTTGGTATTATATTTTTTATCAACTAAATAATTCCAAATTT
This sequence comes from Acutalibacteraceae bacterium, assembly GCA_045539955.1. Classification (GTDB taxonomy): domain Bacteria; phylum Bacillota; class Clostridia; order Oscillospirales; family Acutalibacteraceae; genus UBA737. The sequence continues at coordinate 12,023 of JAZQGI010000003.1, read as the reverse complement.
TATCTCCATAGCCGTAAAGCGTATGTTCACTTGCCAATCCGTTTTTTTCCCTTACACCCGCATTACCTGTTTGCAGCACAAACCTTTGGGTATCGTTTAAATGCGGTCCTGCGTGAAAGTCATCCTGTCCGTGATGAACATAAACAGCTTTATGGCCCATCGCCAAATCTATAAAATCATACCTTGCCGAGCGGACAGTACCAACTTTTTCGACCTTTGAAATATCTTTATAAACCGCTAAAAGTCTTGTAATGCCGCCCTCAACTTCAGTCTCGTATACAATATCAGCTTTTGCAAGACCTGTCTGCACAGGCTGTGCTACAGAGATATTGTTAACCATAATTGCAACAGGGCGTCTTTCGTATATTTCCTTATCAGTTATATTTTGCTCGCCTGTTAAGTTATTTACATATTTTACAACCTGTGTTTCCTGCTTGTTTGCAGGCGAGGAAGCCTTTGGTTTTCCCTCTTCCTTGTTGCAACCGACCAAGGCAAGCATCAACACGCAAGTAATTATTGCTAAAATTTTCCTATACATAGTGTTTCCCTCCGAGAAAATATAGTTTTTACTACAATATATACTATACTACATATCTCAACTATTTTCAACATAAAATACAAAAACTCTGCAAAAAAATTGCAGAGTTTTTAATTTATTCTTCATCTTCCTGTTTTGGCAATTCCTCGACAGCAATTCTTTCTATGCGGAAACCATCGGTTTTAAGCACGGTAATCTCCAAATTCTCCCACTTAAAGCTATTACCCTCTTCGGCTTCACCGTCAAGCATAGTTAGTGTCCAACCGCCAACTGTTGCGGTATCGGCTTCAAAATCCTCGTCTTCATCTATATCAATATCAAACTCATCGAAGAAATCGTAAACACGCATATCGCCGTCAGCTTCGAAATGTGTTTCATCAATAGCTACAAACTCACGTTCAATCTCGTCTGATTCGTCGAAAATTTCACCAACCAGCTGTTCAAGAACATCCTCCATTGTAAGAATACCCATTGTTCCGCCGTACTCATCAAGAACTACTACCATATGACACTTATTTTCTTTCATTTTTTCAAGCACGTCAGGAAGCGGCATTGTTTTATGCACGAAATTTACCGGAAGTAAAAGTTCACGAATATTAACCTTGCCCTTTTCTACATAAGTTTTATAAAAATGGTTAAGGTGCAAAATACCGATAATATTATCTGTTGTATCTTCATAAACGGGCAAACGCGAATATATCGTTTCTTCACATTTGCGAAGATTTACTTCATACGGGTCACGGATGTCAAGCGCATCCATATCCACCCTATGAGTGATGATTTCATAGGCTAACACATCGTCAAAATCAAGCGCATTTTGAAGTAAATCGCACTGCTCTTCATCAAGCACGCCCTCGTCTTCAACAATGTCAATTATATTCTCAAAATCATCTTCTGAAACGGCTTCGCTGTCATCTGCGTTCTTTTCCCAAATCTTTGAAGCAAGATTTACCAAGCCCATTATTACAACATTGAGCGGTTTTAATATAACAGAAAGCGCATAAATAGGAATAGAAGCAAAATTGCAAAAAACCTCTGGGAATTGCTTTGCTAAAACCTTAGGTATAATTTCGCCGAATATGAGTACCAAAAGCGTCATAATTACGGTTGAAGCCCACGCATAACCGTCACCCCACCAACCGATAACAATTATAGTCGCTATTGAGGTGGAAGCCATATTAGCAATATTATTGCCTATTAAAATACTGCTTAAAAGATTATCATAATCCTCAAGTATTTTCACAGCCAATCTCAAAGACACGGTGTCCTTATTCTTTTGCATATTCCTAAGCCTTAGCGGATTAACCGATGAAAAAGCAATTTCGGTTGCAGAAAAAAAGGCTGAAACCAAAATTAAAATAACTATAGCCAAATATCTGAAAGCACTAATCATCTATAGCACCTCCGATATCATTTTCGTCATAAATTTCGCCCACAAGCTCTTCAAGAATATCCTCAACCGTGATAACACCGATAACCTCGCCATCACTGTTTTTAACAAAGCTTAAGTTTCTGCGATGGTTACTCATCTCGGTCAAAACATCATCTATCGGCATATCCTCATTCACATAATAAGGATAATCTATAATGCTCGCAAGAATAACATTATTCTTATTGCGCATATACGCCTTTAGGAATTTTCTAATCTGCAGAATACCCTTAATATTTCCCTTGCGGTCGGTAACAGGTATTCGCGAATGAGACGAGTTTTTTACAATTTTGAGTATCTGCGGAGTTTTAAGCGCCGCCGATATAACCTCGGTCTCTTCCCAAGGAGTCATAACATCGCGGGCTGTTGAGTTTGAAAAATGAAGCGCCGATTTTACCAGCTCGCCTTTTTCTTCGTCAAAGCCGTCCTCTTCGGAAATATTTTCAACAATATCATTAAGTTCTTCCTCGGTCATTGTTACCTGATTTTCCGCATGCTTTTTGAAAGGCTTTGAAGCAAGCGCCGAAATGGCTGTAAAACAGATTGATACGGGCTTTAAAATCTTCATCAAAACCAAAAGCGGAGCAGATGCTACCTCTGCAAACTTTTCATTACACGAGCGTGCAAAGCATTTAGGTAAGATTTCCCCAAAAATAAAAATAACCACAGTTGCAACAATAGTAGCCACTGTAACCCAATATGCACCCATATGCACAGTTAGAGCAGTAGCAAGCGTTGCGCAACCGATATTCACAACATTATTGCCTATAAGCAACACCGACAAAGCCTCATCAAAATTGTCAAGAATTTTAAGCACGCGCTCTGCGCTTTTCTGACCTTTCGAAGCCTTGCTCATCATATGAATTCGGTTAACTGAAGCTAAAGAAATTTCGGTTCCTGAAAAATAACCGCTTAAAAGTATTAAAATTACAAATAAAATTATACTGCCCGCCGGACCGTCGTCCACGAATATCAACTCCTATTTAAGTGAATTAAATACATATTACATCATTCTCCCCCTTTTGTCAATCGATATTTTAAAAATGGCTGTTCGTAAAGTCTATATAATTCCTTATCCCACATTCCGCTTTCCGAATTAAAATATATTGCCTTTTTGTAAATTCTGGTATATAATATATAATGAATTTTTATGCGCGGAGGGAAAATTTTGGATATAAATATCGGCGACAAGCTTTTAATGAAAAAAAAACATCCCTGCGGTAACGATATCTTCACTGTGACCCGCATCGGAATGGATTTTCGCCTTCGTTGCAACAGCTGCGGCAGAGAGGTTATGCTACCGCGTCAAAAAGCTGAAAAGGGCTTAAAAAAAATAATTAAGGCAAATGGTGATATGTAATGTTTGATAAATTAGAATCGGTTGTAAACCGATATGAACAAGTCGGAATGGAGCTCACCCGTCCCGATGTTGCTTCAAATAACGAAATGTTCCGTAAGCTTATGAAAGAACATTCAGAGCTTACGCCCATTGTTGAAAAATACCGCGAATACACTGCGGCAAAAACAGCCGAAAAGGATGCTTTGGAAATTTTAGCAGAACCAAATCTTGACAAGGATTTTAAAGAACTTGCTGAAGAAGAATTAAAGACAGCCAAGGAAAATATTGAACTTTTCTCGAACGAGCTTAAAATTCTGCTTCTTCCTAAGGATCCTAACGACGATAAGAATGTTATCATCGAAATTCGCGGCGGTGCAGGCGGCGAGGAGGCAGCACTTTTTGCAGGCTCGCTTTACCGTATGTATTCAATGTATGCCGAAGCAAACCGTTGGCAAGTAGAGGTTATAAACGCAAATGAAACCGAGCTTGGCGGTTATAAGGAAATCAGCTTTATGATAGAGGGTAGCGGCGCATACTCACGCTTTAAATACGAAAGCGGGGTTCACCGTGTTCAGCGTGTGCCCGACACCGAAACGCAAGGACGAATCCACACTTCAACCGTGACAGTTGCAGTTCTTCCCGAAGCCGACGAGGTTGAGCTTGAAATCAACCCTGCCGATCTTAAGATCGATACCTTCCGTTCTTCAGGTGCAGGCGGTCAGCACATTAACAAAACCTCATCGGCTATTCGTGTAACTCACATTCCTACAGGAACTGTTGTTGAATGTCAGGACGAACGAAGCCAGTTCAAGAATAAAGACAAGGCGCTCAAAATTCTGCGTTCACGTCTTTTTGACGAAGAGCAAAGAAAACACGATGAAGCTATAGCTTCTGACCGTAAAAATCAGGTTGGTACAGGCGACCGAAGCGAGCGTATCCGTACCTATAACTACCCACAAGGCAGAGTTACTGACCACCGTATAGGTCTTACACTTTATAAATTAGAGCAGATTTTAAACGGCGATATGGCAGAGGTTGTTGATGCACTCATAACCCACTACCGCACTGAAGCTTTAAAATCCGAGGAAGAAGCTTAAATGAAAACACAAAGGCTCAAACCCGATAATAACGGTATCGCCTGTGCTTGTGAAATTTTAAAAAATGGCGGAATTGTCGCAATTCCTACCGAAACAGTTTACGGTCTTGCAGCAAACGCTTATGACGAAAACGCTATTGCAAAAATTTTCACTGCCAAAGGCAGACCGCAGGATAATCCTCTTATCGTTCACATTTCGAATATTGAATCCCTCTGCGAAATTGCCGAGAATATCCCCGAAAATGCCCTTTTATGCGCAAAAAAATTCTGGCCGGGACCGCTTACAATGGTTTTAAAGAAAACCCAAAAGGTTCCTGCTTGTGTGTCGGCCGGTCTTGATACTGTAGCTGTCAGAATGCCCTCTAACGCTATAGCGCGTGAGGTAATTTCAAAAAGCGGCCTTCCTCTTGCGGCTCCATCGGCAAACCTTTCAGGAAGCCCCAGTCCCACAACATCCAATCATGTTATCAATGATTTAGACGGCAAAATTGATGCTGTTGTAATGGGTGAAGACTGTAACGTCGGTGTTGAATCAACCGTTATTACTTTGGTCGGCGACCATCCTGTGCTTCTGCGTCCAGGGGGAGTGACACTCGAACAACTACACGAGGTGCTACCGGACATCACAGTTAACAAAGCAGTTTTGTCAGAGCTTGAAAGCGGAGAAAAAGCGGCAAGCCCCGGTATGAAATATAAGCATTATGCCCCCAAAACCGAAACCTATCTTGTTGAAGGTGACGGCTTTGCGGATTTTGTAAATCAAAAAACTGATGCTGCTGCAGTCTGCTTTAAAGAAGAAAGCAACACCGTTAAAATACCAAAAATTATTTACGGAAGTATTACCGAGCCCCGTTCCCTTGCGCAAAATCTTTTTACTGCTCTGCGCAATGTTGACAGCTTGGGTGCAAAAACGGTATTTATTCACGCACCGCAAAAAGAGGGTATTGGTCTTGCAGTTTATAACCGCCTTATTCGTGCGGCGGCATTTAAGGTGATAAAATTATGAACATTATAATCGGTCTTACAGGACCCACAGGCTCTGGAAAAAGCAGCGCAAGTAAAATTTGCGCAGATTTAGGTTTAAAACTTGTCGATTGCGACATAATCGCCCGACAGGCAGTGGAAAAAGACAGTGACGGTCTAAGTGCTTTGGCAAACGCTTTCGGTGAAGATATTATAAATCCCGACGGTACGCTAAACCGCAAGGCTCTCGCAAAAATTGCTTTTTCTTCGCGCGAGAAAACCGAACTTTTGAACAATACCATTTTTCCTTTTATAAGAGAGCTTGTTTTAAATGAGACGAATAAAGGTAAAGTTTTATTAGATGCCCCTACACTTTTTGAAAGCTCAATAAATGAAATCTGCTATAAAACTATTGCAGTACTAAGCAATAAAAAAAATCGGCTTGAACGGATTATTAAAAGAGATAATCTCACTGAAGAAGAAGCTCTAATTAGAATGTCGGCAGGAAAAAATGATGATTATTATTTAAAAAATGCAGACTATATAATATATAATAACGATTCCCAAGAAGAATTTGTAAAAGAATTCAGGCAAATTCTAACTAAAATCTTAAAGTCAGGAGAAGATTTATGAGCGACATAAAGCAACTAAAGAAAGATTTATTCTACAACAAAAAAAACGGAAGACAGATTTCTGATGAGGCTGTGCTTCAAAAAGCAAATGAATATTGTGAAAGCTATAAAAAGTTCCTTGACGATGCTAAAACCGAACGTGAGGCTGTTAAAATTGCTATCGCTTTAGCTGAAAAAAAGGGTTTTAAGCCTTTCGAATACGGTAAAAACTACAAATCGGGAGATAAGGTGTATTTTAACAACCGCGACAAGACAATAGCCCTTGCAGTAATTGGTAAAGAATCTGCCGAAAGTGGCGTCAACATCACCGCCGCTCATATCGACTCTCCCCGTCTTGACCTAAAACCCAATCCTTTATATGAAGAAATCGATTTGGCGCTCTTTAAAACCCATTACTACGGTGGTATACGTAAATATCAGTGGACTGCTATTCCGCTCTCACTTCACGGTGTCTTTGCTCTTAAGGACGGCACTGTAAAAGAGGTTTGCATCGGCGAAAAGGAAGATGAACCTAAGTTTGTTATAAACGACCTTTTACCACACCTTGCAACCGAGCAGAATAAACGCACATTAGCAGAGGGTATCAAGGGCGAAGAGCTTAATGTACTTGTCGGCAGCCACCCCTTCAAATCCGACGAAGGTAGCGAGCTTGTAAAGCTTAATATCCTAAAACTTTTAAACCAAAAATACGGTATAAAGGAAGACGATTTCCTTTCTGCCGAGCTTGAAATGGTACCCGCTTTCCACGCTTGCGACATCGGTTTTGACCGCTCGCTTATAGGTGCCTACGGTCAGGACGACCGCGTTTGCGCCTACCCTGCTTTGACAGCGATATTAGAGGTTGAAAATCCACAGAAAACCGCCGTTGCGATACTCGCTGATAAGGAAGAAATCGGATCAATGGGTAACACTGGCCTTGAATCTGACTTCTTGCGTTTCATAATAGGCGATATTGCCAAAATGCAAAACGCAGACCCAACTTTAGCACTGCGCAATTCAAAATGCCTTTCTGCAGATGTCAATTCAGGTGTTGACCCCACTTTTCAGGATGTTTCTGAAAAGCGCAACGCTTCACTTCTTAACTACGGTGTTGTGGTCACAAAATATACCGGCGCTCGCGGTAAATCAGGCACATCGGACGCTTCGGCTGAATATATGGCATTTGTCCGCAATATGCTCGATAATGCAAACATTATCTGGCAAACGGGCGAGCTTGGTAAGGTTGATGCGGGCGGCGGCGGAACAGTCGCACAGTATATCGCAAACCTTGGTATAGATGTGGTTGACTTGGGTGTCCCTGTGCTCTCAATGCACGCTCCTTTTGAGACCACTGCAAAATTTGATGTATATATGTGCTACCGCGCTATGTATGAATTTATGAAGTAATTAACACTTATTTTGCTTTCACATATAATATTATTGACTACGGTCAAAATTTCAAAGGGTGTGGAAGTATGTTAGATAACAGAAGTGCAAATACCGCGTATTGCGAATGTACCTGCCAAACAATAGCTTGTGTAAATAAAATACTCTCGGTTTTAGCTGTTGTTTTGGGATTACTTGTTGGCGCAATTTTGGGTGTTAGCTTCACCTCAACTATTTTAGAAGCTTTAATTCCCTTAATAATTTTCGCTATAGCTGTTGCATTGGCAATTGTCCTTATTTTCTTTTTCGTACGCTGTAAATGCCGTTCAAATGACTAAATAATAAAATGCCATTCTAACGAATGGCATTTTTTAATGTGCTAATCTTTCTTTTTTAACCTACGGTCTATAAAGTCAATAAGCTCTTGCTTATCCTCTGACTCTAAGGCGCGAATTTGTGTAATTAAAAGCGTTTCTTCAACCGAAAGCGGAAAATCTCCCGATTTATACGAAATAATAATCTCAGGTTCATACGGTTTTCCATAAGGATTATCCGTTGGGTCTCTTAACGGAAGCGTATTTGTTTCAATAGGGGCTAAATCAAGCGGAGTCTGCTTTTCTCCGTGTATAATAATATCAGGGTCTACACCCAAAATTTCAGAAATCGCCTTTGCTATATCAACAGTAATTTTTCCCTTTCGTTCCATTTGCGAGTAGGTACTGCACTTCATTCCCAAAGCCTTACCAAGCTCTTCCTGTGTCATTTTTTTTAATTTTCTGTACTCTCTTATTCTAAGGTTGATATCCTTATCCACCTACGGTGCCTTCTTTCATTTTTTACTTGACGCTAAAGTCAAATGTTGGTATAATCTATTAGTACGCTGGAGTGGCTCAGTTGGTAGAGCAGCTGATTCGTAATCAGCAGGTCGTGGGTTCAAGTCCCATCTTCAGCTCCAAAGCTCTGGTTTGCACTGCAAAACGGAGCTTTTTTGTATACTAATTCTACCAAATTCGACATAATATGTCAAGAAGCATTTAATATTTGACATTTTTTGCCACAAAATCAAATCCCCGAAATTTCGAAGTCCGAAATTTCAGGGATTTTTTAAGATTCCATCTGCCGACCTAAAAAAGAAGCCGCAACGGTTACAAGCTTTATGTCCGTCTCGCTCGCAGTATTGCAATTTTCATTCGAAAGCAAAACCACCGCTCCGCTCACATCGCCCGATATTATTATCGGCACTGCAGTGCAGATATTGCGGTCTACCCCCTCAAGTGCTGTATGTTTTTGGTCGGGAGCAAAATTCACGCTTTTGCGCTCTTCAATAATTTCCTCCAAATCAGGCGTTAATCTTCGTTCAATTGTTTCTTTTTTCGAAATTCCCGCCGCCGCAATGCAATGGTCACGATCGCAAATCACCACCGAAAGCTTGGTAGACCCCGCCAATGCTTCAGCATATTGCGAAGCAAAAAGCGATAACTCGCCAATCGGCGAATATTTTTTAAAAATCACTTCCCCACCAGCGTCCGTATAAATCTCCAGAGGGTCTCCCTCACGAATTCTCATTGTTCTTCTAATCTCTTTCGGTATAACCACACGACCAAGGTCGTCTATTCTACGAACTATTCCGGTTGCTTTCATATATAAAATCTCCTCTTTTTACAATTTTAGTGTGATATTAGTATCACACTTTTTGTAGAAATTATGAGTAGATTTTCCAAATGTTTTTTGACAATAGAGGCGTTGCATTTTTTTGCAACGCCTCTATTTAAAGAAAACTTAATTAATTTTTGATTATTTATTATTAATTACTATTCTTCCTGTGTAAATAATTGCATCATATCTTTCATCACTTGCTTTTCTCTACTTTTTACATAATTCGACATCCATTCAAAGTCTATTTTGCCATTTTGAGAAGGCAATTCAATCTCCAAATCTAAGAATGTAGAATCGACATCTCTAACAAGACCTGATAACAATTTCTCCGACAAGCCATTTAATACAGTTTCAAGATATATTGCCGCCCACCTATCTATTTTATGTTTACACGATATTTTTCTCATGTATTGTCCTGCATACCAATCGTTTTCTCTGTAGTAGAATACCATTGATAACAGACCTAAACTAAAAGTGCCAGCTTCATTCATACCTTCTGAATCAATAAAACCAGTTTTTTCGCAAATACCTCTGTCAGTCGTGGTTCGTGTAATATAGTCATATACTTCATCGAAATCATCTGGCATAACTAAATGCTCTTTGTTGTAGCTTGGTATTTTATAAATATCGAAAACTTCGGATACAGAGTAAAGCTGTTTTTCTTTTTTCTTCAACATATCAATACTATCTTGGGATGTAAGATTATGTTGATTCGAAATCCAATTGCCAAGTTCCCATGACAAATGTATATCGACACTGGATACAAAACTGATATCTTTAGGAACATTACTTGTAGCAACATGTTTTTCAAAATTCCAGTCATTGCCTTCAGCGGTAATTGTATCTTCACAATACACTTTATCAATATCCCAAAGATTTGCGTGAAACTGCGGATTTTTTACGGCATTGAATCCAAGTCTATACAGCAAGTAAATATCCTGATACCTTTCAACAGGATAGTCAACTTCTTTAATACAACGTTCCGTTCTCTTATAACCATCATTGCGAAAATCAATAAACTTTACTATATCATATTCACAGTTGTGTGGAGTCCCCGCCTCAAAAATGTAAATGCTTGTTTGAACATTTGCATTAGGCATAAACAAATCTGCAGGCATCTTTATACTTGCGAGCATCTTATGTTTTTTAAGTATATTGGCAGTTGTACCAATTGATTTACCAGCACCAACCGAATCTTGAATAATAACCGCAGCTTTTCCACCAACCTCAATATTATCAAGACCGAACTCCAAAAAAGGAAGTCCATTGTCCACATAAGAAAATGGAGGATTGAGCAACAACACATTTGCCATAAATTCAGTATATATCTCTTTTGGCGTACTAAATGTATCTGCTTTTCGGATTTTAGTACTTCCATCACCACGAAGTATCATATTCGATGCCGCTAAAGTATACATTTTGGCATCAATTTCAACACCTAAAAGCTTTTCGTGTTTAATTGTCTCAATTTCGTCTTGCGCTTGTTTAGTGCCCTTCCCATATGTTTTATTAGCGTCCTCAATCATTAGATCCATTGCAGCAACCAAAAACGCTGCCGAGCCGGCTGCAATATCCATTACACGGGAATCTTTATTTACATCTAGGATCTTCGCCATCATTGATGTTATATATGGCGGTGTCAACACCTTACCCAATGGGGCACCATCGCTTAGAGCATACTTTAAAAATGTAGAATACATTTCTGCCATAATATCAAGTGCGCCACCCGATAAGTTAATCGCTGTATATATATTTTCATACAAATATACAAATATCTGCTTAGTAATTGAAGCATCACCATCAATGAGATTAGCAACAACCTTGTCTACGGTTGTCGGTATATCTCTTGCAGCATCCAAAGCGATAGACATCTTAAAAGAGTCAATCATTATTGATCTTTTATCTGCGGGAATCTTTTTCTGACTCAGATAATCTTTTAGATGAGACATGATAATAACGCCGTCTCGTTTTTCGTCTGTTTGAATACCTTTTAAGTCATCAGGAGTCAGTCCTAAGTCAATGATATTTTTCTCATCATCAACGATATCCTGCATTGATAACAACATACCCGACACATAAACAACTCTTTGTTCAACACCAACATTGTGATTGTTCATTAACTTGTTTAGATTCTTAGCATGGCGCAGGAGTTCTTCGCGGGTCTTGATTAAAATACAATGTTTTTCATCCTCGGTAACAGTCGCATCCTCATAAAATGCTTCAAAACTTTTTTGACTTTCAAGAAATCCTAATGTACTATAATTCTTCATATATTTCGGTTCAATATAAGAAGAAAAAACATAGTATGTTGAAATTTTTATACTTTCATTATCTTCACCAGATATGCCAATTGCTATAACTTCGTCATATTTTTTTGACTCAATCATATTTTTGGCATAATACACCGCACCATTTACTGCATAATTTTTTATGGATTTCTCATCCATCTTAATGCCAGACTTATTTGCACTAATATGATATTTGTTTCCTAATTTGTTTTCAATCACAACTGGAATCTTTCTTGACTCCAAATGAAAATCAGGAATTCCAAAGTGTTTTTTACCCTTTGTTTTAGCTGCTCCTTTTAGTGCCTCTTTCATGTAATCCGACATTGCGGATTTTTCATTATAATCTAGGCCCTTTTTTAGACCCAATGAAGATAATATCGCTTTTACATAATCATCAACATCGGCTTCAAGCGTATATTTTTTATAATTAGACTTTATCATAATGCAGTCTCCCTCATTCTTTCTCTAAGTTTTTCTATTTCACCTGGATTGTCAGTTAAAAATCGGACTATATCCTTCGGAAGCTCGCCTCTACCAACAGCGGCTTTATCTAAAAATTCCAACTTTTCATTTTCGTTTAGTTTTAATAAAGCAATAATTTGTTCTTGCTTATCTGGGGTAGGTGGATTTATTCGATTATGGAAAATGTCAAAAAGATAGGTTTTGGACACTTTTAAATCTTCGGCAAATTGAGCTTGCGTATAGTGTTTCTCTTTT
>JAZQGI010000002.1:0-9697 GCA_045539955.1 Acutalibacteraceae bacterium | reverse complement strand
GACTGATTTTACCTGATTTTATAATTCCGGAATTCTGAGCGTCTATAAGAGCTTGTAGATTTGTTCCGCCACCGGAAACCAATACTGCAATATTCTTCATTATAGTCACCCTTATATAATGGTAATCTTATTATCAGACTTAACAATTTTACCGATAACGTAAGCATCCTCGCCGTTGGCTTTAAGTATTTCAAGTGCTTTTTCGGCATCCTCTTTTGCCACAACAATACTCATACCAACACCCATATTATATGTGTTATACATATCTCTCTCGGGGATATTTCCTGTTTTTTGAAGTAAATCGAAGATAGGTAATACTTTAATACTTGTTTTTTGGATTTCAGCGCCGAAGCCTTCTGGTAAGCTTCTCGGGATATTTTCATAGAAGCCGCCGCCTGTGATATGGGAAATTGCACGAACTTTAACAGCATCTAAAAGCGCTAAAACGGGTTTTACATAAATTTTGGTAGGTGTAAGAAGGGCTTCACCAAGAGATTTTCCGCCAAGTTCTTCGTAAGTTTTTGTAAGGTCGCAGTTTTCAACATCGAAAACTTTACGAACAAGTGAAAAACCGTTTGAATGAACGCCGCTTGAAGGAAGAGCGATAATAACATCGTCTTTTTCCATAGTTGTGTTATCTAAAATTTTCTTTTTATCAACAATACCAACAGCAAAACCTGCAAGGTCATAATCGTCGATAGGCATCATACCTGGGTGTTCAGCAGTTTCACCGCCGATTAAAGCGGCGCCCGACTGCACACAACCCTCAGCTACACCGCCAACGATTTCGGCAATTTTTTCAGGAATGTTCTTACCGCATGCGATATAGTCGAGGAAGAATAACGGCTTTGCACCGCAACAAATAATATCATTTACACACATTGCAACAGCATCAATACCTATTGTATCGTGCTTATCCATAAGGATTGCAAGTTTTACCTTAGTGCCGCAACCGTCCGTACCGCTAACAAGTACAGGTTCTTCATAACCAAGCGGCAAGCCAAAGCAACCGCCAAAACCGCCCACATCGTCGAGGCAGCCTTCGTTACGGGTTCTTTTAATGTGTTTTTTCATAAGTTCAACTGCTTTGTAGCCTGCGGTAATATCAACACCTGCAGCAGCATAAGATTTTGATTGTGAATTATCCATTTTATTATTCCTTTCCATCCCAACAGTAAGTACAAAGTTGGTCTTTTGGTAGTCCTATCGCTTCAACAATTCCGTCTAATGTCTGGAATTCGAGTGAAGCAAAATTAAACTTTTCGGCAATTGCTTCACGAAGCTTTTTACCTCGCTGTGTTAAAGGATCGCTGTATTCTGCGATATGCTTGAAACCGTCCTCGCCCTCCAGCTCTAAAATGATACGGCGAGCGATAAGGTCAAGGTCACTTTGATTTCTTGAAAAGCTTAAATACTTGCAAGAGTACATAATCGGCGGACAAGCTGAACGCATATGTACGGCTGCCGCACCGTTTTGATAAAGAAAATCTACGGTTTCTTTTAATTGTGTTCCGCGAACAATAGAATCGTCAACAAATAGAAGTTTTTTATCTGTTATAAGATCGTGTATGGGTATTTGCTTCATTTTAGCAATACGGTTACGGTCTTTTTGATTTTTAGGGGTAAAACTTCTTGCCCAAGTGGGAGTGTATTTAATAAATGCGCGTGCAAACTGCTTGCCGCTATTATTAGCATAGCCAATAGCGTGTGGTGTGCCTGAATCAGGAACACCGCCCACATAGTCAACATCCTGAGCAATTCCGTTTTCTTTATCGTTTCTTGCCATAATCTCGCCGTTACGATAACGCATCATCTCAACATTAACACCCTCATAGGTAGAGGTTGGATATCCGTAATAACTCCACAAAAATGCACAAATCTTTTTCTTTTCAAGCGCAGGTGATAAAATAGTCAGCGAATCCGCTGTAATTTCTACAATTTCACCAGGTCCCAATTCTTTTTTATTGTCGTAACCTAATTTTTGATAAGAAAATGATTCAAAAGCAACACAGTAACCGTCTTCACTTTTGCCGATAAGTATCGGCAGTCTGCCAAATTTATCACGCGCGGCTATAATAGAGCCGTAGTCGGTGAGTATTAATATTGATGCAGTGCCGTCGATAACCTCTTGAGCGTATTTAATGCCCTCAGCAAAGTTGTCTTTTTGGTTTATAAGTGAAGCTACAAGCTCGACTGAGTTTACATTACCGCCTGTCATTGCATCAAAGTGGTTTCCGTTTTTGGAAACACATTCTTCGATAAGCTCATCAGAGTTGTTTATAATACCGATGAACGAAATTGCGTAAGAACCGAATTTTGAACGGATGAGTAACGGTTGCGGTTCGAAATCGCTTATGCAACCAATTGCCGCAGTACCGCACATTTCGTCAAATATATTTTCAAACTTGGTTCTGAAAGGGGAGTTGGTAATGTTATGAATATCTCTTTGAAGACCGATTTCACTGTCGTATGCGGCAATACCGCCGCGTTTTGTACCTAAATGTGAATGATAGTCAGTACCGAAAAAAACGTCACCAATAGCATCGTTTTTGCTGACTACTCCAAAAAATCCGCCCATATATACTCCTTAAAATTATGCAAAGAAAAGTTTGGATAATGTCATGGGGTCAATGTACTGACCGTCCTTATAAACACGCATATTGCCTGATGCAATTTCATCAATAAGCATTACGCTGCCATCCTTATCGTATCCAAATTCAAATTTAATGTCATAAAGGTCAAGACCTTTTTCTTTAAGGTCATCAGCAACGATTTTAGTGATTTGCTGTGTCATTACCTTGATATCGTCATATTGCTTGTCGGTCATAACACCAAGAGCAACAAGAGCATCTTTGATTACAAGCGGATCGCCCTTTTCGTCGTTTTTAAATGTCATTTCAACATAAGCGGGAAGATCAGCGCCTTCTTCAATATAATCACCGTAACGGCGGATAAAGCTACCAACTGCTTTGTAACGGCAGATAACTTCGAGACCGTGGCCGAAAACCTTTGCAGGAAGAACTTCCATTGTGGTATCTTCAAGGTTTGCGTCAATATAATGGGTTTTAATACCTGCAGCATTAACTTTTTCAAAGAAGTAAATTGACATACGAAGGTTTACATCACCAACGCCGTCAATAGTGATACCAACTTGGTTTTCGCCTGGGTCGAAAACACCGTCTTTGCCTGTGCAGTCGTCCTTAAACTTTAAAAGGCAGTTGCCGTTTTCGAGTGAATAAACGTCCTTTGTCTTACCTGTGTAAACTAACTTTTTTTCCATTTTTGTTTCCTCCATTAATTTAACTGTTCTTCAACAGCTTTATTTTTATTTAATACCTTTTCGGCATCAGCTTTGCGCTTAGCATCAAGGCGATTTGCTAATTCAGTATCCTCAATAGCGAGCATCTCAATACATAACAAAGCGGCATTAACAGCACCGTCAATCGCAACAGTTGCAACAGGTATGCCTGAAGGCATCTGTACGGTTGAAAGTAGTGCGTCAATACCGTTTAAGTGACCTGATTTAATTGGAATTCCTACAACAGGGAGTGTTGTGTTGGCGGCAATAGCGCCTGCTAAGTGCGCAGCCATACCTGCGGCGGCAATTATCGCGCCAAAGCCGTTTTGGCGTGCATTTACACTAAACTCACGTGCTTCGACGGGAGTTCTGTGAGCTGAAAAAATGTGTACTTCATAGGGCACTTCGAAAGCCTTTAAGGTATCAACGGCTTTTTGAACAGTAGGCATATCACTGTCACTACCCATAATAATACCGATTTTTTTCATAATAGGGTCTCCTTTACTCATAAAATACAAAAGGGCGCACTTAATCCACAAGGGAAAAAGAGCGCCCAGACGGTCGGCAAAAACATTCTTTGCTTCATGTGGTGCTCCACTTTTTCCGTCAGTCACAAAGAACATTATAAGTTTATCATAAACCGCGAATTTTGTCAACGAAAAATAATATGTATATTTATATAAAATATTTATATAAATTGTTAAAATTATGTAAAAAATCATAAAAGTGCTTGACTTTTGTTTTTGGTGTATTAAAATAATCTTATATATTGTTAAAGGAGTTGTTTTAAATGACACTTAAGCCTTTGGCGGATAATGTTGTTATTAAATCCTGTGAAGCTGAGGAAACTACTAAAAGTGGCATAGTTTTAGCTTCGACCGCTAAAGAAAAGCCCCAGATTGCAGAGGTTATTGCGGTAGGAGTCGGCGGTATTGTTGACGGCAAAGAAGTTAAAATGACAGTTAAGGTTGGCGATAAGGTTATCGCTGCTAAATATGCTGGTACTGAAATTAAATTAGACGGCGAGGAATATACAATTCTTCGTCAAAGCGATATTTTGGCTGTTGTAGAATAAGAAAGGAGATTTTATAAATGGCTAAAGACATTATTTTTGGCGAAGAAGCAAGAAAATCACTTCAAAACGGCGTTGATAAGCTTGCGAACGCAGTTAAGGTTACTTTAGGACCAAAGGGAAGAAATGTAGTCCTCGATAAGAGATACGGCTCACCCCTTATTACTAATGACGGTGTTACAATTGCTAAGGAAATTGAACTTAAGGATCCTTTCGAAAATATGGGCGCACAGCTTGTAAAAGAAGTATCTGTTAAAACTAACGATGCCGCTGGTGACGGTACTACAACCGCTACTGTTTTAGCACAGGCACTTATAAATGAGGGTATGAAAAATGTCGCTGCAGGTGCTAATCCAATGGTTCTCAAAAAAGGTATTAAGCTGGCTGTAGATACTGCTACTGATACCGTTATCGCAAACTCTAAAAAGGTTTCTGGCAGTGAGGATATTGCCCGTGTTGCTACAGTTTCTTCAGGTGACGAGGTTATCGGAAATCTCATTGCTGAGGCTATGAGCAAGGTCACTGCTGACGGTGTTATAACAGTTGAAGAATCAAAGACCGCTGAAACCTATTCAGAAGTGGTTGAGGGTATGCAGTTCGACCGCGGTTATATCACACCTTATATGGTTACTGATACCGATAAAATGGAGTCTGTTTTAGACGACGCTTTAATTCTTATTACTGATAAAAAGATCAGCAATATTCAGGAAATTTTGCCCATACTTGAACAGATTGTAAATGCCGGCAAAAAATTGCTTATTATTGCGGAAGATATCGAGGGAGAAGCTCTCTCAACACTAATTGTTAACAAGCTTCGCGGAACATTTACCTGTGTTGCGGTAAAGGCGCCAGGCTTTGGCGACAGACGTAAAGAAATGCTTCGTGACATCGCAATTTTAACAGGCGGCGAGGTTATTTCTGAAGAACTCGGTCTTGACCTTAAAGAAACCCAAATGTTCCAGTTGGGTAAAGCCCGTCAGGTTAAGGTTTCAAAGGAAAATACAATTATTGTTGACGGTGCAGGCGACAGTAACGCAATTGCCGACCGTATAAACCAAATTAAAAATGAATTAGCTGTTACAACATCTGATTTTGACCGTGAAAAATTGCAAGAACGTCTTGCAAAACTTGCGGGTGGTGTTGCTGTAATTAAAGTGGGTGCAGCTACTGAAATTGAAATGAAAGAGAAGAAGCTGCGCATTGAGGATGCTCTTTCGGCTACAAAAGCCGCTGTTGAAGAGGGTATCGTAGCAGGCGGCGGTGTTGCGCTTATTAATGCTATCCCTACAGTTGCAACTCTTATTGAAACTCTTGACGGTGACACAAAAACAGGTGCGCAAATCGTATTAAAATCTTTGGAAGCGCCTATTCGTCAGATTGCTTACAATTCAGGTCTTGAAGGCTCTGTAATTATTGAAAAAATCATAAACAGCGGTAAGGTTAATTATGGCTTTGATGCTTATAATGAGGTTTATACCGATATGCTCGAAGCAGGTATTGTTGACCCGACAAAAGTTACTCGCTCGGCGCTCGAAAATGCCGCAAGTGTGGCTGCTATGGTTCTTACAACCGAAAGCCTTGTAGCAGATAATCCCGAAGATGCAGCCGCTGCAGCGTCTGCTGCCGCAGCAGCCGCAGGTGGCGGAATGTACTAAACAGACAGCAGATAAAAGATAACACACAATCCTGTGCAAATGCACAGGGTTGTTTTTTTATTTAATATTTTTTTATTATTTGCAGATAATACACTAAAAAAGAGGTGTAATTATGGCATATAAAATAGGGAATAGAACAATAGGATTTGATAATAAACCGCACATTTTAAGCTACGGCTCAATTGTCGGAAAAAAGGAACACGAAGGCCCTATCGGCCACGAGTTTGATAAGTTTATTACTGATAGTTTTTTTGGTCAGAAAAGCTTTGAAAAAGCTGAAAGTCAGCTTCAAAAAACAGCTGTAGAAATAGCACTCGAAAAAGCAAATTTAAAAGAAACCGATATAGATAAAATCTTTGCGGGTGACCTTTTAAATCAATGTATCGGCAGTTCGTTTGGTCTCAGACAATTCGGCATTCCGTTTATCGGGCTTTACGGTGCTTGCTCTACAATGGCACTTTCAACAGCGTTGGCATCATTGTTTGTGGATTGTGGCGCCGCAGAACGTGCGATAGCGGTCACTTCTTCACATTTTTGTTCGGCAGAGCGTCAATACCGTTTCCCGCTTAACTACGGTTCGCAACGCACTCCAACAGCTCAGTGGACTGTAACAGGAAGCGGCGCGCTAATTTTGTCAACAGAGGGTGACGGACCATATATTGATAAGGTAACCTTTGGAGAAATTGAAGATTACGGAGTAACTGACGTCAACAATATGGGTGCGGCCATGGCACCTGATGATGTTAAAATAAGACCATACCCATAGGGTTACGGCGTTCGGGATTTAGACTCGTTTTCGGTTGTTATTTCCGCTTTGGCGGTGTTAAAAATGCTCGAAATACATATAAGTATTTCTCCGCTTTTCGCCTTGTCAAAACAAAAATAATTCAACCTAAAAAACTTCGTCACACCCAAACACCGCTACCCTCGAAGGTATGGTCTTTTTCTACACACAAATCTACATAAAGGGAGGTTAATCATATTACATAAGTTTTCAAATTCTTTCTGTTCGCCCCTCTCACAACCTAATGTTCAACCCAAGGCACGCCGGTCTCCTCAACGGCGGCGCAGTTATGTGATGATTCAAATCATAATAGTGGAATTTTAAATTATTATATGGTATAATTAGTTTGATATATTCCGATTTACAAGGATGATTGAAATGATTATTTTAATTACAGGAGCATCGCATACAGGCAAAACGGCACTTGCTCAAAAGTTGCTTGAAAAATATAAATATCCATATCTGTCGATAGACCATCTGAAAATGGGTTTAATTCGTAGCGGCAACACAGAACTTACCCCTATGGATGATAATGAGTTAACCGAATACTTGTGGCCGGTTGTTCGTGAAATGATTAAAACTGCTATAGAAAATAAGCAAAATCTTATTGTTGAGGGTTGCTATATTCCGTTCACTTGGCAAGATGATTTCGATAAGGAATATCTCGACAACATAAAATGTTATTGTCTTGTGATGAGCGAAAACTATATAAAAAACCATTTTGAAGATATAATGAACTATGCGAGTGTTATTGAAAATCGTCTGAATGATGACTGTACTATAGACAACTTATTACAAGATAATATGCAATTATTAGAACTTTGCAAAAAGCATAATGCTAACTATGTGCTTATTGATAATGAATATAAAATTGATATAGATTTTTGAGGTACTAAGATGCAAAAAATTATGGTTATAGGTTGCCCCGGTGCTGGAAAAAGCACTTTTTCAAGAGCGCTGCAGGGCAAGATAGGTTTGCCGCTTTTTCATTTGGATATGTTGTTTTGGAACTGTGATAAAACCAACGTTTCACGCGAGGAATTTGATCAAAAGCTTTCCGATATTTTAAAACAAGACAAATGGATAATCGACGGCAACTACGGCAGAACGCTTGAAATGCGCCTAAAGGAATGTGATACTGTTTTTTTTGCTTGATTTTCCGGTTTCGGTGTGCCTTTCGGGTGTAGAGTTGCGTATTTGAAAACCGAGAGAGGATATGCCTTGGATTGAGCAGGAATTTGATGCAGAATTTAAAGAGTGGATAATAAATTTTCCTAAAAAAGAGTTACCACACGTATATGAGTTACTTAAAAAATATAAAGATAAAAATGTTATCATTTTCAAATCTCATAATGAAATAGATGAGTTTTTGGAAAAATTATGAAACCATATTTTTAAAGTTATAACAAACAACCGCTGAAGCGTAAAAACTTCAGCGGTTTTGATATTACTTATCAAAAGAAACAGGCTTTGTATCGTTTGTCGCAAATGCGTTAGGACCGGGATCTGACATAGAGAAATACATTTTAGCAGCCTTTGTTGCGCCGAAATCTCGGTTAGAACCGGAGTTTTGCACTTTGTTAAATGCATCACGGAACATCTGGTTGTGTGCTTCCTCGCGATTTAATAGGAAGTCGATGGTCTCACGCACCTTTTTGTCATCAATCTGACGGTAAAGGTATTCATAAACCACCTTTGCGCGTTGTTCGGAGGCGATATTGCTGAGCAGGTCTGCACACAGGTCTCCCGTAACTGTTACATAGTCGCCCGTCCAGGAGTAACCCGAAGCATTTATGAGTCCGGGGTTAAGACCTAAAAGTACGTGGGACTGGATCTCACCTGACGGCACCTGATCGGCATCAACATCGTGTCCGTTTAATAGATTGATGGTCTGTGCTACCATCTCCATATGACCAAGTTCTTCTGCGGCAATGTCAAGGAATAAATCCTTAATTTCAGGGTCTTTGATTCTAAAACTCTGGGACATATACTGCATAGCCGCCTTAAGCTCACCGTTACCTCCGCCAAGCTGTTCCTGCAAAAGCGCCGCATACTGCGGATTGGGTCGCTCTACCTCCACGGGATGAAAAAGCATCTTTTCGTGTTTGAACATTTCATTACCTCCGTTTGTTTACTATTAACTATTCTTGCCAATCCGGAGACGGATATGTAGAAATTTTAATATTTATGTGGTATAATGATTTTGATAAAATCCAATATATCAAACCGATGCTAAAATTTTTCTGTTTTTGAGGATAGCTTTATGAAAGACGAATGTTTAATTTGCGGTGCACCGCTTACATATTTAGAAAACGATACCGAGATGGAATGTGCCATTTGCCATAAAAAAGAAAACAGCAAGACCGCTTGTGAAAAAGGACATTATGTTTGTAATGAATGTCACACCGGCGGTATTGATTCCATTATTGCTGTTTGCCTTGCCGAAACGTCAAACAACCCGATAGAAATTATCCAAAAACTAATGGCTCTGCCGTTTTGCCATATGCACGGACCGGAGCATCACGTTATGGTCGGCTCTGCTTTACTTACTGCCTATAAACACGCCGGCGGTAATATTGATTTACCGAAAGCATTGATTGAAATGCAGTCACGCGGCAAACAAGTCCCCGGCGGTGTTTGCGGTTTTTGGGGCGCTTGCGGTGCAGGGATCAGCAGCGGTATGTTTGTTTCCATCATAACCGGCTCTACCCCCCTTGCCAACCAAGCGTGGGGACTTTCCAACCAAATGACATCTGCCGCCCTCGGTGCAATTGGTGAGGTCGGAGGCCCTCGCTGTTGTAAACGCGATTCCTATCTTGCCATAACCAAAGCGGTGGCATTTGTAAAAGAGCATTTTGGGATAGAAATGGAGCTTGGCAAAATCAAAT
>JAZQGI010000001.1:0-28306 GCA_045539955.1 Acutalibacteraceae bacterium | reverse complement strand
AGCGGTACAACTTATTCAGGTGATAAGGATACCATTTCCTTAAGTACAGGCGCACCCACAGTTTCGGCATCACCTATTATTGAAATTGATTCTTTCAATACTGGAGATAATACTTCTAAAAAGCTATTTTTAGCAAGTGCAACAGGCAATGCTACATATAATGGCGATATCAAGGTTGTTTATAATAACACCCTTGATACTGAAAACGCATTTAATATCAGATTTGGTAATACGAGTTATACTACTGCATATAATAAGAACATTAACTTTGATATCAAGTCGGGTAAGGTGAAGTTTGATTACATGGGAACTAACACCTTCGGAAATATGGCTGCTATTCAGATTATTAACTCATCTGGAGACGGAGCTCTCACATGGCATGAAGATACCAATAACATCACAGCGCCGAAATGGATAATCAATAACAACACAGGCGTTGCGGGTATAGTTGATTTCACTGCAACTGCAGGTACATTTAGCGTAGATACAAGCAAAATACCTGCTACTAAGAAGCTTGTTTATGTTAACGGCGGTAATTCTACCGAGGTAACAGGAACTTCTTTCAATGTTGATTCTGGTGAATATGAGCTTAAGCTTGAGTGTTCTCACGCTTGGACAAATGATTGCGATACAGAATGTGACCTCGGTTGTGGTCACACAAGACCGGTTACCCACGATCATCAAGATATAGTAAAGGCTGAAAACAAGGTATCTAATGCTACTTGCACAGCATACGCAGTTTATAACAAGTCATGCGCAATATGCGGTGCTGTTTCGAATGAAACTTTTGAAGACATAGCCGGCGGTAAAGCTGATCACACACCTGGAACCGAATGGGAAAAGGATGGAACTCACCACTGGAAAGTATGCACAGCTACAGGCTGCGGTGCTGTAATCGAATCTACTAAGACTACACATATACCTGACCATCAGGGTGGTGCAACTGAAGAATATCCGATCAAGTGTACTGTTTGTCAGTATATAATGGAACAACAGCTTGCTCATAATCATAATTATAATCAACAAAACACAGCTGAACAGTATAAGGTATCAGGTGCTACATGTACATCTCCTGCTATCTATAATTACTCTTGCTCATGTGGCGAAGAGGGAACCACAACCTTTGAATATGGTACGACATTACCACATACTTATGATAGAATGGAAGCAACCGATACTTATAAGAAGGACGATGCTACTTGCACAACACAAGCTACTTACTATTATTCTTGTGTATGCGGAAAAGAAGGAACAGAATTCTTTAGTTCTGGTGAATTAGCTCAACATAATTATGTTGAGGAAGTTGTAGCTCCTGAGTATTTAAAGGATGATGCTACCTGCGAAAATTATGCGACCTATTATAAAAATTGCGATGGCGCTAATTGTAATGCAACAAGCCCTGAACATACTTTTGAGGATGTAGCCGGCGGTTATGGAGATCATAATGCTGAACATCGCGAAGAAACCCAGACTACACAACCTTGCCAGGCACCAGGTCAAATAGAACACTGGGTATGTATGGTTTGTATGTCTTGCTTCACAGATGCAGCTTGCACCCAAGAAGTTGATCCTGAAGACGTGTGGAAGATGGACGAATATACAGGCGCACATTCTTACAAAGACGGCGTTTGTGAATGGTGCGGCGCTCCTGAAAACAATTCAGGTATAGGCGGTGACACTGGTGATAACACCGGCGGAAATACCGGCGATAACGCAGGCGGAAATACCGGTGATAACGCAGGCGGAAATACCGGTGATGCCGGTAACACAGGTAACGCTGGCGACACAACAACAGGTTCAGGCACAGGCAACGCTGGTGCTAATACCGATAGCACAGAAAATAAGACTGAGGAAAAGACCGAAGATAAGGTAGAAAACAAGACAGAAGAAAAGACCGAAGATAAGGTTAGTCCTCAGACAAGTGATGTTGTAAACTTCACTTTCTTGGTTGCATTGTTATTTGTTTCTGCTTTTGGTGTTGTATACACCTCAAAGAAGCTTAAGAAAAGCAAATAATTTTGTTTAAGTAAATTTTAATGCGAAGCTGAGTAATCAGCTTCGCATTTCTTTTAATTAGTATGCAGTTAATTTAATTGACAAAAGGCTGTAAATATGGTAAATTTATATTAAAGGAATAACAAGCGCTATGCGCGGTGTTTGACATTTGAATTTTAACCCTAAGTATAGCATATAGTTATACTTGGGGTTTGCTTTTTTGAATATAATGTGTTTTAAAGGAGGTTGTGTTTATGAAGATTGTTTTTTACGGCGCGGCGCACGAGGTAACAGGCTCTTGTACGGTAATTTATGCGGGCGGTAAGACGATTATGATAGACTGCGGTATGGAGCAGGGACCTGATATTTATGAAAATGTTCAGTTACCTATTTTACCCTCGCAGATAGATTATGTTTTGCTGACTCACGCTCATATCGACCATTCGGGCAAAATCCCCGCCTTAACCGCGGCAGGCTTTAGAGGACATATCTATACAACCCTTGCCACCCAGAAGCTTTGTGAAATTATGCTGCTTGATTCGGCCCATATACAGGAATTTGAAGCAAAATGGCGCAACCGCAAGGCAAAACGCGCAGGGCAAGAGGAATATCAGCCGCTTTACACTGCAGAAGATGTAAAGAAAACCCTTAAGCAGTTTGTTGCTTGTGATTATGAAAAACAGTATGAAATTTGTAAGGGTGTTAAGGTTTCTTTTACAGATGCAGGGCATCTTTTGGGTTCTGCCAGCATAAGTATTGAAGTGCGTGAGAATGGAAATACTGAAACTATAGTATTTTCAGGCGACCTTGGTAACTGTAATCGCCCATTGCTTCGTGATATGGGGCAGCCTAAAGAAGCGGATTATGTTGTTATTGAATCAACCTACGGCAACCGTCTTCACGGTGAAAGACCTGATTATATCAGCCAATTAACAAATATAATTCAAAAAACCTTTGATAAGGGCGGTAATGTAATTGTACCGTCATTCGCAATAGGCAGAACACAGGAAATGCTTTACTTGTTGCGAATTATTAAAGAGCAGGGATTAATTGTAGGTCACGGCGATTTCCCTGTTTATGTTGACAGTCCGCTTGCTGTAGAGGCAACTGAAATTTACAGCAGTAATCTTTACGAATATTTTGACGAGGAAACTATAGAGCTTCTTAAAAAAGGTGTCAACCCGATTAAATTTTCAAATTTACGGTTATCGGTTACAAGTGAAGATTCAATGAAAATAAATCTTGACAAAACACCTAAAATAATTCTTTCTGCCAGCGGAATGTGTGAAGCGGGAAGAATTCGCCATCACCTCAAGCACAATTTGTGGCGTAATGACAGCACAGTGCTGTTTGTTGGGTATCAGTCGGTTGGAACACTTGGCCGAATAATAATTGAGGGTGCGCCCACAGTTAAGCTGTTCGGCGAAGAAATCAAGGTTAACGCCAATATCGAACAGCTGGACGGCATTAGCGGTCATGCTGACAGGGATATGCTGTTAAATTGGATTTCAGGTTTCACAAAGAAACCTAAAACAGTTTTTGTAAACCACGGTAATGACGAGGTTTGCGATGAGTTCGCAAAAACCGTACAAGAAAAGACAAGGTTAACTGCAATAGCCCCCTACAGCGGTGCGGAATACGATTTAATATCGGGTATTTGTCTTGAAGCGGGTAACCGTAAAAGAATTGTTAAAAATGTTGGAGCTGTTAAATTCCGCGAATCGACGGCATTCTCCCGTCTTTACAACGCAAGCCGAAGACTGTTGTCGGTTGTGGATAAATATCGTCAGGCGGCGAATAAGGATATTGCAAAATTTGCCGACCAAATAATTTCCCTTTGTGATAAATGGGATAAATAGATTTACAAGGAGATAGTGTTATGAAAATTTGTATTTTCGGAGCCGCAAGTAATAAAATTGATGAAAAATATATTCAAACGGTTGAAAAGCTTGGTGAATACTTGGCAGAAAAAGGACATTCGCTTGTCTTTGGAGCTGGCGCACACGGTCTTATGGGTGCAGCAGCACGCGGTTTTAAAAGAAAAAATGGTAAAATTTACGGTGTTATACCTGAGTTTTTTAGGGATGAATGTGTAGAGGTTATTTATACTGAATGTGATGAATTGATTTATACGCAAACGATGGCGCAGAGAAAATCTAAAATGGAAGATTTGGCAGATGCGTTTATAATTGTCCCTGGAGGAATTGGCACTTTTGAAGAATTTTTCGAGGTTTTAACCCTTAAGCAGTTGGGAAGACATACTAAACCGATTGCAATTTTCGATATTGACGGTTATTATGATAAGCTTGAGGAATTTATGGAATATTCCACCAATTCGGGTTTTATAACAGATATTTGCAAATCGCTTTACAGTTGCGAAACAACTATCGAAAAAGTTGTGGAGTATATTGAAAATGATATACCTATAAAGAGAAGCATACGCGAGCTTAAAAACGGATAATAAAAAGGCTTTGGAAATTTTCCAAAGCCTTTTGGCATTCTATATTACACCGAAAACCTCAACAATACCGCTTTTATGATAAAGCGAGGGGGTTACTAAGAGTGAATAGCCCTGACCTGCGTCACAGTTCCATTCAACCGAGCGCCTTTGCGGTACGGCACAGGCAGAAAGTAACATCATAATAGCTCCGCCGTGCATTATAACACCTGCATTTTCAATGTTATTATTGAGCATATCTATTATTACTTCGTTAAGGCCTACGCACAGCCGTTTTATAAAATCGGTATTATCTTCGCCATTCTTTGGGGCAGATAATTTACCCGATGCCCAGTCTTTGAAATCAGGATTAAGTTCAAGCTCGTTGGCGGTTTTGCCTTCGAATTCGCCAAAGTCATATTCCTTAAAATTTTCCACAAGAAACATCGGCACATCGGGATAAAGTAGGGCGCCTGACTGCCTTGCGCGTAAAAGCGGACTGGAATAAAGACGCTCGATTTCGGGATATTCTATATCGTCTTTCATCATTCTTAGCTCGTTAAGTCCTTCGGGCGACAGCGGTAAATCAGTTTTACAGCCTATATACTGACCTTTATAATTAGCATCAGTAGCGCCGTGGCGAATAAGGTGGATTTTAAGTGTTTTCATATAAGTTCTCCAAAAGATCCATTATTATTTGGTTAGAAACCAGCATACCCTTATTTGTAAGGGAAAAATTATCATTCTCTATTATTGCTAAACCGTTTTTTACAAAAAGCTTAGCTTTATCCTGCGGTAAATTGCGAATGCTCATACCTTTTTTTAGCCTGAGTGCTAACATTAGTTTCTCTTCTTCGCTTCCGCCCTCACCGTCAGATAAGGGTGTGTTGCCATTTATAAAAGCCTTGAGGTTACGCGGATAGTAAAACCGCTTACCGTCTATAAAAGAATGCGCTGACGGACCTATACCTAAATATTCCTCACAATTCCAGTATTTTAAATTGTGTCGGCTTTCGAAGGTCGGTTTTGCGAAGTTTGAAATTTCGTAGTGACTGTAGCCCTTGTTTTCAAGGTATTTACACATAAATAAATACTGGTCGCAAACGCTGTCTTCATCAGGCAAGCAGAGGGTGTTCTGCTGTTTTTCAAAGGCAGTATTAGGCTCAATTTTTAAAATGTAAGACGAAATATGTTCGGGGTTTAAGTCGGTTAAAAAATCAAGGCTTTGCTTTAGGGAAGTAAGACTTGAGTGGGGAAGACCGAGCATTAAATCAAGCGAAATGTTAGTAAACCTGAGAGTTCTTGCAACGCGTACTGCATTTTCTGCATCCGCTTTAGTGTGGGCTCTGCCAAGTATTTTAAGCTCGTCGTCATTACCGCTTTGCACACCGATGGAAAGGCGGTTAACACCTGCGAGTTTTGCGTTCTGTAAAACTTCAAAAATATCGCCTTGCGGATTAACTTCAAGAGTTATTTCGGCGTTTTCGGTCACGTTGAAGCTTTGCCTTACACATTCCAAAAGCTCTGGCAAGCGGATGTTTAAAAGTGACGGAGTGCCGCCTCCTAAATAAATAGTATCAATGGGGCGGTTTATTTTGCCGCCCCACTGTTTTATTTCTCTTTTTAGTGCTGTTATGTATTTATCGGTTAGCTCTTCTGAGAACACTGCCGAATAAAAATCACAATAAGCACATTTTCGTTTGCAAAACGGTATATGCAGGTATAGACCTAAATTAGTCAAGGATTTCACCAGTGCAGTTTCCGCCAACCTTAGCAGCGTTTGCTTCGTCAGTGTCGATATGCATAGCTAAAGCGTAAGAATCGCTGAC
The DNA here is from genome assembly GCA_045539955.1 of Acutalibacteraceae bacterium. Taxonomy (GTDB): domain Bacteria; phylum Bacillota; class Clostridia; order Oscillospirales; family Acutalibacteraceae; genus UBA737. Next base: position 22,045 of record JAZQGI010000001.1, on the reverse strand, counting down.
ACGGGCTACAACATCGCCGAAAATAAGGCTTCTGCCGCCAGAAGTAATTTTAACATTTACGATTTGCTTGTCTTTGATGCCGAATTTTTCACCGTCGGCAACTGTCATATGTATGTGGCGCTTAGCAGCGATAACGCCCTGTTCTAATTCAACCTCGCCCTTAGGACCTACAAGCTTACATTTGCCGCTACCCTCTACATCGCCAGATTCGCGAATAGGTGCTACTGCACCGATTGAGCGAGCATCAGTCAAAGAAATTTCAACCTGTGTATCAGGACGGACAGGACCTAAAATTGAAGCCTTTAATTGACCTTTTTCACCTATAATGGTTACCTTTTCTTCGCAAGCGAACTGGCCAGGCTGTGATAAATCCTTTTTAGGTGTCAGGGTGTAGCCTTCGCCGAAAAGGATTTCTAAATCTTTTTGAGAAACGTGTACGTGACGGGCAGAAATTTCTACCATTACTTCTTTTGCCATAATAATTCTCCTTAAAAATATTCTACTACTATATTCTACCATATTTTCGCAACTTTTCAAGAGCAATTTTCATTATTTTAAGATTGACTTTATACCCCTTATAATGTAAAATATATTTAAGATTATAAAAGAGGTGTTTAGAGTGAAACCCGTTTATAAAAGAGTGCTTTTAAAGTTAAGCGGCGAGGTTTTAGCAGGCGCTAAGGGCTCAGGTATCGATTTTGATAAGGTTTTGGAGGTTTGCCAAAGCGTTAAAGAATGCGTTGATATGGGCGTTGAGGTTGCAATTGTTGTCGGCGGAGGTAATTTCTGGCGTGGCAGAAGCAGCGGTAAGATGGACAGAACACGCGCTGACCATATGGGAATGCTTGCCACTTCGATAAATGCGCTGGCTTTGGCTGACGCGCTTGAGCAGTTGGGTGTAACCGCCCGTGTTCAGACTGCTATTGAAATGCGTCAGATTGCGGAACCCTACATCAGAAATAAAGCAGTAAGACATTTAGAAAAGGGCAGAGTGGTTGTTTTCGGTTGCGGAACAGGTAACCCCTTCTTTTCAACCGATACTGCGGCGGCTTTACGCGCGGCAGAAATCGGTGCAGATGTAATTTTCAAGGCTACCAATGTTGACGGTGTTTACGACAGCGATCCGAAACTTAATCCTGATGCCAAAAAGTTCGATGTTTTATCCCATCTTGATGTACTTCAAAAAGGACTTCATGTTATGGATAGCACGGCAGCATCACTTTGTATGGATAACGGTATTGAGATTTTGGTATTCAATCTTGACAAACCTCATAATATCGTTTCGGCAATGGTTGGCGAAACAATTGGTACAGTTGTAAAGTAGGAGGAAAAATTTATGAACGAACTTTTGAAAATAACCGAAGAAAAAATGACTAAAACAGTGGCAGTGCTTGACCGTGAATACAAATCAATCCGTGCAGGAAGAGCTAATGTTTCGGTTTTGGATAAAATTACAGTTGATTATTACGGCGCTCCTACTCCAATTCAGCAAATGGCGGCTGTATCGGTCCCCGAACCGAGAATTCTTATGATTCAGCCTTGGGACGCAACAACCCTTAAGGACATTGAAAGAGCAATTCTTGTGTCGGATATTGGTATAAACCCTCAGAATGACGGCAGAGTTATACGCCTTTCTTTCCCGCCTCTCACAGAAGAGCGCAGAAAAGAAATTGTTAAGGATGTAAAAAAGACTGCAGAAGAAAGCAAGGTTGCTATCCGTAATACCCGCCGTGATGCTTTGGAAAAGCTTAAGGCTCTTCAGAAGTCGAGCGCTATTACCGAAGACGATCAGACAAACGGTGAGAAAAAAATCCAGAAGCTTACTGACAATTACTGCAAGGAAATTGATGAATTGGCAGCTTTGAAGGAAAAAGAAATTTTAGAAATTTAAAGTATTGCGGTCCCACTTTTGTGAGACCGCTTTATAAGTAGGGTGACATTATGTTTTTTAAGAAAAAGGTGATGCAAAGGCCGTTGCCAGAGCATATTGCCATTATTATGGACGGTAATGGCAGATGGGCAAGAAAACAGGGTTTACCCCGAAGTGCAGGTCATGTTGCAGGCGCTAAAACCTTTAAAAATATTGCGAGATACTGTAACAAAATCGGGCTTAAATACTTAACGGTTTATGCTTTTTCAACTGAAAACTGGAAACGTCCGGCGCAAGAGGTTGAAGGCATTATGAATCTGCTTCGCGATTATTTACGAGATGCAGAAAATTTTAAGGATGAAAATATCCGCGTGCGGTTTATCGGTAATTTAGAGCCCTTGGCAGAGGATATAAAAGAACTCATCGTTAAAAATGAAAAGGGCAGTGAAAACGCAACAGGTCTTAATCTTAACATAGCTATAAACTACGGTGGCAGAGATGAGATTACAAATGCTGTAAAAGAAATTATCAAAAGCGGCGTTAAAGCGGATGAAATTACTGAGGAAACAATTTCTAACAACCTTTACACCAAAGGTATGCCAGACCCTGATTTTATTATAAGACCGAGCGGTGAATACCGCCTTTCTAATTATCTTATATGGCAGTCTGCTTATGCAGAGTATTGGTTTTCAGATGTTTTATGGCCAGACTTTTCACCTAAGCATTTGGAGCAGGCAATAAACGATTTTAATAAGAGAAACCGTAGATTTGGAGGCGTATAATATGAAAACCCGTATAATTTCAGGTGTAGTTATGGGCGCTATAGTAGCCGCAGTACTTGCTGTTGGTTTTTTATGGCAGGATTTTGTTATAAGTATTGCGGTGGCACTTTTAGCTGCAGGTGCGGTGTATGAGATTATTCACAATGCCGCAGGAATTAAGAATAAAATAGTGATAACAGGTGCATGCGTGTATGCGGTTCTTACGGTATTGCTTGGTGACTGGGCATTTTTTTCAGGAGTTATCACCGCAACCGTGCTTTACGGAATTTTCGCAGTCGTAATGCTTCTTGTAAATCATAAGGAGTTTGATTTGGGCAAAATCGCTTTGGTTTACAGTCTGCCCATTCCTTTCAGTGTGGCATTTTATTTTTTGAATAGCATAATAAACAACGGTAGCGGAATATATTATTTATTACTGTTACTTAACTTTTCCTGCGTTTGCGATATGGGTGCGTATTTTACAGGCGTTACCATCGGCAAACACAAGCTCTGCCCAGAAATCAGCCCTAAAAAGACGGTTGAAGGGGCAATAGGCGGCATTGTTTCAAGCCTTGTGTTTACTGTGGTTATTTCGCTTTTATTCCAAAGATTCAGTCTGGCAGTTTTGCTTTTAACTATTCCTTTCTGTATTGTGGGAATGCTTGGCGACCTTTTTGCATCGGTTATAAAGCGTTCAGTCGGACTTAAGGACTACGGTAACTTAATCCCAGGTCATGGCGGAATTATGGACAGACTTGATAGCATAATAATGATTGCGCCTCTTATGTTTATCTGTATAGTGTGGGAAATTTTGATATGAAAAGTTTAGTAATTTTAGGCTCGACAGGTTCAATCGGCACACAGGCTTTGGAGGTTTGCCGTCGGGACGGTTATAAGGTAAACGCGTTAGCTGCGGGCGGTAATATTGAGCTTCTTGAAAAACAGGCACGTGAATTTAAGGTTAAAGCGGTTGCCGTTTTTGATGAAAAAAGAGCACAGGAGTTAAAAATAAAGCTTGCCGATACCGATATAAAAGTGCTCTCAGGTATTGAGGGTGTTTGTGAAATCGCGCAGTATGATGCAGATATGGCTCTAAATTCTATTGTCGGCATTGCAGGGCTTCGTCCCACACTTGCGGCAATTGAAAGCGGAAAAGATATCGCCCTTGCAAATAAGGAAACTTTAGTTACAGGCGGAGATATTGTAAACGCAAAGGCGAGGGAAAAAGGTGTAAAAATCTTGCCCGTTGACAGTGAACATTCGGCGATTTTTCAGTCTATTCAAGGCTCTCCCCAAAAAAGTCTTCGTAAAATTTTACTTACCGCCTCAGGCGGTCCGTTTTACGGTAAAACCCGAAGAGACCTTGAAAATGTAACTGTTAAGGAAGCGCTTAACCACCCTAATTGGTCGATGGGCGCTAAAATTACTATTGATTCCGCAACCCTTATGAATAAGGGACTTGAGGTTATTGAGGCGGTGCATCTTTTCGGTGTGCCCGCTTCACAAATAGAGGTGCTTGTTCACAGACAAAGCATTGTACATTCGGGCGCAGAATTTTCTGACGGTGCGGTAATAGCGCAGTTAGGTACTCCTGATATGCGCTTGCCTATACAGTATGCGTTGACATATCCTAAGCGTAGTGATTATGCTTTCGAGCATTTAAGTCTTGCGGATATCGGCACGCTTACATTTGAAAAGCCTGATACTGACACTTTCCGTTGTCTGCCGCTTTGTATAAAAGCTATAACCGAGGGTGGACTTAAGCCAACGGCAGTTAACGGTGCTAACGAGCAGGCAGTCAAGCTTTTCTTAGAAGGTAAATTGAAATTTTTAAAAATTGCCGATTTGGTGGAAAAAGCGTTTATTTCTGCTAATAATAAAAAAGAGTTTACTTTGGAAGATATTTTAGAAACAGATAGATTATCACGTGAATGTGTATTGCGAAATATATAATTCCGCATTCCGCATTACGAATTATTTTTAGTTGGTGATTAAGATTTTATCATTTTGGAACAGTGTTTGGCCGTATTTAGTAGCAATTCTTTTGTTTTTAGTACTTATAATTATTCACGAATTCGGCCATTTTATTGCCGCAAAGCTTTTAGGTGTAAGGGTTAACGAGTTTGCGGTAGGGTTTGGCCCAAGGCTTTTTGGCAAGCAGTGGGGAGAAACCAAATATGCTTTCAATCTAATTCCTTTGGGTGGTTATTGTGCAATGGAGGGTGAGGATGAAGATAGCACCGACGACAAGGCTTTTTGCAATAAAGCACCTTGGCGTAGATTTTTGATTGTTGTGATGGGTGCGTTTTTTAATCTTTTGTTGGGTGTTATAATCGTTGCGATTATTTTAGCCCCGACGGATAGATTTACTACTACAACTATTGCACAGTTCGGCGAAAATGCCGTGAGTCAGCAAAGCGGACTCTCGGTTAACGATAAGATTTTAAAGGTTGATGGCAGAAAAATTTTCACAACCTATGATTTAAGCTACGCTTTTACAAATATCAAGGACGGCAAGGTTGATATTCTCGTTGAGCGTGACGGAGAGAAAAAAGACCTCCAAGATGTTACTTTTGCTACCGAAACCTATGAGGGTGTCGATTTTCTGACGGTTGATTTTAAGGTCTACGGCGAGGAAAAAACCTTTGGAACGTATATTAAGAATACTGTAAAAACCTCGATTTCCTATTGTGTGGTTATCTGGCGTAGTTTTATTGATTTGTTAAGCGGTAAATATGGTCTTAGTGCCGTTTCAGGACCTGTCGGTGTTACGGTGGTTATTGCAAATGCGGCAAAGCAAAGTCTTCAGAATTTGCTTCCATTAATGGCATTTATAAGTATAAATCTTGGCATATTCAATCTCTTGCCTATCCCTGCTCTCGACGGTGGAAGACTTGTGTTTATACTTTATGAAATGATTTTCAGAAAACCTGTACCCCAGAAGTATGAGTCGCTTGTGCACACAATAGGCTTTGTGGTGCTTATTGGGTTTATGATTTTGATAGTTGCAAAGGATGTTTTAAGCCTGATTTTTTAAAATTTAGGAGAAGTTTATGTTTACTAACGATAAAACAGTAAAGGTTAAGGTTGGCAACACATTTATAGGCGGTGACGCGCCTGTAACAGTGCAGTCAATGCTGTGTGTTCCGGCTCACGATATTAAGGGTAATGTAGCTCAGGCACTTGCGCTTCAAGAAGCAGGATGTGATATTGTGCGCGTTACTGTGCCGGATAAGCAGGCCCTTAAAACTGTAAAAGCACTCAAAGAGGCTATAACAATACCTTTGGTTGCAGATATTCACTTTGATTACCGCTTAGCGCTTGAAAGCGTTGCAATGGGTATTGATAAAGTAAGAATTAACCCTGGTAACATCGGTGATGAAAGCAAGGTGAAAATGGTAGCAGATGCTTGCAGACAGGCTGGTGTTCCGATAAGAATCGGCGTGAATTCGGGTTCTCTTGAAAAGGAAATTCTTGCGAAATATGGCTCGGTCACCCCTGAGGCTATGGTAGAAAGCGGACTTTACCATATTTCACTACTCGAAAAATTTGATTTTACGGATATTGTTTTATCGCTTAAGTCCTCAGATACCTTTAAGATGTACAAGGCTTACGAATTAGCTGCAGAAAAGTGTAGATACCCCTTGCATTTAGGTGTTACTGAGGCTGGCACTGAGAATATGGGTGTTATAAAATCTGCGGCAGGTATTGGCGGACTTTTACTTCGCGGAATAGGAAATACAATAAGAATATCTCTTACAGATGACCCTGTAAAAGAGGTTGAGGCGGGTAAAAAGCTTTTAAAGGCTATAGGTCTTAGAAATGACGGTATAAAATTTGTTTCTTGTCCCACCTGCGGCAGAACCGAGATTGATTTAATCGGTATAGCAAAAAAAGCGGAAGAACGCCTTAAAGATGTTAATAAAGATATAACCGTTGCGATTATGGGTTGTGTTGTTAACGGACCAGGTGAAGCAAGCGCCGCCGATATAGGTATTGCGGGCGGAAAAGGCTGCGGAGTGCTCTTTAAAAAGGGTGAGATTATCTGCAAGCTTAAAGAAGAAGAACTGCTTGAGTGTTTGGTAGAAGAAGTAGAAAAAATGTAATTGGAGTATAGGAAAATGGGTACGCCTCGGTTTTTAGATGTTTTTTCAGAGTGTGTAGATAAAGAATTGGCAAAAAATCTACAGAAAGCATTGCTTACTAAATGCAGTCTTGATATTGATTTGCGCAAACTTTATTTGGAAATCACTTGTGAAGATTACATAACAAATGAAAATCAAATAAGCCTTAATGTTGCGCTTAAATCTGCGTTACAGCTCAATGAATGTGATATAAAATATAATTTTACAAAGTTTTCGGCTGTAGTCTGCCGTGATGTTGCAGAAGAATTAAAGATTAAAAATCCCGCAGTGAACGGATATTTAGGCGGTGCGGATTATGAGTTTTCCGACGGAAGATTAATAATAACCTTAAAGCATGGTGGTTATGAAAAAATACTTGAGAGCGGTTTTGTACAAAGCTTTAAAACCGTTATTAATAACCGTTTCGGCGTTGAGTGTGATTTGGAATTCGTCGGTCAGCTTGAAGATGTTGAAATGGAATTACCGCCCGTAGAAGTTCCCGAATTTGTGGAAAAGAAGCCGCAAAAAGCAAAAGAAGAGAATAAAATTTCTTTCGAAAAGCGACAGGACAAGCCAGAAAACGGCATTGTTTACCTTGATAATCCTAAGCAGTTTTACGGAAGACGCGCTGACTGGAGTAATATTAAGTCTATGATTTCGGTAAGCCCTGAGGATAACGAAATTTGCTGCTGGGGACAGGTTTTCGGCAAAGAGGTCCGTACAATTAATACCAAGCGCGGTGAAAGTAATATTTTAAGCTTTTCTTTCTCGGATTATACGAATTCGATCAACTGCTCAATGTTTGTTGATCCGAAGCGGATGAACAGTGTATCCGAGGTGAAAGACGGTGCTTTTTTACTTATTCGCGGTTTTTATGAGTTTGATAATTATAAAAAGGACTTCGTTTTAAAGCCTAATGCTATGGCCGTTCTACAAAGCTATTCTGAGACCGATGATTATGACGGTGAAAAAAGAATAGAGCTTCATTGCCATACAAATATGTCTGAAAAGGACGCGGTATGCTCGGCTGAAAGCATTATAGAACAAGCTTATAAATGGGGGCATAAGGCGGTTGCTATTACTGACCACGGTGTTGTTCAGGCTTATCCTGCTGCCGCAGGTGCGGTTAAGAAAATTCGTAAATCGGGCGGAGATTTTAAGCTTATATATGGTATGGAAGGCTATTTTGTAGATGATACCAATATTAACATAAAGGAAATGAATGCCAGACAGATTAAGCGTTACCACCAGATTATTCTTGTTAAAAACCTTGTGGGACTTAAAAATCTTTACAAGTTAGTGTCTGATGCGCACATAAACAATTTTAAAGGCAGACCGTTAACCCTTAAAAGTAAGTTAGATGAGTTGCGCGAAGGCTTAATTATCGGTTCTGCTTGTGAAGCAGGCGAGCTTTTTCAAGCAATATTCGAAAACAAACCCGAAGAAGAGCTTCTTCGCATAGCCGATTATTATGATTATCTTGAGATTCAACCGCTCGGTAATAATGACTTTATGGTGCGAGAATCTACATTGCCCGATAAGAAGGACAAAAAGGGAAATGTGATTCCTAACCGCTTCCGCCACGTAACAAGCGTTGAAGTACTTAAAAATTACAACCGTAAGATTGTTGAAATTGCCGATAAATTAGGAAAACCTGTTGTTGCTACGGGCGACGTTCACTTCCTTAAAAAGAGTGATGATATTATCCGTAAGATTTTGATGGCAGGTCAAGGCTACGAAGCGGACGAATTTGACTATCAGGCACCGCTTTATTTTAAAACAACAAAAGAAATGCTCGACGATTTCTCATATTTCGGTGAGCGCGCAAAGGAATTTGTTATAGACAATCCGCAAAAGATTGCCGATATGGTAAGTGACGATGTTATCCCAGTCCCCGAGGGCAACTATCCGCCTGTTATTGAGGGCTCAGATGATTTGCTTCGCGAGATTTGTTGGGATAACGCTCACAAAAAGTACGGCGAAAATGTACCTGAAATCGTAGCAAAAAGACTCGATAAAGAGCTTAATTCGATTATCAATAACGGTTTCTCGATAATGTATATTTCGGCGCAAAAGCTTGTAGCTTACAGTGAAGAAAACGGATATCTTGTTGGCTCACGTGGTTCGGTAGGTTCTTCCTTTGTGGCCACTATGGCGGGCATTTCTGAGGTTAATCCCTTAGCGCCGCACTATGTTTGCCCTAACTGTCAATACAGCGAGTTCTTTACAAAGGGTGAGGTAGGCTCAGGATTTGACTTGCCTGAAAAGAACTGTCCTCACTGTAATACACCGCTTCACCGTGACGGTCACGATATCCCGTTTGAAACCTTCTTAGGCTTTAAGGGCGACAAGGTGCCTGATATTGACCTTAACTTCTCGGATATTTTCCAAACCGAAGTTCAAAAATATACCGAAACCCTTTTCGGCAGTGAAAACGTATTTAAAGCAGGTACAATTTCTACCATTGCCGAAAAAACTGCTTTCGGTTTTGCAAAGGCTTATGCCGAGAAAAAGGGCATTACACTCAGTCAAGCCGAACTTTCACGCTTGGCGGCACTCGTAGAAAACTCAAAAATCAAGACTACAACTGGTCAGCACCCTGCAGGTATGATTGTAGTTCCTAACACCAATACGATTTATGACTTTTGCCCGATACAGCACCCTGCTAACAAGGTTGAATCGGGGGTTATTACTACTCACTTCGATTTCCATTCTATTCACGATACAATACTTAAGCTCGACGAGCTCGGTCACGTTGTGCCGACAACTTATAAATATCTTGAAGAATATTCGGGTATTCCCGTGAGTCAGGTTTCAATGAGTGACGAAAAGGTCTACAGCCTTTTCACTTCGCCTGAGGCTTTGGGTGTTACGCCCGAAGATATTGACTCTAAAACGGGCACATTCTGTATCCCAGAGTTTGGCACAAAGTTTGTACGTGAAATGCTTGTCGACTGTAAACCCAAAAACTTCTCTGACCTTTTGCAGATTTCGGGACTTTCTCACGGTACCGACGTTTATTTAGGTAATGCTAAAGATCTTATTGATAACGGTACCTGTACCATTTCGGAGGTTATCGGTACGCGTGATAATATTATGGTGTACCTAATCCATCAGGGGATGGAGGAGGGCAGAGCCTTCCAGATTACAGAGACTGTGCGTAAAGGTCTTGTTGCAAAGGGTAAGGTTTCCAAGGAAGATTGGGGAAAAATGGAAGAAGATATGCGCGCAGTGGGTGTTCCCGAGTGGTATATCGGTAGCTGCTATAAGATTAAGTATATGTTCCCTAAGGCGCACGCGGCGGCTTATGTTATTGGCGCGTTGCGACTTGCTTGGTACAAGGTTTATAAACCGCTTGAATTTTATTGTGCATACTTTACTGCCCGTCCCGAAGATGTTGATGTTCCGACGATTATGGGCGGAATAAATGCTGTGAGAAGATATTTACAGGACATTAAAAACAAGGGTAAGGAAGCGACTCAAAAAGAGCTTGATGTTTACGAAAATATGCTCATTTTCAATGAACTTATGTCAAGAGGAATTGAAGTTTTGCCGATAGATCTTGAAAAATCCCACGCTATGAAATATCTCCCCGAAGACGGAAAAATCCGTTTGCCTTTCGGTGCACTTTCAGGTGTTGGCGAAAAGGCGGCTTATTCGATTTACGAAGCGGCCAGAAAGGGTGACTTTATTTCTAAAGAAGACTTCCAGTTAGAAGCGGGCGTTTCAAAAACGATTATCCAAAACCTTGCTGACCTTGGAGCTCTCGATTCACTACCCGATACAAACCAAATTTCGATGTTTTAATTGAATTTTGTTTTGCTAAGATATATTTGTATGAAAGTATTTTAGCAAGCACATATTCGGCTCCCTCTGACGAGGGAGCTGTCATTTTGTAAAAATTACTGAGGGAGAGAAAAACAATAAAATTGCAGCAGGTTTAAGTTCTCTCCCTCCGTCTTTTTGCTTTGCAAAAATCCACATCCCTCGTCAGAGGGATGTGGGGTTGGATGCGTTCTATTTAGTTGTATGGCACACTAATCTGTTTTGCAATTCAATAAAATCTTTTGTTTTTCTCAACTCATTAAAAACATCATTATTTAGTATTTTAATAAGTATTTGTGTTTCGGTATCTTCAAAGTTTTTGCCAACTGATTTTGGATTAAATGTGCAACGGTTTGCAAGTAATGATTTATAACTTTGTTCACCTAAATCAACACATTTATCATAGGCGACGGCAGTTTTTTCTGTAAGTAATAAATATTCCATAGCCTTGTCTTTCTCGCCTATGCTACACCATAACTGCGCCAATTCTGCATAAATTCGACACAGTCGGCAATTATAAAACAAACAGTTTTCATCTTCTTTAAGAATTAACTTATATAAATTTATTATAGTTTCTTCTAAATCAATTTTTTCTAATACAGTTATTTCATTCCCCATAAGTTTAGGTGAGGATAGCATTGAAATTATTGAAGCACTCGTATCTATCATAGCCATTAATGTATTTTGGCAATTTTTGATTTTTTCTTCACCTTTATATATGTGATTAAGTAAAAGTTCCCTACTTAAATACATATTTGGCATTTCGTTTGCGAGTTTCAATGCTAAATCTTGTTTACCCACATCCCTATAACTATAACATAAAATTTGAATAGCACTATGTCTTATTGAGTCAATAGTACAATCTTCCAAAATTCGTTCACATATACTTATTGCTTCTTCACGGAAACCGTGCTCTAAACTGTATTTATTATGTTCTTCGGTATCGTTGTATTGTATTAACGGATAGGAGAGATTTAGCATCCATTGATAGTTTCGTGGGTATTTAGTCAACACTTCACGACTTAAAACAATGTTGTCAAATATTTTTCCAAGTCGATTGTTTTCACTATAAATCTTCTCATACTCTTTTAATTCTTCTGTTTCTTCTGTGTCTTTCATGCCGAGCAGTTCATCTGCAGATACATTGAAGAAATTTGCAATTTGTGGAACAAGTGTTATATCCGGTAATGCTGTGCCATTTTCCCACTTGCTTACTGCTTGATATGATATGTTAAGATATGCCGCTAATTTTTCTTGTGTTATGTCTTGTGCTTTTCTTAAAGATTTAATCTTATCTCCTATTTTTAACATAGAAAAACCACCTTGTAAATTTATTTCAAAGTACTTTGTAAGTGTATTATAGCATAGTTTTATTGTGTTTAGTATAACATAACAGTTTCATGCCGCGCAACTGTGGGTTGAGTTGATAATAAAGAAGGATAGGCTTAATTAAAAAGCCTATCCTAAATTTTTTGTTACATATTAGTTTTAAAAACATCAGCTGTTTCGTTAATTGTAATTTGCGCTGTTTGGTTGTTTATTTCCGTTTTTCCATTGGAATATAATCGCGATGGGGTTGTACTGCCATATAGGCAGGGCGGATAATCTTACCTGCGTTAAGTATTTCTTCAATGCGGTGTGCAGACCAGCCCGAAATACGCGCAATAGCAAAAATAGGGGTGAATAACTCGCGGGGAAGACCTAACATATCATAAACAAAGCCACTGTAGAAATCGACATTAGCACTAACGCCTTTATACATTTTGCGTTGCTTTGCAATAAGCTTCGGTGCGATTTCTTCAACCTTTGAATAAAGACCAAATTCTTTCGAAAGCCCTTTTTCAGCTGAAAGGTTTTTAACATATTCTTTAAATACTTCAGCTCTTGGGTCGGAATAGGAATAGATCGCGTGGCCGATACCATAAACAAGGCCTGTTTTATCAAAGGCTTCTTTATTTACAATTTTATTAACATAATTTGTGATTTCCTCTTGGTCGTCCCAATCCTTAACATTTGCTTTAATGTCTTCAAACATAGCTGAAACCTTAAGGTTTGCACCGCCGTGCTTTGGACCTTTTAGAGAGCCTAAAGCTGCAGCGATGGCTGAATAGGTATCGGTTCCCGAAGATGAAACAACGTGGGTGGTAAAGGTGGAGTTATTACCGCCGCCGTGCTCTGCGTGAAGCACCAATGCCATATCAAGCACTTTGGCTTCTAAGGCAGTATATTTACCGTCAATTCGAAGCATATGCAGAATATTTTCTGCGGTAGATAAATTCGGGTCAGGCTCGTGTATAAAGAAGCTGTTGCTTTTCTTCATATGGTAATTATAAGCGTTATAGCCGTAAACCGCTAATGACGGGAAACGGGCTATCAGCTGTAAGCATTGGCGAAGCAGGTTGGGTATGCTTATATCGTCGGCTGTAAGGTCATAAGAATATAGCGTTAAAACGCTACGGGCGAGAGAGTTCATCATATCAGCTGACGGGGCTTTCATTATAACGTCGCGTACAAAGTTATCGGGAAGCGGGCGCAAGGAAGCTAAATCCCTTTTAAAATCGTCGAGCTGTTCTTTATTCGGAAGCTCACCAAACAAAAGCAAATAGGTTACTTCTTCAAAGCCGAATCGGTTCTGGGAAGTAAAATCTGCAACGATTTTCTTAACATCATATCCGCGGTAGTAAAGCTCACCGGGACAATAGATTTCCTTTCCGTCAACTTCTTTACGGGCGATTACGTCTGAAATTTCGGTAAGGCCTGTTAAAACACCGTGTCCTTCAAGGTCGCGAAGTCCTCTGAAAACCTTGTGTTTGATATTAAGTGTCGGATCAATTTTGCAGTTATCGAGACATAACTGTGTATACTTTCCAATTTGTGTGTCAAAGGAATTATTTATTGATTTTATAGCCATTTTAACCCTTCTTTCTAAAGGCTTATTATAATTTTATAAGAGGTCTTGTGTATTCAAGTGAGCATTCAATGGATTTTGTAAGTGAAAGCGCATATAAATCGGTTGCGCGATTTTCGGCATCGAATACTTTTTTTGCATCATAGTTTAAGTTGTCAATTTCGTTTGCTCGCATTATAACAGGAATTTTTGAGTTTTTAACAGCTTTGCGAATAATCTCCTCACCTGTACTGTTAAAGCCCAAAACCCTTAAATACGGAGGAGTTTTTAAAAACATACTGTTGTCAAGACCCAAAAAAGCCGATAATACAAGCCTTCTGATTCGCGACATAGTATAACGTTTAACTTTCATACCATTATACAAATCTTCAAGACTGTTTGCAAGTTTTATTTGAGAAATAAGTTTATTTTCTACACCCTCGCTCAAATCGGGCAGATTTTTAAGCGAATTTTGTTCTTTTGTTCTTAAAAAAGCAAGAATTGCCGTTTCAATACGGGCAATATCCGAAAAGTCTGCTTCTTTATATAAATTTGTAATTTCTTGAGGTAAGAATTTTTCACAAACAGAAAATTCGCCCTGCTTTATTTTTTTACGCAAGGCACTCGCACTTACGAAATTTCCGCTCATATCCTCGCTGTCGTGTATGGCGCCTTGGCGTTTAATGGTTTTGAATTCCATTTTAGAATTTATGGCCTTAGCGGCTGCAATATACTCAACGCCCAAATTGTTGTTGGCGCCTTTTAAAATATTTTTTGGCACACCGCATTCTTCGGCTGCTTTCTGACGCGCGGTTGCAAAGGTGACACCCTTTTCTAAATAGGGGCTGAGCTTTTTATTAAATTCTGCGGTTTGTAAGATATCGGCTGTTTTTACAAGGTCGCAAACACTTCCACATTCACTGCCGAACATTAGTGTATCACAACCGATAGCATCAAGCAGGCTGACGCCGCCAAGCGCAAAGTTCTGGGCGGTTGACATTGAATAATAAACAGGCAATTCTATAACTAAATCTGCGCCGCACAAAAGTGCTGCTTGCGCTCTTATTTGCTTTTCATAAATCGCAGTATCTCCGCGTTGAACAAAGTTGCCGCTTATAACACATACAACAGCACCTTGGCTTTTAGCTTCATCTATTAAAAATTTATGACCTGTGTGCAGTGGGTTAAATTCTGCAATTATGCCCGTTACCGACAAATTATCACTTCTTTTCAAAAAAACTTGAAAATACTGTAAAAATGTAGTATTATAGTATTTAATATGATATCATATTTTGGTATTTAGTTCAACATTTTTTTAGGAGGCACCAAAAATGAAAATTTTCGTTGTAAATGCAGGCAGTTCATCACTTAAATATCAGCTAATTGATATGGAAAATGAACAGGTATTAGCAAAAGGTCTCTGTGAGCGTATCGGTGTTACAGGCGCTATCACTCATAAGGCGGCTGATGGCAGAGTTTATTCTGCAGAAACCCCAATGCCCACCCATACCGAAGCTTTTGAGGCAGTAGTTTTTGCACTCACAAAGTCTGATGCAAAGGTTATTGATTCTTTTGATGAGGTTTCAGCTATCGGCCACCGTATAGTACAGGGCGGTGCAATATTTAAGGGCTCTTGTCTTATTACTCCTAAGGCTTTACAGGATATCGACGATTTGGGCGCATTAGCACCTTTACATAACCCCGCTCACGTTCTTGCAATTAAGGCTTGCATTAAAACCTTTGGTGAAGAAAAGCCTCAGGTTGCTGTGTTTGATACTTCTTTCCATCAGACAATGCCTGAGCATGTTTATATGTTTGCTCTTCCTTATGAATATTATGAAAAGTACGGTGTTCGTAAATACGGTGCACACGGTACAAGCCACGACTTCGTAAGCGGTCGCTTGGCAGAGGTTATGGGTAAGGACCGCAAGGATATGAAGATTATTACTTGCCACTTAGGTAACGGCTGTTCGATTACTGCTGTTAAGGACGGCAAGTGCTTTGATACTTCAATGGGCTTTACCCCTCTTGACGGTTTTATGATGGGAACCCGTACAGGTACTCTTGACCCCTCAGCTCTTACATTTATCGCTGAGAAAGAAAACCTTACTCCCGCTGATATCAACCGCATTTGTAATAAGGAATCCGGTGTACTTGGTGTTTCGGGCGTTTCTAACGATAACCGTGATGTTGCAGCAGCAGCAGAACAGGGTAACCACAGAGCTCAGCTTTCTATTGATATGCAGCGTTATCAGATTCTTAAATTTGTTGGCTCCTACATTGCCGCTATGAACGGTGTTGATGCTATTGCTTTCACTGGCGGTATCGGTGAAAATGATCCTGGTCTTCGTGAATTTGTTTGTGAAAACTTGGGATATATCGGTGTTGAACTTGATAAGGCTAAGAATGAGCAAAAGGGTGAAGAAATCAAGATTTCAACTGATGACAGTAAAGTAGCGGTCTATGTTATCCCCACAAATGAAGAACTCGCTATTGCAAGAGATACTTTAAAAATTATTTCTGAATAACAGGTGATATAAATGACCTTGCAACAGGTTAAAGCTAATATTAAAAGCGGTAAGTATGACAATGATTTTGTGATGCTTTACGGCGAAAGTATGACAGCGCGCAACCGTTATTTTGGCGCTTGTGAGGAGTTTGAAAAGCTTTACGGCGCTGATGCTGATATTCGCATTTTTTCTGCCCCCGGAAGAACTGAAGTCGGCGGTAATCATACCGACCATCAGCACGGCTGTGTTATAGCAGGCGGCGTGGATATGGATGTTATTGCGATTGTATCATTAAACAATGACAATAAAATCCGTGTTAAGTCGAGAGGCTATGATATGGACGTTATTTCTGCTGGCGAGTTTGAAAAGTGCGAGGAAGAAAAGGGTAGAGCGATTTCGCTTATACGCGGTGTATGTGCAAAATTTGCCGAACTCGGTTTTACAGTAGGCGGTTTTAACGCTTATACTACTTCTAATGTATTAAAAGGCTCAGGGCTTTCTTCCTCTGCAGCATTTGAAGTGTTACTTGGTAATATTGTAAACGGCCTTTTTGCTGATAATAAGGTCAATGAAATTGAGATAGCAAAAATCGGTCAATTCGCTGAGAGAGAGTATTTCGGTAAGCCGTGCGGACTTCTTGACCAGATGGCTTCGTCGCTTGGCGGCTTTACTTATGCTGATTTTAATAATCCTGCAGAACCGATAACCGAGAAAATTAATCTTGACATAAAGAAGTACGGTTATACGCTCTGCGTGGTCGATACAGGCGGTAACCACGCAAATCTCACACAGGACTATGCAGATATTACTATCGAATGCAAGCAAATAAGTAACGCTTTGGGTGTGGATTATTTACGGGAAGCCGATACTAAGAAGTTCTATTCTTCGTTAGCTTCACTTCGTAAAGAATTTGGTGAACGCGCAGTACTTCGCGCTTTCCATTTCTTTAATGAGCAAGACAGAGTTTTAAAGCAACGCAAAGCATTATTAGACGGTGATTTTAAGGCTTTCTTAAAGCTTATAAATGAGTCGGGACAGTCTTCATTCGATTATTTGCAGAACTTATATTCAACAACTGCAGTTAAAGAACAAGGTCTTTCCTTGGCTATTGCTCTTACAAAGCAGTTTTTGGGTGATGACGGCGCTTGCCGTGTTCACGGCGGCGGTTTTGCAGGCACTATTCAGTGCTACATACCAACAAACCGTCTTTTAGGCTATAAGCAGATGATAGAAGAAGTATTCGGTGATGATAGCTGTAGCGTGCTTTCGATTCGTCCTGTCGGCGGATATGAGATTGTTTTATAATACATAATAAAAATTTAAATCCCACGAATTTTCGTGGGATTTTATGTTATATTAAGATTTTTTATTTTGCAAAATTTCTGGGATTTGGGCGACTATGATGGCTATAAACATTACGGCGCAACCTATAATTTCATTGATTTTAAGTGAACCTGAAGAGAAAATCACGCCGCCTAAGACGGCGAATACACTTTCAAAGCTCATTGTGATGGAAGCGACTGCAGGCTCGGCATATTTTTGACCGACAATTTGCAGTGTATAAGCTACACCGCTTGACATTATACCTAAGTATAAAATAGGTAAGATACCATCTAAAATCATTGAAAATTCAAGTGATTTAAGCTCAAAAATCAGTGTGCCGATGAGTGATAAAACACCCACTATAAAGAATTGCATAATTGAAAGCTTTATACCGCCCGTAATTCCAACATATTTATCGACTGTTAAAATATGAAATGCAAACGCTATCGAGCAAGTGAATACCACAAGGTCGCCTATGTAAAGGTTGCCGATACCGCCTGAGAAGCAAAGCAGATAAATACCTACTGACGCCATTATACCGCCAAGCCAGACTAATATTCCCACCCTTTTGCGTATAAATACCGAAAATATCGGAACTAAAATTACATAAAGGGCAGTTAAAAAACCTGCGTGGGCTTCGGCGGGTGCATTCTTTGGGTAAAGCGAAATACCAAACTGCTGTAAATTAGAAGCGATAGTAAGGCATATACCGCAAAAAAAAGCACCGAGATAATATTTTTTTCGAATATTGCGATTTTTTGGAAAAAACTTTTCTTTCTTTTTAAAAGTGGTTATCTTCCAAAAAACAAATAGGAAAATTGCCGCGATAAAGGAACGGCAGGCGCTTATTGTAAAGGTTGGTATTGTATCGCATACTTTACTTTGTGCTACAAACGCCATACCCCATATAAATGCGGCAAGCCCTAAAATAAGCGTACCTTTCAAGTTATTAGTTTTCATTAAGCTTGTCCTTTCGCATAGTAAGAGAAATACGCTTTTTACTTACATCTACACCTAAAATCCAAACCTTAACAATATCTCCAACCTTTAAAACCTCGCTTGGATGCTTTATAAAGCGGTTGGTAATTTGAGAAATGTGAACAAGACCGTCCTGATGGACGCCGATATCTATAAACGCACCGAAATCAATAACATTGCGGACTGTTCCTGTAAGCTCCATACCAACTTTTAAGTCTTCCATTGACATAATATCAGTGCGAAGTAAGGGAGCAGGAAGTTCGTCACGCGGGTCTCTTCCAGGGCGTTCAAGCTCTTTTATAATATCTGTAAGGGTTGGAACACCAATGCCTAATTCTTCAGCTAAATTATTGATGCCTTTTTCTTCGGCAATAGCCGATACATTTTTCATAGAGTCGGTATTGAGGTCTTTTTGTGTTAAATCACAAAGTTTTAGAAGCTTTTGTGCCGCATCATAGCTTTCGGGGTGAACGCCCGTATTGTCAAAAGCATTTTTACCGTCAGTAATACGCAAAAAGCCTGCGCATTGTTCAAATGCTTTCGGACCTAATTTCGCAACCTTTAAAAGTTCCTTGCGACTTTCGAATTTTCCGTTTTCTTCACGGTAGGCTACGATGTTTTTAGCAACGGAAGGTCCTAAACCTGCCACGCGTGAGAGCAGTTGAACTGAAGCGGTATTAAGGTCGGCGCCTACGCCGTTAACACATGCTTCAACCACACCGTCAAGCGCACCAGACAGTCTGTTTTGAGGCATATCGTGCTGATACTGTCCAACACCGATGGCTTTAGGCTCGATTTTAACAAGCTCGGCAAGCGGATCCTGAAGTCTGCGAGCAATAGATACAGCACTCCTAAGTGATACATCATAGTCAGGAAATTCTTCTGCGGCAAGTTTGGAAGCTGAGTAAACACTCGCGCCCGCTTCGCTTACGACCATATATGAAACGCCATTGTTCATTTCTTTAATAACATCAGCGGCGAAAACCTCAGTTTCGTGGCTTGCGGTCCCATTGCCGATAGCGAAAACTTCAACATTATGCTTTTTAACAAGCGCTTTTATAATAATCTTTGCGTTTTCGATATCATTTTTAGGCGGAACAGGGTAGATAACTCCCGTATCAAGCACTTTGCCGGTACCGTCGACAACGGCCACCTTACAGCCTGTTCTATAACCTGGGTCAAGACCTAAGGTTACCTTATTTTTAAGAGGCGGTTGCATAAGCAGTTGTTTTAAGTTGGTTGAAAAAACTTTAATTGCCGATTCACTTGCACGGTCAGTAAGCTCTGAACGGATTTCACGCTCAATAGAAGGGAATATAAGGCGTGAATATGCATCCTCTGCGGCGGCTTTTACCGTATCTGTCGCAGGAGAGCCCTCTTTTATATGATTTTTTGCTATTATAAACATAGCCTTTTCTTTCGGGAAATCAATAGAAACCTTTAAAAAGTCTTCCTTTTCACCGCGGTTTATAGCTAAAATACGGTGGTCAGCAATTTTGGCGATGCTTTCACTGTAATCAGCATACATTTCATATACTTCGAGGTCTTCTTTAGCACCTTTTACAACTATAATGCCGTGTGCTGAACATACAAAACGCATACGGCGTCTTATATCTGCATCGTCTGATATTTTTTCTGCGATAATATCCATAGCGCCCGCTAAAGCATCCTCGGCGGTTTCTACACCTAATTCTGTGTTAATAAAGTCTTCAGCCAGAACAATAGGAGCTTTACAATTGGGTGCCTGTTCATAAATAATATCGGCTAAAGGCTCAAGCCCTTTTTCCTTTGCTACAGATGCTCTTGTTTTGCGTTTTTTCTTATATGGGCGGTAAATATCGTCAAGCTCGGTTAGGGTGGCGGCATTTTCAATGGCGGCAATAAGCTCATCTGTAAGAGCTCCTTGCTCCTCGATGGAAGCTTTGATTTTTTCTCTGGTTTCGTCCATATTACGAAGATAAGAAAGCCTGTCACTAAGCTCACGCAGGATTTGGTCATCAAGCGAGCCTGTAGCTTCCTTTCGGTAACGGGCAATGAATGGTATGGTATTTCCTGCGTCTAAAAGCTGAACAGTGTTTTCCACCTGAAAGGGTTTTAAATTAAATTCTTCCTGTAATTTTTTTAAAATATCCATTATAACACCTCAATAGAAAAATTATACCATTTTTTAACGGTTTTCACAACAATAAAATTACTATTGTTTTTTCAAAGTGTTTGGTATATAATTGACTTGCATATTAAGTTTGGGAGTAGATTTAATTGAATATTTTTGATACTATTATATCTGCAATAGGTAACGCTTATCCCGCCGCAAAGGTTATCTATGCGGTTATAGGTACGGTTCTTACTTATTTAACTTTCCACAAAACGATTTATAAGATATTAGGTCTGTTTTTTACAAGAAAATTTAAGCCTGCCAAGAATATGCACAAGTACGCCATAGTAATTGCTGCAAGGAATGAGCAATCGGTTATAGGCAACTTGCTTGATAGCATAAAACAGCAGGATTATCCTGGGGAACTTTTGACAGTCTTTGTCGTAGCAGATAACTGTACCGATAAAACTGCCGAGGTTGCGCGAAGTCACGGTGCTATATGCTACGAACGCTTTGATAATGAGCACAAGACCAAGGGCTTTGCTTTGCAGTATTTGTTCGACTGCATCGAGCGTGATTATGGCACAAAATCCTTTGAGGGTTATTTTATTTTCGATGCGGACAACCTTTTAAAAGAAGACTACATATCCCGTATGAATGATTCGTTTGATGCAGGGGAGAAGATTGTTACTTCATACCGCAACACTAAAAACTTCACTGAGGGTTGGATTGCTTCGACCTATGCACTTCATTGGATTCGTTCAATTCGTACAAACCACCGCGCAAGGTCGGTTCTAAGACTTGCGACAAATATTCAAGGTACAGGCTTTCTGTTTTCAAATGAAATTGTTGAAAAGGGTTGGAAATATACCTCTCTTACTGAAGACCGTGCCTTAACAGCAGATGCTGTTGCGCAGGGTTATAAGATTTCTTATAATGATAAGGCTGAATTTTATGATGAACAACCTACAAGTCTTCGTGTAGCACTTCGCCAGCGCTTGCGTTGGTCGAAAGGTCATTTATTGGCCTTTCTTGAAACGGGACCGTATTTATTTGTGAACATCTTTTTTGGTAAACTGTTCATTAAAACACGTTTTACAGATAAGCGCAAAGAAGAAAAGAAACCGCTTACTTTAAAGAGGGTAGCGCTCGGCTTTGTGGAGTCTATCCGCCACCGTTTTGCTTCGTTTGATACCTTAATGCAGTTGACACCGCTTTCGGTGTTTAATCTCGCGCGATGGTTGGTTGTTCCTCTGTTTATGTATGCCTGCTATTGTTATAACGGCGGAATCGGTAACATTACATTTTTCTCAGGCGGAACTTACTTAGCACAATTTTTGAGACATTTGTTTCCCTTTAAAATTGTGCTTGAGTCGGGAGCCGATGCATTTTTCACAGGCTTCTTAATGCAGGTTTGGTTGCGCTTGCTATACCGTATGGGTAAATATATTGAAAATACCGTTTTGGCGATTTATCTGTTTATAATTGAGCATAAGCGAATAGTTAAAATACCTTGGTATAAAAAGATACTTTACACACTTACTTGGCCGATTTTCGATATTATTGGCAGATATACAACCTATTTAGCACTTTTTGTAAAGGTTACTTGGAAGCCTATTCCGCACGAAAGTAAAATAACTATCGATGATATAAAGAAGAATAAAGAAAAGGT